>JAIXZA010000172.1 GCA_027489965.1 Verrucomicrobiaceae bacterium
ACACGCCCTTCTCCCCACAAGCCCCTCTCCCAACAAGCCATTCACACTTCATACTTCTCACTTCTCACTTCCCACCCCTCTCCCAACAAGAACGCGCCAACGGCGCACCCTAACGCAGCCCAGGGCAACGCCCTGGGTCCAACCCACCCCCATACCCGGAGCCCTGAAGGGGCGCCCTAACCTCGCCGGGGGCGGCAGCCCCTCCCTCCCAACACGCCCTCTCCGAACAAGCAGCCGCAGGCTCTGGACTGCTGGGAGAATCACAGCTCTCTCTGCGCACGGAGTGCGCCCACCCGCCCTCCGAACAAGCCTCTCCCAACAAGCCCTTCACACTTCCCACTTCCCACTTCCCTCCCCCTCCCCCATCGCCTGCTTCGCACTGTCATTGGATGCCAGCGCATCGTTAAACGCGATCTCCTCATCCGTCAGGCCCACGTCTCCCCGCTCCACCAGACGCGAGATGCGCCCGATGCCCGCCCACCTCCCGGGCCTCACCAACCGCGGCCCTGTCCGGCGCGGGATTCATCCAAGGACATGCAGGCTCAATCCACTGAGTGGTAGGCTTTCTTGGCATGAGTCGTAGCGGTCGGAAACGCCAACCGCAGCTTTCCATCCTTCGCCAACTGCTATTGATATTGCTGCCGGAAGGCATCAGAGTCCCGGTTCACGAGATGGGCAAGGCAACTCAGTGTCACATAATGACCAGTGCAGACCGTGAGAACAACCACCTTCATCGTGTCGACGGGCAGATTCCCTTTCGTTCTCGGCTCTGCCGCCAGTTTCTCTAATTGTTCAGGAAAGGCCGGATCTAGCATCTCCAAGGAATCGACCACTGGCGCGTCAAGTTGATCGGTCCGCAGGCGTCCGCTGGCATCCCGAGGGGGCATCGCATTCCGCAGCACCCCCAAAAATATGCGGAGCCGAGAACGGACTGTTCGGAGCCGTCTCCGAACACTTCATCCACTCTCGGCAGCGCCGCTTCCGGCAATCATTACAATGACCTGCCCCCGGGACTATAGACCTCAATAAACCCGCTCCGCACAAGACATTGTTGCGTCCGCGTCAGGCAACAAGGAAACGGCCGTCATGGCGATGGATTGATGACGCCACCCACTTGATCCATATGCTCTAGAAGCGGGCAGTGTTGGGTGTCAAACAGGCCTTGCACTTCAAATCGATAGGGCAATGGCAACTCGTCCAGTTCAGTCGCAGTTGCCTCGGCACCGAGAGGTTCAACGTCGCCGGCAACCAGCAGATTCTCATTCGCGCGGTCGTTGCGGTTCCCTTTAGCGCGAGTACCGCATATTGCAGTGCTCTTCACTTCCAGGTCGCCGGACCCATACAGATTGCGGCAAGCGCTTACGTGTCTTCAAATCCTCCTTGGCAAAACCAGTCGCTCTTGGCGGCAGCCCGATACATAGCCGCTACCCACGAGTTTTTATGTTCCGCTTCAATGCTGGCGAGTTCCTCCTCCAAGTGATTGCGGACAGCCGCCGCTCCTCCTTTTTGACGTAGTATCGCAAGACGCGAACGTATCTCGGACAGCCGACTTCCGGCGTTTGATGAAAACAGGGATGGGAGCTTGAGTTGCTTAAGATGCGTCGACGCGCGGGCTCGTTTTGGCGCGCTCCAATGATTCGGCGGCGACGAATAGAAGCGAAACGCGGCTGGACAACCAACGACCACATCCGCCACAAGCCATTCGTCAGTGTTGAAATCGTCAAAGTAAGGGTGGAGGATTTGTCCGCCACTGGTAGCGGAGTAATAATCACGCTTTTCCCACTGACACCATGCGCAGGCCGGAATCAAGTTGCTTGGGGTTACCGAAAAAACCGGAAATTGAGTTTTCGGTAGGAAGTGGTCGAGGGTATTGACTGTTCCAATCCCGCATAGCGGACACCTCTGATTAACCGGGATTGCCATGATCCGGTTGTAGATTGCACGGCCCGTGGAACCTTTTGGCACCATCCTGCCAGTGTAGACCTGAACCATTTCTGCGCCTGAAACGGCGCCCACGGCATCGTGACGGACCATTTGGAAAAGTCGTGCGCTTGCCGCCTTATCGTTATAATCAATCGACGCCGCTTCGACCTCTTGGCTGACAGCTAGCAGTCGGGCGCGAAGCGCCTTGCTCCTCACCATGGATACACAGATTTCGAATACTCCGCGAGCCTCGAAAGGCTTGTCATCGTCATCTATTGGCCGTGGAATCAATCTCATGAACGGCAGTTATTCTTCGTTGTTTATATACATACCCCTAAGCACAGCTTTACCCTCTGCGCCAAGCTGCCCACCCAGCCGACTAATAGCTTTCTCGTATGTTCGTACATTTTTCCGCAACTCACCCAAGATTTGGTGATAACCTGATTGCGCTAATTCCAATTGAAATACCTCCCGACTGAGAATTCCAATGCTCTCGGCGAAAGTTTCTATTGTCGGGCGTTCTGCCTTTGAAGCGGTCAGGATGCGATTCAGTATCCAGACACAGGATTTTGGTACTTCTTGTAGAATCACGGGCGAGTGGGTCGCGACAATCGCCGCCCCGTTACGCTTAACCATCAACTCGGAGACTGCACGTATCATTGCGGACAAGAGCGGCGGATGAAGGTGGGCCTCTGGTTCATCAATAAGGACGAGCGTCTTCTCCTCAACTTTCTCCACAAGTCGGGTGAGAGTCAGAAGGACAATTTTGTGCCCTGAACTGAGCGCCATAAACTTTTTCAACACGTTGTCACGCCCGTCCTGTTTGGACAAGTCTTTCTTAATCATAGAGGAAAGCTGCGCGGCCCGAAAGACCGGGTCAGACTGGAGAGTTGTAATCATGCCCTCCCACCTCCGCCACCGCGCACCCACTCGGCACTCGCTCAGGCTGTCAACGAACTCTCGGGCAAGTGAGTCGGGCGATTTTGGCTTAACCGGTGCCGTTGGTGACTCACTCGACCACCCACGCAGTCCAATGTATGAATATCCCAAGCTGTTTGGCCCATGCTTGCGTTCCGGGAGCAATTCAGACTCATCAAAAGCACTAAAGGAAACGGTCACCAAGTTGGCAAACGTTCCGCCCTTCCCTCCGAGTTCGTTGAGTTCAAATCTTCCGGACTGTCTCGCTGATGCGTCCGTTGCGACCAGCGCTTTCGCCATTAGAGAAAGCAGCCGGGTCTTACCCACACCATTTCGTCCGATCAGGACATGGACATTCGTTGGGATCGGAGATTCCGGATCCACACTGAAATCGAGCGTGAACGGTGATGCGCCGTCCCCTAGTCGTTTCGGCGGAGAGTAGGTGAATTGAAACTGCGTCAGGCGGGCATCGCCATGCGCCATCCGGCGAAATTGACCCTGCACGGTACTGCTAGTCACAGAACGCAGCAGTGATTCTTCCGTGACATCTTCGCTCTTTGCCCATTGCCAAATATCGTCATCGAAGGCGATATCACGGAGGCACGTCAGAACCTGTTCACGGACTGCATCGTCGAGCTCACCGAGGTTGGCGTAGTAATCGTCGTCTTGACCGACCGAAAAGAAGGCTTCATCCAACCGCTCAAACGTTGACGGAACGGTCGGCGCGCGATGCCCGACTGGCAACTTCCCAGTACCTACATGAGGCTTTAATCCACGCTGCCCAATCTTCACTTGACCAATTCGGTGCTGCGCTCCCTCGGTGTCCACAACAGTCAGAAAAAACTGCGTGCAGTACTTCCCCCAGTCGTCCCACTCGTCACGTCTGAGATAGGCCGCTAATCCGCTAACTTCGGAGGGAATCACGGCCTTCGGTCCAATGATGCTGAAAGAAAGTGAAGCTGGCATTGTCAGATATTACCTCCAGATACTCTAAATTCGTCATGCTTAGCACTTCATCCGATCCCAAGCTTTTCGAAGAAGGCTTTATGCCGGCGTTTGGCATCAACGACGATCTTGTCGAAATGGAGAATCTCGGTGTGGGCGTTAAGCGCCCGGTTATACATGTAGTAGCCAAGCTCCCCTTTTAATCGTGCGTAGTTGCCGTTATTCTCTGCGTATTCATGGATGGCGCGGGTGATATCGCAAATCGCATAGCAGTAATAGCGAGTCGTCTCCCCGACATTTAGGTCGCGTCCGTTCGGAAGTCGGACCTTCTTGTTCTCTTTGATTTCCCGAAGGTAGCGATAGAGCTGGCGTGTCGGGTCTTCGTCGAAGTTTGTTCGCTGTGGTTTCTTGAATTCCAGAATGGAAACAGCCCGTGCAACCTTGTCGTCATCGACCTCTGCAAATGCAACGATGTCAGGACGCTCATCGCTGCCAGAGTGCGTCGTTTGGTTCAGCGGTTTGTCGGAGGCGGCAAAGGCGTGAAACGTCAGACACTCGTCGATAATCCAAAGGTTATGGTCCTCGAACCCGATCTGATCAGTCGTGGCTTTCCGCGGGAAAATGAGGTCGTGAATGATGTCCTCGTTCGGGAACTTGCCGTCCGCATTCAGCTCCAACTTTTTCTCCAGAAGGGCGATCATGCGCTTCCGATCACAAAGGTAATTCACGAGGTTATCTTTCTGGAAGACCGTAATCTGAGCTGTCAACGCTTGGTAATCCCCTTCCACTTCAGCGATGCTCTTCGCTTGCGTCTTCAGGAGCTTGTCGCTGTTTTTTCGGATAGCGAACTCTGCCCGACCTTTGTGCCGATAGAGCACTTCGTTGAGCTTTTCAGGAGTACTGTTCGGTTCAATCTCATCGAACACTTCGGGGCAGTAATGGGGAACAGAACGCAGGGCTGGGTTCTCGTTTGCGACATAACACGCAACGATTGCCTCTTTTCGCTGCCGCGCCTTCTCGAGGAACTCACGCAAGAACACTTTTGCGGCACCCGCTACAGCACCTTCGATTTGCTTCATGGACACGATTCCTGCCTCTGTGAGCAAGGGAGCATCTTCGGGTATCTCAAAATCAAGGCGGTAATTGTCCACCGTTTGGTCCAAGTAAGCTGACGTCACATACAGTGCATACGTGAACCTGCGGTCAGCATCATCAAACTGACTGCTGGTTCCTAGCGACTTCGCGAGACTCAAGGCTTTGACGTCCCGCCGATTGGCGCATAGGACGGCATTGTGCATCTTTTCGTGTGTCGCGTAAAGCTTGATATGGACAAGGGAGAACTCGTGACCTTCGAGCTGCACTGTCTCCAGTGTGATGTTGTTTTTGATATCCTTGTCAAAAACTTCATTAAGCACTATCCGCTCATCCTGATCGAGCACAGTGACACGAGGGGCCTCGCCAGAGATAAAATACGAAAGGCAGTGCTCCATGATCCGCTGTGCAATCTTGGCCGTCGTCTTGTATGCACTTGGGAGCCGTTGGTATTCCTTTTTGAATCCCCGCAACCGGACAACCGTTCGCACCTCATCCGTGGTTACTACGTGCAGGACTTCCTGAATCCCATCTTTTGTGGTGAATGCGAACTTGCGCTTCATGCGTTGCTCTTTCGAAGCATAGATGCTTTCAATTTCGACGCTCTCAAACGCCTTGAGCCAGAGAAAACGTCCGACACCTTTGCCGCCAAGCGCTTGTTTGTGAATGGAATCGGAGGTCTCGAATGAGTCGTAGTTCGCCTCGTTGAAGCCAATTCCGTTATCATAGATGGTGAACCCAGTGATTCCAGACTCATCCAAATCGCCAAGCATCCCTTGCGCTTCACGCACCACATGCACCTCAATCTCACTACCAGAGAGGTTTCCACGTTCCTCAATCCCTTGAATCGAATTAACTACGGCCTCGAAGACCGGCAGCAGGGCCTCGCCTTTGAAGTGGGGCAAGTTTCGGACTTTCCCCTCAAGATTGGTTTTCAGGAATTTCATGGTCAGTTGAGGCCAAATTTGGCTGTAGCCAAGTTGATGTTCTCCAGATCGGCGTCAATCAGCTCGCGGTGGAGGCGTTCGATAAGTGTGCCGGGATTGCGTGCGTCGATGATAAGGTTCTCATTGCGGTGGTCGCGGAAGCCACGTTTGGCGTCGGCGATTCTGTTTTCCTCGGGGAACAAGAGGTAGGCTAGAATTGGGGTTTTGCAGAAAAGATTGGCGGGCATTCCGATCATGCGGTCCACGAGGTCGGCATCGACCACCGCGCGGCGCATGTGATCTTTGTCGGACTCGTTGGACGCCAAGCTACCACTGGCGAGAACACCCTGAACATAGCAGAAACAGACGAAGTCAACGCCAACCATGTCCCACGGGGCACCTATTGCACTATCGCCACCCCGCTTACCCCTTGATCCGCCTTCAGCTGCCTCTAAAACGATCCGTTTGCCCACACCCACTCCGCCACCAACGGCGGAAGCAGACTCTCTCAACTTGGAGAAATGACGGCGGGCAGGCATGGTTCGGGATCAACGGTGTTTCCACTTCCCATAGCCAGCCCCCGCGCCCTGTCAGCCGATTTCCTCCGCTTTCCTGCGAGTCACAACGAATCTCGACCGGCTTCCCTTTCCCCGCTCGATACCGCTCGGCCTAAAGGAAACCCTCGAACTGCCCAAAAAGTGCCGGCTTCATGGGCCCTCGAGTCGATCTCCAGCATCAAACTCGGATTGACGTGCCAGCATCATGGCAGCATCGTCGACTTGTTGATCCCGGGATCCCTTCCTTGGCCGCTTG
>JAIXZA010000090.1 GCA_027489965.1 Verrucomicrobiaceae bacterium
AAAAAACCGTGGCCTCGCAAGATCAATCATCGATGGCGTGACCGAGATTTGTGCCGCGCATGGGCGGATCATCGTGATCGAAGATGATCTAACCGTCTCTCCAAACATCCTCGATTACTTCGACGAAGCGCTTGATGCTTATGAAGATGATCAGCGTGTGATGCAGATTTCCGGCTTCGCCTTTGGACGTGACACACAGTCCGATCAGGCGCGCTTCCTGCCCATCACCACCTCTTGGGGGTGGGCGACATGGGATCGCGCTTGGCAAACCTTTGATCCCGATGCTTCAGGGGCAGAGGCCATCGAAGCAGACCCCGACCTGCGGGCAAAGTTCAACCTGAACGGATTGTTCAACTTTTCAGGTATGCTCAACCGGCAAAGACGTGGGGAAGTCGACAGTTGGGCGATACGCTGGTACCTGTCGGTATTCCTGCAAAATGGGCTGGTCCTTTACCCAAACGGCAGTTTGGTCAGAAACGACGGTATGGATCAAACCGGGACGCACGGATTTCGCTCGACTCTCCTTTGGCGTGAACAGGCCGATGTCCGCACACAGGAAAAGCCAAGACTTCCGTCCAAAGTCGAATTGAAGGCAAATGATATCCATGTAATCGGAAAGTTCGTGGACCCTTACGGCCTGCGCAGACTGGCCCACTCTTTTTCAAGGATACTGAACAGAAGATAGCTTTCTTTGGTTAGGAACGAAGTATGGATAAAAAAAGCTATAATTTCAACACTGGGATCTTTGCCGCGGCATTGCTCGGCCTGGTGCCCTTGGGACAAACGGCTTATTTGCTTTTGATTTCCCAGTTGGGGCTTCCCCATTTTCCGGGGCAGTTTGCCATCTTCGCTTCGACCATCCTAATGGTTCCGATACTTATCCTGCTGGCTAGCAGACGATTTTTATTTCTTCCCAGCCGCACCGATCTTGCCGTCCTGTTGATCGTCATTCTCATGATGGCAAACCTCGCTTTCCGGACGATCGACCCCACACTTCGGGATGCCGTGCTCCTTTGTGTCTTCGTCATTGGCCCCTACATCGCTACGCGTCTTTTACCCCCGGATCTTCTGCGGCCTTTCCTGTTTGGTATGCTGGCAGCCTGCCTGGTGGCCACAGTGTACACCATTGCCTTCATCTTAAAATTGAATGACACACCCGAAGTGGTTATCCGGCCAAAGTTGCTTGGCGCGGATCACGGGGTACATCTCGTTGGAATTGCCATCACATTCTTGATCTGCTTCGTCGCAGCAGTTGTCGACGCACCGCGTCTGCGATGGCAGCGGGTTGTCCTCTACGCCGTTGCAAGTCTTGCCGTGGCTCTGCTGGTCGTAATTTCCTCACGGGGAATGGCGGTCATAGCCTTTG
The DNA here is from genome assembly GCA_027489965.1 of Verrucomicrobiaceae bacterium. GTDB lineage: Bacteria > Verrucomicrobiota > Verrucomicrobiia > Verrucomicrobiales > Verrucomicrobiaceae > Prosthecobacter. The sequence continues at coordinate 1,367 of JAIXZA010000090.1, forward strand.
CCACTGTCTTGATGACGGTGTTTCTCCTGCCCCGTGCCGGTATCATGCCACGACTGACGCTATTGCTATGCATGTCTATTTCGGCCTACTTGACGTTTATCCTGCACCCTCTCGCGCTTTCCTTCCTGTTCCTGCTTATTCCAAACGATATCGCCAACGGATCCTCACTCGATTGCGTGGTTCTTTTTGAGAAAACCAGCAGTTCAGATATACGCTTGGCGCTTTATACCAAGGCCATCGACCTTTTCTTGTCTTTTCCCGTCTTCGGTGTCGGCCTTGATAATTATGCCGAAAATTTCTGTCTAGGTTCGTTTCCCCATAGCACCATCCTGCAGATTGCAGCCGAACTGGGAGTTATCGGGCTCGCCATAACCGGTTATCTCCTCTACCGACTGCTTCCAAAGATGATCAGCATAGGTCGGCAGACCGTAGCGAATGACAGCCGGGAAGGTTTGGTATTGATGACCCTTCTGATCTGCTCACTTGGGGTGGATCAGATCTACGGGAATCTGCTGTTTATGCCCTCCAGCATGGCCCTGCTTGGCGCAGTTGCATCACTGCTCGCTGCTCAGAAAACTTCACAATACGACATCCATTCACATGCAGAGGCTCAATGATGGCTCACTCATTGCCAAAGCTTTCGATCATCACACCTTCATACAACCAGGCATCGTTTCTCGATCAAACGATCCGAAGTGTCCTTGATCAAAACTACCCTGCGCTTGAATACATTGTCATGGATGGCGGTTCCAAGGATGGTTCCGTGGATGTGATCCGACAGTATGAAGGAAAACTGTTCCACTGGGAAAGCGTTCAGGACAAAGGCCAGGTAGATGCCATCAACAAGGGACTGCGTCTTGCAACCGGTGACTGGGTCGGTTGGCAGAATTCGGATGATTACTACCTGCCGGGTGCATTCCATTCATTTGCCAACGCGGTACGAGAAAACCCCGATGCAGCACTGATCATTGCAGACATCATCCTTGTTGATGAAACCGGCGGCACGATCCGTGATCTTCGCTATGTGCGGCCGACGTATCAAAGTGTTTTCGCAGAAGGAATGGTGCTAGCCAATCAGGCAGCCTTCTGGCGGCGTTCTCTGCACGATAAGATTGGATTTCTTGACCAAAGCTATACCTGTTCCTTTGATTACGACTGGTTTCTTCGAATTCTACTCGAAGGCAAGGCCGTGCATGTTCGCGAACATTGGGGTTGTTTCCGCTATCACGACGCGGCGAAAACATCGATGCTGGCGTCACGCTTCGCAGAAGAAAACTACGTAATCCGCGGAAAAAAGGAACCCTCTTCTTTTTCCATTGCATACCATCGAATGAGGCGAGTAGCACTTACGCTTGGAGCTGGTGATATTCGTTATGTGGCAAGAGGATTAACTCGTCGGTTTGGGAACCATGTTTGAGTATGGGACAATTTATCGGCTTTAAGTTTAATCTAACTCTAAAAGACTTAACTACTACAGTTGAAGAATTTCCACATTGGCTTAGAATTTAATACATTTAAGTTTCCTCATGTAAAATCTTCTGTTTGTAGGATCGTTCATCTGATGCCAAATCTCCACCGAGGATCCAATGTTGCGAACAACGGGCCCCTAGGATATAAGACTCTCGAACGTACGGGTCGAAATTACCTAGGAACGGTAATCTGACTGATTTTTTTGGTCCTGGCTATAGCGGTGAAAGAATGCAGGCAGTGATACTTGCGGGTGGGCTGGGAACTCGGATTTCCGAAGAGTCTCATCTGCGGCCAAAACCAATGATCGAAATCGGTGGAAGACCGATCCTTTGGCACATCATGAAGATTTACGGTTCTCACGGGATCAATGACTTCGTCATCTGCTGTGGCTACAAGGGTTATGTAATCAAGGAGTATTTTGCGAACTATTTCCTCCATATGTCTGACGTGACATTCGACATGGCCGAGAACAGGATGGAAGTACACCAGCGCAATGCCGAGCCATGGCGCGTCACGCTTGTGGATACTGGAGACAACACGATGACCGGCGGGCGGCTACGACGGGTCGCCGATTATGTACGTGGTACCTTTTGCCTGACTTATGGTGACGGCGTTGCCAGTGTCGACCTGAAATCTCTCATTGCCTACCACAAGGAAACTGGTGCCGAAGCAACCGTAACCGCCATACAGCCTCCGGGGCGTTACGGCGCTTTAGAGATCGCTGATGGGCGCGTCTCGCGCTTCCTTGAAAAGCCCGTCGGAGATGGGCAATGGATCAATGGCGGCTTCTTCGTTTGTGAACCATCTGTGATTCAGCGAATTGCAGGCGATGCAACCCCATGGGAATCTGAACCGTTGGAGAGCTTGGCGGCAGACGGGCAACTTGCCGTATACCGTCACCGTGGCTTTTGGGCAGCCATGGATACGCTACGCGATAAGAACCAGCTTGAAGACCTCTGGTCTAAGGGTCGCGCGCCATGGAAGGTTTGGGCCTGATCATGCAGTTTTGGCGGGACAAACGCGTTCTTGTGACGGGGCATACCGGCTTCAAGGGAAGCTGGCTGAGCGAGGTATTGCTTTCCCTCGGGGCCGACGTGTCTGGACTCGCCCTTGCGCCCGAAACCCAGCCGGCTTTGTTCAACCAGTTGGAACTGTCCAGCCGAATGGATCACACGATCGGGGATATTCGTGACGAGAACGTGGTTCGAAGTACGGTAGGGCGCACATGCCCTGATGTTCTTTTTCACCTTGCAGCTCAACCCCTTGTCCGCAAGTCATATCGACAGCCAATAGAAACTTGGGCAACAAATGTCATGGGAACAGCCCATGTTCTCGATGCGGTGCGCTTGCTGGACCGGCCTTGCGCAGTTGTCGTTGTCACTACGGATAAAGTCTATGAGAATTGCGAGTGGGAACATCCTTACCGCGAAACGGACCGTCTTGGCGGGCATGATCCATATTCAGCCTCCAAAGCTGGAACGGAACTGGTTGCAGAGAGCTGGAAGAAGGCCTTTCTGTCTGGCTCAGAAACCAAGGTCGCGACCGCGCGAGCAGGAAATGTGATTGGGGGAGGAGATTGGGCAGAAGACCGCATCCTGCCTGATCTCGCTCGGGCATATTCCGCCGGTCGATCACTCATGGTACGAAACCGTTACTCTGTCCGCCCTTGGCAACATGTGCTTGATCCCCTGCGCGGTTACCTCCTGCTGGCAGAGCGGCTTTATGGACCGAATGGCAGGGATTTCGAGTGTGGCTTCAATTTTGGGCCGGAACCAAACGACCAGCGCAGTGTGAGTGAATTGATAGACGAGGCGCGCAAACATTGGCCAGGCACTTGGGACGACGGCA
>JAIXZA010000049.1 GCA_027489965.1 Verrucomicrobiaceae bacterium
CACGTCACCGTGCGATTCACCGCCGTCACCGTCGGGTCCTCACTGGTGCTGCGATAGGTCACACTGCGTAGCGCGGTTTCATAATTCGCCAGTGTCGTCGTTCCCGTCAGTGTCAGAACCCCGGTTCCTGCGCTGTAGCTGCCGGAAATCCCGTTCTGTGTGGTCACTGCCAGCAAGTCGCCCGTGGTTAATCCCGCAGAAATCGTCGCTGTCGCCCCAGTGATCTGCGTATCGTCAGCATCGTTGACCGTCATCGTGCCATCGATGGCTGTCGCCGCGTCATTTTCTGCATAAGCAAGGGTTGCTCCTGCTGTCACGACCGGCTTGTCATTGCTTGGCGTGATGTTGATGGTTTTTGTCGTCGTCCCTGTGGCCGCACCCACGCTATCAGAGTTTGCATCCGTTGTGCTGTAGGTCAGCACACGCGTCAGCTTCGTCGCATTGTCCGTCGGATCCTCGCTGGCTGTCACATAGGTCAGACTGCGAAGCACCGTCTGATAATTCGCCAGCGTGTCTGTTCCGCTCAAGGTCATCACGCCCGTTGTAGCATTGAAGCTACCTGTGATATTACCAGTGTCTGTAGTCGATAGCGTATCTCCCGAAAGGAACCCCGTCGTAATACTCACACTCCCACCAGCAATCTGGGTATCGTCCAAATCAGTAACCGTCGTGGTGCTGTCCACCGTCAGAGCCAGGCCATTTTCCGAGAAACTGGCAGCCCCCGTCACAACGATCACCGGCAGATCGTTCACGGCGGTGAGGTTGATGGTACCCGTCAGCGTATCCGTTAGCGCCGTCGTGGAGGAAGTTGCATCCTTGGTATTGGCTCCATCATTGAAAGTGACGGTGACAACACGACTTAGATCGGTGTTATTTACTGTCGGGTCGTCACTCGTGGATCGATAACGCAAAGCGTTGATCAGTGCGCCGACCGCCGTCGGCGTGGCCGTTGTGCTGGTAAAGGTGATCACCAAATCAGCTGCAGTTCCGCCTGTCGTCGTGGCAAAGTTAACGTTCGCATATGAAATCGTAGTGCCCGAAACACCAATCTGCCCAGCTGCGGTCCCAATATTCGCCACAGACAAGAGATCGCCAGTCACATAGCCATCCAGAGCCACTCTGAGATTGCCGACATAAGTCGCATCAGGTCGGAAACTCGTGGGTTGGTCAGGATCCGAAGTTGTAGCACCGCTCACGAACGCCGCGGCCGTCCCCTGTTCGGTGTAGGCCAATCCGACCGTGCCAGTGATGTCGGGCGCATCGTTCTCTAGTTTGATGGTCACACCGAGGGTCACAGCCTGCGTCGCGTTGCCATCATTGTCATTGAGCGTCAGAGTCAGTGTACGCGTTAGCGTTGGGTTGTTAGAACTGTTGGCAAAGGTCAGGCTCTCAATGACGAGTTCAGCACTTCTTGCGGTGGCAGATGAATTAAACGTCACCACGAAATTATTGCCATTACCGCCGGCGGCCGTCCCGACGACGACCCAATTGCTGCCATCGTTAATTTCAACGTTGGTTCCGGTAAGTTGCACATTATCCAAGGAGGACACTGCTCCGATTGGGAGCGAAACCAAATCTTGTGCGGCAACCAAACCGCTGACAGTGAGTGTGGCACCGTTGTAGTCGGGGCTGTCGATATCGGTGACCGTCGCCGTGGCATCCAGTGTTGCCGCAGCAGCATTAATGGCGTTCTCAAAGTAACTCGCGGCGACCAAACCGGCGATCGTCGGCTGATCATTGACTGGGTTCACATTGATGGTGGTGGTGACAGGCGTGCTCGAAACCGATCCCACACCGGCCAGATTGTTCAGACCAGCATCAGTCACCATGACGGTGAGAGTGCGGTCACCATCCGTTGGATTGTCAGTCAGATTGTTGTAGATCACCGTATTCAGTAAGGTCTGGAAACTGGTCAGTGTTGCGTACGCGGCACCGTTTGGCTCAATGGTAAACACATCCGTCGTGCTGTTATAGCTGACCTTGAAACCACCGGTTACAACGACGTTGCTAGCGTCCGTCGCCAGAGAGAAGGCAGTGCCGCCGATGGTGACCACCTCACTGTTGCCATCAAGGACACCGCCAAGCGTGAAGTTCATGGACGAAAAGTTGACGTTGTCTGCGTCCGTCATGGTGGCGCTAGAGGTGATGGCTGCGGTCACATGTGTGCCGTTGGCCACTTCCGTCCAGGTCACGGCGTGGTTCACACCGGCAGCGGCTCCATTGAGATCTACCACTGGAAGGTCATTATCAGGCGTAATCGTCAGGGTGCCGCCGGCAATCGTATTGGAGTCCAAAGCCGCCGGACCGCCAGCTAGAGCATTGTTATTACCGTCATTGATCACCAAACTATAAGTGCGCGTGAGTTTTGTCTGATTCACGGTTGGGTTGTCCGAGGTACTACGGAACATCAGAGCATCGATGACATAGCCGATATTGTCCTCAGTTGCGGCGGCATTGAGGGTGAGCGTCAAGGCCTTACCAATGCCCGTATTGGTTGCGTCTCGCGTAGCGATGGTGGTCCAGGCGCTGCCGTTACTAATCTGAACATTCGTTCCGCTAAGTTGAACGGCATTGAGCGCATGCGTGACGCCAGTTGGCAACTCAATCAAATCCCCAGTGGTATACTCGGCAAAGGTCACACGAATATTGCCCGCCCCCAGACTAGCGGATATATCATCGATATCGGTCACCGTGCTAGCTGAGAAGAGATTGACGCCAAGTGTGCCAGTAGCCACCCCAGCCGATTCAGCGGACGTAGGATTGTTCTTTGTCGCTGCAAGCACGGGGGCTTCATTGAGTTTGACAATCGTCACCACAAGCGCTTTTTCAAAAGTTAGACTCGTTTGGTCGGTCGTGCGCAGGCGCAGGTTGTAGGTGATTTTCGTCTCATAATCCGAGGAAGGCGTCAGCTTCAGAAGGTTCCCGGCGATCGTAAAGCTGGCGTTATCCTCATCACCCGTTCCCGCCACGAGAGTGTAAGTGTGAGTATCCGCCACATTGGTGTCCGTTGTGGATATCGTTGCCACGGTGGCATTCGCCGCATTATTTTCATTAATGACTGCCGTTGAAAGCGAGATATTCGTCGGATACGCTCTAGCGAAACCCGTCACAGGGATATCAAAAAAGGCTTCGTCAAAATCGTTGCTCGAGATGTGCACCACAGCGTTCCGCGTGTCTGCCGCCGTGGGTGAATAAGTCACCGTGAAGGTGGTGCTTGCGCCTGGAGCCAGCGATGACGCAAGCGGCTGCGTGATAGCGAAATCGCCGCTATGAGAACCATCTTTGGTCGCCGCTATTCCTGTTAAATTGAGAGTACCACTGTTGGTAATGGTATAGGTTTTGGTCAGGCTTGTTTCGCCGATGATCAACGTTTCGAAACTGCTAACTGTCACGGCGTCAGTCAATGCAGTGCCGACTGGCTGCTCTATATCAATCTCCGGATCCAACCGAGTCGGGCCTGAGATATTATTGAATTCGTCAAATTCCAGCACTGAATTATTGGTATCAAGATAAGCCCACAAAATGGGCGCTCCACCTAGATCTAAATTCGTGAGATTCACCGTGATCGTCTGACCGGCACTGAAATTCAATGTCTGCACAGGGCCCACAGGGCCACCGCCGGCATAGGGATCACCATTGTAGAGACGAAGCAGAACGTTGTTGTATGCGCGGCCTGAGGCAGGATTATTCGTGACTTGAATGCTGACATCAGAGGTCGTTCGACGCACCGTATTAGAATAGGCTACCGAATCAATGCGCAGGTCCGCATCACCTGCTTGAATATCGATGTTTGAGATATTTGAACTCGTCTTGCCATTCGCCGTTACCCTCAAGCCGATACTGCCGATGTAGGGTGTGGAGTAGGTGACGGTGGTTACAGCGAGGGTGGGATTCCCATAAGCTGAATCTGCGGCGGATCCGTAGATGCCATCACCGTTGAAATCCCAACTGTAGCTCACGATGGTATCTCCATCAGGGTCATAGGAACTCGTTCCGTCGAGGGTGATAGGCGTACCGACCTTGCCGGCATAGCCGTCGTAACCACCGATAGGCTTGGCAACCGCGATTGGGGCCACGTCCAGGCTGGTCACCGTGACGGTTGTTGTCGTAATGCTTGTGGCTGCCGGTGTCTTGTTATCCTTGACCCTGAGTGTGATGGTGTAATTGCCGATGGCGGTGTACCCAGGGTTGGTGGCCAAAGCACCCGAAGCATCAGGACTTGCCCAGTTAACGCCATTGCTCGCATTCCAGTCCCATAGATATTCCGCAATCGCGCTGTCAGCATCCAAATGGTAAGATCCTGTACCATCCACCCTGAAAGATCGACCTGCTTCTTTATTCGTCTGGTCAGTGATGGGGGCGATCACAGCCACAGGCACCGCTCTGGTAACGGCATCGGAAAGAATCAGGATCGCTGTGGCCGTGTCCATGTCTGTCGAACTTCCATACTCCCCAGGAAAAATGCTACTCGTCCAAGAACCATCGGCCAATTGTCCAAACATGTTGGATTGAGTTCTCTGATTCAACCCAATCGTGCCGCCCTGTGAGTCTAACTGGGTGGCCTCACCCAAAAGCCAGCCGTTGAGATCCTTCTTCCAGTCACGGGTGCCAGATGATGGAGTAACCAGGGTGGTGACTCCTTGCAAGCTTAGGCCCTTCTTGATGCCATACATGGCATACCATTGGCCAAACCAGCCAGCATTAGTGCCACCCCAATCGCCAGCAGCCGTCCAATACTTGGCAACGTAATTTCGATAAGAGGTCGCATCCGCATCAACATCCACATATTTGTCGCCAAATGAGAGAGCCGCCAGAGCGCCCCCGGTTTTTGCCAGATTGTTCCAAGAGCCTGAACTATCATAACCAATCCCACCTTCTGTTCCTTTGAGGTATTTGAAACCATAGGCAAAGTCATCAAGCGCCCACTGTGGGAAACTGATCCCCAAGCGGTCCCGAGCCGCACCCGCAGCCAGAGCCGGCCACTGCTGTGCCGAACCATCATACCGAGGTTGTGATTGTCCCGTCGTGTGATACTCATACGCACCACGCAAGCCTCCATCTCCCATGGACCATAAAAGCTGATCGCTGCAGTCCTGAACAAAGGAATACATAGTTCGAAGATCTTTAAGCGGGCCGTAGGGCACATTGAGCGCCTTTGCCTGAGATTCGTTACGCAGACTCAGAGCCACAGCCATCACTGCAATACCATCCGCGTAAGTAGCCCCAATGAAGATAATACCTTTGCCGTTAGCATTGGAGTCGGAGACCTGAACGGCAATCCCATTGCTGTGGTTGCTGATGTTTTGAGTGCTGGCAAGACCCAATAAAGTATTTCTGACTCGATAAGTCAGGGGTGCGTAAATTTCCTCGACGGCATCTTCATCTGGCAAGTGATCATGATCAGCGAACGCTGCCAAAGCCAAACCTGTCGTGCCCACGGTATGCTCGTCCGTGAGTCCCCTTGTGCTCCAATTATAGTAGACTCTATCGGCATCGATCACTGTCGGGTTTCGGTAAAAATAGACCAGCCCCTTTTCCATGGCTAAATGCACTCGGTCTGCGAATGAACTCACTGAAAGCACGCGGATCACGCCAGAGCGGGTAGACACAGAGCCATTGGCGTCCGTTATTTTCAGGGTGTAATTCTTTGAACCCGCCGAGGTGTAGGACTTCGTGGTCTTGATATAGTCGGTGTCAGTCACCGCACCACTGGCGGAAGTTCCGTCTCCAAAATCAAATTGGTAAGTGTAAGGTGCCACACCACCCCAAGTTTTTCCCCAAACATCTCGGGCAGTGCCCGCGACCGCTTTACCGTAAGCCTGCCCCTGGGCATAACTTGGCATGACACTCACTTTATAAAGCTGCTGGCTGCCGGTCGTGTAGGTGCCTAGGCTGTTGGTCGCCACAATTCGCCAGTAATAGGTGCTAGTTGCGGTCAAACCGGTGATTGGCGCTTCGACTTCCATCAGGCTGGTCCCGCTCCCGATATTGTATGGACCTGCCGTAAGCACACCGCTGGCAAAGGTAGCACTCGTCGAGTATTCGAAGGTGATGGATGTACTGTTTCCCGAAGGATTGATGTCCGCAACGAGGTTCACCCTCGTCATGCTCGTGCTATCACTGTGCATGTTTTGGATAACAATGGAAGGGGTGACTGCCGGATCATCAATGACCGTGATGGTCATGTCTTGACTATCAGTCAGTGCGGGAGTCCCAGCATCACTGACCCGCACATTCACTAGGTAAGTATTATTCCCCCCAATGTCTTTCGGAAGTCCCTGACTTGCCGTGAAATTGAAACTCAAAGCGCCTGTGTTAGCGTTGATCGTAAACTGGGCCGCATCCTGCCCACCTGTGATGCTGTAAGTCCTAGCCTGGCCGACATCAGGATCGGTGCTGACCACGGTCGTTGCCAGAGAAGTGCCTTCCACCACATTGAACACGGCTGTCGCTCCCCCTCCGTTACTGGTGATGACAGGAGCCTCATTCACATTCGTGACCGTCACACTGATGGCCTGAGTGTCATCATAGGCGGAAGGCGTTGTCCCGTTGTCCAGAACCCTGACGGTGACTTCAAACACATTGTCAGCATTGGCATCCTGAATAAGATCGAAATCGGGAGCAGGACTAAAGGCAAGAACGCCGGTGCTGGAGTTGATGCTAAATTTAGCTGAATCCGCTCCACCGCTGATGCTGTAGGCCAGTGTCGAAGGCACGTCCACATCCGTCGCCGTGACAGTGGTCACCGCCGTGGTATTCTCGGCGATAGTGACAGTCGCCGTGGCTCCTCCGCCGTTGCTGGTGATGACCGGCACTTCATTCACATTGGTCACCGTCACAGCAATGCTCTGAGTTTTGGTGCCTGCGGGACTGCCGTTATCGGTGGCGGTCACGATAAGGTCGTAAACATTGTTGGCTCCCGAATCGAGCTTGCTCTCAAAGTTAGGCGCTGAAATGAAAGTCAGCTCCCCACTCGCTGAATTGATGCTAAATTTGGACACATCCGTGCCACTGATGCTGTAGGTGATGCTTTGTGTAGGCACGTCACCACCATCATTCGCCACGACCGTCGTCACCGCCGTGGTATTCTCGGCCACATTGATCGCCGCAGTCGCTCCACCACCATTGCTGGTGATCACCGGCGCATCGTTCACGTTAAGGATGCTGATGGTGAAGGCCTCTTCGTAGAACAATCCGCCGGCATCAGTCGTTCTCAGGCGGAGCTCGTAGCTGCTTTTGGCCTCATAGTTCGCACTCGCGGTGAGTCTGAGCGAGGAGCCAGAAATATTGAAGCTGGCGTTGTCCGTGCTACCAGTGCCAGCAACCAGCGTGTAGGTGAAGGTGTCACCCGTGTCTATGTCCGTCGTACTTAGGGTGCCGACCGTGGCATTGGCCGCGTTGTTTTCAGCGATCGTCGTGGCGCTCAGTGCGATGTCTGTCGGCGTGTCATAGACCGGCGTGACGGTGATCCCAAAGGTCTGTGCGGCGCTGGTGTTCACCCCGCCGTTGGCCGTGCCGCCGTCGTCCACGGCCACCACGGATACCGTCGCCGAACCGAAGGCATTCGCGACGGAGGTGAAGGTCAGCGTGCCGCTCGCATCTAGCGCCGGTTGGGCGCTGAAGAGCGCATTGTTGGTGTTGGTGACCGTGAAGCTCACGTTCTGAGAAGGATCATTCGCGAAGATGCTCGTGGCCAAGCTGGGGATGCTCTGTGCTCCCGCATCTTCTTCCACCGTCACAGCATAGGCAGCTAAAGTTCCCACTGAGGTGTAGATCTGGCCATTTTCAATGCCAGCCACCAGTTTCGACCCATCGGCTGAGGAGGCAATCGACCACCAGCCACGAGCGTTGTCCTGAGCTGTCCAAGTGACGCCTGAGTTCGTGGAGGTGCAGATCTTGCCATTCTTGTCCGTGGCAGCCAATCGGGTTCCGTCTGCCGAGGAAGTGACAGACACCCATTGGCGACCGATGTCTCGTGCGGTCCAATTCACCCCGGAATCAGTAGAAGTGTAAATCTGACCATTGAGTACGACTGCCACCAATTTGGTGCCATCCGCCGAGGAAGCCACCGACCTCCAATACGCTGTGACCGAGTTCGTTTGCTCCGTCCATGTGACGCCAGAATCGGTGGAGGTGTGGATCTTCCCTCCATCGGTGGTTACCGCCAGTTTCGTGCCATCACTGGAAGAGGCAACGGAGTTCCAATGTTGATTGGTGGCCCGCGCGGTCCAGCTCACCCCGGAATCCGTTGAGGTGTAGATCTGCAAGCCTTTGTTGAGAGCGACGAGCTTCGTCCCATCTGCCGAGGAGGCGATTGCCCACCAGTTTCCAGAGATACCGCGTGCAGTCCAGCTAACCCCGGAATCAGTCGAGGTGTAGATCTGCCCAGGGGATTCCACCACTGCCGCCAGTTTGGTGCCATCATCGGAGGAGGCGATGCCTAACCACTTGCGTGTACCCGACCCTGCACGGCCAGTCCAAGTCACCCCAGAATCAGTCGAGGTGTAGATCAAGCCGTTGTAAGCGCCAGCTGCCAGTTTCGTGCCATCAGCAGAAGAGGCCATGGAATACCAGGTGGCCGTGGTCGCCCGTGCTGTCCACGTCGCGCCTGCAGCTGTCATTACCATGGGGGGCAGCGCAAAGCTCGGCGCATCATTCACATTGGTCACTGTGACGCTGAGCGCCTGCGTATCATCCAGGGCTGGGCTGCCGTTATCGACAATCCTGACCGTCACTTCGTAGACGTTATCGGAGTCAAAGTCCGTCGGCACTTCATAATTCGGTGCTGGAGCGAAAGTGAGGACACCAGTGGCTGCGACGATGCTAAACTTGGCCGCATCGGCACCACCGCTGATGCTGAAGGTCTTGGTCGAAGAGGCATCCACATCCGTCGAGGTGACCGTGGTCACAGCCGTGGTATTTTCGACGACACTGATGGATCCCGTCGCGCCCCCGCCGTTGCTGGTGATGACCGGTGCTTCATTCACATTGGTCACGGTGACTGCAATGGTCTGAGTTTTGGTGCCTACGGGACTGCCATCATCGGTGGCCGTCACGATCAAGTCGTAAACGTTATTGGTGCCCACATCTGTTGGCACTTCAAAATTAGGCGCTGTGACAAAGGTCAGCACCCCTGTCGCAGCGACGATGCTAAATTTAGCCGAATCTGCACCACCTGTGATGCTGTAGACGATGCCTTGGGCGGGCAGATCCGCATCTGTGGCGACCACCGTCGTCACCGCCGTGCTATTCTCAGCCGCATTGATGGCGGCAGAGGTGCCGCCCCCATTGCTGGTGATCACTGGCGCATCGTTCGCGTCAAGGATGCTGATGGTGAAGGCCTCTTCGTAGAACAATCCGCCAGCATCTGTCGTCCGCAGGCGGAGCGCGTAGCTGCTCTTGACTTCAAAGTTCGCACTCGGAGTGAGTCTGAGCGTGGAGCCAGAAATGCTGAAGCTGGCGTTGTCCGTACTGCCTGTGCCAGCGACCAGCGTGTAAGTGAAGGTGTCACTCGTGTCTGGGTCCGTGCTACTGAGAGTGCCCACCGTGGCGTTGGCCGCGTTGTTTTCGGCAATCGTCGTGGCGCTCAGCGCGATGTCCGTCGGCGTGTCATTGAGCCCCGTGACGCTGATCGTAAAGGTCTGCGCGGCACTGGTGTTCACCCCACCGTTGGCCGTGCCGCCGTCATCCACAGCTACGACTGATAACGTCGCCGTGCCACTGGCATCGGCGGCGGAAGTGAAGGTCAGCGTGCCGCTGGCATCCAGCGCCGGCTGGACGCTGAAGAGCGCATTGTTGGTGTTGGTGGCCGTAAAGCTCACCGTCTGTGAAGATTCATTCGCAGGACCAGCGGAGATGCTCGTGGCCACGCTCGGGATGCTCTGTGCTCCAGTATCTTCTAAGACCTCCACATTGAAGGCAGCTAAAGCCCCCACTGAGGTGTAGATCTGACCATTTTCCACGCCGGCCGCCAGTTTCGTCCCATCGGCTGAAGAGGCGATCGACCACCAGCCCCGAACGCTGTCCCGAGCAGTCCAAGTGACTCCTGAGTTCGTGGAGGTGAAGACCTTGCCGTTCTTTTCCGTGGCAGCCAAGCGGGTTCCGTCTGCCGAGGATGTGACATTAATCCATTGGCGATCACTGTCTCGTGCAGTCCAATTCACCCCGGAATCAGTGGAAGTATAAATCTTACCATAGCTCACGGCTGCCACCAATTTGGTACCATCCGCAGAAGAAGCCACCGACGCCCAACTCAGTTTGCCCGAGTTCGTTTGCTCCGTCCAAGTCACTCCGGAATCGGTGGAGGTGAAGATATTCTCGGCACCCGAGGTAGCCACCAGTTTGGTGCCATCACTATTAGAGGTCACGGAGCCCCAATCACGATTGGTGGCCCGCGCGGTCCAGTTCAACCCGGAATCCGTCGAGGTGTAGATCTTCTCGCCTTTGTTGACAGCGACGAGCTTCGTTCCATTTGCCGAGGAGGCGACGGACCACCAGGTTCCAGAACTGCCGCGTGCGGTCCAGCTCACCCCGGAATCCGTCGAGGTGTAGATCTGTCCCGCGGTTTCCGTCACGGCTACCAATTTGGTTCCATCCTCCGAGGAGGCGATGTCTATCCACTTGCGGGAACCCGAGCCTGATCGGGCGGTCCAGGTCACTCCGGAATCAGTCGAGGTGTGGATAAAGCCGTTGAAAAGGCCTGCTGCCAGTTTCGTGCCGTCAGCGGAAGAGGCCATGGAATACCAAGCGGCCGTGGTCGCCCGGGCGGTCCACGTCGCGCCTGCGGCTGTCATTGCCATGGGGGGAAGCGAATAGCTCGGCACATCATTCACCGCCGCGAGCGTCATCGTCACCGTCGCAGCGGGGGAGGTAAGGCTGCCATCCGTGGCCGTTGCTGTGAAAGTCTTCGCGCCATTCTCATCAGCCTCCGGCACGTAGGTCAGGTTACCGAGGTTGGCCAGGGTGATGACTTGGCTGGCGGTGACGTTGGCACCTGAGAGTTTCAGGAGGCCTGTCGCTGGCAGGGTCACCACCGTGATGCTGGTAAGAGAGCCAGTTTCGGGGTCGGTAAAGGCGCTGGTGAAGTTCGCCGCCGTGAAGGTCACGGTCGTGTCTTCCAAGCCACTTTTGCTGATGGCCGCCAGCGTTGGTGACGGACTCACATCGGTCACTGTCACGGCAATGGACTGTGTTTTGGTGCCTAAAGGACTCCCGTCATCGGTGGCTGTCACGACCAGGTCGTAAACGTTGTTACCGTCCCCATCTGTTGGCACTTCAAAATCAGGCGCTATGGCAAAGGTAAGCACCCCTGTCGCAGCATTGATGCTAAATTTAGCCGAATCCGCACCACCTGTGAGGCTGTAGGTCAGGGTCGAAGACGCGTCCACATCCGTGGCGACCACCGTGGTCACTGCGGTGGTATTCTCAGCCACATTGATGGCCGCTGTCGCTCCGCCACCATTGCTGGTGATCAACGGCGCTTCATTCACATTGGTGACAGTGATGGCGACAGCCCGTGCCGCGCTGCTGAGGCCGCCATCAGAAACGGTGACGGTGATGTCGTAAACATTGTCCGTTCCACTGTCACCAGGAGCTTCGAAATCGGGCGAGACCTTGAAAGTGACGGCTCCGGAAACTGCGTTGATATTGAACAGACCCACATCCGTGCCACCCAGGGTAAAGCTCAGGGTCGCGCCCTCTGGGTCGCTGCCAGTGGCGATGTAGACAGTGCCGGTCGCGTTCTCAGCAAAGCTTGCGCTGCCTCCCGAGGTGATGCTCGGCACTTCATCGACATTGGTGACGGTAACGCTGAGCGCTTGCGTATCATCCAGGACAGGGCTGCCATTATCGACAATGCTAACAGTCACCTCGTAAACGTTATCCGTATCTCCATCCGCAGGCACCTCATAATTCGGCGCCGAAGCAAAAGTCAGCACCCCTGTCGCAGGAACGATACTGAACATTGCCGAATCCGCGCCACCGCTGATGCTGTAGGTCTTTGTCTGGCCTGCATCTGCATCCGTCGCGGTCACCGTCGTCACTGCCGTAGTATTCTCGGCGACATTGATGGCCGCTGTCGCTCCGCCACCGTTGCTGGTGATCACCGGCGCTTCGTTCGCATCGGTCACCGTCACGCTGAGCGCCTGCGTATCATCCAGGACTGGGCTGCCATTATCGACAATGCTAACAGTCACCTCGTAAACGTTATCCGTATCCCCATCCGCAGGCACTTCATAATTCGGAGCTGAAGCAAAAGTCAGCACCCCTGTGTTTGAGACAATGCTAAACAGTGCCGAATCCGCGCCACCGCTGATGCTGAAGGTCTTCGTCTGACCTGCGTCTGCATCCGTCGCGGTCACCGTCGTCACCGCCGTGCTGTTCTCGGCCACACTGATGGCGGCAGAGGCTCCGCCACCGTTGCTGGTGATCACCGGCGCTTCATTCACATCGGTGACGGTGATGGCGACGGCCCGTGCCGCGCTGCTGAGGCCGCCATCGGAGGCTGTCACGGTGAGGTCATAGACGTTGTCCGTCCCGTTGTCACCAGCCGCCTCGAAATCGGGCGAGACCTTGAAGGTGACGGCACCAGAATCTGCGTTGATATTGAACAGAGCCGCATCCGTGCCGCCCAAGGTGTAACTCAGGGCCTCGCCCTCCGGGTCGCTGCCGGTAGCGGTATAAACGGTGCCTGTGGCGTTTTCGGCGAAGTTTGCGCTGCCGCCCGAGGTAATGCTCGGCGCTTCATCGTCATTGGTGACGGTAATGCTGAGCTCCTGCGTATCATCCAGGACAGGGCTGCCATTAGCGACAACTCTAACAATCACCTCGTAAACGTTATCCGCATCCCCATCCGCAGGCATTTCATAATTCGGCGCTGAAGCAAATGTCAGCACGCCTGTGCTTGAGACAATGCTAAATTGAGCCGAATCCGCACCACCACTGATACTGAAGGTCTTGGTCAAAGGCGTTTCCACCGATGCCGTCACTGTCGTCACTGCCGTGGTATTCTCGGCGACATTGATGGCCGCTGTCGCTCCGCCACCATTGCTAGTGATCACCGGCGCAATACTCACGTCAAGAATGCTGATGGTAAAGGCCTCTTCGTAAAACAACCCACCTGCATCCGTCGTCCTCACGAGGATCGCATAGCTGGTTTGGGTTTCGTAGTCCGCAATCGACGTCAGCTTCAAAGCGTCGCCAGTTATGGTGAAGCTGCCATTGTCCGTGTCCCCCGTTCCACTCACCAGCGTGTAAGTAAAGCTATCCCCCACATCTTCGTCCGTCGTGCTCAAGCTGCCCACCGTGGCGTTGGCGGCGTTATTTTCCGAAATGCTCATCGAGCTCAGCGCGATGTCCGTCGGCGCGTGATTGGGCTTGATGTTGATCTGGAAGACCGTATCCACGGTCAGCCCAGTGTCGTCGGTGGCACGCACACGAATGGAGTAAAGATTTTTGACATCGTAATCGGGTGAGTTGTTGATCGTCAGCGCACCACCCGAAGAGAGGGTAAAGCTGGCATTGTCATTATCTCCAGTTCCAGTGACGAGGGCAAAGGTGGCTGTGCTGCCTGCATCTTCGTCCTGAGCCGTGAATGTGGTTACGAGTGAATTCGCAGGAACGCCTTCAGTAATGCTGATCGGCGCACTTGTGATGAGAGTGAAATCGGCGCTGAAGCTGGAGTGTGCACCGGGAGCGCTGAAAAGCTCGACTTGGGCACCACCTCCATTCTCAAAGAACAAAAAGTCCAAGCTGTGCATTCCAGCCGTGAGAGTGACGGTCACATACCGCTCTTCCTCCCCATGTTGAGTGTCGTCCTCAAGCTGAGTGACTCCGTCGATACGGATACGTGACCCGTCGTCACTGCGCACGCCAAAGGTCCACTGGCCAGAAGTCGGCACATAGATGGAACCCGTGACCTGAAGGGCAAAGCTGTTGATCTCAACAATGCTGGCCTCTCCGGGGAATGGCAGGACCCCAGCGAAGGCGCCGTTCGTGTTCGAATCCGCGAAATCGACTTTTGCAATGGGGCCAGTGAACTGACTGAGCACATTGCTGCCAGCCAAGAGAGCGTCTGCTTCGGCGAGATTCGCGGTGCTGCCATTATTTGCAAAGACCATGCGCGCGGTCAGTTGCGGCGACGTGATGGCCGTGCCTGATCCACCACTGGCGGAAATGGAGGACGGACTTTCCGCCACATCCGTAATGCTGACGTTAAACGCCTCCTCATAGAACAACCCGCCTGCATCTGTCGTGCGCAGCCGCACCGCGTAGCTGCTCTTGGTTTCGTAGTTCGCGCTAGGCGTGAGTCTGAGCGAGGAGCCAGAGAGGGTGAAGCTGCTGTTATCCGTGTCCCCCGTGCCGCTGACCAGCGTGTAAGTGAAGGTGTCATCCGCGTCTTCGTCCGTCGTGCTGAGGGTGCCCACCGTGGCGTTGGCCGCGTTGTTTTCAGCAATCGTCGTGGCACTCAGCGCGATGTCCGTCGGCGTGTGATTGGGCGCTGTCACCGTCACAGTAAATGTCTGACTTGTCGTGAGAGCTGCACCACCAGCATTAGCGTCGTCCGTGACCGTGACTGTGATGGTTGCCACACCGTTTGTGTTTGCCACTGGTAAGAAACTCAGGCTGCCGGTCGCGTTGGCGCTGGTGTAGGTCACTGTCGGATGAGGAATGACTGACGTGTTGTTGGAAGCCGCGGTAACGGTAAGCGTCTGGCTCTCGTTCGATGCTCCGCTACCAATGCCTGACAGATTCACCGTCTGCTCAGCTGCATCTTCACTGATCGTCAACGGCAGCAAAATCGCCGAGGACACATAAAGATTGTCTCCTGCCGGCGCTGCCACCATGACCAAACCATTGCCGGATACCGCGACTCCATTCCAGGAGCGCAGGCTGTCCTTTGCTGTCCAAGTCACACCCGAATCCGAAGACACATAAAGGTAGCCTGCATATTCACAGGCCAGCAGATTGACGCCATCCGAAGAGCTCGCGACGCTCACCCACCCACGGGCACTGTCTCTGGACGTCCAGGTTACCCCCGAATCGTTGGAGGTTAACAACTGATCACCATTGGCGGCAACCACCAGTTTCATGCCGTCAGCGGAACTCGCAATGGACTTGAAGTCGCGGGTGCCTGCACCGGTACGCAGGGTCCAGTTCAAGCCTGAGTCAGTGGAGGTGTAGAGACCACCACCCTGAACGGCAGCCGCCAGCTTAGTGCCGTCAGATGAACTTGCCACAGCGAACCAGTTCTCACTGCTGGCGCTCGTGATCCAGGTTTCGCCTGAATCCGTAGACGTCAGGAGCTGTCCATTCCCATGAGCCGCCAGCAACTTGGTGCCGTCTGCCGAGCTTGCGACCATGTTCCACACGTGAGTGCCTGCACCTGAGCGCGCTGTCCAAGTCACACCTGAATCGGTCGAGGTGTACAGAGAACCGCCAATAGGGTAATTTTGATCCAGTGCCACCAACTTAGTGCCATCGGCGGAACTGGCCACCGAGATCCAGTCACGATTCGAATCACGAGCTGTCCAAGTCGTTCCTGAATCGGTCGAGGTGTACAGTTGGTCACCAAAACGGGTGCTAGCCACCAGCTTCGTACCATCCAAGGAAGCAGCGACAGATGCCCAAGAGCGGTTACCATCGCGAGCTGCCCAGGTGTTACCGGCGCCACCATCGAGAGTTGGCGCATCATTCACCTCCGCCAGCGTCATCGTCACTGTCGCAGGGGCCGAGGAAGAGCTGCCGTCGGAGGCGGTCACGGTGAAGGTGATGTCACCGGACTCATTGGCCGCTGGCACGTAGCTCAGAGCGCCGAGATTGGGAAATTCGATCACTTGGCTGGCAGTGACGTTAGATCCAAAAAACTGCAGCACCCCCGTCCCGGGAAGGGTCTCTACCGTGATGCTGTCAAGCGAATCACCTTCGTCATCGCTAAAGGCGCTGGTGAAGTCCGCAAAGGAAAAGCTCACCGTCGTGTCTTCAACACCACTCTTGATGACGTCCGCCAGCGTTGGAGGAGCAGCCTGCAATGAGCCGAGGCTGCAATACAACGCGAGCAAGAGGGCGGCAAAGCTACGAGTCATAAGAGGAATGATTTTCATACTAAAAAAGGAAAAAGACAGGTGGAGCGCTCTTAGATTTTCAACTAGGCGATTTTTTCGATAACGTATTTGCGCATGATTGAAACCAACATGCTTGACAATCTTGTAGTAACCCAAACGCTAGCAATTACGGCACAACGACTTGGTCGTGCAACTGCACGCCCCCGGTGCAGGTCAGCAGAAAGGTGAGCTGGCAATCGGTCAGGAATACTCGAGGTCCCATGGCTCCACCCGAGCAATAAGCGTTCGTCTAAGGATGGCGCTGTTTTGTGACTCCAGTTGAATGCAGTGGCAAATGAGGACGAGCCCACTGGATCGGTAGCATCTAAGGCCACATTGGCGGCATAGGCAGTCACCGAGAAAACCATCAAGAGGACCACGACTAAAGCCTTGAGCCAAGGGTGCCAGCGGAAAAAGGGGAGGTCGTTCGCACCAAAGATAGAAGAACGGGGGAGAAAAGATAACATCGAATCAGGGGTGGAAGCGTGTAAGTGAAGATAGCCTCCCCAGCACAGCAGCTGCCCTCCTAGCGCAAAGGGTGTAGCAGGCAAACTTTTGTCGACGAACTGGGCAGAATCGTCGACGAACTGGTCACGAGGCCGAAATTTCCGGACCCGTGGACCGACAATTTTGGTGCCTGAACAACCCTGTTACCGCGCCTAGCGGGGATGCTAGACCAAACGCCTGAGGCGGCTGAACTCGAGGCGGCTCAGCGTCAGCGGCTCTGCGATGTCGTTGAAAAACACTTGGGTTTTCTCACGATCGAGCTGGGACACCTGTTGAATCTGCTGGCAATTAATCAGCAGGCTGCGGCTGATCCGGAAAAAGAGCCCCTCCGGCAGCCTAGCCTCCCAATGGGAAAGCGTGCTCCTGGTCATGACCGGCTTGCCGCCTGCCGCAAGGATGCGCGTGTAATCCCCCTGACTCTGAGCGGCAGCGATGCGGCCGGCTTCAACAAAGCGCAGGTAAGAACCGTCCTGCAGCCGGACCATGTCCGCCGACTCCAGCGGCGTTTCAGGGAGCACCGAGGGAAGCTGTGAAGGACTGGCCACAGCGCCCGCGTTGGGCTTCCTGAGCGCCTGCTGGAGACGCGCCACTGTCTGCGCAAGCCGGTCTGGGTGCACCGGTTTGGTCAGGTAATCCAAAGCGTTCACCTCAAAGGCCCGGAGGGCATAACGGTCGAAGGCGGTGACAAACACCACCGCCGGAAGCGGATCGATGTGCTTCAGGTGCGGCAGCAGATCAAAGCCATTGTCCGGCGGCATTTGCACATCGAGAAAAATGATGTCTGGCCGGGTGGCGACCACCAACTCCAGCGCGGACTGGACGTTGTGGGCCTCGCCCACGATGACAATTTCCGGATGCTGCTCCAGGCGCTCGCGGAGATACCGCCGCAGCAGCGACTCATCATCCACGAGAATCGCGCGGATGGCCTTGGGCGGGAGTGTGGCACCGGAGACGTTCATGCGGTTCTATAAACGGGGAGTGAGACCTGCGCTCTGACCGCGCTGTCGGTGCAATCTAACGTCAGCTCTGCCTGATCCCCATAGAGGAGGTGCAGGCGTTTCCTGAGATTGGCGATGCCGAGCCCGATGGACTCTGGGCCATGCGGTTCCACCCAGCGACCAGTGTTTTCCACCAGCAGCAGCAGCAGCCCCTCCGACAGCCGCGCCTCAATGGCGATGCACAGCGGAGGCGGGCTGGTCTGCTGGCCGAATTTGATAGCGTTTTCCAGCAGCGGCTGGATCAAGGCCGTGGGCACGTGCGTGGCGCAGGCCTCCTCACTCACCCCGATGCGGATCTCCAGCTTTTCCTGAAAGCGGATCTTCTCCACCAGCAAATAGTTTTTCAGGGCGGTAACTTCCTGGCCGAGCGGTTGCTTGAACTGATCCAGGGACTCCTGAGCCAGCGAAAAGCGCAGGTAGTCGGCCAACGACTGGGTCACCTTGGAAACCATGGCCTCGTCCTTCCGCACCGCCATGATGGTGGCCAAGGCATTGAATAGAAAATGGGGGTTCACCTGGGAGCGAAGCAGCTTAAGTTCGGACTGCTGAAACTCCCGCTCGATCGAGGCATGAAGTTTTAAAGACTTGATGCCGAAATAGAGCAGCATCCAAATCATGAAGGTGGCCATCCTGACGAAAAAAATCCCGACCCATGCCTGCCTCTCGATACTGGGAAGACCACGAACAAGAACCAGGCGGTCCACCACCATCAAATCCAAATACGGGAGCAACAGCGAGACGAGGATAATCCCAGGGACCAACTGCCAGCGCTTTCCGAAGCGGACCCATGCCCAAGAGCAGCAGGGTCTCAGCGCCAGCGTGAGCAAAAAACCGTTCAGGGGACGGGTAAAGGCATACCAGTAAAAGGGCGGATCTGTGATCGCCCCGACCACGAGTAACAGCAGCGACACGAGAAGCGTGAGTGCCCAACCTCCGATCTGCAGCGGCCAGAATGAAAAGTACCATGAAGGTCCCTTGCCGGGCGGGCTCTTGATCACAATCCGCCACGATGCCGGACCAGGCGTCGCTGTCCAATCCAGCAGATCCTTCCGGAGCACTTGATAGAACTGATGAATCATGGGACCGGATGGAAATGCTTGCTCAGGGCGGGGTGGAGAAGCTGAGCTCAGGCAACTCAAGCAGAGTGGCCCTTGCCTGTTCAGCACTCAGCCTGCTAGGGCGTCGCAATGCTGCCACTGGTGGTCACATTGCGACTCGGCGCGTAATTGTATCCCGTCAGGGAGAGACCGGTGACGGTGAACGTGAAGCTGCCACGGTTTCTCGTGCGCGTGGAGCTGAAGGCAGCCGTTCCGTTGCGGGCTGTGGTTCTGGAGGCCGTTCCGGTGGTGAGTCCACTCCAAAGACCAGTGACGGTGGCATTGGGCATGAGCGTTCCGTTTTGATTACGCACCGTGACGGTAGCGGTGGCGGAATACCCCTGATTGTTGCTGCTGAGGGTCATCGTGATGGCCGCCACGTAAATGACGTTGTTGCTCTGCACGATGATCGTGACCGAATCGGCGAGAGAGGAAAGACCGCTATCATCCACCACCACCAGCGATGCCGTGTAGGTGCCCGGGGTGCTGTAGGACTTCACCGGATTGGCCAGCGTGGAAGAGGTGCCATCACCAAAATCCCAGTCATAAGCGATGATCGTGCCATCTGGGTCGTTACTACCTGCGCTTGAGAAGCTCACAGCAACAGGCGCCGTGCCGGAAGTTGGCGCAGAGGCATCGGCGACCGCGACCGGCACCATACCATTCACTGGCAGCACGCTGCCAGCGAGGCTGAACTGGCCGAGGCTGCTGTAGTCATCGTAAGCAGTGAGAGCATCGCCGGTGCCGATACCGTCAACGGCCAAATAATAAGTGCCCTGCGCGAGCGTCGTGCTCAGAGATGCATCGAGAGTCGCTGGATTGGCCGAGGCGACCAGATTGCCAAGACCGTCATAGAGGGCCAATTGAATGTCCAGATTAGGGGAAGGCACCGCAGGTGTAGCTGTAAAGCTGACGGGGCCTGCGCCGGTGGTGAAGGAGAACATGTCCGCATCCGTGCGCCGCTCGATGATGCCGCTTGAGTTCAGTGCCGTGCCGGAAAGTGCCGTGGCATTGACGATGCTGTCACCATGAGTATCCGCGCGGTAGCCCACCACGCCAGCGATGATGGCCGTGTCATCCTGAAGATTGTTGGCAAAGGGATAGTTGCCTTTGCTCCACTGGGTGACGTCCTTGTAATAGCCCACGCCCATGATGGGAGCCCAGTTTGCATGCCCTTCGTAGTATCCCACAGCCGCCACCGTGCCGTGCGCCACTTGTCCGTCGTGGCTCAGGTTAAACGTGTGTCCGGCCTCATGGCTGGCAGCCTCAGCGGTGTATTTCGCATTGCCATTGCCAAGCTGAGCGGTGAAAACGAAACAAGGCGTATCAGAGTTCCAGGAAAACGAGTTCAAATAAGCCACACCGCCCGCGCCAGCTGCAAACCAATCAAAGCTGCTGCCGCCGATGCACACACGCACTCCGAACTGGACGTCCGCGGTCGTCGTTTTTCGCAGCGCTTCAAGGCCTGGGTCCTGGGTGGTCACATCCACATTGAAGGCCGCATAATCCTCAGCCACGCGCTGCCAGATCGAGTAAATGTTGTCGAGTTCCGTTTGTGAGAAGGCGGTGCTCACTGTGGCGTCATTGGTGTAGGGAGGCGTGACGAAGCTTGCTCCGGCAGTGTAGCTGGTGTTCCACGAGGTACCGCTGGTCGTGTGACCGTCGAAGTCCAAGTAAATCACCTTCGAGGCCCCAGGTCGGCTGTGCAGAGCAAAGGCATCCGTGGCCGTGATCGCAGCCGCTGCAGTGCCGCCAGAGGCGGTCGTCGCATTGGCCGCAGCGGCCTGCAATGGCAAGAGTCCTGCACAAATGAAATGCAGTCGGCCTTGACGGTCAGAGCACAGAGATTTGTCCTTCTGGCACATCTCCCTCAATTCATCAGCGCTCTGATCATACCAAGAAGCTACCTCTTCCAGCCTGTCCCCGAGCAGTCCTTCAATCTGCTGAGAGCGCCCGAGACGAGGCAGGTTTTGCTCTGGGAAAGACTCGCCACGATGATTGGTTTGAGCTTGAAGCGATGCAGCAAGGAAGCAGATCGAAAAAGCAAGAGAGTGGACCCATTTAATAGATTTCATAAAATCACAGGTTAATAAAATCGATCGATGAAGAACAAAGATTTTATTCCGCTATTTTGGGGTAACCCACGCCTCATTCCCCTCTGGCTGATTCGGGTGTTGGCGCTGTTCTAGCACTGAAAGTTAGGCGTTTGACCGTGTCTCTCAGACCACCCATCCAATCACAGCCTCAAAGAGAGCAAACCGTATCCTCCCCTGCCCTACGTCCGCGCCTTCCTAGCCTCCCTGCCCGATTGCCCGACCGAGATTGTCGCGTGAAGCGAGGCTTAAAACCTTCCGCCATTGTGCGGGATGAACGCACCTTAAAGGGCAGATCAAACTGGATGATCATAACCAGTGAAGAACGAGCCCAGAATCCCTATGCGATGCAATCCGGTGAATAACGACGTCTTAACAACCATTTAACGACGTGATATTGACACATTCATCGCGGATCTTTAAGGCAACTTACGGACTTCCGATGGCATTCAAACCACACGACAACTATCTGCTAAGCATGTTTTTGGCCTCTTTTTCCGCCAAGCTTAGCGGAGGTAAAAGAACACGCCGACCCCAACGGCTGTTAATACAGCGCCGGACGCAGCGATCAGAATTTGGCGTTTCACTTCAGGCGCTGCGTTTCGATACAGCCAAACCGTCATCAAGATGCCATACAAGCCGATGCCGATGTAAACCGGCAAGGCGAAGGAGCTGTTGGGAAAAAGGCTCGCCATGAGGATGATGGCGCAAGGGGGAAGAATGGCCAACGGGGGCATGATGGTGCGCATGGGATGGGGAGCTTAGTTGGAGGCTTGGTGAATGGCCGGACAGGCTTGGTGTCCCTAGCAGGCTAACTTCATCTTCGGCCATGCGTCCACGATTTTCATCGTTTCCTAACTGACGTTTATGACACGCAGGAAAAGTTTGAGGGGGTATTTGGCAATAGTAAAGTGTCCGGCCCTTTGCGGCGCTGCCATTGACGAAACGATCTGATTCAGTGGATCTACAGAATTTGTCAGCCAGTTGCAGCCTGCCCCCATTTTCCTAAGAGTCCGTGATCTCGCTCCAAGATCGTCACCAGTCGGCGCGATCCTAGGCAAGGATCACGCAGATAGATTTCATCCATCAGGCGCTTGATCAGCACGTTCTCTTTGGCTTCTTCC
>JAIXZA010000006.1 GCA_027489965.1 Verrucomicrobiaceae bacterium
ATCGTGTCTTTTACGTTTGGCTTTCATTAGGTTTTGGTCTTTTGGGGTGCTCCCCAAGACTGTAATCACTATAATCACATAACTTCACTACTGGCCCGAATTTCGGGGTCCACCTCATAGGTTTGGCACAACTAGTAAAAAGTAACAACCCGGAAGCAAAGAGCGTTATTATTCGTTCGATCATATGAAAATTCATTTTCTCTTCCCCCAAATGCGTTGAAAGAATTCCTTGATTTTTTGGCCTGGAGATTTGAATGCCGTAAGACCCAGGCTTGTAGATGACCCATCAGCTTCAAATCTGTTGAACCCGCCTGGCTTGCTATAATCTGGCTTCCATTTTGACGTATCCGTTTCTGTTGGATCCGTAGGCGGCCCCACAAACTGAGTTCCATCGGAACTTGGCCACTGGAAGTTATCAGCCCCGATTGCAGGCTTGCCAGTCAAAACAGCCCACAATCGGGCGAATGGATTACTTGTGGGACCATTCCCATGTGCTTGTTCAGAGGGATGCCCTGTCATATTACCGACATTACACGAAGCAAATTCAGTTCTCATATAGTCGTCCCAACTTGTATGATTTGGGTCTGATTCGACTCGGGCATAAAGTTGTTTTGTGTTCAAAAACCTCCCGCCAGTCATTTCTGTATTACCACGGTCTGAAATTCCTCCATTGTTACCATGCCCACCAATAACAAGAATATTTGGGTGATTTGCAAATGGGTGGCTTTGAACATTTGTGTAAGCAGCCTCATTTGGGTCAAATAAGTTTATCAAGACAAGCCCGCTCGGGTCATTCGCCATGAGCGGATTGCCGCCAGCGTAGCCATACCAGTTGCTGCCACCTTCAAAGCCGATGGGGTCGGGGTTCACGAAGCGGCGTAGGCCGGGGTGGTAGTAGCGGGCGCGCATGTAGAGCAGGCCGTTCAGGGGCTAGTTCAATAGAAACACCAATCCTTCTGAAGAGAAGTTTCGTTTATAGCCATTTAAACCAACTGTCCTCATCAAAATGACTTCGATTTGTTCATAAACTCGACGCACATAGGGGTGATATGAGTCCGCTGCTTGAGTCTGAGTGACACAAATGCGGCCAGTCGTTCGATTGAATGAAACAAATATCCCCCCATCTTTTTCTAGTAACCTAAATGAGCTTATTGCTTTTGGCGTTAGGTGAAGTGTTTCAGTAGATAATAATGGGCTAACCTTGCCAGTGTAAGCAATTGAGTCTCTACCAGAGGTTCGTGAAAAATCATCAAAGGCGCGATTGTAGGACAAACCAAAATCCTCCAGGCATCGAGACAAATCTGTTTCAATACGAGAAAGTTGTCTGCTATTCCAGCTATAACCAGTGCGTGCATTGAAAATGACAAATCTAAAGCGATCTGTTTCACAAGAACACACAAAAAGTGGAACTAACGAACATAAAACAAACTCATTTAATCTCATTGATGATTACCTCCTGCAAATGCTCCAAATAGGAAAAAACCAGGAATCCCGATTGCTCTGACGCCTTGCCCGAAAGCTCCAGGCTCATAACCCTGCCCAATCGTCACATTACGAATCCAAGTCCAGTGTGCTTCTCGCGTAGAGATGCCATCATGCCGATTCCAATACCCCTGCTGATCATGCGTTAGAGCAGCATACTCCAGACGAGAATTCCCCATATCTCCGGATTGATCATAATCGGGAGCACCTCTTTCTATATTCGGCATTATTCCCCAGTTCGCTCCAGTCATTTGACCGACATTAGGGATTAAAAGTGTCTTAACAATTTCAGTGAACACTTTAGTGAAGCCTCCGCCTCTGGTGATTCCGCGATACAGCCCCACCCCCTTCCCCACAGTCATACCGTATCCAAAATCTCTGGCATCTTCAACGGTATCGTGACCAAAAACTCCAATGCCATATCCTAGCTGAGTGAACCCTGCACCTACATTGCCAGATATGACATTTCCAAACCCAGATAATACTGTGCCGAGGGGTCCAAGGACATACCCTAAAAGAGGAATTTGGCCAAGTTTCCCTCCAAGTTCTGAACCATAATGAGCAGCTGAATCCCAAGGCTTTGTCACA
Source organism: Verrucomicrobiaceae bacterium (assembly GCA_027489965.1). Lineage (GTDB taxonomy): Bacteria > Verrucomicrobiota > Verrucomicrobiia > Verrucomicrobiales > Verrucomicrobiaceae > Prosthecobacter. The sequence continues at coordinate 2,071 of JAIXZA010000006.1, forward strand.
TATCGATTCGCCAGCCCACTCGGATCATTCGCCATGAGCGGATTGCCCCCAGCGTAGCCGTACCAGTTGCTGCCACCTTCAAAGCCGATGGGGTCAGGGTTCACGAAGCGGCGTAGGCCGGGGTGGTAGTAGCGGGCGCGCATATATAGCAGGCCATTGGGGTCAGTTAACACACCCTGCTGGCCACTGAACAGATACGGTGTCACGGCTAGGGCTCGCGCCAGCTTGTCAGGCATTGTGTTGATCTCAGGCCGCACGGGGGCGGCTCCGGTGCGTTGGGTGGGTGATTCCGCATGAACCACCGCCCCATAGATGTCATACTGCACCCACAGCACATCCCGCTGCTGGTCATCGGTCACCGCCACCGTATTGCCGATCTGGTCATGGTGATGGACGAGGGTCTTTTCTGCGGCTTTGTAGCTCGGTGGGTAAGAGTTCGGATCGAGGGTCATGGTCGCCAAATCAGGCTCCACTTCATAGAGCAGCCCTAGGCCATACACACACCAGGTCACTTTACCGCCGGTGCTTACGCGCTTGAGCACCTGACTTAATGCAGCGTGGGTGCTGGTCGTGTAAGTGGTGGTAGCGCCATCAAACGTCGCCGTCTGGCGCACGCCTTCCGCATCATACCCATAAGAACCAATCACACCTTTAACCGTGCCATTGGTCAGGCGATTGCGGCTGTCATAGGCAAGGTTCATCTATGGTCAAGAACCGATGGACACTTCAGGCAATCCTCGTTTGCGGCGTTCCTTTATGATAAAATTTGAATAAAGATCAGCATTAACATTTCCTCCATTTTTTAATGATTGTAAAATTCCCTTCCAGATGATCGGCCATGGAGATTTCTCGCCTGACACCTCTCGTTGAATCAAGCCTGCATAATGATTAAAGAAAAAAGCTCTATTTTGAGGAGTATCTTTAAAACACTTGTTCTTATCGTCCCAATCCAATGGATCGGGATCTAAAATCCAGGCAGGATTTAGTGTGCATGAGACAAGTAGCAATAGAGCACCACACCCAATAAGTTTTAGACAGGTAAATTTCATATTGGAGGTTGGGTCTAGGCGGTGCCTTTAATTACACTAACTGTTCATCATTTGTCCGTCTCTATGCGAAGCTGCGCTGAAAGGTAGTTTGTGTGCGCGGTGAGCATGCGGTTGTCGTCCTTATAACAGGCTTAGCGCAAACGTGTGATCAGCCTCAAATCTGGCTCAAAGTATTGAACGCCACTGGCGGACCTTTTCTCAATGCCTGCGCTTCCAGGGAATATTTTGCACCCAGCCCTCGATCCGTCGAGTATGATCCCCAAAGGAGACTCTGTCCATCCGCCAGCATTGATGTCAAACTCCTGCTGAGTTTTGATAATCTTAAAAGAAATTGATTCATCCACATAAAAGGGTGAAGCCAATTCATTTTCACCGTTTGGAGCGTATGGCTTTGAATTGCTTATGTAATATTCGGAATACCCTAGACGCTCTAAAATTACAGGTGCCTTAACCAGATAAACTTGGTTCTCCTGAAAATGTTTACACCCTTCAAGACCGTAATTAGCATCGCGCCGAATCGCTGTGCATCCTGATAAGAAGAGCATCATCACGCACGCAGCGGGGACTGAAAACTGTGCCATAAACCATTCTGTATTAAAATTCATCGCAGTGGATTAGTGGAGATAAGATGCCCTTTATTTTATGTCAGAATCAATCAGAATCAAATGTTAGACATTGATTGTAAGCATTTTAATCCAAACAATCGACTTCTATAGCTTGGCGCGTCACGGCTTGGCCTAGTCCTACCAGTCTGAGTCTGGTCGAGTTTGGCAATCCAAAATCTGGTGGAGCGGCACGCCGCAAAAGCAACTCAGAGGATTTAGGATAACCATTGATTATCCTCACTCAGCCTCACCACTACTGGCGCGCAGCTTCTGAAAGGGGACGCTTTCACAGACGGCTTGGATCATGTCCTGGAATTTGTAGCCGTTGCTTTTGGTTCGGCGGACGATCTCCTGGATGGCGGGTTTGTCGCTATAACCAAGTCCGCGACCGAGAGCATAGGTGAGTAGGTTTTCAGCCAGATTACGAGTGAAGTCATCGGCTAGATCGGTGGCTAGGAGGGCACGCAGTTCGGTGAGATCCTTGAATTGCTGCCCGCGCACGAGCTGGCCGGAGGCGTCGATGGGATGATTTTTTTCCTTCTCGCGATAGCGGCCAATTGCATCGAAATTCTCAAAGGCAAATCCCATGGGGTCAAGGAAGGCGTGGCAGCCAGCGCAGGAGCTATTGCTGCGATGCTCGGCAAACTGTTCCCGCAGGGTGAGATTGGATTTGCGGACCTTACTTTCATCCAGTGGCGGCACACCACCTGGGGCTGGTGGCGGCGGGGTTCCGAGGATGTTTTCTAGCAAGTACTTGCCACGCTTGACCGGAGAGGTGCGCGTCTGTGTCGAAGTGAGGGTGAGAATGCTGCCCTGGGTGAGGATGCCGCCACGCGGCGTGCCTTGGAGAGAGACTTTTTGGAACTTGTCGCCCTTCACACCTTTGAGATCATAATACTTGGCCAGCTTGGCATCGACAAAGGTGTAGTCGGCATTGAGGAACTCGATGATCGATTTGTTTTCATGCAGGATGTGATCAAAGAACATCTCACTCTCCCGCTTCATGAGACTGGCGATTCCACCGCGCCATTCAGGGAAGCGGCGAGGATCAGGAGAGACGATATTCATGTCGCGCAGTTGCAGCCACTGGCCTGCAAAGTTTTCTTTCAAGGAAGAACTGCGCTCATCTTCAATCATTCGCTTGATCTCGGTGCCCAGGTTTTTCCGCAGTTCATTTTTTGCGGCCAGCTCCAGCAGCCGCGTATCTGGCGGTGCTGCCCAGAAGAAATAAGACAGCCGGTTGGCCAGGCTGAATTCATCGATATCGGAGATGCCATTGGAGGCAGTGCCAGTTGGAGTGGGTGTACCGCGAAAAAGAAACGTCGGAGACACAAGCATGCCTTCCAAAGTATAACGTAAAGCACTCAGTGGGGATTCCCCCTCCTTGATGGCTAAGGCGCTAAAGGCGATCCATTTGCTCTTTTCTTCATCCTTCATGGGACGGCGAAAAAGCCGACTGCCCATCTTTTCCACCAAAGCTGGAAGGTCGCCGTTTTGAATGCCAGAGCCTTTTTCCAGAGGGCCTTCGACGTTCACCTCATGCAGCCAGAAGTTGCGATCCTGTTTGGTTTTTTCGTCGTAGAAATCGTTCAAGAAATGCACCTGCAATTCATGCTTTCCTGCTGGAAGATCGGCCTCCACATGAAAAAACTGAGGGGCTTGGTTTTTAGCGGTCACAGAAAACGCGCCGATAGTTTTGCCCGCAATGCGCATCTCAGTTTTAGCGGGCTCGTCCCCCGCTTGCTGGGCACCTGCTTTCAGGGTGAAGCGATATTTGCCCGCCTCTTGGATATCGATGGCGTGTTTCACGTAGCCGCTGCTAGGCAGGACAATGGTTCCAGTATCGATGGCTGAATCGCCTTCGCCTTTGAGGAAGTGCTCACCAGACAACTCCATGGTGGGCAGACCGATGGGTTTGCTGCCCACCAGCCATTGTAAAAACTTGCTGCCGCGTGGGGCCAGCAGTCCATAAGGCCCCTGCACTTCGATTTTATCCAGAGCTACATTCCGATCTCGCTTATTTGGATCAGGGTTCATCGGGTCAGCGTGATCGTTGAGAAACGCCACACTGATCTTAGAGTCACCCCCGTTGAGCTGCACACTTTGCGTGATCTTCTGCCACGGCCCCTTATCATCCTTCCAGCGAGTGCGGATATCATAGGTGGAGATGTCTTTGCCATTGATACGCAGGGCGATTTTAGCCGACTCGTTGCCTGATTCTGTGGCTGCGACATGGATGGTCAGGGCGTAGGTGCCACTGGCTGGCACGGTGATCTTGGTAGCGGCTTCAGCATTGCTATGGAACCAGCGCACGCCTTCCCATTCCTTGGTTTCACCCTTTTGATTCCAGAACTTTTTAGCGCCGAGCTCGATGTCGGCATGTTCTGGCGTAGAAATGTTCATCGCGGCTTCAGCGACCTCTCGTGAAGTGCGCAGATACTTTTCCATCAACATGGGCGAGACACTCAATACGTCCCCGATGTTATCAAAGCCGTAGCCGGTATCGTCTGGCGGAAAGTCATTGGCAGGATTTGTGTACACGTAGAGGAGATTCCTCACCGTGTTATTGTATTCCGTGCGATTCAGTCGCCGAGTGGTGACGTGGCCTGGATCAGGCTTTGTCGGATCAAACCAGAAGACGGAATCATCGATCCAGGCCAACAAATCATCCCGCTCTTGCAGACTTGGTTTCTCTTTTTTCTCCGGCGGCATGACGTGCGTGGCGATCTGCTGCCGGACATGGTCCCACATCACAAAATCTGCCCTGAGTGCCGCAAAGTCTGTGTGCTCATCAAACACAAAATTTCCCTTATCCACGCCGTCGGAGTGACAATCGAAACAGTACTTTTCGAGGATCGGCTTGATCTTCTGGTCAAAGGCAGCCTGACCACGTGTTGCCTGCGGATCAGCCGCCGTAGCAGCTAAACAAGGAAGCCAAAAAAAGAGAAAGTAGCGCAGGGGGGGCATGTGCAGGGAAGATTACGCTCGAAAGAGCACTTAGATTTCCACTGAATCTGCATTCTTCCAAGTTAGCAGGCCCTTTGGCTGGAATGAATCAGCCTTTGATGCTCCACCAGACGATAAGCCAAATGATGGCCATCAAGGGAATGACGAGACGTGCGTCTGAAAGCCAACCCACACCGGCGGGCAGCCACCCTGGAGCATGAAGAGGAATGCGACGTGGGCTCCTTTGCCCACGTCTCGGCGTCGGTTGCACACTTGTAGGTGGCTTAGATTGAGTTGGTCTGGGGTTTCTCTGGCGACGCAGTTCGCCGTCATAGGCCGCTTTTTTCTGCGAGTCTGAAAGCACCGCATAGGAGTCGTTGATGCGTTGCATTTTCCATCGTGACTGAGGTTTATCCCCTGCCGTGTCAGGATGATGTTTCAGCGAGAGTGCACGGTAACTGGCTCTGATGACCTCATCTGGGGCATCCTCCGTTACGTGTAGGTTCTCGTAGTGAGTTCTCATCTTGAGCGGTGGCTTTACTCGGTTTTTTCGCCAGCACTTGCAGCGGCGAGTCTTTGCTCAAAAAGCCAACTGTGCAGCTCCGGCATGGGATAAACCAGTCCTGACAGGCTATGACCGACACCTGGGAACTCGGTGTATTTCATCAAAAGACCCCCTGCTGCTTTGACGGCTGCCACGGGGACACGATCCCGCTCCACTGGCACCATGGGATCCTGGTCGCCGTGAAAAACCCACATGGGCACCTTTTTCAGCACCTCCGCTTTTTTGGGGTCGCCACCACCACACAGGGGCACGCCTGCCGCGAAGACATTCGGATACTTGGCACACAGACTCCAGGTGCCAAAGCCGCCCATGCTGCTGCCAGTTAAATAGAGACGCTTCAGGTCGATAGGCAGCTTGCTGGTCAGATCGGCAATGAGCGCCATGAGGTTATCTGTGACCTGCTTATTCCAGCCAATGTCAGCATCTGGGCACTGCGGGGCAATCATGAAACAAGGATTCTTACTCTGATGCTCTGCGTCGGTGAAAACACCCGTTGCCCCACCCATTTGAGCTTGGTTATCCGTGCCACTTTGGCCTGAGCCATGCAGCCAGATCACCAAAGGATAGCGCTGAGTGCCGTCCAGCTTGGGATTGCCAAAGATCTGGTAATTCAGCCCCTGTTTGGAGACCGCTTTGACAAAACTGCCGGTGATTTTTTCAGCATAGGGGCCTTTCGTCATGCCCTCATCCAGGTTGCGCTCATGCACCAGTCCTGTGACGAACGCCTGATCCTCAGCGCTGAATTTATCCAGCGGAACCTTCATGATCTGAAAGTCCGTCATGCGCTTGATTTTTATTTCCTGAGCATCGAACTCCAACAACTCTGCCTTCAGTTCACGCCCATCCATGGATTTCCAGGAACGGATGATCTTCACTTTATCCGCCGCCGAGATGGTTCCACCTAAACAAACAGCAAGGATCAGACTGAAAAGGAAAGTATTCTGGCGCATCGGAGCAGAATAGGAGGCCTTTCGTCTCCCGAGCAAGTGCAATAACACGATACCAAGAGCCTTCATGTTCTAGCAGTCCGCTCTCCCATCATGCCAATCTTAATTAGCGATCAGAAGGCAACCCCGAGACACCCAGAAACATTCCTGAAACTAGAATTGCAGTGAAAACTGTTAATCCGTAACATGAGTTGGTGAATCTCGGTTTAAATCAGTCTTCTGATGTTGGTGTTGCCACTTTAGGCGCTATCACTCAGCCCTTGGCTTGGGGGACTTGTTCCTTGAGGTGGCTGCTCATTTTTTGGATTGGCGCTTGTTTGTCTCTCATTTATTACTTTTTACAAAATGCGACTTTAGACGAAAATTATCTGGCACTGATAATTTTCGGAACCTTTTTGGGAACAATTGGCTTTGTGATTTGGTTAGTCCTGCCTGTCCCCGTGGCCTGCTTTTTACTTCGTCGATGGCCGCGTTGCCGCAGAGTATTTTTAGCAGCGGTTTGGCTGGGACTTCACATCTATTTCTTGGCTTTTGTTTCTCATGGAAACCCCGCAATAAAGTTTGAAAAAATCACAGGGATGAGCTGGGATTTAGCCCCATGCATCGCTGAGTTCCATGCGACAGGGCTTGCTGATCGGCGTCATCTTTGGGTTTTTCAAGGAACCCCAGAAGAATTCAAGAAACATCTTTCGTCACTAGCCTGGGATAAAGCTGATGAAGTGGCTATTTGGACCAATCAGGATGACTCCGTCGTTTTTCGAAAGGCTCGCAAGGCTTTCGGGAATGCCTTTTGGGACCCAAAGGAGCACTACCGTTACTACAACGACAGGTCTGATGAAGGCGATCTTAAACTCCCACATGGTGATGCCCATTTATGGATAGATGAACAGCACGAACGCTGGATCATCTACTGGGACGGCATGTGATTCACGCCTTCGTCTGGCATTCCTGCACATACTCCTTCACTGCGCGCAGGGTCTCGCCGGCCACGTCGGCTCTAGCCTTGGCAAAGGGGGGGCGGAACCAGGGAAAGCTGCCGATCAGATCGTGTGTCACCAAAACTTGGCCATCGGTCTGCCTGCCAGCGCCGATCCCGATCGTGCTGGCTTTCACCCGACGAGTGATCTCTGCAGCCACTTCTGGGACCATGCTTTCTAAAACCATCGCCAACGCGCCCGCTTCATCCAGCGCGATGGCATCGGCGATCAGTTGTTCGACCTGGGCTGGCGTTTTGCCTTTCTTTTTGTAGCCACCCTCTTCCTTCACACTCTGCGGCAACATGCCGATGTGACCGATGAAGGGAATGCCTGCGGCAATGATGGCTTTGATCTGTGGGATGAAGCCGACGCCGCCTTCCAGCTTTACGGCATCTGCGCCAGCCGCGACGAGCCGCTGGGCATTGGCCAAGGCCTGCTCAGGAGTGTCGTAGCTATGTGAAGGCAAATCCACAATCACAGGTGCACGCTTCACGGCACGGCGCACGGCCGCCGTGTGGTGCAGCATCATTTCCATCGTCACGCCCGTCGTATCCGGCAGGCCGAGCACGACCATGCCCAGGGAATCTCCCACGAGGAGCAGATCCACACCGGCCTCGTCTAGCAGACGCGCAGTCGGATAATCGTAGGCCGTCAGGACTGCGATAGGCGGTCCCTGGATTTTACGCTCGGCGAGTTGAGACAAACGAGTAAGCATGGCAAAGGAGAGTCAGGAATGTCTCTCATTCGCCCCTGCAAGGCACGAATGCAATGATGCGGTGGTACCTTGGCCTACTTGATTTTTTCAACTGGCACTTTTGCGACCAATTCCTTCAACTCACGGCCTGGCTTGAATTTCACAATGCAGCGTGCTGGGATCTTCACTTCACTGTTCGCCTGATTAGGATTACGACCAATTTTAGCCTTGGCGACTTTGACTTCAAAGGTGCCAAAGGTGCGGAAAGTGACATCGTTACCTTCGCCTAATCGCTTGGCGACGAGGTCAATAAAGGCTTCGACGACGAGTGAGACGTCGGCTTGAGTAAGTCCTGTCTGATCGCTGAGATCCGACACAATTTCGCGTTTGGTGATGCTGGCCATAATTCCGGGGGGGGAGGAGTGTTAAGAAGTATTAAATGCCCGTGTCTTTCGAGTCTGCAAGCACTTCCTTAGACGAAAACCCATCAGAAATGTGGTAGTTAGATGGAGAAACACTACCACAAACTTCACTGGAGGTCTTGAAGTGCATCTTGGCGAGAGAACTCAAGCCTTCCCTTCCTGCTTTGTCATAGATCCTTCGTGCATTCTCCTTGACGACATTAGACACACCCTTAGGCAATTCGATTCCAAATCGGCTGCCGTTTTGGTCCAACCATTTCACGAAGGCATCTCGGGCCAATATGGAGGCTGCGGCCACAGCGGGATCACTCTCGGCTTTGGTTCTCTGAATGAGCTCAATCTGACAACCTTTGGCACGAAGAGCGCGCTGCAACACCGTCGGATTGGCGAACTGGTCAGAGAGCGCTCTTGGACAGTCTGGTACCTTTTCAACAAGTGACTCAATGGATGTGGCATGTCCCCAAGCCAGCAAGCGGTTCAAATTACCAAATTTGCTGTATAACTCGTTGTATTTCGTGGGATTAAACTGCACGACTTCCCAGCGAAGTCCCGCTACGGAACGGATCGCTGCTGCTAGTTGGCTGATTTTAGCATCACTGCTGATTTTCTTACTATCCACGACACCCAGTTCACGCAACTTCCGTGCCACATCCGCATCGACGTAAACGCCGGCAATGACTAGGGGGCCAAAGAAATCGCCTTTACCGCTCTCATCCACCCCGATGTGAGGCTCGTACATTTCAGGGTGATGGACCTCTTCATATCCCAGCTCAGCCACGCCCAGGATGAGCGGTTCTAGGACATTGGTGACGAAATCCTGCGTCTCCTTCCCCTGGATTAGCACCTTGGGACCTTTTTCATAAACCAGGATGTTCAGCTTGTTTTTGCTAGCCGCGTACAAGCAGTAAGGCTTGGCTTCAAAGGTGTAAGAGCCGTCTTGCAGCACGCTTTTGAGACGCGTGACCTGATCAGTCGTCAGCGGTTTTGTGTAAGTGGTGATCGCAGGCATGGCGGGAAATCAGGCGGCACGGCGAAAACGTGTGCAGACGATGCAGATTACCAGCCAACTGATGGCAAACCAGTCCCCGAACTGCGCATAAAGCGTCATCACGCCAGCACGCGGCACTTTGACCTCGCCTGGCAGGCAGCCTTCGATATGGGTCGATCCCGTGGCTGGATCAGCCAGCTTTTGAGTGATCGTGCCCAGGGTATCGATGAAACAAGTGACACCTGTGTTCGTGGCCCGCACCATGGGGCGGCGCAGCTCGATGGCGCGGAATTTAGCGTTCACCGTGTGCACCTCCGTCTGCTCACTTTGCAGGAACCAGCCATCATTGGTGATATTGACGATCATTTGTGGCTCTGGCCGGACAAAGCGCCGCGCCAGGCGCCCCACCGTGTCTTCAAAGCAGATCAGCGGAATGATTTGCACCTCGGGCTTCGCCAGCTTCAGCGGTTCCGTGCTGGTTCCGGGCATGAAGTCGCCGGGGAATAGACCTTTCAGGAAGGAAAACGGGGGGATATCCCGCAGTGGCAGATACTCACCAAAAGGCACCAGGTGAACCTTGTGATGCTCTTGCCGATTGGCAAAGCTGCCTTTGAACAGGACTGCTGATACATGACCTCCCACACCAGGTTCATCGATCTCAGTGCCCGTCAGCAGGCTGAAATCACCCGCTTTGAGCAGCTCGTCAAAATAGCCCACATGATCTGGCAGATCATGCAGATGCACAGGCAGCGCGCTTTCCGGCCAGATCACCAGATCCATCTCACTCTTCGTATCGCGGGCCTCGGCATAGAGCCGCGTGTAATCCCTGAGTCGCTGATAAATTTGCGGCCCCATCTGACCTGACCAGGCATCCACCTGAGAGACATTCGGCTGCACCAGAGTCGTGCGCACCGTGATCGGATCTTTCAGCGGAGCCGTTACCGTCAGCACCCCATAGCCAGCCGCCGCCAGCAGTAGCACCATGGCAGCGGTAAAATCCAACCGCGTGCGGCTCGTGCCCGTGCCTTGATAAAGATGCAGCATTCGCCGCAGAGCATTCCAACCCGTGCAACTGATCAGCACTGGCAGAAAAGAAAGCCCCATGACCCCCACCAAATCCGCCGACTGAATCAGCACCCGATTTTGATGCAGCGCCACGCCCAGTCCATTCCAACCAAAGCCCGTAAAAACCGTCGTACTGCGCAGCCACTCACAGGCCACCCAGGCACCCGAAGCCAGCAGGGCGCAGCGCAGGGATTCCCAAGTGCTTGTCTGCCAGTTTCCCTGAGTCAGCTTCTGCACATCTGGCCGCGCAAAGCGCTGCACAAACCAGGTCCACAAACCGAAATACAGCGCGCAAAAACCACTCAGGCCGATCACGGCTCCCAATCCCGTCAACTCTGGCATGAAACCCACCCAGCGATCATCCACCGCCCCACCCAGCAGCACGCGGGACGAGTGCCGAATCCAAAAAAGATTCGGGATGAAAAAAGCCAGTCCCGCCAAATACCCCGCCCAGAAAGGTTTCTTCAGCTGGTCTCCCGCCCAGATCACCCCTAGCAGTGGCCACATCCAAATCCACACCACCCACTCCTGATCCCAACGCGGAAAAGCAAAGACGAGCATTCCACCACTCAGCAGTGATAGAGACTTCCAGGATTTCAGCAAAGACGACATGCCCCAGACATGGCAGACCTCTGCGGAGTGTCCATGATTTTCACCGTGATTTCTCATGATCTTCAAACGCCTGGATAACTCAAAAGCTGGAGGTCAGGCAGGCTGCCTGACATAGGTCAGAGGCCAATTCTCCTTTCTGCAAATCCTTGCACACCCCGAAGTCGTTGATGGTCAAACCCATGTAAGCAGCCACAAAACTGGAGTCCGCCGCCATCAAACTGAAGCCCGCAGCAGCCCAACCAAAGCTAGCTGCCTCAAAACCATTGTCCGCAGTGACTCAACTGTGCCTAGCAGGCGCCAAAGGATTGCCCGCAGCCGCAGACCCCAAGCCCGCAACGGAAACACGGGGCTGAGAGCAGTCCTTCCTACGTGCTTCAGCCTGGCGATTCGTCCTTCATCCCACCTGACCTAAGCCCCTACCTGACCATGAGTGATAAACGCAAGTTCTCCTTCGCTTTGTCCACGCTCCTCCATGCTGCCGACAGTCTCAATGACGCCCTCGGTGACCTCGAATACGCCTCCGCCATGGCCACACGGCTCGACGACGCCACGACCACTCCGCCCGTCATCTTCCGCACCCTGTTGGAGACCGCCCTTGCCGCCGTGCGCACCCAGGTCGAGAATCAGGGCGGTAAAACCGGCGACGCCGGCAGCCTCACCACCGAGCAGTCCGCCGCCTTTGCCGAGGTCGAGCGCCTCACTTCCGCTGCCCGCCGCTCCGCACGTCAGGCCTTTCCCGGTAACGATGTGAAGCTCCGCAGCGAGTTCCAGGTCGGCATCAATGAGCCGCAGGACCAGGGCTCCATCATCGCCCGCGCGCAGAAAACTCACAGAGCGCTGCCGTCAAATACGCCGCCGACTTGAAAAACAAGGCTGGCTGCCCGCCGACGCCACCGCGCTCCAGACCGCCCTTGCCACCCTCAGCGGTGTCGTGCTCGATCAGGACGAAGCCCTGGCCGACCGCGTGCAGTTCACCGCAGAACTCACTCGCGCCGCCAACACCCTCTACAAGCTCTGCCAGGCCTGCCAAAACGCCGCCCGCCTGCAATACCCGGAGACCAAGCCCAGCACCGCAGCCCCTCCGAGCCCACTCCGCCCCCACCACCCGCATCATAGGGCATGACCAGATATTGAGCCGTACTGCCCCCGCCCCTTCACAGATCATCCAGCGGGCTGGTGATAGACCTGGACCGGGGGTGAAGGAATCCACCGGCCTGCCGAGTTCTTGCGGCTTCGCTTTGATACGCAAAGGCCATCGCCTCGCCAATCCGGTAACGCGGATAACAGTCCGCTGCACCAGACAACCCACCAAAGGCCTGTTGACACCTTAAGACCGTTCGCTCATCCTTCACTTCGCTCACCTCACCCGCCAGGTTGCTGGTGAGCTAATTGTTCGGCCAACCTTGAGAGCATAACTCTCGACACGCCCATGCGTCACTAATCATCGCACCACATGACAAGCTCTCTGGCCATAACAGCAGTCATCGTTGTTGCTCGCACTGGCAGAGCCGGGGGTCATATCCTTGTGGACTTTCTTATCGTCTCTGTGCTCCTTTGGATACTTACGCGACACTATTTTGAACTGTCCGACCTTAGAGAAGCTGGTGTCATCGCCGGAACTGCAGCAGTGACAGGATTGCTCGCCCTGCCTCTTGAGCCATCGCTAAGACTATTTGTCGTCCTGGTCAACCATAAACAGCACACCGACCACGCTGTCTGCCTCTTGAGCCATCGCTAAGACTATTTGTCGTCCCACTGCAAGCTTACGCGGCATATTGCATGGCGAGCTGGCTACTCGATTCCGAGACGAAAGTTCCACTGCGGTTAGCTGTATTGTATTGCCTGGTGACTGTTGGTATCAGGCTTTCGGGATATGATCCGCTTAGAGGAATGGGTACAGCTTCGTGATCTCCGCATGAACCCACCATCCAACCAAAAGGCGAACAAAACGGATGCAGGCAACGGCTCAAATGGCATCTGTCGTGTCATAGACGCTTCCCGCTCGCCGTCGACTAATCCTCAGCGTTCGCCCACCACAATAAGCCATTCACTATGAACCAGAGGAAGTCTATCCCCGTCGATGTGCGGACCATCGTGCTAACTCAGGCAGGGTTCCGCTGTGCCGTTCCCACCTGCCGAACAATTTTAGCTCTGGATCTCCATCATATTGTTGAGCTTTCACAGGGCGGTCGTGATTCGCCTGATAACTTGGTGGCACTCTGTCCGACTTGCCATGCCCTGCACCACAGAGGCAGTATTCCCATCGAGTCGATACGAGCCTGGAAGCTGATTTTGTTCAGCATGAACGAGGTGCTAGGGAAGCGAGTGATCGATGATCTGCTTCTGTTGGAGCTTCAACCGTCCGATAATCTGATCGACTTCAGTGGAGATGCTCTCATTCACTTTGGCCCACTCGTTGCCGCCAGACTGATTGAGTATGGCACCACGCGCACGACTACTTCTAAGGGAACGGAGTTTGAGAGTTACTGGCTGGATCTCACCACCAAAGGACGATCATTCTTGCAGGCGTATAGATCGGGCGATTTGGCATCAGCTCAGAGGCTTGTTTCACTCAGCCCACTGCCATAAATGTCACAACTCCACAACCAACCAACGAAGGCGAACAAAACGGATGCAGGCAGCGGCTCGAAGGCTATCTGTCTTATCATCGACGCTTCCCGCTCGCCGTCGCCTGATCCGAAGCATTCGCCTCAACTGTCCACACGCCATGCAAACAGAACCTGAAATCCGCTACCTAAAGAGTTTCATTCTCTATACTCTCTTTGCTGTGGTCACTGGAATGGTAGTCGGAATGGTTCAGGGGGCCATTTTGGGTGCGATTATGGGCGGAGTGGGAGTTGATGTGGATACTATCCAAGTCACTTGTGGGATCACCGGCTTCCTTTTTGGCAGCGTAGCGTCCTTCTTTGTGTTCCGATGGATTATCAGGACTCAGATCGTTCCGCAGATCGCCAAACACTATGAAAACCCAGTTTCATAGCCAACCATAACCTAACAAAACGGATGCAGGGAACGGCTCGAATGATATCTGTCGTGTCATAGACGCTTACCGCTCGCCGTCGTCTGATCCGAGACATTCTGCCAACAACGAAGCCGCATGAAGTCCATCCTTCCACTTCTGATCAGCCTCACCATCGGCACTGCTTTGTTTGCCGGAGAGAGCCAGACCCAGCTACTTGCCCAGCCGATCCTTGCGCATGGTGGTTCGGAGAGTTGGGGCGCACCTGATGTGGAGTTCAAGATCGTCGATGTCCCCTTTATTGACTGGCACCACCAAGGCCAACCAGCGTTTCAAGCAATAGCTCAGACTAACCAAGTGCTGACGAACACACCGAGGAGTATTCCACCCATTGAGAGCAACCTGCTCGCGATGTATGGAATCACGATTGGCGGTATTGACCCAAATTCACAAGAGCTTTGGCTACGCTTGGACTCAGCGAAGGCGACCAGCGGTTGGCAGACTTCGGTAGAGGATGCAGCATTTGCAGCCATCGAATGCATTCGCATCGTCGCTGATCGCTACAAGAGACGACCGAAGCTACGGATTTCTGCTCCAGCGAGCGATCAACCGAAGTGGACAGCAATCGCTGAACGCTTCAACAAGCACGACATAGCACGCCCCTTCACCAAAACCCCACCGAAATAAGGACCACCAAGGCGAACAAAACGGATGCAGGCAACAGCTCGAAGGCTATCTGTCGTGTCAGCAACGTCTTGCGCTCGCCGTCGCCTGATCCGAAGCGTTAGACGATTCTGCGCACGTAGTCCGTTCATGAAAATCAGCATTGCCCAACTCATCGTCGGTCGAGACATCGCCGCGAATCTCAACCGAATGCGGGCCGTCCTCGAATCCGCCCAGCCCGCCGAGTGGGTTGTCTTTCCTGAAGGCACGCTCTCGGGTTACTTTCCCGATGACGACGGCTTCATGCGCAGCCTCAACGGATCAAGTATTGAGGCCGGCATTCAAGAGATTGAGCGCATCGTGAGGACGCGTCAGTGCAACTGCATCTTTGGCTCGGCGACATTTGCGGACGGTGTCTTGCGCAATTCGGTCGTGACGGTCTCCGCAGACGGCGAGCGCCACGTTTATCATAAGATCGAACTTTCAGGCTTGGACCGCCGCCACTTCACCCCGGGAGCCGCGTCGGAGGTGATCCGCATCGGCGACCTGACCTTCGGGGTGCTCGCCTGTCGTGAACTGCTCTTTCCGGCCATGTGGTCACGGCTGAAGCAAGCTGGGGCGCAGATCGTGTTTCACATCAATAACGCCATCCAGCCGCATGACCGGATTTGGAATCACGTCTTCATCTCGCGAGCCATCGAGCAGGGCCTCTTTGTGTGCAGCGTCAATAACGGTGCTCCGCCGCAGGAGCTTGCGTCGCATCTCGTCGCCCCCTCCGGTCAAGTCTTGCTGAAAACGAAGGCGGGCGGCGATGATCTTCTCTCAGCAGAGATCAACCTTGCTGACGCGATTCCCGACCTGGCCTTGCGGACCGACTTCTAATCGCCAATGAGACTGACGAAGCGTCTAACCAAGCGCTGCAGCGAACTCGCGGAGCTTGGGGTCGTTCGGCCAAGTCACAAGCCTACTCGCCATGAAATCACCATTCCGACTAAGAACAGCGATGCGGAGATGGCTGCCGTGGTTTCTCATCGACCTTGGCATTTGCGGCAAAGGAGACGATTGCGGGAAACATGGCGGCAGACATCAATGGTATAATCAGGACGACGTGCATTCTGCTTGTTACCATTGCCGCGTCGTTCACGAGGGACAGCTATGGCGGAGCAACACCCCTGCCAATGGAATCAGATCGACAACCGAATGAATCAGCCCAACCAAACACCCGCAAAGGCGAACAAAACGGATGCAGGCAACGCAGCAGCAGGAACTGAGACTCTATTTTGACGAGGTCCGTCCACGGTGTTGGGAGGTGCAATGGAGAGTCACCAGGGTCGGATGAGTCGGAGACAACAAAGCAAATGGAGACTCCATTTTACAGGAGAACAGAAAGACAGGATTTACAGGTCAGAACCCATTCCTGTTCATCCTGCCCTCTTGCGAATCCTGTGATTCAAAAATCGCATCTCGAACGCAACGACAAGTGCCAGTGAGTCGGCTGAATCACTGTTTGCCATTTGGGGTTCATCGGTGACAAAGTCTGTCCTCCCATGTCGCGCACCTTGTCCATTTTGATCTTTGCGGTGATGACGGTGTTTTTTGGCTGCTTTTTTGTCTTTCCGATTTGGACGACGGTGAAGGTGGCTTTTGAAACCCCGAATCATGAATTCACGCTGCAGTTCATTGGCGAGGTTTTTCAGAATCAGCTGTATCGGGAAGGGCTCTACAACTCGTTCACGATTGCATTTTGGTCCACGCTGGGCTGCCTGGTCATTGCGCTGCCGCTGGCTGTGCTGTTTGTGCGCTATGACTTCCCAGGCAAGACGCTGCTCAATAGTCTGGTGCTGACCCCCATGGTTCTGCCGCCCTTTGTGGGGGCGATTGGCGTGAAGGCCATGCTGGGACAGGCGGGAGCCCTGAATGCACTGCTCATGAATCTGGGACTGATGAGCCGAGAGCATCCGGTGGATTGGTTGGGCGCTGGTCAAATGCCGGGCATCGTGATCATGGAAGCCCTGCATTTGTATCCGATTCTTTATCTCAATGTGGCGGCTTCATTGGCCAATCTCGATCCTGCCTTGGAAGAAGCGGCGGCGAATCTGGGCTGCCCGACTTGGCGGCGTTTTTGGCGAATCACCTTTCCGCTCATCATGCCGGGAATCTTTGCAGGCGGCACCCTGGTTTTTATCTGGGCCTTCACCGAGTTAGGCGTGCCGCTGGTCTTTGATTTCGAACGTGTCACAGCCGTGCAGATTTTTCGTTCCCTCAATGATCTGAGCGATAACCCCTTCCCTTACGCGCTGGTCGTGGTGATGCTGGCCTTCAGCACGCTGATTTATCTGCTCAGTAAAACGCTGTTTGGCAGCAGCAATGCGTCTGGTGGTGGCAAAGCCACGATGGCACGGGAAACGATCCTTTTGCACCCACTGCCCGGCTGGCTTTGCACAGCCGTCTTTGCCCTCATCACATTCCTTGCCGTGATCCCGCATCTAGGCGTGGTGCTGCTGAGTTTGGCCAAAGACTGGTATGGCACGGTCATCCCGCATGAGTTCACGCTCAATCATTATCAGACGGCACTGGGCCATGAGCTCACGCTGAGTTCCATCACCAACAGCCTCAAGTACTCAGGCATTGCACTGGTGGTGGCTCTGATCCTGGGCACGGGCGTGGCCTATGTGAATGTGCGGACTCGACTCTGGGGACGGCAAATTCTAGACATGATGGCCATGCTGCCCTTGGCCGTTCCTGGGGTGGTGGTTGCCTTTGGTTATCTGGCCATGACGCGACCCGGACAGGCCTTTGATTGGCTCATTCTTGGCGAGGACCCACTCGTCATTCTCGTCATCGCCTATGCGGTGCGGCGCTTGCCTTATATCGTTCGCTCGGCCTCGGCTGGCTTTCAGCAGGTCAGCCCGGCGCTGGAGGAGGCTGCCCAAAGCCTGGGCGCTAGACCAGAACGTGCGCTTTGGCGGATCACGCTGCCGCTCATCGCGCCGAATCTTCTCGCCGGTGGTCTGCTCGCCTTTGCCTTTGCCATGCTGGAGGTCAGCGACTCCATGATTCTGTCCCAACAAGCCGCTCATTTTCCCATCACCAAAGCGATCTACTCGCTGATCCTGTCGCTGGGCAATGGTCCGCAGATTGCCTCAGCCCTTGGCGTCTGGGCCATGATCTTTCTTACCATCACCATTGTTGGCGCCAGCCTGCTACTGGGGAAAAAACTCGGCGCGCTGTTTCGCTGATCAACCAAACAACCCCGTCAGAGGCTGGCCTTTATCGGCAACAGTGAAGGGGCGTTTGGAGGCGGAGAAAAGAACCTGATCGAGGGGTAGCCCGAGAGCATAACCGATGGTGGCGTTAAGGTCGGGGACGTTGACTTTGTTCTCGGTCACTTCGATGCCTTTGTCGGTCTTGCCATAAATTTGACCGCCCTGGATGCCGCCACCCCAAAGGGTCGAGCTGAAGGCCTTCGGGTAATGGTCACGACCTGAATTCTGATTGATCTTAGGTGTGCGTCCAAACTCGGAAGTGAGGACGACGAGCGTGTCTTTCAGCAGGCCTCGACGCTCCAGATCTCCGAGCAAGGCACCCAGAGCTTTATCCAGCTCAGCGATCTTTTCAGGAAGACGGGCGTAAATGTCGTTGTGCATGTCCCAACCACCGAGGCTGACTTCAACAAAGCGCACGCCATGCTCGATCAAGCGACGAGCGAGCAAGCAGCCTTGGCCGAAATTGGTAGCACCGTATTCGCCTTGCAGCTCGGCAGACTCCTGATTGAGATCAAAGGCGATGAGATCGGCACTTTTCATGACTTTAACAGCGTCTTTATAGACGTCTGAATAAGCACGGACAGCGCTGTGTTTGTAGGTCTCTTCAAAGCCTGCATTCAGCTTCGCAGAGAGTCCGAGACGATAGTCAAAATCGGTTTCACCCAGAGTTCCCAGACGCTTGCTGAATTGAAGTCCCGTGCTTGGATTATTGAGCACGAGGGGCTGGAAGCTGGCCTCAAAGAAGCCGCCCCCTGGATGCTTGCTGTCTCCTGAGATGACGACGGTGCCCGGCAGATCGGGATTACCCTTGCCTTGGAATTTCTGAAGCCAAGCGCCCATGGTGGGATGGCGAGTGGCTCCGCGCATGGTGTAACCGGTATGCTGGTAATAGTTCCCCTGCTCATGAGCCCCCTGGGTGCTGGTCATGCTGTTGATGATGACACCATGATGCATGTGCTTGGCCACCGTCGGCAGGCCTTCACCGATTTGCACGCCGTCGGCACTGGTAGGGATGCACTTGGTGTCGCCCATGGTATCAGCCCCAGGCACACAACCAAAGGTATCCAGATGCGTCATGCCGCCAGACATGTACAAATAAATGACGTTGCGCGCAGTCGGCACTTGTTTGGCCTTGGAACTGCCTTCGAAGGCAGCATTCGCGCGCCCGCCAAGCATGGGCAGCACAGAAACACCGAGGCAAGTTTTGGCGATGCCCAGAACGAAGTCGCGGCGGGAAGGTTCGTCGGCTGTGCGGAGAGCGGAGGGCAGAGGGCGGAGGGCCGAGGGCAAAGGGCAGAGGGCGGAGAGAGGAGGGCGGGGAGAGGACATAGATTTGAAGATTGATTTGTGAGGTTCTTGTTGTGCAGACTAGGGGCCTATGAAAACGACGTTTCGATTTGAAAAACTGGATGTGTGGAATCGGGCAGCAAATTTAACCCTGCCACTCTTGAGTTTTGCGGATCAGTTGGAGGATATGAAAAGGTTTAGATTCGCCGAGCAGTTAAGAAGCGCTGTGCTGAGCATCACAAACAACATTGCCGAAGGTTCAGGAAGCGCCTCAAACAAGGAATTCGCGCATTTCGTCAACATCGCTCGACGTTCAACTTTCGAGGTCGTGAACATGCTGCTCGTCTTCGAGCGCCAGGGCATCTGCTCGCGTGAGCTGATTGAACCTTGGCTGGCTGAGTTGGAGTCCATAAGTCGAATGCTGGAAGCTTTTCGGAAACGTCTGGCAAGCAGCATCCGGCAGATCCTCTCCGCCCTCTGCTCTCTGCTCTAAGCTACTGAATGAAGAGAAACTGGCTGCCCGTGATCAGAGCATGAGTGATGTCTGGAATGGCTTGATTGCCACGCTCACGGAGGACGGAATCAAGCGTCGCACTTTCCTGAGGAGTGGGTCGCCGACTGAGCAGGGCCTCATAGAGCAGCGCTACTTTTTGATCAGGCTGACCCGCTTTCGCCAGCTGCTGACTGAGCCGTGAAATCGGACTGGTCAGGCTTTCGGCGATGGGACCATTCAGGAGCGTCAAGGCTTGTGGCACCGAGGCATCTTCATTGGCATTGTCGATCACTTCTCGGTCACTCTGACCAAAAGTGCGCAGAATGTGGCCTGGTCGGGCTGGGCTAGGAAGTTCTGAGGCACGCGCAGCCACCATGTTGCTGGCAGCGGCATTTTTCAGGAGGTCTTTACGCTGCTCCTTAGACAGGTTGGCCAAGGTGGTTTTATCCAATTTAGGCCTTTTCATCTCTGGCTTCTTCTGCGGATTATAGCCTTTGATCAAAGCCTCTGCCCGCTCTTCACCCACAAGGTTTTCCAGCAGGTCATTGGTCGTATCACGGCGCAGTTTGTTAGCGGCATTGGCCAGCATTTTGGCATCAGCGGGTGAGGCGGCTCCCTTTTCCTTTTGTTCGGCCATTTTAGCACGCAGCTCATCCAGCTTTTGATCGTTGGCTTTTCGCTGCGCCATGCCTTCCTTCGCAGCGGCGATGATACCTTCAGGACCTTTTTCTTTCATCGTGGTCAGGAAGAGTGATAAATCGTTCATGTATTGGTGAAGACGTTGATTTTCATCATCCACAGCACCATCCAGATTACCCTTGGTCAGCGTGATGAAGCTATCCCAAACCTGCTCCGCACTCATGCGACGGAGCATCGGGCCGGTGAAGTGGGAGATCTCGCCCAAAGCAATCTCCTGGGTGCCAGCAGCACGCTGATAGGTGTCCGTGTTGTAGAGCACGCGGAGGAAGGATTTCAGTGAATACTGCTTCTCAATCATGAGCTGGGTCAGGTATTCCATCAGCGCGGGATTGGATGGCACGGTCGAGTCGGTCATTTCATCCACAGGTTCAATCAACCCAAGACCGAAAACCTTCTTCCACATACGATTGGCGATGACGGTGGTAAACCGTGGATTCTCAGGATTGGCCATCCAATCCGCAAAGGCCTGCACGCGAGTCTGACCTTCCTTGGGTTTGGCATCATGCCCAAAGATCGCGCGGGCTTCAATCGTTTGGCCCGGCTTGCCATCGTCGTATTTGTAATCGTCTGGCAGCATGGGCAGTTTGCCATCATGATTGGTCACCGAGGTGTACCTGAGCGGCTTCATCACATCCCCCAAGGCTTTCCGAACCTGCTGCAGATCTTCGTTCGACGCTGAAGGCTTCTTGGCTTCTTCCTTCAGCTTGGCAATCTCTTCCGGATGGGCCTTAACGTAAGCCCGACGCTCTTTAGGTGACATCTTGGCCAGGAATTCAGGGAGCTGTTTGCCAGCCTGGGGCTTTTTAGGAATCTTGATTTCGTTCGCGCCGCCGCCCTTGGTATCCATGCCATAAGTGAAGGCGGCCATGCCATAGTAGTCCATCTGCGTCCACTTATCGAAGGGATGATTATGGCATTGTGCACAGACAATGCTGGTGCCCAAAAAGACCTGCACGGTGTAGGCCAAGTGATCCAGCTTGTTTTCATCCCGCTGATAAAAGCCAATGCTGCCACTGTCCCAGACACCGCCTTCGGTCGTCAGTAGTTTTTTAACCAACTGATCGTAAGGCGTGTTGGCTTTCAGCTCCTTCTTCATCCATTCCTCATAAGCCTCAGCCGTGATCTTCCCCTTGGTATTGTCCGTGAGGCGGAGCAGATCGGCGAAGTAATTAAACATGTGGCTGGTGTATCCATCACTGCCCAGAAGGTTATCGATCAACTTAGCCCGTTTTTGGGGATCGTTGCTACTGATGAAATCCTGCCGCTCCTCCACAGTCGGGATGCGTCCTGCGATGTCGAGATACAACCGACGCACCAGCACATCATCCGAGGCTGGCGCATTGGCCTGAAGATTATTTTTCTGCCAATCCGCCGCCAGCAGACTGTCAATCTTAGCCGCTTCAGGCAAAGAGGCAGCGTGCACAGCACAGGCAGTGAGGAAGAGAAGGACGAGCGTTTTCATGGCACAAGACTGTTGATGACTTTTTAAACCACCCCCCGAAACGATGCGTTGCACTCAATCTTCTAAAAAAGTGAGAAAACCATCTTTGTACCTTCCTCATTGAGAGAAGCATTTATGCCACGATCAGCTGAATTCATTGATTTTACGGGCCAAGAGCGCCTTTTATTTGTTTCAAAAAATGAATTAAATACCTTCTCTTACCTTGGTAAATAGACTATAATTTCGATTATTTACCTACGGCATGAACAAGTTTATCCCATTTTTATGCTGCGTTTTCATAACGCTAACCATGACTGTTCAGGCTCAGACTTCCGGAGTTTTGCGCGAAGTTTGGACTAACCTAGAGGGCAGCGCAATTTCCGATCTAACTCTGGCTGATAACTTCCCGGGCACACCTGTGCTGAGAACCGTTGATGCCAGCTTTGCCTCTCCCGTGAATTGGGCAGAGCGTTACGGGGTGCGGATGCGGGCTTTTTTGACCCCGACGGCTTCAGGGGATTACACCTTTTATGTGAGCGGTGATGATGACTGCGAACTCTGGCTGAGCACAGACGAAACGGTGACCAAGAAAGTCAAAATCGCCTCACTGACAAGCTACTCCAATCCCCAACAGTGGACCAAATTTGCCTCGCAAAAATCTGCCTCCATCTCACTCGTCGCTGGGCAGCGCTATTACATTGAGGCGCTCATGAAAGAAGGTTATGGCGGTGATCATGTCGAGGTAGGCTGGGCACCATCACCGACCGCCACGCCAACGGTGATTCCCGGTACCCATCTGACACCCTTCGAGATTCCAGCGTCCATTCCTACAGGTGTGATCGTCGAAGCAGGCAAACCTGTGACGCAATACGCGCCCAACTTCGTGGTGGATCTCCAGGCGCAGGCCCTCCATTTGGCCGACACCAATGCAACACCGTCGATTCTTTGGACTCAGGTCAGCGGCCGAACAGCGGTGATTGCCTCAGCAACTCTGGCAACGACGAAAGTGACGCTGCCCAGTGCTGGCACCTATGTTTTCCGCGCCGCAGCGACCGTCGGCAGCACGACCGTATCAGACGAAGTGACGGTGACGATCTCCGCACCGCTTGCCCCAGATGCAGGGAAAGCGCTGGTCGAGTATTGGTTCGGCCTGAGCGGGAGTACGGTGGCCGCCATCTCCACTAGTCTGCATTTTCCCAAATATCCGCAGGCCCACCGAATGGTCACAAGCCTGACCTCAAACGTCTCCTTGGCAGATCAATTCGGTGAACGCACTCGTGGTTTTCTTTTGGTGCCCAAAACAGGCAGCTATCGGTTTTTCCTTTCGGCGAATGAGACCGCCGAATTCCGTCTGAGCACGGATGCCTCTCCCCTGAATCTGGCCCTTCAAGACTCCGTGACGAAAGCGGTCAATGTCGGTGATTTTGCCACTCAGAGCACTCAAGCCAGCGCACCCATCCCCCTGACGGCAGGCCAGAAATATGCTTTTGAAATGCTGCGAAAAGACGAATGGGGCAACGATCACTTGAGCCTCATGTGGCAACAGCCAGGGCAGGAGTTCATGACCGAAATCACGGGCGAATACCTCGCACCACCCGTGGATGTGGCGGCGGTCATTGCTTCTGCTCAGGAATTCAAACTCACACAAGATTACAATCTCTTTGCGGGTCGGGACACCACCCTCTACTGGCCGAGAAACACTCTGGCACTTTCCGCTTTTGAATCTCGACGCCTTTGGGCTAATGACACGCCCTCACGTTTATGGACGATGGTGAGTGGCCCTGGTGCTGCTCTTTTCTCTGCTGCAGACAAAGCTCCAACACTGGTCACCTTTCCAAAAACAGGCACTTACGTCCTGCGCTACGCTGTCACGACCACGAGTAACACAAGCACGGACGAGATCACCGTGAACGTCGTGAATCCGATCAATGCCAATGTCGGCGGTCTGACTCGCCAAATCTGGTGGAATCGAAGCTTCAGCACGCTAGCGCAGTTTCGCGCTGATCCTACCTTTCCCCTCAACCCCGACTTTGCCGACACCATCCCCGATCTGCGGCAGACCCAAAACTGGGCCGACAATTACGGCACTCGTGTGACGGGTATTTTGAATGTACCTGCGGGTGGTAAGACGGAGGTGAATTACACTTTCTATGTGTCTGGCGACGATGAAGCTGAGCTCTCCATCAGCACAGATGCCACACCCGCAAACCTGCGCAAAGTCTGCTTCACCACGAATTACACGAATCCTGAGCAATGGAATCGCGATGCCTCTCAGACCTCGGCTCCTATTCCGCTCAAAGCTGGCGGGAGATACTTCATAGAGCTAGTCCATAAGGCTACCTGGGGTGCTGATCACTTTGCCGCAGCATGGTCACCAGAGGGTGATAAACTTCCCCAAGTCATTTTAGGCAGTCATGTCGAACCAACGCAAAAGCTGGCCAGCTTTGACAAAGACATGGCCTTTTATGCCAGTGCAGGCCGCGACCGCTTCTACTGGTGGCCTCATGACCGCATACAACTCACTGGCAAAATCATTCAGGCTCTCAGCAGCAGTGCCACCGCCACGGCGGCCTGGCAACAAACCTCGGGTCCAAAAGCGACGATCCTGACGCCGACCACAGCGAACAGTGATGTGATTCTTTCCGCCATCGGCACTTATACGTTCGAGTTAGCAGCCACTGATGGCACCCGCACCAGTCGCGATTCCGTGACAATCACGGTAAACAAAGCCTTTACCGCAGGAACCGGTGCTCTGACACGGTCCGTGTGGCTGGATGTCGAAGGCGGCACACTGGCGAATCTGACCACTTACGATCCGCAGCTAGCCTATCCACACTTTGAAGATTTGATCCCAAGCGCAGAGCCACCACGCAACTGGGCTGACTATTATGGCCAGCGCTTGAAGGGCACGCTCACCGTGCCGGTCGCAGGTCGCTACTCCTTTTGGATCGCTTCGGACCATGCATCAGACTTCCAGATCGACCTCAAAGACACGCTGGGCAGGCGCCGAGTCGCCTACCTGGATCATGAAGGCCACCAGCCTCGCGCTTGGGATGATCATCCTGAGCAAAAGTCCGCCGAAGTGGAGCTAAAAGCAAACACCCCCTACCCTATTCAGATCCTCCACAAAGAGCGTGACGGCAGCGACCATGTCTCACTCGCCATGAACGGCCCGGCGACGAATGGACGCGAAGCGGTCTCACGGGCGTTCCTCACTCCTGACCACGCCGCTCCTGCATTCAATCCTGAGATTACCGCCGCCGTCGGCAGTGACCGCACACTGCTTTGGCCGCAAAACCAAGTGGCCATCGCGGCACTGGTCTATGATTTGAATCAGGGCCCACAGCCACTGAGCTACCAATGGAGCTGTAGCTCGACCAAAGTGACTTTTGACAAACCGAAAAGCCCCGTGGCGATGCTTACGTTTACCGGCCCGGGCATCTATGAAGTCAAGATGACCGCCACCGATGGCACCAACACCGCCAGCGACAGCCTCATGATTACGGTGCAAAATCCACTCGCTCCCAAATCAGGGGGACTGCTGCGTGAGGTCTGGACGGGCATCGGAGGCAGTGGCATCACCGATCTCACCAACGCCAAGACTTACCAAGACGGCAAGCCAAGCTTGAAAGACATTCTGCCCAATTTTGAAACACCGACGAACTGGGCAGACAATTACGGCCAACGTCTCAGCGGCTACCTCCAAGTCCCTGTCGAAGGTGATTATGTTTTCCTGATTGCCAGCGATGATCAGAGCGAACTCTGGCTGAACTCAACGGGGGAATCTCCCACTGGAATCAGTAAAGTTTGTTCGGCTCCGTGGGCGACAGGTCGCTACAACTGGACAGCCAATGCAGCGCAAAAATCCGCCCCAATTCGTCTCGTTCCAGGCAAGCGTTACTACCTCATGGCTTTGCAAAAGGAGGGTGGTGGAGATGATTACCTGGCCGTGGCCTATCGGCTGAGTTCACAGACCGATGCTCAGGCACAAGTGATTCCAGGCGTCTTACTCAGCCCACCCGACGGCATCACAGCCGAGCAGTTTGACACCGAGATGAGCGTGAAAGTGGGGCTTCCCCAGAGTGGTTATTGGCCCAAGGCGCGCTACACGCTCAGTGCTACGGCTATTGATCTGGTTCCTGGTCCGCAGCCCCTCGCTTACCGATGGAGCGTCGTCAGTGGCCCCAATGGAAGCACCTTTGATACTCCCACGGCTATCAACACAGGGGTGGAGTTCACCACGGCAGGCACTTACCAACTGCAGATCACCGCCACCGATGGCAAAAACAGCCGCAGCGCGGCCACAAGCATCACCGTGTTCCCAGCACTCGGTGTAGGCACAGGCTCGATCCTGGCCGAAGTCTTCAAAGGCATCACCGGCAGCTGGGTCACCGATCTCACCAAAAATGCCAAATACCCCAACAGCCCCGACGAACGTTATCAGCTGAAAAGCACAGAAATCCCAAGCAATGCTGGCGACAACTACGGCACACGAATCCGTGGCTATGTTTACCCGCCTGTCAGTGGTGTGTATCGTTTTAATCTTGCCTCAGACGAATGGAGTGAGGTCTATCTGAGCACAGACCGCACCCCTGAAAAAAAGGACCTACTCTGTTTCGTGCCAGCAGCCACGGACTATTATGAATGGCGAAAATTCCCCGATTACCAGCTCAGCCGTCCAGTCTCACTTGTCAAAGGTCAGAGCTACTACCTGGAAATTCGTTACAAGGAAAGTGGTTGGAGAGATCACCTGGCCCTGGCTTGGCTCTGCCCTGGAAAAACCAATTTTGAAGTCATCGACGGCGCGTTCTTGGCCCCACTGACCTTGGCTGACAAAGCCCCACCGACCATCACTCTGACCGGTGGCAATGCGGTTACCGTGGGTGTCGGCGGCACCTTTGTGGACCCTGGTTTCTCGGCTACGGATGGCATCGACGGCAATCTCAATAGCGCGGTGCGAGTCGAAGGCACGGTGGATACCGCCACCCCTGGCACCTACACCCTTCGATATGTCGTGACAGATCAATCCGGCAACCAAAGCGTGGTCGCCACTCGCCGAGTCACTGTCGCAGTCGCAGCCAATACGGCCCCCGTTTACCCAATCGACACAAGTGGGAGCCACAACACCACGGCTTGGGCAGCCCCAACGGCGATCAGCGACATCGATGCATCAAGATTCCTCAAACAAGCCAGCTTTGGCCCAAGCGAAGCAGACATCGCGAAAGTAAAGCAGGTCGGTTTCTCCAAATGGATCGACGAGCAATTTGCTCTACCCATCAGCAGCCATGTGGAGCATCTGGATCGCATGGCGCTCTTCAAAGGCGCGCAGCAAAAGCTACTGGAACTCTCACGCACAGCCAACACGCTTGGCCTACCAGGTGCCGTGATGCCCATGGCGAGCACACAGCTGAATACGGAAGACCGCCTCTACAGTTGGTGGACGCTGGCGATGACCTCGCCAGACCAGCTTCGCCAGCGTGTCGCCCTCGCTTTGAGCGAAATTCTCGTCATCTCCGACCGCTCAGGCTCTGCGCTTAGAAACTATCCACGAGGCTGCACCAACTATTACGACCTGCTGGTAAAGTCCCTCGTGCCAGGCAGACCCTATCGACAGCTTTTGGAAGAGGTCACCCTTAACCCCATCATGGGCACTTGGCTCACCATGATACGTAGCTCCAAAACGAAACCGGATGAAAACTATGCGCGCGAGATCATGCAGCTTTTCAGCATCGGTCTGGAGCATTTGAATAAGGACGGCACCTTCAAACGCAACCCTTCAGGCAATGCGATCCCGACCTACACTCAGGACGAGATCCGCGAGCTATCACGCGCCTTCACTGGCTGGACTTATGCAAACTCAGGCAACTTCACTTACACAAGTTCAGCGGATGTCATGAACGCCATGATGTCCTTTGAAGACCAGCATGATCGTGGTCAGAAAGTCATCGTCGGCGGTGCCACGGTACCCGCTGGACAAAACGCCCTGCAAGATATTCGCCGCTGCATGGACGTCCTTGCCGCGCACCCCAACGTCGGCCCATTCATGGCCGAGCGTCTCATTCAGCGCCTTGTCACCAGCAATCCAAGCCCTGCCTACATCTTCCGAGTTTCAAAAATCTGGGATGACAACGGCAAAGGTGTCCGAGGTGATCTCTGTGCCGTGGTCAAAGCCATCCTGCTGGACCGAGAAGCACGTACCCTGATCACCACCGCAGACTCTGGAAAACTGAGCGAGCCGATGATCCGCCTGTCCCGCCTGATGCGTGCCTTTGGCAAAGCCCCAAGCAGCAACCCACCGCTGCTCGGACGCTACCTCATGTGGAATGCGATCGACGAAATCGGTCAATGGCCCATGCAGGCACCGACCGTCTTCAATTTCTTCAAACCTGATTACTCTCCCCCAGGACCCGTTTTGGCCGCAGGCATTGTTTCACCCGAGTTTGAAATCACCACGGAACTCACGGCCACAGACACCGCCAACTACCTTTTTGAAGGAGTCACCAATGGCTTCTACACGAACACCAGCAGCCGAATCACGATGGATCTCAGCCCCTTGACTCAGCTATGGAGCACGCCCGATGCACTCATGACAAAAATAGAAGTGCTCATCCTCGGCCGCCCGATGAGCGCCAGTCTGCGCACCAGTCTCATGAGCTTGCACACTCTCCACGCGACCAATGCCAACACGGGCATCAAAGTCATGCTCCAGCTTCTCACGGCCTCTCCCGAGTTCGTCATGGAAAAGTAACTTTTAGCCACTGATCCCGCCCCGAACATGAATGCTGAAAATCTCCCCTCTCTGCTCACACGCCGAAATTTCCTGGGCGGCAGTGCCTGCTCGGCAATGTCCACGACCTGCCTGCTGAATACGATCCTGACCCTACGGCATGTGAATGCTCAGGCCGCCGATGTCCTCGCGCCGGGCACGCCCTACAAAGCCATTGTCTGTGTCTTCCTCTACGGCGGTAATGACGCCAATAACCTTGTCATTCCCCGCGAAAGTAGCGCCCACGCCAAGTATGCCACCAGCCGCAGTGTACTGACCATACCACAGGCCAATGTCCTTGCGCTGAACACACTGAACGATGATGGGCTCCAACTAGGACTGCACCCTTCCATGACAGGGATGCGTGATCTCTACAATGCTGGCAAGGCCGCGCTCATGACCAATGTCGGCACGCTCATCGCTCCGGCCACGATGGCCGACTACCGCAACCGCACCGCGGCCATCCCCGAGAACCTTTTTTCGCACAGTGATCAGCAGATGCAGTGGCAGACGAGCGCCAGCACGATGAACGCTGCTTATAACCAAACCGGCTGGGGCGCTCGCATGGCGGAAGCCCTCGTCGGCACTCAACAGCGCACCTCGGTTTCGATGCTTGTTTCTCTGAGCGGCACCAACTTTTTCCAGGTCGGCAAAACCATGTTCCCCTTCCGTCCAGGTCCCGGTGGTACGCCCGTGTTTCGCTTGGGCCAAGGCACCAGCGCCCAGGATGTCACCCGCTACACGGCCTTTCGAAACATTCTCAATGCGGAATATGCCAATCTCATGGAAGACGCTTTTGCGGATCTCTCCAACAAGTCCATCATAGAAGCGGATACGATCAATACCGCGCTTGCTGGCACCTCGGCTTTCCCCACCATTCCAAACACTGGGCTCGGTGAGCAACTCCGCACCGTGGCCAAGATGATCCAAGCGCAGGGACCACTTGGCATCACGCGGCAAATCTTCTTTGTGGCGACAGGTGGATTTGACACCCATGGCCCGCAGCTTGCCGATCATGCCAACCTCCTCGGCGGTGTCAGCTCCGCGATGAAGGGTTTCCAAGATGCTTTGGAAACCATCAACATGGGAGACAGCGTTACCAGTTTTACCGCCAGTGATTTTAATCGAACCTATGACAGCAATGGTCGCGGCTCTGACCACGGTTGGGGCAGTCATCATCTCGTCATGGGCGGCGCACTCAATGGCCAAAAAGTCTATGGAGCCTTCCCAGACCCAGACATCAATCTGGCCGGACATCCGCTGAACACGGGACGCGGCAATTGGATCCCCACCACCAGCGTGGATCAATACGCCGCGACCATGGCCAAATGGTTCGGCCTCAGCAACACACAACTCAATGAAGTGTTCCCGAACCTCATGAACTTCGATCCCGATCTTGGCTTTATGAAGGCGGCTTGACGAAACCTTGAAATTCACGTCATATCCCACATGAAAAACCTTCTGTCGCGCATCACCTCCTCACCTGAGATTTGTCACGGAAAGCCTTGCATTCGTGGACTTCGCTACCCCATCGAGACACTGCTCGAACTTTTAAGCAGTGGCATGACGCATCGCGAAATTTTGGATGACTACGAAGACCTCGAAGAGGATGACCTGCGAGCTGCCATCGCCTGGGGAGCACGACTCGTTACCACCAAGCGCATCGAGGCATTGATGGCATGAAATTTATCGTGGATGCCCAGTTGCCCCGTCGGATCGCTCGGGCGCTCCAAACCTGGGGACACGATGCCATCCACACACTCGATCTCCCAGCCGGGAACACCACCAGCGACTTTCAGATTGCTAAGCTTGCAGATCAGGAAGGCCGTATCGTCATCACCAAGGACAGTGATTTTGTCGATAGCTTTCTCCTCCGAGCCGAGCCCGAGCGCCTGCTCCTGATCAGCACGGGCAACATCACCAACGATGAACTCCTGAGCCTTCTGTGCAAGAACCTGTCCGAGATCGAACGCATGTTCACACAAGGGGTTTTCGTCGAGATCAGCCGCCAGCACCTCACTCTGCATCAATGAGTCGAATCAAGCGCCTCCTCCGCCCCCTTCTCTTCGTCCTCATCGTACTGCTTGCCGTGCTCTTCGGGCTCATGCTGGGAAAAGGCGGCGGCATTGCCGAGCTGTGGACGGATGTGCAGAACTTGTTTGGCCGTGAAAAATACCAACTCGACCCCAACGACCCTGTTTTGAAAGCCGGACTGCCGCAACCCGATCCCCTTGCAGGAATACCGGATGGGCCACTGAATGAGCTTTTAAGGCCCGATCTCACGCCTGAACAGCAGACCCAGATTGTCGGCCAGATGCTCCTGGACTACTGGACAAACGTGCGCAGCCTACCCAATGGCACTTGGGAGGAAATCAGGGAGCAACTGGCGGGGAAAAACAAAAAAGATTTGGCTTTCGTTCCCAAGGAACATCCCGCCATGACAACCAACACGTTTCGCCGCAAACCGGACGAGCCGGGAATCCATCTGCATGTGATTTCCAGCAGTGGATGCGCCTTCCAGCTCATCTATGAAGGACCGGATAAACAGCCCTTCACAGACGATGATCAGATTCGCAATTACCCGCCAGATTTGGTCTTTAAATAACCTCAATAAACGTCTCGGCGATAGCGCTTGGCGTCCTTGAAAGCAGCCATGTAGGCGACTGCTTCTTCAGGGGTTTTACCACCTTCTTTTTCGATGATGCTGTGCAGAGCTTTGTCCACATCCACCGCCATGCGTGAGGCATCACCGCAAACATAAACGATGGCACCTTGCTCTAGCCAGGCGTAGATTTCAGCACTGTTTTCCAGCAGTTTATGCTGAACGTAGATCTTCTCTGCCTGATCACGGCTCCAGGCTGTGGTGAGCTTGGCCAGCGTGCCGTCGGCTACATAGGCTTCAAATTCATCTTTGTAGAAGAAGCAGGTCGCCTCATTCACCTCGCCAAAAAAGAGCCAAGCTTTACCTCTCGCCGCAGTGGCTTTCCGCTCCTCCAGGAAGGCGCGGAACGGGGCGATGCCAGTGCCTGGTCCGATCATGATGACTGGCGTCTCTTCCTGAGGCTCAGGAAGGCGGAAACCTTTGCCATGATTCACAAAGACGGGGATCAAGGTCTCTCCAACCGTGATGCGCTCCGCCAGGAAGGTTGAGGCCACACCACTGCGTTCACGGCCATGGCTGGTGTACTTGACCGTTGCAATGGTCAGATGCACTTCCTTGGGATGCGCCTTCTGACTGCTGCTGATGGAGTAAAGACGGATGTTCAGCTTCTTTTGCGTGAGCATGAATTCCTGCGGCTCAAACTTCGCGGTCGGGTTTTCCAACAGCAGATCAATCACGAAGCGGCCCCAGAGATACTTTTTCAGCTCCTCTTTCTTCTCAGGTTCCAGCAATCCGGCTAGGGCGGTATTACCGCCTGTTTTTTCGATGATGGCCTTGATGAGTTTGTTGTCGATTTCTGTAATCAGCGTCGCCTCGATCAGAGCCTGACGAATGGGCACTTCAAGCGTGGTCTTTGGGTGCTTGACGATCTCGTCACCAGTGAAACCCAGCGCCTTCAACGTGTCATCGACCAGCACCGGATCATTCGTAGGCTGCACAGCTAAAGAATCGCCCGGCGTGTACTCCAGCTCCCCACCTTCGAGGTCGATCTCATAATGACGGGTATTTTTCGGTGCCCCCGCGCCTGATAGGTCATAGGCCTTCTTCACCTTGGCAATGAAGGGGTTTTTGACGTTGTAGACGGGCTTACCGGACTCTGGAGTGCTCATGGATGGATGGATTTAATGCTGAAAAAGGGCGTGCAGGCTAGGACAGGCCCCTGGGTTGTCAATGGCTAGGGCGGTATGAGAATAGCAACTCTCATGCCGCCCTAGCGTGGATTCTTCGCGAACTAGCAATCAGAACTGAAAACTGCCACCGACATAGAAATTCCGGCCGTAGGCTGGATCGATGCCATTGGAGGTCACACGCGTGTAGTAATCCTCATTGAAGACATTGTTCAGTCCAGCCATTAGCGTGAAGTTCTTTGTCACTGGCACCTCAGCCGTCAGATCCCAGGTCATGTAACTAGGAATATTAAAGTTTGAATTTGTGCTATCTTGGGCCTTCTGATCTGCCACGAAAGTGCCTAGGAAGGAGATTTTGACGCCCTTGAAGCCATAAATCAAACCTGTGCGCACTAGGTATTCAGGGGCAAATTGGGGGACTTCACCATCATTAGGCCCGCCATGCAGTTCGGCCTGCAGCAGAGTTGCATTAGCATAGACGCTGAAACTGCCAAAACGTTTGGCCAAGCTACTACCGCTAGCCGCATCATAGGCTCCGATCAGGTCCACCTGAGTCGCTCCATCCCAGCCATAGTTGATGCTACGGCCCGCGCTACCGAGAACGTTATTGCTGACGGCAAATCGATTATCCAGATCCACGAGGAAGAGACTGCTATCAAAAGTGAACCACTGACGCGGAGTGCCACGGAATCCAATTTCGTAATTCCACCCCAGACCTGGATCAGCATCTGTCGTGCTCGTGCCTGGCGTAGCGACGATTGATTCTGAAAAGATCGACGCCCGATAACTCTGCGACACATTGGCATAAAGTTGTAATTCCGAAGGCAGATCATAGGCAATGCCTAACCCAAAGAGTGGTTGCACATCATGTTTGGCATTTTGATCATAGTCTTCTTGAACTCCAGTCACTGCATTGAATTTCCTGGTTCCAACGCGCTGATTGATGCTCTCCAAACGCACCCCAGGCGTGACCGTCAAATTACCCCAGGTGAACTTGTTTTCCGCAAAAAAGGACGAATAGAACACATTTCGCTGAGAGGCACTCGTCGTGATTCCCTCACTGGCCCAGGCGGTTTGACCACGCTGATCTTTACGTGGTGAATCCAGCCAATAGAATTGCATTCCAGCAGCTAAAGTATGCTCACCACCTAACGCCTGCCAATCATGACGAATGCGCGGTTCGATCCCAAAGGAGTAAAACTGCTGTTGCTCAATGTTTGACTGCGTGCCTAGCGGAGTCACACCAAAAGCATCGCTGCCTTGTGCTCCAGAGAGACGTTGGCGGTGGCTGTAGCGATCATAAAAGCCACCCCAGGCCTTCACACTCATTTCTGTCGCACTGCTAAATTTATGCTGAAACTCAGCCGTGCCGACGTAACGGCGGAGGCGGAAAAAATCATACTGGCGAGTCGCACGATCTCGGTTCTTGGCATAATCGGCTACTGAGAGGCCCCCAGGCTCACCATTGTCCTGTTCATAGAGATCAACGCCTAAGATCCAGCGGGTGTCTGGGCTCACCTCATAGCTGACTTTAAAATGCCCGCCATCCAAGCGGTAATCGCTGTTGGCACTGCGGAAGCCATTGGATTCACGGTGATTGTAGTAGCCGTAATAGCCCAATTTCCCCACCGTACCAGTTACAGCGGTGTAGTTAGAAAAGAGGTCATCGGTGCCATAAATGTTCTGCGTGCGGAAGGAGAATGGCGTGTTTCTATCTGGCATGTACGTGATGTAATTCAGAGCTCCCGCAGGCTGAGACCCATACATCAAACCAGCCCCACCACGAATGAACTCAATGCGGTCCACCGTATCCAGCGGCGGTGTGAAGTAAGCCTCAGGATAACCAAAGGGATCGGCATGAATCGGAATGCCATCTTTCAAGACCTGCATGAACTGGCTGCGATTCGGCGTGCCTATGCCACGATAGCCAATACTAACCAGTGGTGTTGATTCCTCAGAAATTTGGAGGCCCGGCGTTAAGGCTAGGGCTTGGCGATAATTGTTGGCCTGCACTTTCGGCAGTGCATCGAGATCGATCACTGTCGCACGTTTACCGGCGAAGATCTTGGTGCCTTCCACGGGCAGCAGGAAGGGATTCTGCACGATGGAGTCGTTCTCGGACTCGCCATAGACCGTGATGGTCTTCAGAGTTTGAGTCTTTCCGGTGGCAGCCTCAACTGCGACCTCTTCTACTTGAACAACAGGTTCCTGAGCAGCGGCAGCCGCCGTCATCAAGGCAGCAAAATAAGGTAAGTAGTAGCGTGGTTTCATGGGAAAAGTTTCTTCTTGCGAGTGAGACACCGTCTCAACAGCTTTTAAGATGGCTTGTTGAGATTTAGATGCAACTAAATTCTGCGACTTTGTCGCAATAGCTGTTCATTGGTAGGCGCAAGGTCGATGAAGTGCCACCCCACACACACATTTTCACTTCTCAAAACGAGGGTAAATGCGACAGACCGAACCATATCAACAACTGACCTTATCGAATCATCGTTTATGCTGCTTGATGGAAGTAACCGCAACTTCAAATGCTCTGTGAAAAACGGCCTCCTTACTTCGGCTAATGCAACCAAGATACATTACGATAGCACCTCTGTAGAAATCCTCCTCATAGGCTGCCGTAGTGTCGCGTCAGGTGCACAACGTTACGCAGCAGAGGTTTGGAGTTCAGCACAGATGACTTTCAATTGGCACAAGAACCGCCTCTCTTGTGCTAATAAGATCACGATGAATTGATGTTGTTCCCTGATCTGCAAGCCCTCACATTTAAGGAGGCGAGCCAGATCTCCAACCAGGGGAAAACTTCTCCAATCCAGAACTTATGATTGTTAATCAGCGTTATTTACGCATATTATCAGCGTATAATACGTTTCATATTAGCGCTATTATTATGAATCACCTTGCTCCAGAAACGCTTCAAAACGCCTTAAGCGCCCTCGCTGGCTTCCTCGAAGCTGACGGCGCCGAGACCGAGAGTCTAGTCGTCATCGGCGGCAGTGCATTGATCACTCTGGGCATCATCTCCCGCACTACCAAAGACGTGGACATCATGGCTGGGGTAGATCCAGAGCGTGGACTCGTGGACCCAAGGCCAATGTCCGGGGCACTCAAAGCAGCGGCTGACAAAGTCGCACGCGAACTCCAGCTAGACCCGCATTGGCTCAATACTGGCCCAGCAGATCAAGTGCTAGCAGGCTTGCCTGAGGGCTTTCTTTCTCGACTCACACGTTATGAATACGGCCGCTGCCTCACGATTTTCTACCCGGACCGATTCGACCTCATCCACCTGAAGCTATTCGCCATCGTGGATCAAGGTGCCGGTCGCCATGTCAGAGACCTAGCGTCACTCCAGCCTACGGACGAGGAACTCACGCTTGCCGCTCGCTGGGTGCTCACACAGGACGTTGGTGAAGTTTTTCCGCAAATCGTCCATAACACACTCACTTCACTCGGCTATGGACACCTTACTAAACGACTTTAGAAGCCGCTGCTTGGAGGCGATACTCGACCTACTCTGGCGGCAGTGGTGCAGCCTCGGAGTCTCAGGTCACGCTCAACCTGCCAAACCAGAACACTTGATCGATCTGGAAGCGCTGGTGCTCGTCACCACGTCCATCGGGCGTCACGAACCGCGTCTGTTTGATGAGGCGTTCGACTGGTTGGCCTCCTATGGCTCTCTGATCAATCTGCAACGACTTACCAACCTTCAGAGCAGCCATCGATTAGGCGATGAGCCGGTGCTGCGATCTGTTGCCCAATGGCTGGCAGAAAAATCCACTCAACCGCGATGGAAAGCCGCAGCCAAGATCAGGCCGGACTCAGAAGTAGGACCCGCCACAGCACCACTTTTCTTTGGTTTAAAAGGCCCAATTCCCACGCCGCCAGATGACATCTTCCTCGCGCAAGGTCTCGAACGCAGCGTTTTCCAGCCACGCGGCATGAGCCGTGCACCCCAACCACTGCTGCCACCCAATCTCATGGCCTCTCTGAGGTCACTCATCGGCGTCAGCGCCCGTGTGGAGATCATTCTCTACCTCGCGGGCAGTCCATCTGCCGCCTATGCTACTGAGATCGCCCGAGCCACGGGTTACGCCCCGCGCACCCTTCAAACTGTGCTACAGGAAATGCTGCTTTCTGGCCACCTGCTCAGCTGGGAACCTGCGACACAGCTGAAGAGAAAATCTGGCCGTAATGGACACTGCCGGTATCACCTCCAGCCCACCGATTGGGCCTTCCTCACCTCAGGGAAACCCCTGCCCCGTTGGACTCCATGGGCGGCACTCTTCGCCATCGCACGCAGCGTCCTAGCTGCCATTCCGGCTCCAGGGGAAAAGCCTCGCCATCACGTCGTGATCTCCTCTGAATTGCGTGACACGATTGCCGCACAAAGTCCAGCCCTTGCAGCCGCCGGCCTTCTCCCTAGTCTGGACCTCCGCCCTGAAGCACCTAGCACCGAACTCCTCCAAACCCTTGCCGAGCGCCTACCCACTCTCCTCAGCAGCCTGTAACAAGATCATCTTCAAGGAATAAGCTACTCAACCCCCATCACTCCTCCATGAGCTTCACGGCGAGCTTACGCATCACATGACGCTGCTGGAGGTTGTCGGTACGTTCGTAGGCTTCGTCGAGGTTTCGGAGTATGCGCAGGAGAATCTGATCGGTGCTGGCAGGATGCCGGATGACGTCTTCCATGGCGGGATTCGCGGCAGGATGATGTTTGGCCACATCGGCCGCTAGCATGAAACGTCCGCGATTGAAGCAGTCCACTAACCAAGTGCGCCCTTCAATTTCAGTTCGGGCTAGAAAATGCCCTGGAAAATTACAGCCCTGAATATCGAGGCCAAAACGCTGACCGAGCAGCCGATAAAGGCAACTGAGGCTGATGGGATTTCCCAAACCGGTCTCGAGTACCCAAAAGAGATCACTGTTACTTGAGGTGTAGTAATCTTTGCTGTTCCCACGAAAGCGCACGGTGCCGTCACGCACGGCAAAAAGCCACTCGCTCAGTTCACGGGCATCCATTTTCCCCGCATCGCGGAAGGCCTCTTCGGCTAAAGCGTCCAATCTCACGGCTAGATCACCGACTTGCGTACGCCATCCATGCAAATAAGCGGAAATTTGGGCCATGCCTTCCTCCAACTGAGCATGCGGATTCTCCAGCCAACGCCAGCGCATCCAGGTCTCTTCCAGCTCGGCTCGGCGGGCGGGCTCTAGTAGGCGACCAACGTGGCGCTCTTCATCCGCGCTGAGTGGGCGGTTAAAATGTTGAAGCCGTTCCGGCAGCTCGCGCCTCATGCTGCTGAGTTCACGCTGCACAGCCTCTTGCACCACCTTCGAATCATCGTCGAGGAGAGTTAGCAGGTGATCGATCTGCACTAAAGCTGACATGCTTCCTGTATTAGCAGAGTTTTCGCGCATTAGCCAAGCTCGAAATGAACTACCTTAGCGTTCTGGCAGATCGCCTTTCGTTAATCCATCACAGATAAGCTCCAGGCCATTGAGAACCGTTTCGCCTTCACGGGCAGTGAGTTTCACAGTGAGTCTGCCGTCGGCAATTTGGATGTTGGGAATCGTCTGGGTCGTGGCGATCAATTTGGCGGGCAGAGCGAGCTTGGTGAGTGCGGGTTTGTCCTGAATGGAGAGGTCAAAGATGTGCTTAGCATCGTCGGGCGAGGCGAAGGTGAGGCGGACGGTGTAGATGCCGGGTTTGAGACCGGAGATCGTGGCGGAACGTAGAGCTTTGGCACCACTAGCGGCCACCCAGGGCCAGCCTTGGCCGCCTTTCATCCAGATGGAGTGATGGTAGTAAAACTCGGGCTGCTCAGGCTGAGTTCTCACTTGAATTTCAGGCGAGGGACCTCCGACATTCGGATAATCAAGCCAAAGGGTGCCATCGCGCGTCTTGCGGTCGCCGGGGGCACCGAAATTGATGCCGAGGCGTTCGATCTTGCCGTTGAGAGATGCGGCTGGCAAGGCACCCCAAGTGGCCCATTGCTCAAAGGTCTCCGGCATGGAGTAAAGCGCGAGCGCCATGGGTAGCGGGTAACTGCAAGTGCAACCTTCGTAGAAATAGGGGACGTTCAGGATGCCGCCAGCAGGCACGATGCTGTTCGTGCAACCGCTGCGCGGGCCGCTGATGTGGATGGTGCCGCTTTCGACCTGCTTGTCGTAAAATGCGGCGGTGCCGCTGCGAAAAGTGAAGATGTTGCCGTAATCAAAACCGCCGTCGCAGCCATAGCTTTTCGGGAAGACGCGTGGCTCTTGCTCGCCAGTGAGTGGATTGGTGCGCAGGCCTGATTTGGGCTGATCTGGCGACCAATCGTTCTTCTGCGTCGGTGGGCGATACTGCGCGGGCTGAATGCTCTGCCTATCGACGCTTCCAAACTTGGCGCGAAGCTCCGGCTGCTCGTATTCATCCAGCACGCGACCAGTGTAGATGTCGCTGAATACGGGCGCTAGCAGCTTGTAATCGACTTTGCCTTTGCGGTTCGTGGCATCAAGCCAGTCTTTGTCTGCCGTGATCATGACGCCATCGACGACCTTCGGCTGCGGCGCGCGCTTGAAGTTGCTCAGCGCATCATCAAACCACAACACGCCGAGCGGTGCCTGCACGAGCGGGTCTTCACTGGGTTTCCAGTCGGCGAGGTAGTTGGTGGAGCCATCAAGAGCATCTCGGGTTTGCAGCAACTTGCCTTCCTGACTGACCAACTTTCCGCCAAGAGGCCGCAACGTGTCACCGATGGTTTTGGAGCCGATCACGACATTCGCGAAGTAGCGTGGCAGCTCGGACTTTGTGGGTAAAACGGCCACGCGTTCCCCATAGAAGGCAGTTTTGGCGAGGCGGGCTTTCAAGGCGGTGTCGTCGCTCAGCACGAGGACATGAAACTGGCTCAGCGTCAGCAACGACTCGATGAAGCCAGCTTTGCTTGCCTCGGTAAGAAGGGCGTAGCCGCGATCTGTGCCAGCGGCTTTGATGATGGTCTTGGCGAGTTCTTCCTCGGCCTTGTCGATCACGATCTCGCGCCTCCAGTGCTTGGCTTCGCCTTTGGCAGTGCCATGGGCTTTCAAGATGCCATCGACTGTGACGACAAAAACTTTGTCATCGGCTAGGACAACGCTGTGGGCGTTGGGGAAGGTATCGAAAGACACTGCTTTGTCAGCAGCGAGGAGCGAGCGCTGGATGCCGGTGGAGCCTTCGGCACGGGGTTTGTCTTCGTGGCGCTTCACATTGATGGCGTCGTCGAAGAGTAGGCCGCGTCGTTTGAGCTTGGCGGCTTGTTTTTCATCGGGTGTGGAGGCGAACCAGCCGCCCGTGAGTCGTCCAGCGGAAGGAAGCTCGAACTCTTTGAGCGCGCCCGTTTTGAGATCGAGCCGAGCGGGATAGGCGTTGCTGCATGGCACGACGAGCTCATCGCCGTCGATGAGCAGATAGCCCTGTGGTGCAAGTCCGCCCATGGCTTCCGTTTGATGCGGATGAATGCCGTAGAGGTAGGAGCAGCGATCATTGCACCAGATCTGCTCGCCCGTCGCCACATCCCAGCAGAACACAAAGGTGCCCTCCAGCGGCCAGACGCCCGCGGCGAAATAGACGCGGCCTTCTTTGACGACAGCTCCTCCGCGAATAGGCCACACTGAAATGAGGCGCTGATTGCCGAGCAGCATGCGATTGGATGGCACGACGCGCTTTGACCAAACCTCCGAGCCATCGACGAGCTTCACGCAGCGCATCACGCCGTCGTCAGAGCCGAAGAGGACGAGATCACCGATAATGACGGGAGCGAAGCGAACGGGGCCAGTTGCCAGTGCTCGCCAGACTTCCGCACCGGTATCGGTATCGAAGGCGATGAGACAATCTTCACGCGAGCTACCGACGATGATCTTTTTCCCAGCCACGACAGGCTCGTAGCTGCGATCAAACTGAAGACGCGTCTCTTTGTAAGCGGGGCGCAATGGCGGTAGTTCGCGAGACCAAATGAGATCGAGCTTATCCGGCATCGCTTGGGTCGTCGAAGCGGTGCGGCCTGCATCGTGACGCCACATGGGCCAATCCGCAGCTTGGAGAAAAGCGGCGTAGAAAAAGAATGTGAAAAATCGCAACATGAGCGGCTTACATAACGGGATGATTTCACCAAAGCTTCGCGCAACCCTGATCCTGCTCTCGTTTTTTGCGAGCGAGTCTGTCTGGGGCTGTCAGGTGCCGGTGTTTCGTTATGCACTGGAACGCTGGCAGCCTGGCCTTTATCAAGTGAGCACAGCAGAAGGCATGATGGCCGATCCAGCTGCCAACCTGGAGCTGAAAAAAGCAGCGGACAGCTCTCAAATGGAGCTTTTTTATCCATCAAGCCTCCGACAAGCCACGGGTAATCCGATTTGGTCTGCTCCCACGAGCGAAGCAAACATGCGTCTGCTGGTCGATTCACCCATACGACAAGAGCTAAGCAAAAGGCTACTCACAGGACAATCCGCGGTTTGGCTGCTAATCGAGTCTGGAGATGCGGCAAATGATGACGCAGCGGCGAAAGTCATTGAAGAAGGACTCCAATCCGCCAAGCAGAAGCTGAAACTGCCAGATGGCGTCCTCACTCAAGCGGCCGCGAAAGACCCGAAGAAGCGCCATGAAAACGTGGATGTTCTACGATCCGACCTTCCCCTGAAGATTGAATTCTCCACCTTACGACTGAGCCGACAAAAAGCCGAAGAAGTGGCTTTAATCGCTATGTTGATGCACATCGAACCGGATCTTGGTGACTTTGTGCTCGATCCGATGGTTTTCCCGATTTTTGGCCGTGGCCGTGCTTTGGAGCCGATCATTGGCAAGGGCATCCATGCAAACAACATCCTCGAAGCCTGCACCTATTTATGCAGTGCCTGCTCATGCGAAATCAAAGAGCAGAATCCTGGCATTGATCTCCTCATGGCAGCTGACTGGAGCCCTGTCGGCACTGACGAAGAAATGCCTGTTACCGTGAAGATTGCACCGAAACTCAATGCAACGAACTGGACGTCTGGTTATTGGATCAGCCTAAGTACTGTGCTTTTAGGGGCAGCGCTGTGGCTAATGCGAGGCTGCATTCGCTCGTGAAATTTTTCGTGCTTATCTATGACTCGCTCGCCATGATGAACGGCCCATGCATCTAGCCATCCTGCATTACACTCATAGCCCCGTCATTGGCGGGGTTGAGCGGGTGATCCGTGATCAAGCCGAAGCTTTAATGCAATTAGGTCATCAAGTGGACTTGCTGGATCATGCCCTCTGGGAAAAGGCCGACACGTCCCATTATGACGCCATCATCGTCCACAATGTCTTCACCATGCCGTTCAATTTGGAATGGACTCGTGAACTCACGGCTCTAGCAGCGGCGAAACCGGAACTGCGTTGGATCAATTGGGTTCATGATGTGGCCGCCGTGAATCCTCACTACGCCCATATCCATTGGGAGGAGTCGCTACCGAGCGCGCTGCCTGTCGCTGTTTCCGAAGTCCGCCGACAAGACTATTCACAGGCCACGGGTTTACCTTTAGAGAGCATCCACGTCATTCCAAATGGACTGGATTTCGCTGCTGTTCTCGGTCTCACACCTCGGATTGCTGAGCTGCGACTTTGGGAACATGACCTCGTTTTAGCCCATCCGACCCGTTTGATTCGAAGAAAAAATCTGGAACTTGGCATCCGCACCACAGCCAAACTCAAACAATCTGGATGTGATGTCGTCTACGCGATCACAGGCGCTCCTGACCCCCATCAAACGGATGGCAAAAGGTATCTCGAAGAGCTCAAAGCATTGGCCTACGAACTGGGCGTCACCGAGCAACTC
The DNA here is from genome assembly GCA_027489965.1 of Verrucomicrobiaceae bacterium. Classification (GTDB taxonomy): domain Bacteria; phylum Verrucomicrobiota; class Verrucomicrobiia; order Verrucomicrobiales; family Verrucomicrobiaceae; genus Prosthecobacter. Next base: position 44,140 of record JAIXZA010000006.1, read on the forward strand.
CTTTGGCTGGGAGAGTCTGCCCCACTCTCGGATGAAGACGTGCGCAGTTTGTATGTCGTGGCTGACGCCTTGTTCTTTCCCAGCACAGGTGAGGGCTTTGGCCTACCATTGATCGAGTCGCTTGCGCATCGATTGCCTATTTTCTGCTCGGATCTTGCCGTTCACCGGGAGGTGCTTGGCAAAGCTGGGCGTTATTTTGGAGTGGATGAAAAGCCGGACGTAATCTCGGCACAGATCATGCATTGGTTACAGACTGACACCGTGGTCCACCACCGACGCCACCTCTGGCGGGAGCACGACATGGTCAAAATTTGTCAGGAACACCTTGAGCCCCTGCTGCTTACAGCTACCGCTACCCTTTAACATGACCGACCCAACCAGTACCTCAGCCGAGATTCTCGCCATCCTTGAGGCCCGCCACAGCAATCCCTTTGGGTTTCTGGGCAAACAGATCACAGAGACTGGAATCATCGTGCGCACCTTTCAGCCAAAGGCACACGCTGTCACAATTCTGGCCAGAGATGGCTCTGATAGCTGGCCGATGGAGCGTGTGCATCATCATGGCTTCTTTGAATGCCTGATTCCGACAGGTGTTTCCTTCGCTTCCCTCTCCTACGACCTCGAGCTTTCCACCTTTGAAGGCGAGAAGACTCGCATCAGTGATCCTTACACCTTTGGAACCGTTCTAGGGGATCAAGACATTTACTATTTCCGTGAGGGCACTCACCAACGACTCTGGGACTGCCTGGGAGCACGCCTTTGCAGCAAAGAAGGTATCAGCGGTGTCAGCTTTGCCGTTTGGGCACCCAATGCGCAGCGTGTCTCGGTCGTGGGTGATTTCAATGATTGGGATGGCCGCAGACATCCAATGCGCCTGCGGATCGAAGGCGGACTCTGGGAGATCTTCCTGCCTGGCATCACCGAGCTAACCCATTATAAATTTGAAGTGCTCGCGGCTGATGGTGGCCTGCAACTCAAGAGCGATCCCATGGCCTTCTTTGGCCAACACGGCACTCAAACCGCCAGCCTCGTCTTTGACCTGAAGCGCTACAGTTGGGGAGATCAGGAGTGGATGCAAAAACGCGCAGCGACCAATCTCTACAAGACACCCATGAGTGTTTATGAGGTGCATCTTGGCTCCTGGAAACGCATCCCGGAGCAGGGCAACCGCAGCAAATCTTATCGCGAACTGGCGGACGATCTGATCCCTTATGTGAAGAGTATGAACTTTACTCACATCGAACTGATGCCCGTCGCTGAGCATCCCTTCGATGGTTCATGGGGTTACCAAGTGACGGGTTACTTTGCGCCTACCAGCCGATTTGGCAATCCAGACGAGTTCCGCGAGTTCGTGGATCGCTGCCATCAGGCAGGCATTGGCGTGCTGCTCGATTGGGTGCCAGGCCACTTCCCAAAAGATGCTTTTGGTTTGGCTAAATTCGACGGCACTGCACTCTATGAGCACGCCGACCCGCGTCAGGGTGAGCACCAAGACTGGGGCACGCTCATCTTTAATTATGGCCGCCCTGAGGTGAAAAACTTCCTCATCGCCAATGCGCTCTTCTGGCTGGATCAATACCACATCGACGGCCTGCGGGTGGATGCTGTAGCGTCCATGCTCTACCTCGACTACTCCCGCAAGCCTTGGGCCTGGGTGCCTAACAAGTACGGCGGTCGGGAGAACCTCGAAGCCATCGACCTCATGCGGGATCTCAACCGCATCTGCTATGAAAAGCACCCCGGCACCACCATCATTGCCGAGGAAAGCACGGCCTGGCCAGGCGTCTCCAAACCGACCGACATGGGCGGACTCGGCTTTGGCTTCAAATGGAACATGGGCTGGATGAATGACAGCCTCACTTATATCGAAGAGGATCCCATTCACCGAAAGTATCATCATGGAGATGCCACGTTCTCCATGCTCTATGCCTATGATGAAAATTTCGTCCTCGTACTCAGTCATGACGAGGTCGTGCACGGCAAAGGCAGCATGATCCAAAAGATGCCCGGCGACCGCTGGCAAAAGTTTGCCAATCTGCGCATGTTTTACGCGTGGATGTGGGCACACCCAGGCAAGAAGCTGCTCTTCATGGGCTGTGAATTTGCCCAGTGGCAGGAGTGGGGCCATGAGCGCAGCCTCGACTGGCATCTCTTCCTCGGTGAGGAACATGCAGCCATGCAAAAACTCATCCGAGACCTCAACTGGCTCTACCAAACACGCCCCGCCATGCATGCGCTGGATCATGAATCCAGCGGCTTCCGCTGGCTGGATGCTTCTGATGGAGAGAACAGTATCTTTGCCTTCATGCGCATGGCCCCCGATGGAGATAAAGTATACTGCATCATCAACGCCACTCCGGTGCCACGCAAAGGCTACCGCGTCGGCGTGGCAGAGCCTGGCAGCTACCGCGAGCTGATCAATACCGACGCCCCAGGTTACGCCGGCAGCGGCATGACCAATCCTCTGCCAATGCCTGCCGGTCAGGTCGAGTGGCAGGGACATCCGTGGAGCATCCTGATCGAGCTGCCACCGCTTGGTGCTGTTTGGCTCGGCAGATAGGCCACTATGTCTTTGGCCCTCGATTCCCCACTCAACACCGTGCCGGAGCTAACCTCCCGCATGGTTAAAACGCTGGAAAAAGAAGGCCTCACCATGGTGGCCGATGTCATCTCCTGGTTACCCTTTCGACATGAGGATCGCACTCGGGATGAGAACGTCTCCTTTCAGGTCAGTGACATTCCCGTCTGCCATCGCGTGCTGGTGACCAAGACCGGTAACAAATTTTTCGGTCGCCGAGGTTCAGGCATGTTTGAGGCCAGCGTTGAGCCTTCTGGCGGAGCCGGCATGGGCCAGCTGCTCACCCTGCGCTGGTGGGGCATGGCCTTCATGAGTCGCGTCATTGCCGAAGGTCAAAAACTGATTGTCTATGGCAAGATCAAGGAGTTCAAAGGCAAGCTCTCCATGGATCATCCCGAGTATGAAATTCTGGATGATGATGAAACCGCCACCATCCACAGCGGCCGCATCACACCGGTTTATCGACTGAAGGCTGGCATCACCCAAAAAACCTTGCGCACAGCCGCCTGGCACATCGTTCAAGCACTGAATGATGACTTCACCCAGGATGTCTTGCCCAAGCCCAGTGAGCAGGGCGAGTTCTCAGGCTGGAATCGGGCACGGGCGCTGAAAGCCGTACATTTCGCTGAGAACCTCGAATCCTTGGACAAAGCGCGCCGCTATCTCGCGCTAGAGGAGTTTTATGGCTATCAACTGCGCGTCGTTCGACGGCGGCGTGCTGTCCTGGAGTCTGGAGGCCATGCCCATGTAGCGGGCACTTTGGCCAGTGACTTTGAGGCCGCGCTTACCTTTGAAATGACGGGTGCACAAAAGCGTTCCTTGATTGAAATCCAACAAGACATGGCCAGCAACGCGCCCATGAATCGACTGCTGCATGGGGACGTTGGCAGTGGAAAAACCGTCGTCGCCTTTGCCGCCATGCTGGGTGCTGTCGAGTCGGGCAAACAAGCCGCCCTCATGGCACCGACACAGATTTTAGCTGACCAGCATTACCAGACTGCCAGAAAATGGCTGGAGCCTCTGGGCCTCCGTGTGGCGCTCAGGACAGGATCGAGGAATGAAGAATCCATAACACGCGGCGCAGGAAATTGTGAAATCGTCATCGGCACACACGCCCTGCTTCATGATGCCGAACTCGTGAAGAACCTCGGACTCGTCGTCATCGATGAGCAACATAAATTCGGTGTCGCTCAGCGGGCCAAATTGATCCAGAAGGGCAACACGCCGGACGTGCTGGTCATGACCGCCACCCCGATTCCGCGAACCTTGACCCTCACCATCTATGGCGATTTAGACGTTTCCACCATCGACGAGCGCCCGAAGGAGCGCGGCAAGATCATCACCAAAGTCCGCCCTGCGAGCAAACAAGCTGAAGCGGCCAAATTCCTGCTGGAACAGCTTGAAGAAGGTCGCCAGGCCTACCTGGTCTATCCGCTCATTGAAGAATCTGAAAAGCTGGATGTCACCGCCGCTAAAAAAGGCCATGAGCAATGGTGCAAACTGCTGCCGAATTTCAGTGTCGGCTTGCTTCATGGCAAGCTTGATGCGGAAGAAAAAGATCAAGTCATGCGCGACTTCCGCTCTGGCAAACATGAGGTGCTCGTCTCCACCACAGTCATCGAAGTCGGCGTGGACGTGCCGAATGCCAGCGTCATGTACATCCACCATGCCGAGCGCTACGGTCTAGCCCAGTTGCATCAGCTTCGTGGCCGCATTGGTCGTGGTGAACACACCTCTTACTGCGTGCTGTTTGTAGCCGATAAAGATGAAGAGGCCAAATCCCGCCTAGCCATCATGGAAGAAACCACCGACGGCTTCCGCATCTCTGAAGAAGACCTCAAACGTCGTGGCCCTGGCGATGTGCTAGGCAAAGCCCAAAGTGGCCAAGCTCCGCTCAAATTTGCTGAACTCTTAGCGGATACACGCCTGGTCCGTCTTGCACGTCAGCTGGCAGAGAAAACACTGGATGAAGATCCGCTGCTTAAAGCCACGCGCTTTGCTGAAATCCGGCCCTTTATTTTTCAAGAGGACATTCAACAGGCGATGATGCAGTAAGCTCCTAAAGCTTTGCTCTGGAGACGCCGATCCCTCGGACGAAGTTCCGCGCGGACACGAAAATTAGCACGCGCATCATCAGACGATCTGGATGCCTTGCTTGATCAGGAGGGCTGCAGTCGCAGCGGCGGCTTCCGTTCGAGCGTGGATTCTCAGCAGCACCTGTCCTGCGCAGATCTCCGTACCCACTTTCACCATCCGATCCACACCCACCGCGAAATCCACCGGATCACTGGCCCTTGAACGGCCTGCCCCAAGTTCCAGTACCGCTTGGCCAATGCTGCGCGCATCCATTTCGGTGATTTGGCCGCTGCGGTCAGCTTTGAGTTCCTGAATCACAGGCGCATAGTGGACGCTTTCCATTCGTTCCAGAGCCGTCACATCCCCGCCCTGCGCGGCAACCATTTGCTGAAACTTCGTCCACGCGGCTCCTGAGTGCAGTTTGATCTTCAATGCTTCACGCGAAGAGTTTGAGACAGCAGCAGCGAGATCTAGCACAATGTCTTCCAAATCCGCAGGCCCCTGCCCTTGCAGGCAGCGAACGGCTTCGGCCACCTCTAATGCATTGCCTGCGGCTTCGCCCGTCGGTTCATTCATGGGACTGAGTCGCACACTGGAGCGCACGCCAAGTGCGTTTCCTGTACGCACCATGCTATCGGCCAGTTCCTGGGCAGCCGACTCCGTTTTCATGAAGGCACCCGTGCCATACTTCACATCCAAGACCAGTCGATCCAGGCCTTCAGCCAATTTTTTGCTCAGAATACTGGCCGTGATCAGCGGGATACTCGGCACCGTTCCCGTGACATCTCTGAGCGCGTACAATTTCTTATCTGCAGGGCAAATGTCCGCAGTCTGGCCAATCATGGCGCAACCCACCGCTTCGATCACTTGGTAGATTTCAGCCTCGCTCAACTGCGTGCTGAAGCCGGGAATGGACTCCAGTTTATCCAGCGTACCGCCAGTGATGCCCAGACCACGCCCAGAGATCATCGGCACCCAAAGTCCGTCACAGGCCAGCAGCGGGGCGATGATCAGGCTTGTCTTATCGCCAATACCGCCCGTGCTATGCTTATCGACTCGCAGGGGAGATCCGGCTGGCCATTGCAGGCTGGAGCCACTGTGCAGCATGGCATGTGTTAGCGCGGCCGTTTCCTCCGTGGACATACCTTTGAAATAGATCGCCATCGCCAGAGCACTCATCTGATAGTCCGGCATTTCGCCGCAGGTAAAAGCCATGATCACCGCGTGAATTTCATCACTGGAGAGCGCGCCACCTTCGCGTTTACGTTCGATCAGACTGGGAATGTGCATCATCGAAGATGCCTAGAACCCAGCATTCAGTCCACAGGATTGATCACACTTTGAGTAACTGAGCGGTGCGGGCTGCAGCGGACTTTTGGGCCTCGGCGACGAAACCTTTGAGTGCCTCAAGGTCATTCCACTTTTTCTTTTCTCCACGTTCTGTGCGAAGAAGGATGCAGATAGCCTGTAGGTGTACTTTGATCGAATTCGGTGAGCAGCGTACAAGGGGGCCGATTTCTGCGTGGCTTTTACCTTTGGCCGCCCAGTATAAAATGCCAGCTCTGCGCGTGGTGAGTCGGAGTTCCTGCCGGATGAGGGCGATTTCTGCCGTATCTGATTCCAGAGGTCGAGCGACATTTCCAGAGGTCGAGGAAATATCAGAAGGTTCGCTGCTGGGTGCGGGAGCTGAAGCTGTGGCCATAAAAATGCGTTAGGGACAGATTTTGAATCAGTGACACCCTTATCCTTATCCGAGTGGAATAAAACAAAAAAGCCCGGACTAACCCATAATGATCAGCCCTGCTCCTTGGCAAAGGCACGATGGGCAAAGCCAGCGGCAGCCGTACGGCTGTCCACATGAAGCCGAGCGAAGATGGACTTGGCGTGGGCTTTGACCGTGAAGAAGCTGCATTCCAAAATAATGCCAATTTCTTCATTGGTCTTTCCTTCCGACATCCAGTAGAGCACCTCCGCCTGACGCGGGGTGAGTTTCAGTTCATGCTTTAAAACAGCGATGGCTGCAGAGATCATTTCCTGGGTAGGATGGGGGGTGAGAGACAAGGGCTCAATCTGACTGGTAATCGTTTTTTCACAATTGCCCGTTCGGGCGAGAGCGCTCTCCGAGCGTAGGCGAGTGAGTTTGCTACTCTGCTTTAGATTAGCAGTTGTGTGAGTTTTCATGATGGCGGTCCTCCGATGAGAGTGCCGCAACGACCTTCGATTAACCCCGTCTTCACCGCTGATACGGCGAGATGAAAGGAACCCGGTGCGATTTTCGGCTCACCAATTGACTGAACCGAGGCACAAAAAGGTGCCACCGTTTTGAGATGATACAAGGCCATTGAACACGCGTATCTTGTGGTCATTAAGGCCGAAAGACCTCGGTTTCTTCCGTTTTGTGGGGCTTGTGTGAAGTGGCGAATTGAATTGGGATCGTGGCGGTTTTGGCAGGAGAGTAACCATGCAATCGGGCGGGTCAGACACCGCAGAAGCATGGTGATGTAGCAATGAATAGGACAACGAGCGAGCGCGTGAGCCTTAGCTGGGGGCGTTCGCTTCCAACATCGATTTAGCTTCGCTCGTTCATTTTAGAGTTTTTTTCATATTCAAATTCAGGCGGGTTGTTTTGCAGGAGGTGACCACCGCTCGGGATTTTGTTTTATTAATGCAATGTGTGCAGCAGACAATTTATTGTCGACGAACTGGGCAGAATCATCGACGAACCGGTCACGAGGCCGTCATTTGCCGATCCGCAGCCCCCTAAATGAGCGCCGATTCGTTTTGTACTTCTTTCGATGCTCGACGCCGGCGCAGCCGCGCACCCGCTAGGGCCAAAGCCTAGCAGAAGCGCACGAGCAGGCTCGGGAACGTCCGCGATGATGCTAAATTCACCATTCCTTTTGTTGTAGCTGCCGGTCAGGCCGAGCGCAATGGAACCAAGGGTTGAGTTATCTTGTGAATCCTATGGCGTTGATTTTCCTTTATTCATGGTGCGTAAGGCCTGTGTTTCTTCCGTTTTCCACAAAATTCAGGCTTTCCTAAATGAATTGAGCCTGTACTCTGCGCGCGTGATTTCTCAACGCATGTATCTCAGTCTCTGGTTCGGCATCCTCATGGGCAGCGCGGGTTGCTCCTCATCCCCTGATAAGCAACCGTCTGCTGCGGCTCTGGCCAATGCCCAGAAGGCCGCGCAGGTGCAGGATGCTGTGTTGCAGGATAATCCACTGGCCAAACGGATGAATAATCCTTCCTCAATGCCGACGGTGCCGCCTGCAGGGGCGAAGGTGAGCTATTCCCAGGTAAACATCACCCAGCCCGTGGTGGCGATGACCTTTGACGATGGCCCGCACCCGTCTTTGACGCCGAAGCTGCTGGACATCCTGAAGGCTCGTAACATCAAGTGCACGTTTTTTGTCATCGGCAAAAATGCCCAGATGTATCCAAACATCATCCGCCGGATGATCGCTGATGGCCATGAGGTGGCCAATCATACTTGGACGCATTGCAGCCTGACCAGCCGCTCTGATGCACAGATCCGCACCGAACTGCAACAAAGCGAAGATGCTCTGGTAGCTGCTGCGAATTACCGTCCGCACCTGATCCGCCCACCTTACGGAGCCATCAATGCACGGATAAAACAGATGATGTTTTCCGAGTTTGGCTACAGCACAATCATGTGGTCAGTCGATCCGCAAGACTGGCGCCGCCCAGGTGTCTCAGTGGTGACTAGCCGTCTAGTTAATGGTGCCCGTCCAGGTGCCATCATGCTGGCCCATGACATCCATCCGCCGACGATCCAGGCGATGCCTTCGATGTTCGATCAACTGCTGGCCAAGGGTTACCAGTTCGTCACCGTCAGTCAGCTGCTTAACATGGAAAAAGCCAACATGCCTGTGGGTGTGGTGATCCGTCCGGCTGTCCCGATGAATGAGAAAGATCCGACACCGCTACCGCAGTGACTTTGAAAAGGATGAAGGATCTAGGATGAAGGATGATTTGCCCATCCCTCAATAACTTCATCCTTCACTCTTTATCCTTTATCCTTGATCCTTTGTCTCAATGATCGGCGACACTTACTTCCATCTGCGCACTCAACTCGATACAGAGCTGGGAAAGCTGGGAACCGTGCTGCGGGAACTCAATGCAGGGACGGAGGCCGTGGCCATCGTGGACAACCTAGTGGCTGGCCTGAAGGAGCCGTTTGTTTTTGTCGTGGTGGGTGAGGTGAATGTGGGGAAGTCCACCTTTCTCAATGCGCTTTTTGGGCAGGATTTTTCCCGCACTGGCGTGATGCCGACCACGGGCAAGATCCTATTTTTTAAACACGGCCCTGAGCACCTGATCAAACCGATCACGGACACGCTGGATGAAGTGCAGGTGCCAGCCGAGTTCCTGCGGGATTACCACATTGTGGATACACCGGGGACGAACAGCATCGAGAATGAGCATCAGGAGATCACCGAGCGCTTTGTGCCGATTTCAGATCTCGTGATCTTTGTCTTCAGCGCCATGAACCCCTGGGGTGCCAGCGCCTGGCAGTTCCTGGATAAAGTGCATAAACACTGGATGCGGAACGTCATCTTCGTCATCCAGCAGTGTGACCTGCGCAGCGCTGAGGAGATGAATGTGATCATCGACTACATGGGTCAACTGGCCCGCCAGCGTTACGGTCGTGATTTCCCGATCTTCCCCGTCTCGGCCAAAAAAGCCTATCTAGCACGCAGCTCCGGGCTGGATCGTGAAAAGCTGATGCAGGAAAGCGGCTTTCATGGCCTAGAAAACCACATCTCCACACTCGTGAGCCAGAATGCCACACGCCTGAACAAGCTGGGCAGCAGCGTGCGCATCTCTCAGCAGCTTCTGAATCAACTCAATGAGAGAGTCATCGCCACTGCTGCTCAGGCCCAACGCGCCGCAGCCATGGTGCATGAGCTCCAGACTGAGCGGGAGATGCAGGTGGACCGCACACTGAAAAAGATCCTACCTGCCCTGGATGCCACCGAGCGCGATTACCACGAGGCCTGCCTACGCGTAGCCGACCTAGCCGACAACGCCTTAGCTACTCGTCGCGCCTTTGACAAACAAGACGCTGAGGACGACATGCCGGAAACGGGTAACAAGGCCCAAAGCCTGGACCATCGCCTATTTCAAGATCTGCAACATCGCACCGGGGACCGCTGGCGTCAGGTCGGCATCATTTTAGAAGAAGACTACCTGCAGTATGAGCGCTTCCTGCACGCCCAAGGACGCGGCAGCCTCTACCCAACCGATGAAAAACTACCCACTGAAGGCGATCCCGAAATCCGCCGCCTTTTCAGCGCCCACATCGACAGCACCATCCGCCGTTTTGTGCTGAGCCTAAGACTGGATGAAACCATCGAGCCTGGACTGCTAGCCGCACGTCGCCGTGCCCGCTGGGTGCCCTGGCTGGCCCTGCCCACGCTACTGGGCGCTGGGGCAGCCTGGTACTTTGAAGGACCTGTGGGAGCTGGTATTGCCCTGGGTGCCGGCCTACTACTGGTCGGAGCAGCCTTTCTCATCACTCAGGCCGCACTCAACACTGCCCGTAGCTCTCTGATCGACCGCTTAGAAGCCTCCGCCAAGCACCTGCGCCAAATGTTGGCTGACCAAGTTCAGCTCGACATCGCCACCCTCTTTGCCCGCTTCCTGACTGTGCTTGGCCCTGCCCAAGAGCAGGCCACCGCGAGAGAAGAGCACATGCATGAGCAAACCGAGCGCCTGCGCCTTCTCTATGAAGACTTCGCCAAAGTCGAACAGCAAGTCCGCGCGGCTGCTTAAATGTCCGTGCGTTTGTTCTAAATTCCGAAATGATAAGTCACTTCAGCTCTTGCGGAAGTTGGTCGGCCAGCTTTTTGATGCTTTCCGCATGGGAACGACTGGTGATCAGAAGAGCGTCTTTGGCCGAAACCACGATGAGATCCTGCACACCGAGCAGAGCGATGTGCTGGCCCGTCTGGGAAAAGACAAGGTTGCTGGAGCTGTCTAGCTGTGAGAATGCGCAGTTATGCTGGTTGCCCTGATCATCACTGGTGAGATAGCGGCCAACGCTGGTCCAGTTACCCACATCATCCCAGTCGAAAGTGGCCTCGATATTGAGCACCCGAGAAGCGCGCTCCATGAGAGCGTAGTCGATGGAAAGCTTGGGCAGTTTGCCAAATTGCTTGCTGACCGTGGCACTGAAGTCTTTGGAATTACGCAGTTCCGAAATGAAATCTGCCAACGCAGGACAATGGCGGCTAAGCTCGCTAAAAATGGCAGGGATCGTCCAAATGAACATGCCTGCATTCCAGGTGAATGTGCCCTGACTGAGGAAGTGCTCGGCCAGATCAGGATTCGGTTTTTCACGGAAGCGCTCCACTTCATACACCGCCAAATCATCTACACCAGGCAGGGAAGCCCGGCGTCCACGCTCCACGTAGCCATAACTCGGGCAGGCCCAGGTTGGCTTGATGCCAATCGTCACCAGACTGCTACCGACTTCGGCAGCCTTGGCTGCATTGGTGAGCACGCGGTGAAACTCGTGATGATCCTTGATCAAATGATCGGCAGGCAGAACCATCATCGTCGCAGTCGGATCACGGGCCACAACCCAGCCGACTCCGAGGGCTATAGCAGGTGCTGTATCGCGCTTTTCAGGCTCGGCAATGATGTTTTCTTTCGGCAACTGCGGCAACAGCTTTCTCACCGCAGCCTCCTGCTGTTTATTGGTAAGAATGACGATGTTTTCCGTCGGCACCAGGCCGTCCAGACGATCCACGGTCATCTCCAGAAGAGTTTTATCCCCAAAGAGTTTCAGCAACTGCTTCGGCAGCGAGTCACGGCTAATCGGCCAGAAGCGCTGACCGCTGCCACCAGCAAGAATGAGGGCATAACGAGAGGGAGATCCAGAGGAATTCATTATTGTTATCATGAAGCATCGTCAAGCTTCGAGCAAATTCCACTTTGGGGAATCTTCGAACGTGCTATACTTTCTAAGTTATGACTGAGAGCACCGCCGAAAATCGATATGAAACTTACGCCAGCGTGATCGCCCCTGCGGCAGCTGGTTGCGCTTTGGGCATCTTGTTTGGACGTGGCATGAGCCGCAGTTCCTCAAACATCATTGCCCTCACCCTGCTTGCCGCCAGTGCCGTGGTCGCCGCACCAGTGATCACCGATTTGGTGCAGCGCACAGCCAATCGCCCCAGCTCAGACCGCGGCAGTCGCCGTCGCCTTGAAGGCATTCGCAACAATGCTCCTGAGTCCGAGCTGACAGAATTCTTTGTGGACTCCCCAAACGCTTTCCTACCATAACCATGAAAACTCTCGGCCTCGCCACGCTTATCCTTGCTACGGCACTTTTTGGAGCCAGTTGCACCACGGGCGGGCTGGATGGCCGCAAGTATGCCAATAACAGCCCATCTCCGGTTCAAGGAAAGATGGGCGTCTCCTACAAACGGGTCAAAGCTGACACGCCTGTCGTAGAAGAAACGGCTCCGCGCACGGTTGAGTCAGACGGTCTCCTGGGAGCATTCACAGGTCCAAATAACGAGCCTCCAGGCCTTTTCGACCGCCATGAAACACCGGATGAACCAGGTGCTGAATATTGGCTGAAAGGACAGCAATCAGCCTCCCCTGTTCAGGGAAAGATGGGTGTGCGTATCTCTCGCGTGAAAAAATAGCTGCCTAGACAGGTCGGAGAACACTTTTCACGACTTCGCCTTTGTGCATTTTTTCGAAGGCTTCGTGCCATTCGGTGACGGGCCAAACGCCGCCGATGATGGGCTTCACATCAAACTGACCACTGCTCATCAGCGCGATGACACGCTCCCAGATCGGCCAATTGTGGCTGAAGCTGCCTTGTAGCGTGATGTTCTTTTGCACGAGCTGATCGAGATTAAACCCGAGAGGCTGGGGGCCCCAACCGACTTTGGAAATCCAGCCCGCTGGGCGCACGATGTCCAAAGCGATCTTCAGTGTGACGCTCGCACCCGCAGCATCAATGACGCCGTCACAACCGAGTCCATCACGCTCCATGGCCCAGGGTTTAGGATCTCCGATGATGACCTCGCAGCCGTAATGCTTGCGGGCGAGTTCTAGTCGATGGGCGTCCTGGGGTAAGCCCACGATAGCCACCTGAGCACCACATTGTTTAGCCATGGCCGCGCAGAGGATGCCGATGGTGCCAGGTCCGAGGACCACAATGCGATCTCCGGGCTCTATGCGAGCATTTTTGACCACGGCATTGTAAGCCACACAGCAGGGCTCCGTGAGGCAGGCCTGCTCAAAAGGAAGATGGTCTGGCACATGATGCAGGATGCGGCTTGGCACACGCACATACCTCGTCATCGCGCCATTCACCCCATAACCAAAACCTTTGCGCGTGCTATCGAGGTTGTAGAGTCCACGGCGCGTCATCGGATTGTCTTTGGAGATGATCGCAGCCGTTTCCGAAACGACTCGGTCCCCTTCCTTCCAGCCTTCGACGTCCTTGCCGACCTCGATGATGTGCCCACCAAACTCGTGCCCCAGCACGACTGGATAATTGACGGGCCAGGAATGATCAGCAGTCCACTGATGCAGATCAGAACCACAAACCCCCACATTGGCGACTTCAAGAAGCACGTCTTCGGAGCCAATGGTGGGCTTCTCGATTTCACGGATTTCGACAGAGCCTTTATCAGGCGCATAATTAACGACGGCAGCAGATTTCATGGTCGCGAATAATGAAGCAATCTTCTAGAATCGTCACGACAAAGAATACGCGAAATGCGACACCCGAGAGGCTTATTGAGCGAAGGCTTGAAACATCTCCTCGAGTTCCTGCCTTATTAAGCCAGGGTCAGTGGTATCCAATGTCGTGGCCAGCTCTCTTTCGACGCACTCTCTGTATTGCGTCCTCATTCGATACAGGGCCGTGCGCACTGTTCCTGGCTGCATTTTGACACTGACGGCCAGCGCATCAAGCCTTACCGCATCATCTTCTTGTACGAGACAATCTTTGAGCAGGATAAAGCGCTCTGCCTGATTGCGCTGGGTGTAGAGATCACCCAGAACCGTTAGACTGCGGCCCAGCACGGAGCGCGCCCATTCGCGGGCGTAGATCTTTTCGGAAGAGAGCTCAGGATCTTGTAGCTCTTTGCACAAGCGACTTTCTGCGCTGTCAAAATCGTCAATTGAAACATGCCAAGCCCCTTCCCCACGCTTGGTGCACTGGTCTTTGTGCCATTCATTAAGCCTGTAGTTATTGAAAGCCTTCAGAAGCAGATTGCGCAGCTTACCTTTTGAAGCATCCGCTTTGGCAAAGGTATCACGTCGCAGCAGCGTGACAAAAAAGCCCTGCACCGCATCCTGAGCATCATGCTCAGTCAGACGCTCATAACGTGCCACGGCATAGAGTGGCTCCCAGTAGGCACGGCAGAGCGTCTCGTTCGCCGCACGGACATCCACCTCTGATCCGTCACGCAGTGTCTGGATTAAAGTCCAGCGGGTGTTAGGAAAAGAGGCAGGCTGCATTAGTATTAAAAAATTCAAATAGGTCTACATGGGAAGTAACATAATTTAAACATTTTTTCTTATATTTGATTATTATTTTTTGTTAAACACCATTTGGCATAAATTGAGACCACCTTAGCCGCCGACAGGCCCATGATCACAGAAGACCTCACTAAATGATCAGCCACCCTCGGTCTTGGATACGCGGCGATTGGAGGATCAATCGCCCTGACCACCAACTCCGCCCCGCAGCAGATTCTGGATTCCATCCTAAACCTTTAAATTACGTGATTATTCCCAACCTCCTGGTTTCTCATCAACTTCACGAGGCCTGCGTCTGCGATCCCCATCTCTCCGTCTCCCCAAGCATACCAGAAAAGTTTTTTCTTCCCGCCTGTAACGCGCCAAAAAAAGTGCGGCAGTAAGAGGTGCCGACAACTTATCGGCGCAATCGAAAGCAACAGATCACCAAACAAATCAGCACATCACCATTATGTCATTCGCAGATAAAAGTCAGTTTGAATACCTGGCCCAGGCACTTGTGAAAGAGTTCCCGGCGCTTCAGAACACCAGCACCAACTCCACCTTCTTCCAGTTCACGGGCGAACCGATTGAGGCAGACTGGGGCGATGGCAGCAGCTTAGCCGCTTACCATGATGCCAACACGGGTCCTGGTTCGCTCGATGGGTTTTACACTCCAACGTCCATTGATGTGGCGCAGTCTTACCAAGACTTCATCGCGTCCATTGCGCCATCGAATTTTGGGACCAATTCCCAATATCAGGGTTTCCAGGCTCAGCTCAGCGCGCTGGCCTCTGAATATGCTACCCTGTCCACGAAAGCCCTTGCGGATTTCAAAACCTGGATTGCCCAGAATCCATCCTTTGCACCGGACTTTGCAGGTTTCAAGGGTTACACCACTTGGCTGACCACCGATGCCACAGGAGGACCCGCATGGAAGGCAAAGCTTGATGACAATAAGGGCCAGCAAGCTGCCGTGATCAAGTCCATTGCAGAGTTCATGACATCCGTGGATAGCACGCTCGCCAGGGCTCAGAAAGCCTCCCAGGATCCGGCGAACATGGCTACCCTTGTATCAGATAGCGGTGTTACGGGCTCCTACCCGTTCACCTCCATCCAGGACATCACAGGAGCGATGGCGGCTTGGACCTCCATGGCTGCGGGAAACTACGAACTCGATACCACGATCAATGCAGAGACAATCTCCGCAACCCCGTGGAATCAGGTCGTGACGACCACGGTCTCCAGGAGCTGTGGGAAGATCTCAACAAACACGGAAATTGATTACAATCGCATTGTCACGGACACGAAGTTCAACCTCAGGGTGTGTGCCATCGGTGCTCGCGTGTTTACGGTGTCTCGTGGTAACTGGTTTGATGCCTCCTGGCTCACCTCCAGCAACTTCTCCTTGCCAGAGGGTTGCCGGTTCAAGGTTGCTGATTTCTTCGGCCCTCAGGGAACACTGAAGATGATCCCCGTTTCGATGCTCGTCATCTACAAGCCTCGCGTGGAGATCACCATCTCCACTCAGACGTTTGATGAAACGGTCTCCAATTACTTCTCGGCCAGTGCCTCTCTTAGCCTCTTTGGGCTGAACTTCTCCCTGGGAGCGAGCTTGAATAACATCGCCATCCGTGATGACGGCACCCAGACGGTGAAGATTGTGCTCGATAGCTACAGCGCTCCGAACACGGTGCCGCAGCTCTTCGGCGTGTCCTCACAGTCCTTCTACCGCCCCTAAGCGCCGGGAAGACCAAGGCTAATCCTCCTCGGTGCTGTAATGCCCTCAGCTCTTGGGCCTGCGGTGCCGAGGTATCGCCATATTTCAATACAATGCCACTGCAGGTCATTCTTGCAGTGGCGTTTCTCTTGTCGCTGTGCTGAAGCAACAAAAGGAGCTTCAAAGCGAAGGGAAGAGTCCTCATGGAAGTGGAATCCTCCTCAACCAGCCACGTTATCCCCTCGCTAGGTGTCTCTTTTCATGTCGGCCTGAAGTAGAACACCCGCTCTCCATGCAAACTCTACCAGGATGGTGTGTAGATCCCCATCCAAGCTTTCTCCCTCCACTCCCTACTCCCCATGGCCCTCAATGATGCCAGCCAGTTTGAATACCTTGCCCAGGCCATCCTTGAGGCCTTCCCAGGCTTGCAGAACACAGCGACGAACGGGACCTACTTTCAATTCACCGGAGCGCCGATAGCCGCCGTTTGGGAAGATGGCGAAGACATGGACGCTTACACGCTCGCCAACACCGGCCCCGGCACGCTGGACGGATTCTACGAACCCACGACCACTGACGTGGCAAAGTCTTACCAAGATTTCATTGCCTCGATCGCGCCGACGGACATCACCACCAACAAGCAATGGCTGGCCTGCCAAACCCAACTCACCACCCTTGCGAAACAGTACTCAACAGTAAGCACCCGGGCCAGCGCGGCCTTCAATACTTGGCTCGCTCAGAACCCCTCCTTCAAGCCTGACTTCGCTGGCTTCAGCGGGTTCGATAAATGGCTGGTCACACCCAACACCCCGGGCCCCGGCTGGAATGACCAACTCTCCAACAATCTGGACCTACAGACTGGTGTGAAGCAAGAGATCGCTGGCCTAATGACGGCCGTGGATGGCCTGCTTGGCAAAGCCCAGACCGCCGCTACGAATCCCGCAAACATGTCCACCTTTGTCGGGGCTGGAGTCACGAGGCAGGTGCCACTCACCACCATAGAGGACATAAGCGGCGCCATGACGGCCTGGACCGCCGCTGCACCAGGTAACTATGAACTCCAGGTCAGCCTGCATCGCAACAACCGCCTGATCGCCAGTAACGCCATGATACCTTGGCATCTGCTCGCGGCTCCCAATGTTCCCACGACCTGGGGCAGCCTTGCTACCGGCCAAGTCATGAATACCAGCCTCCTCGTGGCTGATCCCCAGTTCAGCATCCAGGTAATGGCTATCGGCGCGCGAGTCTTCAACGTTAGCCGCGGTCCCTGGTATGATTCAGGCTGGCTCACTGCTTCCAACTGCACCCTAGCCAAAGGATCGTCTTTCATTCTGACTGATTTCTTTGGCCTGCGAGGCACGCTGAAATTGATCCCACTGTCCATGCTTGTTATCTACAAGCCGCGCGTGGAGATCACCGTCTCCAGTGCCACCTATGAACAGGAGATGAGCCACTATTTCATCCCCGGCGGCACGATTACCCTCTTCGGCATGGACTTCAACATGGGGCCCAATGTGAACGATCTCATCACCCGCGATGCCTCTTCACAGATTGTGAAGATCGTGCTCGATAGCTACGACGCTCCCAACACCGTACCCCTGCTATTCGGCGTCTCCTCACAGTCATTCTATCGGCCTAAGTGATGGTGATGAGGGAACCGGGATCGTGGTTGTCTTTTGACTAACTGCATGGCTATTGAGCCAGAAGTTACCTCCTGTTCCACACTTTAGCGTAGGGTAATTCGGTTACCCCAGAGCAACTTGGTCCCTTTCCGCTGAAACCAGCAGGAGAACCTTCCTGCCCTCAAGCCGCTTCAGCCATGCTAACGAGTGAGCCGAGACGCGAGCTGCATTCCCCCAGCTTCCTTCTTCACCTCAACCCTGGCGTTCCGCTTTCCGAAATTCTTCCAATTCCTTGCGCAACGGCTTCCAGTAGGCGCCGTCTAGGGCCTGCTCAGCTTGGCGCTCAGTATCTAGGCTAGGCGAAGGGCTTCGATGTCCTGAGCGGTTGCGAGAATGAGAAGCGGGCGCTGTTGGCTCAGATCGTGAGCTTGCATAGGGTAGTCGCTGGCGAGTGTGCTGAGTAGTTCCAGTGTGCGCACTTCATGTAGCCAAAACTTGATGAAATCGTCACTGGGAAAGTCTCTGTTTTCACGGTGATGAATCGCAGCCAGCAACTCGATCATCGGCCAATCATTGCTGCGCTGCATTTTTTAGCCTGAACTAAATCGAGGATGCTCAGCAGGTTAAACTCAGCACCATGAGCATCGCCAAAAGTCGCACGCCGCTCCCATAGTGTGGCGAAGTCAGAGACACCACGCATCTTCGTCATCACATCTACTCTCATGCCTTCGACGCCCCGTGCCTAGCAGCGGTAATGAATCGCATGACCTCGGGCAAGAGCTTCTGGATCAAAGCGCGGAATCGCTATGCGCTCAGCCTGCAGTTCAGTCAGCGCCGCGTGCATGCACACGAAATTTGCGGCCTCTGCCAGGATGGCGAAGTCGATGTCTTTGCTAACTTGCGCCGCGCCGTAAAACACGCAGGCCTGCCCGCCCATGAGCAGAGCCTGGACTCCATGATTCTGGAAGGTCAAAAGGACTTGTCGGATCGGGGTCGGGATCAAGGGTGCCTCCTTGTGCTAGGTAGTTCGCGAAGATGATCTCGCTTTGTTCAAAGCGTTGCATAGGAGTGAGGTTGATCCACTCCTGCCATTCTTCCGGCATTTGCTCATAGGTCATCTTGAGCGCATGTTCAAAACCATGCACTAAAAACGCAACGCCGAAGCTCTGCCTTGTCACAGTGCCATGTCACTTAAGCTGCGCGGTTCATGCCAGAAACACATCAGCTCCTACCTGCCACTGTCACCGTTGGCCAGCAGCCGCGCACACTCGGCGAGTGGCAGCGCAGGGGGGGCGTCATGGCCCATCCAGCTCGGCTAGCACCACTTGTTGGAAGGAAGTTAAAGTCATGCATTCAATTCCTGTGCTCGATGCCAAGCGCGGGAAGAGACAAGCAAGATAATGAAACCCCTCAGAAGGCAGGCACATCCTGTGCATGAATGGCTTCGCAAATCATTTTGAGCGAAGCTTCCAAGTTACCATCAGCGGTTTTGAAAGCATCGGCATCAATGGTGAGCGGAGCGCCAAGAACCACAAGAGGTGCCCCGTATTTCGGGCACTGTATGGCTTGCTCCAAACTGAGACCGCCAACCGCTTGAACGGGAATTTTGACCGCATTGACCACTTCTCGCAGCTGATCAAGTGGGCTAGGCATGCGCTGACCCGCAGCGGCGATGCCACGGCGTTCGTCATAGCCGATGTGGTGGATGACGTAGTCGCAACCAAGGTCTTCGAGGAACTTCGCACCGTCGATCATGCTCTCGCAGATCATGTTATCTCCCATGACTTTGCAGCCAAAATCACGCCCTGCTTTCACCACACACTTGATCGTTTCAGCATGAGCGCGAGCCATCACAACCACATGCGTGGCACCAGCCTTGGCCATCATTTCCGCTTCCAAATAACCGCCATCCATCGTTTTCAAATCCGCCACAATGGGTGTCTGGGGAAAGGCTTTCCGCAAAGCACGCACACCATGCAGCCCTTCGGCCAGAATAAGAGGAGTCCCTGCTTCAAGCCAATCCACACCAGCGCGCATGGCCAGTGCGGCCGTTTCCAGGGCTTCATCAATGTTGGTCAGATCGAGGGATATTTGGACGATGGGTTTCATAAAGGATGCTCCTATTAAGACAGAAGCCTGAAGGCACGTCACGACAAAGATCATGTGATAAGCGACTCTCCGCAAGAACACGATAGATCCCCCCATCCTTTCCGTTACCGCTATCCCCCCATGTTACGTTTTGTCCCAGTTCTTTGCGCTCTTAGCTGCGCTACCTCTTTAGCTGAAACACCTGTCGCTGCATTCCTGGATGCCCACTGCATCGAATGCCATGATGCAGATGTCAAAAAAGGCGGGCTAGATCTAGCATCTCTGACCTTTGATCCTGCCAACAGCTCATGGATCAAAGTCTTTGAGCGGGTCCGCGACGGTGAGATGCCACCCAAAAAGAAGCCCCAACCGGGCCCAGACGAAAAAAACACCTTCCTAGCGTCTTTGAAGAAACCCCTCTTCAAAGCTGATCAAACGGACATCGCCACCAACGGTCGCGTGCGCAGCCGCAGACTCACACGCACCGAGTATGAGCACACGCTGCATGATCTCCTCGGCATCGACATTCCTCTCAAAACACTATTGCCAGAAGATCGTGCTTCTCACGGCTTTGAAACCGTCGCCGAGGGGCAGCAGCTTTCTCACCATCAGCTCGCGCGCTATCTTGATGTGGCTGACCTGGCGCTAAGCCATGCGTTTGATCGTGCAGTAAAAGGCGACGCGACCTACGCAAAGCAATACACGCCCGAGATGCTCATCAAAAATCGAGGTGGAAACTATCGCGGCCCCGAGTTGCGTAACGGCGAAAGCATCACCTGGCCCATTGGGCTGCAATTCTTTGGTCGCACTCCGACATGGGTTCCGACCAGTGGATGGTACCACATCACCCTACGCGGCGTGCGCGGCATCCATCCCACGACCGATGGTGCCGTCTGGGGCACCCTGCGCTCTGGCGCCTGTGAATCAAACGCGCCGCTGCTCTACATGATCGGACTCATCGAAGCCACGCCGACACCGCGCGACATGACCTTTAAGGCCTGGATCGAACAAGGACATCGACTTGAGCTGAGACCAAACGACGGCACGCATAAGCGTGCTCCCACCGGCGCTAACGGCGGCAATGTGAGCTTTGCGGGCCGCGATCTCGAAAAACAGGGCTTCTCCGGCATCGCTCATCGCGGCATCGACATCGAGCGCATCTATCCCATCACGAATCACATCGGAGTCCGAAAGAAGCTCTTCGGAGGTGATGCCCCAGACACGCTGAAAGCTGAGAACCTCGACAAACTCGTCTCCGACTTTGCCACGCGGGCTTTTCGACGGCCCGTGACTGAAGCACAAAGCGCCCCTTATCGTGAGATCGCAGCTAAATCGCTCGCCGAAGGCGATTCACTCACTGAGTCTCTCCGTGCAGCCTACCGCGCCATCCTGTGCTCGCCCCGCTTTTTAACTTTCATTGAGACTCCCGGGCCACTCGATGACCATGCAATCGCCTCGCGACTTAGTTTCGCCCTCTGGTGCTCCATGCCCGATCAGGAATTGCTCGAACTCGCGAATGAAAACAAGCTCCACGAGCCCCAAGTGCTCACGCAGCAGATCGAACGTTTGCTTATTCATGAAAAGGCGAAGCGCTTTGTCAGCAGCTTCACCGACCAGTGGCTGAAGCTCAGTCAGATCGACTTCACCACACCCGACACACGCCAGTTTCGGAACTTCGACCCCATCGTGCAGGAATCCATGCTCCAAGAAACACGCGCCTACTTCACCGAGCTATTGCGCAAGGATTTGAGCATCAGCCACCTCGTCGATTCCGACTTCGCCTTTTTCAATGGCCGCCTAGCAAGGCACTATGCTGGAGACAATCAGACCAGGGCACCATCAAACAAGGAGAAGAAGGGTAAGCACAAATCACTCCCTGTCTCATGGTCTGATAATCTCACTGTCTCTGCCCCGAAACCCGGCAGCGGCCTGCAAAAAGTCACGCTCCGTCCCACAGCCAATCGCGGAGGCCTTGTCACCCAAGGCGCCATCCTCAAAGTCACTGCCGATGGCACCAGCACTTCACCGGTGGTGCGTGGTGTCTTCATCAATGAGCGCATCCTCGGCAACCACATCCCGCCACCACCTCCAGGCATCCCCGCCATCGAACCCGACATCCGCGGAGCCACCAGCATTCGCGATCAGCTCGAAAAACATCGCAACAACGAATCCTGCGCCAGTTGCCACCAAACCATTGACCCGCCAGGTTTCGCTCTCGAAAACTACGACCCCGTCGGCCTCTGGCGCAGCGCCTATGGCCAAAACAACCAAGGAGCCAAAATCAACCCGAGTGGAACAACGCCTGAAGGTGATGCCTTCACCGACCTCGATACCTGGAAAAAGCTCTACACCCAGCACCCTGAACATCTCTCCCGAGCCTTCGCTAAGCATTTCCTTACCTACGCCACCGGCGCCCCACCACGGTTCAGTGATGAACCAGAGCTTGATGAAATAGCGAACAAGGCCACAAACCTTCGTTCCATCATCCGCGAGGTGATTTTAAATACCATTTTTCAAACCAAGTAACGTTTCCGCACCTCATGAGCACCTTCACCTTTCAAAAGCATCTCTCCCGCCGTGCCATGCTGCGCGGGGCGGGTATCACGCTAGGTCTGCCTTTACTCGAGGCCATGAGGCCGGCCTTGGCGACCGTGAAGGAGACCAAGCAGGCGAAGCGATTCGTCGGTGTGAGTCTGGCGCTGGGGCTGCACAATCCGAATCTTGTCCCGGAGGGCAGTGGACGGAATTACAAGCCTTCGCGTTACCTCACGGGCATTCAGGACCTGCGGGAGGATTTCACGGTGGTGTCGGGCTCGTCTCACCCAGGTGTGACAGGTGGACATACAGCGGAAGGAAGCATCTTTTCAGCCTGCCCGAATGCACGCGGCTCAACAACGCGGAACACGATCTCGCTGGATCAGCTCATGGCAAAGCATCTGGGACACGAGACAAGGTTCCCATCGCTGGTACTCAACACGAACTCGCAGACGAGCCCGAGCTACACAGAGAACGGCTCCATGATTCCAGCGGAAAACAGCGCGATGAAGCTTTTCACGCGATTGTTTGTCAATGACACGCCCGCAGAGCAAGAGCGGCAAGCGGAACTCATCCGCAGCGGCCGCAGTGTGATGGATGTCGTTGGGGCAGAGGCAAAGTCACTGCAACGTCAGCTGGGGGCAGGAGATCGGGACAAAATGGATGCGTGGTTCACGAGCGTGCGTGAGTTGGAACAGCGGTTAGCGGCCAATGAATCCTGGACGCACAAACCCAAACCGAAAGTGGCGTTAAAGCCACCAGCAAAAATCCCACGTGACAACGAAGTGGCGGTGGAACGTATCTTTCTCGACATCATCCATATGGCGCTGATGACGGACAGCACTCGTTTCATCACGCTACATGTCACGGGTAACAATGTGCAGGGCATCGAAGGTGTCGATGAAGCCTACCACAACCTCAGCCACCATGGGATGGACGAGGAAAAGCTGGCACAGCTCGCCCTCGTCGAGCAAGGCGTCATCAACGAATGGGCTGGGTTCCTCCGCAAATTAAAGACCGACAAGCTCCTCGATGAAACGATGGTCTTACTCACATCAAACCTAGGCAACGCCTCCGCGCATGATAACAAGAACATGCCCGTCCTCTTTGCGGGAGGTGGCTTCAAACACGGTCAACATCTAGCCTTTGACCAAAAGGACAATTATCCACTGCCAAATCTCTACCTTAGCGCCCTGCAACGTCTCGGCTTAGAAGAAGCGAGCTTTGCAACGACTGAGACAACCATGCGTGGATTGGAAACAGCTTAAACGATGATCCGGGCTCTATGCATCTTCGGCTTCTCAGCCTTGCAGCTCTCCGCTGCTGATGTGGGGACTCTCCAAAAAATCGGGGCAAAAGTCACCGAAACGGCAGGCGTCGTCACGCAAGTGAACGTGAAGTGCGATGCCTTTACAGAGGCTGATTTCCGCTTGCTCGGCAGCTTCACGACGATCAAGGATCTGACGATCAGTGGCAAAACAATCACTGATGAGACGCTAGCATTGCTGACTGGATTAACGGAACTCGAACGGCTCAGCAGTGATGGCATTCAGCTCACGGATGATGGCTTCAAAAGCTTCACAGCGTTTCAAAAACTGAAATCACTATCATTTTTTCATCCGGCGTTTCGATCAAAGGAATTCACCGGCAGAGGTCTGGCGCATTTGAAAGCGTTGCCTAAACTGGAGAAACTCACGTTTGCGGGCTCAACGGCAGGAGATGCTGCCATGGAAGCCATTGGCCAGCTCACGCAGCTCAAAGAATTCCGCACTTGGCACACGGCCCAGACGCAAGCTGGTAACACGCATCTTCTGAACTTGCCGCTAAAGGCTTTGCGTATCGGTCAGCGCTTGCCGGAATGGGGAAAAGATTCACCTGTTAGCTTTGATGAATCGACCCTGGCCACAATCGCTCAGATCAAGACGCTCGAATCACTCGAACTTACTGAAGCCCGGCTCACGGCCAAGATCGTCCCACATCTGAAAGCGTTGCCAAAGCTCACCAAACTCCGCATTGAAACCGTGGACATCACTGATGCGGATGTGAACGCCATCAAAGCCGCCCTACCAAGCTGCAAAGTGGACTTTAAACCGATGAGCCATGCCGAAAAGGAAGCGCTGCTGATGAAGAAACTAAAACTCTAGTTGTCAGACCACGGTCGCTTGTATCGTTTCATCGAACTGACGAACATGAATATTGCCTCCAAACGCCACATCGACCGCCGGGCTTTTTTGCGGGGAGCGGGGACCGTCCTCTCGCTGCCCTTTTTAGAGGCCATGGTGCCGGCCTTTGCTACACGCGCTCAAGCCGCAGTCGCGCAGCCACCCCAGCGTTTTTTGGCCATGTGTGCGACGCTTGGCTTTCACACTCCGTTTTTGTTTCCGAAGGAAACAGGGGCAAATTACACGCTCACTCCTTACCTGGAACCGTTGAAGGCATTGAAGGATGATTTTTCCGTCATCTCCGGCTTGCAGCATGAGGAACAGAATGGGGCCAATGGTCACACGTCCGAAATGACCTGGCTAACATCCGCGAAGCATCCCGGGCTCGCTGGATTCAAGAACACAATCAGCATAGACCAACTCATCGCAGAGCAAATTGGCTCACAAACACGCTTCCCCAGCCTTATCCTCGGCACCGGTAGCGAGTCCATGTCCTGGTCGGCGAGTGGCGTGCCCCTACCCGCTGAGCCTTCCCCTTCGAACGCGTTTCGACAGCTTTTTGTCGATGGCACAAAGCAAGAAGTCGATGCCCAAGTGCGCGGGCTGACTCGTGGTCGTAGCATTCTCGACACCGTCATGGGGCAGGCCAAAAAATTACGCAGTGAGTTAGGCAAGCGCGATCAGGAAAAGCTCGACGAGTATTTTAGTGCCGTTCGCGATCTGGAAGGTCGGCTAGTGCAAAACGAGGCGTGGGTGCAGAGACCGAAACCCAAGGTGGATGCCAAACCACCCACGGACATTCAGACTCGCACCGACGCTATCGGTAAAATGAATCTCATGCAGGATCTCATCGTTCTCGCACTACAAACGGATAGCACTCGCACGATCACCCTGCGCCTCAATGGCATGAATGCCGTGCCTGAGATCGAAGGAGTCAAAAACGACTGGCATAATCTTTCCCACCATGGCCAAGACGAGGCAAAGATCGAGGAACTGAAAGTCATTGAGACGGCCGAGTTCACCGCATTTGCAGGTTTTCTCGCCAAACTAAAAGCAGGTTCATTGCTGGATAGCACTTCCGTTATCTTTGGCTCCAATCTCGGTAATGCCAGCGCCCATCAAACGGCCAATCTTCCACTCATCCTTGCGGGTGGCGGCTTCAAGCATGGTCGCCACATTGCCATTGATAAAGACAAGCATGTCTTTTCCAATCTCTTTGTCGCGCTAGCTCAGCGCATGGGCGTGCAGACGGATAAGTTCGGCTTTAGCACAGGTGTTTTGGACATCAATCAGGCGGCATGACTATGAAATGCCGACTCCTTGCGGTATGGTCGTTTATTGCCCTGAGTTCACAGGGTGCCCTGCCTTCCATTCAGCCATTTCTGAATGAACACTGCATGGACTGTCATGACGGAGAGATCAAGAAAGGAGATCTGGATTTATCCTCACTCTCCACCGATGGCGGCGATGCTGCAGCCTTTAAAAAGTGGGTGCGCGTATTTGATCGAGTCGCCGCAGGTGAAATGCCACCCCCAAAGAAAAAGCAACCCGCTCAGAAAGCCGTTCAAGATTTTATGGCGGCATTGGGCAGTGATTTAGTCGATCAATCCAAGACACAAAAAGGCACCGTGCTACGACGCCTTAATCGACGCGAATATCAAAACACCATCAATGATCTGCTGGGTGTAAACGTTAACGTGATCGACTCATTACCAGAGGACGGTCGTGCCAAGGGTTTTGATAACATAGGCGAGGCGCTTTCCATCTCGGGCATTCAAATGCAGCGCTACATGGAAGCCGCTGAATTAGCGATCAATGCAGCCCTTTATCAGGAGGAACGCCCAAAGTTGATCAAACAAAGCGCCACGCTCGATTCAGAGCGGAATCGCAAGGACACCATCGGCAAACATTGGTTAAGACGTGAGGACGGCAGCATCGTTGTGTTCAACGATGGCGGCTTCCCCAGCACGGTCATTCCAAATCTAAGATCAAAACAAGCTGGCACCTACAAGCTAAGTGTGACCGGCTATGGCTATCAAATTGAGGAGCCAGTCGTGTTTGCCATCATCACCGGCAGCTTCAATTTCCGCAATGCGGACAATGTCACCCATAGCTTTCATGAACTGCCTATAGGCAAGCCCGGCACGGTTGAAGTCACACTGAGTCTTGATGCCAATAAAGGCATCTGGATCAGCCCGAAGGGTCTCAATGGCCCCGATGGCCACTCCCCTGTCAAAGACGGGCCTGACAAGTATCCAGGCGAAGGCATGGCCATTCAGGAAGTGACGCTCGAAGGCCCCATTGTTACCGATTGGCCGCCGCGCGGACAGAAACTGCTGCTAGGTCAAGCCAAGCTGCATGAGCTACCGCCCGAGAAACCGTGGATGAAGGGTAAGACCGGATACAAACCCATCTTCACTGCCGAAACTTCTGATCCCGCGATTGAATCGCGAAAGTTACTGCCCGCCTTCATCACCGCTGCCTTTCGGCGACCTACCACAGCGATGGATGCGGAACCCTATTTGAAGCTCTTTGACGTAGAGTATGCCGTCAGCAAGGATTTCCTGATCGCCATGCGCACGGCTGCCATTGCAGTACTTTGCTCTCCCGAGTTTCTCTTTCTCAAAGAACCGTCAGGAAAACTGGATGACCTTCAACTTGCCTCACGGCTCAGTTACTTCCTCTCCCGCAGTGCGCCTGATGCTGATCTGCTGAAGGCCAAGCTCACACAGCCCGAGATACTTCATTTTCAAACCGAACGCCTACTCAAAGCAAAGACGCTAGAACGCTTCGTGATCGATTTTACCAATGGCTGGCTGAATCTACGTGAGATTGACTTCACCACACCCGATAAACAGCTCTACCCTGAATACGACGAGTGGTTGCTCGACTCGATGCTGCGTGAAACGCGCAGCTTTATCAACGAGCTCATTCAGAAAAACCTCAGTGTCACCAACATCGTCCACAGTGATTTTGCCATGCTTAACAAACGTCTTGCAGAGCATTACGGCATTTCTGGTGTGAGTGGTGTCGATTTGCAAAAAATCAACCTGCCTGCGGACAGCCATCGAGGTGGAGTGCTCACCCAGGCCAGCGTTTTGAAGGTCAGCGCTAATGGCACCAACACCTCTCCCGTGGTGCGTGGAATCTTCGTCATGGACCGCATCCTCGGCATGGATCCACCACCACCACCCCCAGGAATTCCTGGCGTGGAGCCTGATATTCGTGGAGCCGCCACGCTCCGTGAATTACTCGATAAACACCGCAGCAGCGAGACTTGCAACGGCTGCCACCGCATGATCGATCCACCAGGCTTCGCCATGGAAAGCTACGACGTCATCGGCGGCTGGCGCGAGCGTTTCCGCAGTATTGGCGAGGGCGACTTTGTGAATGCCACCGTGCAAGGGCGCAAAGTGCGTTATCGCCTTAGCCAGCCTGTCGATACCACTGGGAAGCTCAACAACGGCTCATCCTTTACAGGCATGGCTGATTTTCAAAAGCTTCTCCTTGCTGATCAGGATAAAGTCGCACGCAGTTTGATTGAAAAACTACTCACCTTCGCCTCGGGCCGATCCATGGGCTTCTCAGACCGCTCGGAGATCGACAAGCTCGTCACTGAATCCAAAGCCAAAGGTCACGGTCTGCGTGATCTCATTCATGCCGTGGTGCAGAGTGAAATCTTCAAGATTAAGTGATCAAACCTCAGCATTCCTGATCCTGCCCTGAGCAGGTTTCGGGCTTGAGACACCGCCGAGTTGATTGCGGAACTCATACACGTCACTCCGATAAAGCGTCTCTTCACACCAAAGAGGCAAGCCGCCTTCGAGGAAGCCTGTGGCAATAACCAAAAGACAGGCTGCATTGGTTTTGACACCCAATGGAACTGCCTGCGACTTCGTAACATTGACCGCACGGATGGATTCATCGGCTCCGGAAATCGTAAGCTTGCATTGTTTGGTCCAAAAGGCATACAGCGAGCTTTTGGCATCAGTTTTGTTCATGCTTAAGCAATGACGGGCTGCGATATGACGGCGCTCATAAATAACCGGTTGCCCATCGGCGAGGCGCACGCGCTCGATGTAAAAAAGCGGCTCGTTAGCAGTCAATTTGAGCGCATTGACGATCTCGACTGGGACATCCGCGGTGGTGAGCTTTTGGAAGGCGATGACTTGGGTGCTGGGCTGCTTACCTGCGGCTCGAGCTTTGTCAGTGAAGCTCACAAGACGCTGCAGATCATAGTCGAGCGCGTTTTCACGCACAAATGTGCCCGCACCCTGGCGGAACTCGAGCAAGCCCTGAGAAACAAGACTATTGAGGGCTTTATTCGCCGTCGGACGGCTAGTTTCGAAGCGCTCAGCGATCTCGCGCTCGGTGAGAAATTGCGAACCTGACACGTACTGACGACTGCCGAGGAGCTTCCGCAATTTGGTGATGAGTTCCTGATGAAATGACGCTGATGTACCCACGGAATCGATCTTGCAACGTAATCTGACTTTGACAAGTGGCTTAGCCAATTGATAAATTGGCTAAGCCACTCTTAAACCATGAAATACACCTACTCAGACCTTGCTAAGATGATTGATCATTCGTTGCTGCATCCGACGATGACTGACAAAGACCTTCAAGAAGGCTGCGCACTAGCGGCGAAATACAATGTGGCTTCCGTCTGCATCAAACCCTATGCGGTAAAACAAGCGGTCGAATGGCTGAGCGGAACGGATGTTAAAGTCGGAGCTGTGATCGGCTTTCCGCATGGCAATAGCACCACCGAATCCAAGCGCTATGAAACGGAACTAGCCTGCAAGGATGGAGCGGTAGAAATCGACATGGTGGTCAATCTCGGCAAGGCCCTCAGTGCAGACTGGGACTATGTCGAGGCAGACGTGAAAGTTGTCTGCGATGAAGCCCACAAGCACGGAGCCAAGGTGAAGGTCATCTTTGAAAACGACTACCTCACGAATGGTGGCGCAGGTCTAAGCAGTGACGATTTCAAAATCAAGCTCTGCCAACTCTGCGAGCGTGCTGGAGCTGATTGGGTGAAGACGAGCACCGGCTACGGCTTTGTAAAGCAACCCGACGGTAGCTACAACTACAAGGGAGCGACTGAGAGCGATCTAGCACTGATGCGTGCCAACGTTTCAGCCAAGGTCCAAGTCAAAGCCGCTGGCGGTGTGCGCGATCTCGATGGCCTGATCAAAGTCCGCGACCTCGGCGGCTCCCGCTGCGGAGCCACTGCGACCGCTGCCATGATGGACGACTACCGCAAACGCGAAGCCGCAGGCACACTTGATACCTCAAGCGGAAAAATCGGCGCGGGTGGGTATTGATGCATGATTGATCGGACTAAGGCTGTTTGGCCCAAGCCCCCACACGCTTAGATCGTGCCTGCTGTTCAATATCTCTAAGTTGGTTTTGATAATCGCTCACTGAACGGCCATCTGGCAGGGCTATGCCGCTGGTATGAATGCGAGCAAGGCCAGCACGGATGAGTTTGGCTGACAGATCTTCACCATCAGCAAAGACGATGAAGGCGTAATGACGACGACTGTTATAGACACTCTGCCATTTGGTGTAGAGAGTGAATGACTGGGTTGAAAGTAGGCGCAGAGTAAAGGTCTGCGCTTGCCGACCGATGGCAACGGTTTCCGCCTCACTCAGACCGCCAAAGTACTGGCCCTGTTCAGCGAGTCGATCCCCATTGAATTGATGCCGTTTTTTCTCAGGACAATCGGCAAAGTAGAGCCGGAACTCGTGAGTCTGTCCGTTGTGATTAAGGTGAAAGCTATCACCATCGTTATCCCGATGATCATGGAGTTTGGCCCCGAGGATGACCTCAAACACTTTACTGGCCTGCTTGGCGCTTGATTCAGGGCCATCTTGAATGTCACGCCAGACATTGAATCCAACGGCGACGAGAGCCAGCAGGACCCAGAGCCAAGACTTCCGAGAACGACGACTCATGCACTGGCTTTTTCAAGAGCCGCGTAGTCAATGGTGCGCAGCCGCGCCTGCTTGGCACCCATACGTGGGACGCAAGCCAACAGAGCCTGCGTGTAAGCATGCTGTGGATTGCTTAAAACTTCCTCCGTGGGACCGGTCTCAACGATCTCACCCCGATACATCACCGCGACACGATCTGCGACATCACGGATGATACCAAAGTTGTGTGTGATCAGGATCATGGTCATATTCAGCTCGCGGCGCAGTGCCGCGAGCAGTTCCATGATCTGTTTTTGAATGGTCACATCCAGAGCTGTAGTCGGTTCATCGGCAATGAGTAGTTTTGGCTGACAACACAGTGCCATGGCAATCATGACACGCTGCTGCATGCCGCCACTAAGCTCATGCGGGTAAGCACGCAGACGTTTTTCAGGCTCAGTGATGCCGACCTTGTTGAGCCAGGAGAGAATCTCTGCCTCCCGATCTTTCACTTCAGGACGATGCAAAGCGAGAGCTTCGCCGATCTGGGTTCGGACCGTGAGCACAGGATTGAGGGAAGTCGTTGGCTCCTGGAAAACATAGGCAATTTCTTTTCCTCGAACTAGGCGAAGCTCTTTTTCGCTCATCTGCAAAACATGATGTCCGGCGATGCTAAGTTCAGTCGCCGTGATGCTGGCTGGTGGCTCTGGAAGCAGCCGAGCCAAGGAAAGAGCCGTCGCGCTTTTACCACTGCCGCTTTCACCCACGATGGCGATGGATTCACCCTGTTTTAGGTCCAGGCTGATGCCTTTGACAGCCTGGGCTGGCGGTCCGTCGTGACGACGGAACTCGATCTTCAAGTCACGGATGCGCAGGAGAGGAGGCGAGTCAGGCATGGTTTAAAGAGTCTTTGGATGGATGAATCATGTGTCCGAGAAGCCATAAAGACAAGGCACAAAGCATGGATGGAAAACCCGCCCACAGGGCAGACAAGGGATTGGCAAAAACCATTTCACTATCCACTTCAGGCCAAAGAGGGATCGCAATTCCCAAAGTGACGGCCAACTGAGAAGCAATGACGATACTCCAACCAGCACCTTTGAAGAGCCAGGCAAGCGCACAACGAATCGTGGCTGGCCCCTTTAAAATAGGGCTGCCAGCACAAAAGGCTCCCAGTGCAGCCACACAGCTAAGCATGACAACAGGCGTGGCTACCGCCTGATACGCTTGCGCTCTCAGAGCCTGCACAAGCTTGGCCATGGCACCCGGAAGGCCCAGGATATCCTCGACACTGAAAAGGAAGATCAATGCTAACAGACCAATTCCCCAAACTGGATTAGGCAATTCTGGCGACTGATTTTCCCCCATCACCGTGCGCATGGAAGTACGAAGCTGAATGCGGTCTCGGGTCCTTAACATGAACTCCGCAAAAGGCCGTCCGGGAACTCTTTCTGGAGAAACCAGATGTGGAGTCGCGAGACTTTTCTCCACCTCTTCAGGAGTAGGCTTTGGCGTTTCCAACAAAGGCGCTGACTGTGACAAAATGACGATCCACTGGCCAACGAGAGGGATGCACAACAGAAAAATCGCTGGCACCCAGGTCCAAAGATCCTGCGAGAGATGCTCAAGGAATGACAGGGATGGTGAATCCGCTGTTACTGGCATCAGAGACCAGATTGGGAAACCCCAGCGCCCGACCCATTGCCCGATAAAGGCCCAGGCAAGCGTGTGGATAGGAAACAGGGACAAGACACTCCCCAACCAAAAGCCTGTTTTCTGAAACCCTCCACCCATAGACTTTAAAAAAAACCAGATGCCACCAGCCAAGCTTCTTGATAAAACCACGGCGACAACGAGAAGACAAAAGGTAGCGGTGATACCTGGCAGACCGTTTTTGATCACCTGACGCCAAGCATTGAGCCATAAACGGACATCCCCATTCAGCAATCCAAGTGCGATGAACTCGCCAAGGAGTAAAACACTCAAGGCGGCCCAAAATCGAGAGCTGTCGAAGGGGGATCGCTTCATTCTATCACTTGGGTGAAATCATCTGAAGATTAACAGCAGGAGAAACCTTTGGTAAGGCACCCGACAGGAGCTGTCGAAGAGTGACACCACGCTGGATTTCATTGGGACGTAACCCTGGAAAACGATCCGACTGAACTGCCATGTCAGCAACATCCGTGAAGAGTGGCAAGGCAGGCCGCAGCTCAGCCAAACGCACCTCGACAGCTGAGGCTCGCCGCAAAACATGTGACGAGTCAAATTCAGAAACCAATGCATCTAACAGTAAGTCAAGCTGCGGGTCTGCGATGCGACTGACATTCATTCCCTGCCCTGCTTGCGATGAGTGCCAGAGCGGCAGCACATCCCATCCGGGTGAAAGCTCACTACCTAAAAAGACTAGATCAAAGTGGCCGGCCTGGAGTTCACCACGGTAACCATGAGTGGGCACGGCATCGACCTGGAGATGCAGTCCTGCTTTTTTCCAGGAAAGTGCCAACGCATTGGCCAGACGCAGCCGTTCATCATTGCCTTCAGGCACCAGGATGCGCAGATGCATCGGCTGACCCGCTTTTTTCAAATTGCCAGATACATCCCTAAGCCATCCAGCTTTGGCAAAGAGCCGATCGGCTGCATTTGGATCATGAATGAGTGGTGTGGGCTCAGCCGAAAACCAACGGCCTGGCGGGAAGAAGCTATCGTGAAGGCGTGCTCTACCGCCGGGCATCTCATGGCTTAGCGCTTCACGATTCAGCGCCAAAGAAAGTGCCTGACGCACTTCAATGTCTTTGACTATGGGTGACTCTGTCTGCCAAACAAGCATCAGCTGATTGTGGGGTGGCGTGGGCAGCTTTCGCCAAGAGGCATCTGAGGTCATTGTCCTTTGAGCCTCTCGGTCAGGCCACCAGATATCGATGATATGTGTCGATAAACCAACTCGCGTTTGCAGGGGTGATGTAGCCGCAATGACTTGTAGTGTTTGCTTTGCCTCAGAATGACGTTGACTCAACCATAGCCGTGTTGGCTCAAGCCTCGTCAACTTCCACTCTCCTGCCCCTGGCGGGAAATCAGCGCCAAAATCAGCTTCATGCCGCTTCAGCCATGCAGCTGGTAAAATCGGCAACGCTGTCCAAGCGGCTAAGGTCGGACTGTAACGTTTTCGGTAAACGACCCTCACTACCCCAGTTGTGGTTTGTGTGATCGACTGAACGTGGCGGAACAGATCCCGTCCAGGCAACGGCCATGGGCGAGGCAAGACATAGAGAAGAGTGGCACGCACGTCCGCAGCTGTGATGAGGCTGCCATCATCCCAACGCAGACCGGGCTTTAGGCGGAAATCTAACACTGGCTCCAATAAGGCAGCGACCTCAGAAACTGGCGTGATCTCTGGCACGGGCGTATGCCGCGGCAATATCCAATCAATCAGCTGCTGCTGAGCTTGCAGGCCCGTGAGTGAGGTGACGATTTCACAGCTGCCATCATCGTCAAACCAAACGCGTTTTACGTGAGGTCTATGCTCTGGATGATCCGCATAGGCTTGAATAGCGGGCCGCATGGCTGGTGTGCAGGCTATGCGAATAAAAGTCAACTTTTGCGGAGGCTTAGCAGCTAGGACAGCCATCACCTCATCGGCTACATGGCCACCGGGATGTGTGAAACGAAAGGTGAGCAAATTACCCACAGGGATGGCAGACTCCAGATCCCAGGAAGCACGGATTTCCAGAGGCTGGGCAGTGATTGTTTGAGCTGCTTCCTTAGCCTGTTCAGCGCTGTCAAACCAGCAGGACAGATTTTGATGCCAACTCCACCCCTCTGCCAGAGCTGCGCCTAGCTTTCCATCCCGATCAATACGGATCAGAGGCTCATGAATCAGGTCTAAAATCTGCCTCTCTGCCTCATTGACAGGTAAAAAGGGATTCAGTGCAGGTAAGGCACCCGGCATGAGCATGACTCGCTCTGCCTGCACTGTTAAATTTGTCTGAGTAGCACGCCACGCACTCCATCCGCCCACACAGAGTGCCGTGAGGGAAAGTAGATGAAGAACAGCGCGCGACCTAGCCATGGGATGCCGATGCTAGACCTAAACAACGTTGGGCGCAATGCGGCCACGTCATCGCAGTCACTCTTGATAGCGTTTATTTCGGCTGATTCGCCACATCCAACAAAGTGGGCAAACCTTTCAGCAAGTCCGTTCCTGCGCCTAATGGCACAGGCGCTTGAGCCGACGTTTTTTCGGGTGACTTCAAGTAATGCAAAAAGTCACTGTCCGTGCTGAGGATCAAATTGGTATCAGGGGTCATGATTAGCTTGTAGGCCTCCATGGTTTTCGTGAACTCAAAGAGTGCAGCTGCTTCTGGAGATTGATTGTAGGCCTTGGCGTAGATCTCCGTTGCTTTGGCGTCTGCCGCACCTTCCACCTCTTGGACTTTGCGGTAGGCTTCAGACTCGATCTGCTTCAGATCACGTTCACGTTGACCCAGGATTTTCGCAGCTTCTCCAGCGCCTTCCGATTTGAAGCGCTCCGCAATCTGGGTTCGCTCACTGACCATGCGCTGATAGATCGTCTGACTCACCGCGGGTGTATAATTGATGCGTTTAAAGCGCAAATCCATCAGCTCAATCCCAAAGCCCTTCACCTTTGGGGCTGCACTGGCAAAGATTTCCCTCTCCAGCTCAGCACGACCGCGTTTGATGGGTGAAAGAATGCCGATTCGTGCATCTGCAATAGAAGCACCAGCATTGGCTTCACGCTCGACTTTACGGTCTTTCGTCGTGCGGATGGCCTCGATAAAATCGTGGCGTGCAATCACGTTACGCGTCTCACTGCCCAGCACGTCAGTCAGACGAGACTGTGCGCTGCGTTCATCCCGTAGATTTTCAAAAAAGGCACGCGGCTCAGTGATGCGCCAGCGGGCAAAGCTATCAACTACGATGTACACCTTATCCTTCGTCGGCATGTTTGCTGGCGGGCCATCCCATTCCAGGACGCGCTTATCAAAGCGGTTTACGGTTTGGATGAACGGTGTTTTAAAGTGCAGGCCTGCCTCAGAAATCGTTTCACCCACAGGCTTACCGAACTGAGTGATGATGATCTGCTCCGTCTCGCTGACGGTGTAGAAGCTGGCGCTGGCTAAGATGTACAGGACAAAGCCAGCAATGAGAATAAGAAGAGAGAGACCGGATTTCATTGGACTGAGTTCTTGGTAGTGGTTGGTACTGGGGCCGTCAGGTTTTGCTGCAAATGCATGAGTGGCAGGAATTGCGGCACTTTTTCATCAATGATGACCTTGCCTGGAATGGTTGGCAGAACTTCACTCAGCGTTTCTAGATAGATGCGTTTCTTGGTGACCTCTGGAGCTTTTTGATATTCCGTGAGTAGCGCCTGAAAGCGGGCTGCATCACCTTCAGCCTCATTGACCCGCTGAGTCGCATAGCCCTCAGCCTGGCTCAGGCTTTGCTCCGCCTTGCCTCGCGCTTCAGGAATGACACGGTTGTACTCGCCATTGGCCTGATTGATGGAGGATTCCTTTTGCTGCTGAGCACGATTCACTTCATCAAAGCTGTCCTTCACTTGGGTTGGCGGGTTCACATTGCCGAGCTGCACTTGATCGATGTGAATGCCCATGTTCAGCGTGCTAGCAATGCCTTGCAACCCTTCAAGAGCTTTGACCTCCATCTCCTGTCGTCCGACGGTGAGTACCTCGTCAATCGAGCGATCACCGACCACCTCACGCATGACCGATTCAGAAAGATCCCTTAAGGTTGCCTGAGGTTCCAGGAAGTTAAAGACATACATCCGAGCATCCGCGATGTGGAACTGCACCACCCACTCCACGACGGCCGCGTTCAGATCACCCGTGACCATGTTCTTTTCCAGCTCCATGTCTTCACTATCTTGATTGTATTGATAGTCATTCAGGGCACCACGGGAGCCATAACCAAACTCCAGCTTCAACTGGCGGCGCACCTCCACAAAAGACACCAGATCCAGGCCAAAGGGCAGTTTGAAATGCAGCCCCGGCTCAGTGGTCGTCAGGTATTTCCCAAAGCGTTGCACAATGGCAACGGAACTGGCGGGCACCTGGTAAAAGCTGGAAAAGCCCCCGACCACCACGAGCAAAACCAGCACCCCCACAAGGACGCGCGCTGGATTCACACGGAGATTCGCTGGATCAGGGAACGGCAGAGTATTCGATTGATGGATAGCCATGCTCCCATTTAGCAGAGGAGAACTCGGATTCCAAGAGCTTCCGAAGAATAGAATTCAAGAACTCTTAGCCACGCACCGATTGGCTCATCGAAAACAACCGAGATTCAAGATCACTCCTTGCTCTTCGCACGCAGCTTCGAGTGGTGGCGGCCGTAGCAGAAATAGATGACCAGTCCGATAGCCAGCCAGATGAAGAGGCGCTCCCAGGTCTCACGGTCCAGCGCCGCCATCATGCCCAGGCACACCACCGCCCCGAGAATGGGCACCAGAGGCACCGCTGGACAACGAAAAGCACGATGCAATTCGGGGCGCATCTTGCGCAAAATAAGCACTCCCACGCAGACCAGAACAAAGGCCAACAGCGTGCCGATGCTCGTCATATGCCCCACGATGCTACCCGGAACAAAGGCTGCAAATAGACCCGTGAAAACCATGAAGAGCAGATTGCTTGAAACCAGTGTCTGTGTTTTGGGATGCACCTTCGCAAACATCGGCGGCACCAGACCGTCCTTCGCCATCGTGAAAAACACCCGAGACTGGCCCATCAGTAGCACCAAGATCACCGAAGCATAGCCCGCCAGAATCGCGCAGATGATCGCCGTCTTCATAAAGCCATAGGGCGTTTTAGCGATAGCGATCGCCACTGGGGCAATGCCGTCATGACCGCGAAAGTCCTTGTAGTTCGCAACACCCGTCAGCACATGAGCAAAGAGAATGTAAAGAACCGTGCAGATCGCGAGCGAACCGAGGATGCCCAGCGGCAGATCGCGTTTCGGATTCTTCGCATCCTGGGCAGCCGTGGAAACGGCGTCAAAACCAATGTAGGCAAAGAAAATCACGCCTGCCGCACGCAGCACGCCACTCCAGCCATACTCACCGAAGTTCCCAGTCAAGTTAGGTGGGATATACGGCACGTGGTTCGCTGGATTCATGAAGCCCCAGCCCAATCCGATGAAGCAGATCACCACCACCACCTTCAGCGCCACAATAAAGTTGTTCACCGTCGCCGATTCCTTCGTGCCTTTGATCAGCAGCGCGGACATCATCACGATAATAAACACCGCCGGCACATTCAGGATGCCGTGCACCACCGTCCCGTCCGTCAGCTTGGCTTCTGAAAAAGGGGAAAGCATCCATGGCAACCACGCATCCGCCGTTCCCTGGCCTGCCATGAGGCCGATCAACTTGTTCAAGTAGCCTGACCAACTGATCGCCACTGTCGCTGCCGCCACAGCATATTCTAAGACGAGATCCCAACCAATGATCCAGGCCATCAGCTCGCCCATCGTTGCGTAGGAATAAGTGTAGGCACTGCCCGCCACTGGAATCATCGAGGCAAACTCAGCGTAGCACAGGCCCGCCAGAGCACAGCCCACGCCCGCAATCATGAACGAGTAAGTCACCCCAGGCCCGGCAAATTCACCAGCCGCCTGACCCGTGAGAGAAAAGATCCCCGCACCAATGATCGCGCCAATACCCAAGGTAATCAGGTTCATCAGGCCCAGCGACCGCTTCAGCGTTACATGCGCATCGCCTTCTCCGTGCTCAGCTTCGTGAATGATGGTGGGAATGTCCTTGGTGGCGAGTAGCGGGTTTGACATAAAAAAACAATAATTGAATAGCCATAGCAAGTTGTGCGCCAGCAAGTCAACGACATATCCAAAGCCCCCAGCATTCCCCTACCGCCGCCCGTTCAGGATCATCTGATTCAACTTCTAGCGTATGGCCTCCATGTCGGGATCGGCAAAGCCAGTGTCCAGGGTGCTGACGCTGTTCGTGTTCGCACTGGTGCCGCTAATGGCACTGACTTCTGACCTCTGTTCTCTGACCGGCACTCTGCAAATCTGGCGGATGACTCAATCATCTAATTCAAGGGTCCACTCAATGGCCAACGAAGGAGGCAGGACATTCTCGGATCGAGATTTACCTGAGCTTAACAAAATTCAGGGTTCTTCCTCACAATTCATTAACACGACCATGCGAAGATTGGCTGTGATTCAGGGAAAATGAATTCCTTAAACCATCCACAACACCAAGCCATGAAAACGAATCCACTCATTCACCACGTGCTGTTAGCCGTGGCATCCACAGGCCTCAGCCTGGCTCAGGCCCCATCAGCACCACCCCGCGGACCGCAACCACCGAACGGACAACAACAGCCGCCGAACGCGCAACAACTTCAGCGGCCAGCCGTGCGTCCACGCCCATCGCATCGACCTACAGCACCGGTGACACGACCAGCACGTCCGAGCGATCCACTCCCAGGACTGTCAGCAGATTTATTGATGGCCTTCTCAGATGGCTTTGAGGAGTTTACCAAGGAAGAAGATGCAGCAGGTGGACTGGGGCCGATCTTCAATCAGAGTTCCTGCGTCACCTGCCATCTTCAAGGCGGCACGGGTGGAGCCAGCGATATCACGGTGACTCGCTTTGGCCATGTCGAAAAGGGTCTCTTTGATTCTCTCGACTCTCTCGGCGGTTCATTGCTGCAAGCCTTATCCATTGACCGAGCCGCACGTGAGTTTGTCCCTAGAGAAGCCAACATTGTCAGCCGCCGGCAGACGACGCCGCTCTTTGGTCTAGGCCTTGTGGAAGCCATCCCCGAAGCCACCATCCTGGCTGGTGTGCGCAGTGGTAAGCCGGATGGTGTCAAAGGTAAGGCTCATTTAGTGACAGATGTCGTCTCAGGCCAGCAGATGCTGGGACGCTTTGGCTGGAAAGCCCAGCAAGCGACACTGCTGGCCTTTTCTGCGGATGCTTATGTGAATGAAATGGGCGTGACCAATCGCTTCTTCCCGACTGAAAATGCCCCAAACGGCAAAGCGGATGTCTTGGCAGCCTATGACAATATCGCAGACCCCGAGGACAGCATTGATCCAGAAACAGGGAAAGCTGACATCGATCACTCGGCTGACTTCATGCGCTTCCTGGCGCCCCTGAGGCCGCTACCTTTGTCAGCCTCAGCAACGGCAGGCAAGACCGTCTTCCATTCCACTGGATGCGCCGTTTGTCACACGCCACGCATGTTTACAGGCACGAATGACATCCCTGCCCTGAACCAAAAAGCCGTGGATCTCTATTCAGATCTTCTGCTCCATGATATGGGCATCTTAGGAGATGGTATCGTCCAGGGAGATGCTGGTGGGCGCGAGTTCAGAACCGCTCCACTATGGGGTGCCCGAGTCAGTGCACCTTATCTGCATGATGGTCGCGCTCCAACACTGGAAGCCGCCATCCGCGCCCACGATGGCGAAGGTGCTGCTTCAAAAATCCGCTACACCAAACTGAGCGTCCAACAACGCCAGCAACTACTGGATTTCATCAACACGCTGTAAGCCAGCGAGTGAAAGATCAAGCACCGCCAATGACACTGGCGGTGCTTTTTTATTGCCTCAGAGGCAGTGGATCGGTGTTTAGATAGACGGTCGGATCAGGTAAACCCGCCTCGATAAAGGCCTCACGCCGCTCCACACAGGTGCCACAGTTACCGCAGTGGATCTCGCCACCCTTGTAGCAGCTCCAAGTCTGAGCGAAGTCCAGACCGAGATCGTAACCAAGCCTGGCGATGCCTATTTTATCCATGGCAATGAAGGGACGCAGCAACTCGATACGTGCATAGGTACCCTCACGCATGGAGTCAGCAATGGCCTGCATGAAGGGCTCTCGGCAATCGGGATAGATGGCATGATCCCCGGAGTGAGCGGCAATGACCAGAGCCTCTGCCCCGCGCGATTCAGCAATGCCGCAGGCGATGGCAAGCATGATGCCATTCCGGAAAGGCACGACGGTGCGTTTCATGTTTTCATCGGCGTAATGACCTTCAGGAATGTCCCCTCCGCTTTTCAGCAAGTCTGAGGCGAACAGCTCATTCACAAAGGGAAGCGCAACAATGTCATGACGAATACCGCATTGCTGAGCATGCCACTGAGCAAAGGCGATCTCCTTGTGGTTATGCTTAGCCCCATAGTCAAAACTGACGGCACCGACGACTTCATGCTCCTTTTTGGCCCAATACAAGGCAGCCGAGGAGTCCATGCCGCCACTAAGCAAGATGAGCGCCTTTGCCATAAAAAATTAATGCTGAGAGCTCAGGGATGATGCAGGCCACTCCAGAGGCACATCACGATTCGGGTGCCTAGCCTCACAGGTGAGCTGAATGCCCCCACGAGGAACAAAACGACCACGCACGATGGCTTGTTTGGGTGCACAGGCTTTCACGAGATCATCGAGGATACGATTGACGATGGCTTCATTAAACGAGGCATGATTGCGATAGCTGGCCAGATAGAACTTTAGCGACTTGGTCTCCACACAGCGCTCGTCTGGAATGTAAAGAATCTCGACATGAGCGGCATCGGGCTGCCCGGTCACTGGGCAGAGTGAACTAAAATCTGGAGCGCTCAGGTGAATGCTGTAGTTACGGGCCAGGGTGCGGTTTGGAAAAGTCTCCAGCGCTGCTTCATCTGGTGAGGCAGGAAGACGGTGCTCGGAGCGCCCGAGGAGGGAGAGATCGGCAGATTGAGAATCAGACATGCCCATCAGTATGCGCGCAGACGGTCAGGCCGCAACCCTGTGAGTGCTTTCACAGAGATTGCATTTTCTCTCAAACTAAGGCAGATCTCTGCACCTTCATTTCCATGACCACGCAACCACAGCCTAATGCCAGTCGTCCAATCTTCCGATTGGCCTTCTACGCAGTCGCCATTGGACTGGCTTTGGTGCATGTGTTCATCACTTTTCGAGGCATCAATAGTGCTGCCGGCATGGAACAGGCCCAAGTAGCCCGTGAGATCGCACGTGGACATGGGCTGCAAACCAAGATTGTCCGTCCGTATGCTCTGGCCCGTTTTAATGCCTCTCTCAAAGAGGTGGTGCCTGGTCAAATGCCAGAAATCACCACATCTCCACTGCAACCACTTCTCTGGGCACCTGTCTTCAAAACATTGGAGCGCCACTTCCCTTTCGAGCCGACGAAAAATGGCGGCATTTATCTGATGGATCGTGCGATTGCTTGCATGGGAGTCACCTACTTTCTTTTGACTCTGCTATGGACGCACGGAGCCGCGCGACGACTTTTCGATGACTCGGTAGCGGCTGTCGCTGTCGCTGCTTTAATTCTCTGCGAGCCACTCTGGAAGCTCTCTGTCAGTGGCAGTCCCGTGGCGCTCATGCTGCCATTGTTCGCACTAACAATGCGAGTTTATGCGGCGGCCCAAATTCGCATCCAAGAAGGACTCAGCGCGACACTGCAAATGATCGCCATTGGCGTGCTAGCGTCCCTACTGCTAGTCACACACTGGATGGCCGTTTGGATAGTGGTCGGATTGGTGCTTGCTGTGGCTCAAGGCTTTCCTGGTCATCGAAGGAGCGCGCTTTGGGTCGTGGGCCTACCTTTTTTGACCCTGATTGTCTGGTGTCTTTGGATAGCCCAACAATCAGGCGATGTGCTAGGGGGAGCCAAGACCCTCTTCCAGGCGCACCTGCTGACCCAAGAACCCAATATCTTGCAGCGTGAATTTTCCATCGTGACCCAACCTGTTTTTGTGGATGATTTGTTGCGCAAGGCGGCCTGGAATCTGACGAATCAATTGACCGAACTCTATGCGTATCTTGGACATTCGGTGCCTGCTTTAGCCTTCTTTATTGCTTTAATGCATCGATTTCGCCGTCCAGAAGTGATCAGAACCTTACAAGGCCTTGGACTGATGTTTCTTTCCACCGCGGTCGGCATGGGTTTCCTCGGTCTGCCAGAAAAAAGCCAAGATGACAACGCGCTTTACATCGTGCTCGTACCTGCGATGGCCATTGGCGGCAGCGCCATGCTGGCGGTGCTCTGGGCACGACTTCAAATTTCCGCAGGGTTCTTCTGGCAGCGCTTTGGCTTTGCAGTGATAGCTCTGGCGATCTCAGCCATCCCAATGATGGCCACCCTGCCCGGTGATCTAAAGATAGGACTGACCATGCGGAACCGGATCTATCCACACTGGCCACCTTACGTCCCCAGTCAGGTCCCAGTGCTCGCGAGATTGATCGAACCGAATGAAATCATTTTTACCGATGCTCCGTGGTTTCTCTCCTGGTATGCGGACATCCCCTGCGCATGGATGCCAGTGAAACGCGCTGATTTTGCAATCATGCAGGATCAGTTCAAAAAACAGAAAATCATGGTGGCAGGATTTGTCGTCACGCCGATAAGCGCCAAACTGAATTATCTCCAGGAGGCTTTCACCGGGCCCTACAGCGAGTGGCCTGATCTCATTTTCAGGGGGCCTTTGCTAGCCTTTGATAAAGACTTCCAGCCCTATCCCGAATTCCCTTACAAAATGGCGATGCCGCTCATGGCAACTTCCATTGGAGCTAAGGAGAACCTTAGCTATCAAATGACGTTCTACAGCGATCGGGTGCGCAATCCAAAAGAAAAGGCTCCAGCTCAATAGTCGCGAGCTAATAAATAGTCCGCTAATTCCCTCAAACGCTCACCTTGGGCACCAAAAACAGAGAGGGCATCATGAGCGACTTGAGTCAGCCGGTGAGCCTCATCACGAGAAGCCTGCAAGCCAATGAGCGCCGGGTAAGTGGATTTTTCAGAAGCTAGATCTTTGCCTGCACTCTTCCCTAACTTTTCACTCGTCTGTGTCACATCAAGAATGTCATCAATGATCTGAAACGCCAAGCCCGTAGCCATGCCAAAATCACGCAAAGCCGTCATCTGTTCAGCCGTAGCATTTGCACTCATACCACCAAGCTTTAAACTCGTCGTGAGCAAAGCGGCTGTCTTGTTTTCATGAATGAAGCGTAAAGCCTCCAATGGAAGTTTTTTGCCTTCTCCCTCAAGATCGGCAACTTGACCACCGACAAGGTGCAAACTACCCGCCGTCAGTGCCAACTCATGAACCAAATCTCCAGCATGATAGCGAGTAGTGATGGGTGTCTTCACCACCATTTCAAAAGCCAAAGCTTGCAAAGAATCTCCGGCTAGCACCGCAATACCGTCACCAAACACCTTATGGCACGTGGGCACGCCACGTCGGAAATCATCATTATCCATGCTTGGCAGGTCATCATGAATTAAAGAATAAGTATGCAGACACTCCACCGCGCAGGCCGCCGCCGCTGCTCCCTCCATGCTGCCTCCGCAGGCTTCAGCAGCCGCCAGGCATAAAATGGGTCGAAGCCTTTTACCACCCGCAAAAACGCTGTGCCTCATTGCTTTATGAATGGTAACAGGCGCCGTCTCGACAGATGGAATAAGCCGATCCAGCCAAGAGTCCACGTATTGGCAGCGTTCGGTGAGGTAGGATTTCAGGTCAGACATGTCGTCCATTAATGGCGAAGGCAATGCATGACTGCAAGAATTTCAATCATCGGCTAAAGCGGCAAAACTAGAAATCGAGAAACGGAACGCTTCTCGAAGGTGAAGGCCGCGCATTGCTGCACGGCCTTCATTTGGTAGCGGGGACAGGATTTGAACCTGTGGTCCCGCACGCGGGATTATGAGCCTGACGAGCGTGAGCTTCGCGGTATACCGATGTGACGATAAAAGCCATCGCCACCTTTTTGAGCTTTGAGAAAATTCTCCAACTGTCGAGCTTCCTTCAGATTCATCTGGGCACTCGTCCAAACCAGATGCCAGGGGCCTCGATGGCGCGTCCAAGTGGATATCCCTGTGTTGTGGTCGGTTAATCGCTTTTCGATATCCTCCGAAAGCCCAATGTAGAACCTATCTTGTTCATTTTTGATTACATAGACCTGATACATTGCAGGAAAGGTGAAGGCCGTGCATTGCTGCACGG
This sequence comes from Verrucomicrobiaceae bacterium, assembly GCA_027489965.1. Taxonomy (GTDB): domain Bacteria; phylum Verrucomicrobiota; class Verrucomicrobiia; order Verrucomicrobiales; family Verrucomicrobiaceae; genus Prosthecobacter. Next base: position 88,363 of record JAIXZA010000006.1, read on the forward strand.
CCTTCATTTGGTAGCGGGGACAGGATTTGAACCTGTGACCTTCAGGTTATGAGCCTGACGAGCTACCGGGCTGCTCCACCCCGCGGTCTGTTTGAGCTCGTAAGGTGGGACATGATGACAGAATGGCAACCTCTTTCTCTGATTCGTTTCAATGTCCGTTGGAAAGAACTGCGATTAGACAATGAGCGGCCCCCTTCGCTCATCTTCATTGTCTTATAGGACTTAGGTCCAATGGCAGAGTTAGCGCTGGGAAGGAATATTATTTTAGCAACACAAATAATAGACAATTCTGCATGAAATCCTCCACAGCCCTCCTCACCCTCTTTGCATCGCTGCTTGCGGTCTCATCACTGAATGCCGCCATCAATGTCACCATTGGAAACTTCACCTCGAGTTCAGGTGGATCTTTTGTAAATAGAACTTGGACGCCGATAAGCTCTCCCTCACGCATCTCAGTGTCTGAGTTAGTGACCCAGCTTCAAAGTGGCAATGTGACCATCTCGACCTCAGGGGCTTTGGCCGAAGAAGGCGATATCGAAATCAGCTCGGCCATTGATATCAATCCACTACCTGCGGGCTCTTTTCGATCTCTGGTTTTGCAAGCACGCAATGACATCCGAGTGAATGGATCCATTTCTGATAGCAATCCAGCGACCTCTCAAAATCTGCAGCTTTTTCTCAACGCAGCTCTCACCAACGTTTCTGGTAGCGTCACCCTCTCTGCAAGCTTGGCTGTGGGGGGAAGCAACATCACCATGAACTGCAACAATTTCACCAAAAGCCCTTCCATAGCGATCACAACTCTTGGCGGTGATATCGATCTGGCAGCAAGTGGAAGCGTTAACTTTGGCAGTGGCCCAGTCTCAACAGGCGGTGGAAATTTCCGTGTTTCTGGAGGCACGGCAGGACTCTTTAATTCGACGTTCACCACTTACGGCGGCGGTATCATCGTCGAAATGACGGAATCGAGTAATGTCGAAGTAGCTAGCGGCGCACTTGATGCATCAGGTGGTAGTGGTGATGGAACCGTTAGTATCAATGGATTTGGTGGTGGCATTTCCATTGCTTCAGGGGTGGCAGTCAAATCAGGCATTCGTGGCGCTATCAGCCTATCTTCGGGTTCAGCCACCGAAGATGTGATTATCAACGGAACGATGGATGCAGGATCGGGCGGCGTATCCATCCGCGCGCAAGATACCGTCCAAATCAATGCCGCGATCAATAGTATCGGAGCGGTTGTAGTCAGATCGGATGTCGACAGCAATGGCGCAGGTAATGTGGTCATCAACGCTCCTATTACCTCCACCGCATCACGCATTGATGCAGCGGGTGCTTTAATTTCGACCAACAGCGCAGCCATCCTCACAACGACCAATGCAGGAATAAATGGCAGTCTGACTCTTTCAAGTCAGGAAGGCCTAACTTTAGCGGGCAGTCTCCGCGCAGGCGGGTTGGTCCAGTTGCGGTCTGATAGCAACTCCAATAGCTCTGGAGTCTTTGCAATCACCGCACCTGCAATCTCAAGTGTGGATGGTGAAATTCGTATTCAGGGTGCCGGAGACATTGGATCTCCCATCAATACAGATGGTGCGGGCATTTCATTTATCACGAATGGCAACATGACGATCCGCAGCAGCGTCACCTCTAAAGGTGGCCTGATTTCTCTCACGGGCGCAGACACTGGCACGGTGACGCTTGCTGCCACAGCATCCCTGAATTCTGCAAGCACTTCAGGCACAGGCTCCGTGAGCCTAATGAAAAACAGCGGCAGCCTTGTCACAGTTGCAGGGTCTAGTCTTTTGGCAGGCTCTCTCGGCAGTGTAGAAATCCGCCAATTAGGATCTCCAGGGCCGCTGGCTATGAACTCTACGATTACTGGTGGATCATTGGGGGTAACGCTTGCCAGTGATTCGGATCTAATCGTGGACGGTCTGGTAAACTCATCTGGCCCGATCCTACTTCAGGCCAATCTTGACAATGCTAATGGTGGCAACCTGACCATTAGCAAGGCTGTCGCTTCATCGAATGCCATTGTCACTTTAAAAGGAGTCAATCTTCTACTGTCCCAAACAGTCAGCAGCTCACAGAAAATCATTTTCGAGCCTAGCGGTGAGGCTCTGGTCAATGCGGCAACGAATGGAAACGTCGAACTCAAAAGCGGCATCACAAAGCCTGCCACAAATTCACTTGGAAACAGCGGAGGCATCACTCTCCTAGCACCAGCCATCTTAGAATTCCCGACATCTGCTGAGTCTCTCCGTCCAGTTTCCTTCACACAAAATGCTGGTGCCGAACTCCGCATGAAGCTGAGGTCTAGCAATCCGGCCATCCTGAATCGACTGATTACAGGAGCCATTCAATTTGGCGGCACCTTGACGATCAGCGCAGAGGCAGGTTCAACTTTAGCTCCGCCATCCAGCTTTAATCTCTTCGATTTCACCAGCATCACAGGAACGCATGCCACGATTCATTTCCCGCCGTTAGGTCCTACGATTGGGTGGAATCAATCCTTGCTTAGAACGACGGGCGTCTTGAGTCTGTTCTACATTCCGATCACTTCCGGCGGCACGCCTATCCTCGTTGATTTTCCAACTGGCGGAACACTCAATCAACCCATCAACTCCAATGGCGGAAACATTGCGATTCCAGGCACTGGCCAGCCATTGATCATCAATAGCGATGTCGTCTCTGGAGGTGGCCAAATCACCGTTACCCAGACTGGCCCCGGTGGGCTGACTTTAGGCGCAGGAGGCACCCTCAATGCCTCAGGGGGCAACGGTCGCGGCAGCGTCAGTCTAACCAATCAGGATGGTGACGTCACGACTGAACCAGGCTCTCTCATTAAGTCAGGAACCCTTGGCGGTGTTAACCTCCGCGCTATCGGACCCATGTCAGACATCTTTTCAGGCGGCAGGATTGAAGCCGGAACTCTAGGCACAAGCCTGATCGCAGGCGGCAATGTCAATGTCACAGGCGAAATCGTCTCGACAGGACCTGTTTACATCGAAGCGGATAAAGATGGCAATGGCAACGGCATGGTCACGATTGGTGCACCGATTACCAGTGCGCAAAACATCACCATTAAAGGTGCCACGATCAGCATCACGCATCCAGTCACGGCTACAGCGCCTGGAAAAGTCATCATTGATCCCGCACAGCTAGCCACCATCACTGGTATCATCACGGGCGATGTCGAACTGCGTGGAGGCCTCATCAAAGCTGGCCATGGTACACTTGGTAACAATGGAGGCATCACCCTGATTAGCCCGGCTGTTTTGGACTTCATCAATCCTTCAGATGTGCTGAGCCCAAGTTATTACACGCAGGCACCTGGATCAGAGCTGATCATCCATATTGCTGGCCCGAATTTAGGCCAATACAACCGCATCTCCAGCTCTGGCCCCATGCAGCTCGGAGGCAAGCTGACGGTCAAGCTAGTCGGCAACTATGCTCCTGCTGTCGGGGCCGTTTTTGACATTTTTGACTTCACCAGCATCAGCGGTGATTTCTCAAGCATCATCCTACCAGCACTTCGCAATGGCACAATGTGGGATACACGCCAATTAAAGATCGACGGCACACTCAGAGTCATCACCAGCCCACCAGCTGAAAATCAACAGATCCTGGTAACGAAAAATGCTTCGGTCATGATCACCCTTAAAGCAGGCGGATTTACTGATCTCGGATTCACCGTTTTAAGCTTACCGACATCTGGGCTACTCAGCGGCACCAGCCCAAATCTGACTTACACTCCTGCCCTTGATTTCGTGGGCGTAGATCGTTTCACTTATCGCACCTCCAGCCCAACAGGCAATCCGACTGTAGCGACCGTTGTTATCAGTGTCCTGCCTGCGATTAGTTCATTCACCAGAGGAACCTACTATGGTATCATCTCGGGACCTGACTTTGCCCATTCAGGCTCGTTTACCTTCACGGTAACAGCTTTAAACACCGTCACTGGGCGGATTATCTATGGTGATCAATCGCTGGCCTTCACGGGCAAATTTGATGTGAACGGCCAGATGGTCGCGATTATCAAGCGCACAGGCGGTTTGCCGCCCATCACACTTATTCTGAGCAAGAGCACGATCAATGGAGCCGTCGTGGTTTCTGGACGTATCATCGACGGAGATGTCATGGCCATCCTCGAAGGTGGCGGCCCCAGCTCCAATGGTGGCGGTAGCAATGGCGGCCTAATCACAGTCGGACGCTACACGATGAACATCTTCCCCAACCCTGAAGAATCGGGACCGGCCTATCCACAGGGTATCGGCTACATGATATTGAGCGTCAGTAAAACAGGTGCGACCAGCGTGTCTGGAAGGATGCCAGATGGCGTATTCTTCACGAACAGCACTTTCATCCAGAGTGATGGCTCCTGGCCTTTACACATTCGTCTCTACAGTGGCAGCGGTGCCTTCCAGGCAGTGGCTCGGTTTCTTGATGGGACCATCGTGCGTGCCGTCAATTCGAAATGGTGGAAACCAGCCTTTAAAAACTGGAACACCGTCAAATCTCTTTACCCCTACTCCACCACTCTTTATCCAGGTGGATTCAATGCCAGCCCTTCATTGGAAGGCTGCCGCTATGTGGTGCCCAAGCTCCCTCTCGTGCTGACCCCAGCCACTCCAATCTCAGAAATTCGCATCAGCTTGACTGGTGGGAATTTACCTTCAGACATGAACTTCCCAGTTATATTCACCACCAATAATAGGGTCATCCCGTTGAGCAATTCACCGGAACGCATGACAGCCTACTTTTACAGTGCTTCCGGACTCTGTGTCGGGAGATTCGTTCATCCTTTGACTGGAAAAACCGTCTCTATGACAGGAGCCATCAATCAGCGCTTGGGCAAATTTTACGGCTCCTTTGCTGGTAGCGCTGAAACCGGCAGTTGGATCATCGAACCCGCCACACCTTGAGACAAGTCTTGTCATTCTTCAGGCTCAGTGATTAGTCTGAGGAATGAATTTTGCCAGAGTTCTACTATTCATCACTCTCACAGCCCAAGCGGTCACCACCGCACCGCCGAATATCGTGTTGGTCATGGCAGATGATCAGGGCTGGGGAGATATGGCTTACAAAGGACATCCTAACGTCAAGACACCCAACTTCGATGCCATGGCCAAGCAAGCTGTGCGCTTTGATCAGTTTCACTCCGCTGCTCCTGTCTGCTCTCCCACTCGCGGCAGTGTCATGACTGGGCGCACGCCCAATCGTTTTGGCTGCTTCTCTTGGGGACAGCCGATTCGACCGCAGGAAATCACGATTGCTCAGGCCCTGAAAGGCGCAGGATACCACACCGGACATTTTGGCTAATGGCATCTCGGCTCTGTACAAAAAGCCAGCTCTGTGTGTCCTGGGGCCTGTGGCTTTGAGGCATGGGCTTCGGCACCCAACTTCTTTGATCTGGATCCCATTCTCAGTGTGAATGGAAAAGCAACTCAGTTCAAAGGTGACAGCTCTGACGTCACCGCTGATCTGACCATTGATTTCATTCGTCAGTCAGTCGCCAAAAAAGAACCTTTCTTCACTGTCGTTTGGTTTGGTTCACCACACGCACCGCATCATGCTTTGGACTCTGACCGCGCGCTTTATAAAGGTTTACCAAAAGCTCAACAGCATTTCTATGGCGAGATCACCGCCATGGATCGCGCATTTGGAAAACTCCGTCAAACTTTACGGGATCTGGAAGTGCAAGAGAATACTGTTCTGTGGTACTGCAGCGACAATGGAGCCCTGCCGAAGATCGGTTCCTCCGGCGGTCGCCGTGGTAACAAGGGCACCATTTATGAGGGCGGACTCCTCGTGCCAGGCTTGTTTGAGTGGCCTGCTTTGACCCAGGAAGCTAAGGCAATCACCACGCCTTGCGTCACTTCAGACATCTTTCCCACCCTGCTAGACATCGCCAATGTTACCCTAAAGAAACAACACCCGCTTGATGGCATCAGCCTGTTGCCACTCATCCAAGGCGAAGTTAAAACACGCACGCAACCCATGGGCTTTTGGGATAACAAGGCCAAAGGTGTGGGGACTCCTTCGGCAGAATGGATGAAAGATCTTCTCGCATCTCAGCAACGGGGAGAAGAGCCCACAGACCCACTGCGCCTTGCAGCAGATGCTGGTAAAATCGGTAACCCCGTGCCGCTCAATAGTTTTCCCGGTCATGCCGCCTGGTTGGATTGGCCTTGGAAACTGCACCGTATCGAAGACAGGAAAACAGGTGATATTGCCTGGGAACTCTATGACCTCAGCACCGATCCAGACGAAAGCCGCGTCCTCTTTGCCGAGCAGCCGGATCGCGTACCACAGATGCAGGAAGCCCTGGAAAATTGGCTGGAAAGCGTGGCCCGTAGTTTTAATGGAGAAGATTACAAACCGTGATTCCATTGGGAATTCGCATTTATTCATCTTCATTCGACGTTTAAAGAATCCCATGCGCTACGCCTTCTTCGATCTCGATCACACGCTTTTGCCCTTCGATACACAAGCGCTCTTTTGTAATTTCGTACTGCGTCGGCATCCTTGGCGCATCCTTCTGCATCTCTGGTTCATCCCCTATGCTCTTGGGCGTGTCGTGGGGCTTGTCAGCACGGCCACCACCAAGCGTGCCTTCCTTTCCTACCTAACCGGCATGAAACGCGCGCACCTCCGACATCTAGCGCGCGACTTTGCCCATGACTGCGTGGATACCTGGATCTACCCCGATCTTCGGGCGGAAATTCTGCGCCACAAACATCAGAATCGGAAGCTCGTACTCAATACCGCCAGCCCGGATTTTTATGCGCATGACATTGCCGAAGTGCTCGGCTTTGATGACTGTATCGCCACCCAATTTCAAATCGGTAATGACGTAGCCATGCGCCCGCCAATCATCGGAACCAACAATAAGCGTGACGCCAAAATCAAAGCTATGAATGAAAGAATCCCAGGCGTGGCGGCACTAACTGAAGAGCAGCGCTTCCATTGCTGGTCTTACAGCGACAGCGCTGCCGACATTCCGCTTTTAGAATTCGTCGGTAACCGAGTGCTTGTGCATCCCAGTGGCAAATTGCGTGCACATTTCCCTCAAGCAGATGTCACCGTCCTGACGCCGCCACGCCCTTATTGGGGCAAGGTGGGTGACATGCTTGCTGTCGTCCGGCAAATGCTTGGGCTCTACCCTATTCGTGGCCCCCATTGCTAATCTGGAGACTTCAAGCCCGCCAGCTTTTGAGCATAGGCTAGGGTGTCGATCTCCTCAGGTCTCTTATCACGTCGAATCGCCTTGATCCGAGGAAAGCGAAGTGAAAGCCCACTGTCATGACGCTTGCTGGCTTGGATCGAATCAAAGGCGATCTCTAAAACCGTATCCGGCACGACCGTCCTCACCCGTCCATTCTCACTCAGCGTATTCTGAGTGAAGTGCTCCGTCAGGCTTTCGATCTCGGCATCCGTCAGGCCGCTGTAGGCTTTGCCAATCACCCGCAGAGCCTGGGTTTCATCTCTCACCGCAAATGTGTAGTCACTGAGCACATGACTGCGCTTGCCATGACCTTGTTCAGCCTTCACCACCACCACGTCTAAAGTAGCGAAGGCCTTCTTCAATTTAAGCCAGGACTTCCCGCGACGCCCTGGCGTGTAGGCACTTGCCGGGTCCTTCGCGATCAAACCTTCATTGCCTCTGCGGCGAGCCGCTAAAAAAGCCACCTCGATCTCCTCTGCCGAGGCCACGCTTTGAACAGCAATGGCCACAATCCCCTCGGGTAGCTGTAAGCCTTCTAAAGACATTCGACGCTTAGACAGTGGTTGCTCCATCAAAGAAGTGCCATTGAGCCACAGCAGGTCAAAGACCACATAACGGACACTGATATCGCTCGGCATAAAAAGGTCCGCCTGATCCCGCCGTCCCAATCTCTTTTGCAGATCAAAAAAGGTCAGCTTTTTCCCCTCAGCATAGGCAATGATCTCGCCATCCACGATCACCTCAGCGGCCATCTGTCTCATGGATTGAATGATCTCAGGAAATTGATCACTGATCAGCTTCGAATCCCGCGTGAAGATCCCAACCCGACCACCTGCCACATGCACTTGAGCTCGGATGCCATCATACTTGTCCTCCAGCCAGACCGGCCCTTCTTTAGCGGTATTCATGCGCTCCCAGATGTCTGCTGCCGTTTCCTCAGGCGAGGCCAGCATCACTTTGATCGGCGCAAAAGCTCTTGGAGCAACTTCATGTAGCTTGCCAGCTTTGGCCAAAACAGCCGTACGCCCCAAGTCACCGCACATCATCGCCGCCTCACGCACAGCCTCTGATTTCTGGTCAAAGGCCATCGCTACGGCTTCCTCGATCAATCCCTCTTTCGATCCCATGCGCAGATCACTTGTCATCAACCGAACCAACCACGAGCCAGCTTCTGCGGATAGCCGGCTGAACTGATCACGCAGCAGGGCGACTCTGCCTACCTGACTGCTAGTCTGACGTAAAAGATCAAAAAAAGCCGCCACCTCCAACATGGACCATGACACCGGAGCCAAAGACGCACGCTGCAAAACCAGGAACGCCGTGCGACCCGCATCAGCCTGACTGCGGGAAATGGACCGATACTCCACATCTGAAACCCCGCTCAGTTCCTGCAAAGCTCGTCGAATCAGCGCCCAACCCGTATTCAAAGCTGATTCAGCTGCCGCAGGATCACTCGTCAGTCCGGAACAATAGCGCACCGCCAGCATCAAGTTCGCATCATCCAGCCCACGCAAATAGGACGATAACAGCGACACCTTTTTTAACCTCGAAGACTCCGCCGCAGCTCGGGTACAAACCTGCATCCAGCCACTGAAGCCAGACACATCTACAGGAACTTCTGACGCAACCGTGCTCATTCCATCCGTGACCTGCACCTCGGGCTGAGCTCTCAGCAGCGAGAGCTCCATCTGATCCGATTTTTCCAACGTCCACGCCTCCACACCACGAGCACGCAGATCCGCAGCGAACTGCTGCGTGTAACCATGTACCACATAAACGCGGCGCGGGTTCACCACATCCACCGTTTCCAGCAGTTCTGGATAATCCGCGTGATCGCTCAGCGGAAACACCTCATCCACCTGATAGCGATACTTTGCCCCCGACTGCATCGCCCAGCCAGAGAACATCGCCGTGCGGCAAACCTTCAGTTTTTTGAGGGCCAGAGACTTGCCATGACTCGGTGGAAAGATCAGCACATGCCCCTTTGCCGTGGCGGCATCAAAGAGTCGATACTCAGGCAAATCTCCCAGCAATGACTTCACCGCCTCCGTCATCTCATAAACCGCCTTATGCAGCATGACTGGGTAACCCGCCGTACCCAGCGCACAAAGAATCTCCTGCGCCTTTCCCAGCGAGTATCCCAGCAGCACCGGGATGCCACCATCTTCCAGAGTCTCCTGCACAAACTTCAACAAATCTGCCACCACCTGATGCACCGGCGGAAAACGAAATTGCGGCAGGCCAAAGGTCGTCTCCATGATCAAGGTATCAGCGCTCAGAAGCTCGCAGCGCTCAGAGCTCAAGCCTTGACGCAATTTGTAGTCGCCCGTATAAAGCAGCGTCGCCCCATCACTTTTCCGAGTGAGATGCAGCATCGCCGACCCAATAATGTGACCAGCAGGCAGCAGCCGCATTTCCCAGCCCTCCCACTCGTAAGCCGTGCGCAGAGTTAGAGCCTGAAACAGCCCATCCTTTTTCAGACCAAAACGCGCGCCCATCAATTGCAGCGTCAACTCCGAACAAAACGTCCTCTGATGCCGCGCCACATGATCCGCATGAGCATGGGAAATAAACGCCCGCTCCACCCCAAAATGCGGATCCAGCCACAAATCCGCCTCAGGCACATAAATGCCATGGCGATGAGTGACCGTGATCAGGGGCGGCATGAGTTAGTGAATACGATGCCGAAAGCGTGGCGGACCAAAAGAGAGAAATAGAGTTCCAAAGATTTATTGAGATTCAATCACAACAAATTTATGGAGTTAAGATTATTTTTTCGAAAGCGAGTTTAGTATTGCCTTAAAGCTGAAGTTTTTATAAAACACGTTTTCCATTTTCAAAATCATATGCGTTCAACCCTTTATTGGCTCACCTCAACCGCGATTGCTGTGCTTTCGATGCAAGCGGTAGCTGGTACGAATGATCAAGAGGTTCCTGCGGTTTTAGGTCAATTGATCTTGGATCCCACAGGTGTTTCAGAGTCATCCAGGGCTATTCTGCTTGGCATCGGAGTTATGGCGGTAGCTTATACCTATCGCTGCGCTTGGCTGAATCATCGTCCAGACTGAAGCGGAGAAGACGGTTTGAAGCCTATTGTTTCCGCATTGGGCCACCCCTCCAAGACTGACGAACAAAAGAAGTATTGGTTCACGCTGACCGGAGGTCGTTCGCCCCCTGGCCATGCGCAGAGATTCACTCCGTGGGTCAATGCTTCACGGAATGACTAAAACCTAGACTTCCTTTGCTCCTCTAACTCTCTGTGGCGAAGATTTGGCTCAGTGATTTCAGCCACAAGGCTACGCGACTTTGGCCACGAGGTGTTCGGCGGCTTTGGCTGCTTGCTCGCGGAGTTCGGGATTGAGGTTCTTTTGCTCAAACTCACGGCACCAGCCTTTGATCTCTAGTTCATTGAAGATCTTGCCGATGACACGGCGGAGCAGGCCTTTGAGATTGGGCAGTTCGACTTCCTGAAGGCTGCGGATGGCGGCCTCTTTGTAGGTCTCCAGCATGAGGGTGGATTTGTCATAAGCTCCAGTTTCCTCTGCCCAGCGGCGGATGGTGGGCTTATCTGGAAGGCTGGTGGCCGTGCCGTTCCAGAGGGCTTCCATAGTGTCTTTGACCTCGTCTTTGCCGCGTTCCCGCAGCAGAGCTAGGATGATGCTGGGGCGGATGCTGACGTTGTTATCAGCGGCGGAGTCGTCGCCTAGGTCATCAAGGTCATCGCGGATCTGGTAGGCGATGCCGAGATTTTCGCTGTAGCTATGCAGGGCATCCGCTGTTTCGTCGAGTTGTCCGGCCATGGCAGAGCCGATTTTCAGGGCGACTTCAAAGGCTGGTGCGGTCTTGCTGCGGAAGATTTCCAGGACTTGGGTGTTGCTGAGGGCGACGGGTTTGTTGTTCCAGAGAAGTTCGGCACCCTGGCCGCGGCAGAGTTCGCGCTGGCCTTCGGCGGCGACTTTGAGGCAGGCGCTGCGGATGTGGCTGGCGCAGGTCATCTCGGCAAGCAGGCGATAGCCTTCACCGATGAGTAGATCACCGACGTTTAAGGCGACGCCGACACCATATTCAGAATGCAAAGTGGGCTCGCCATAACGTTCGGCGTCGTTGTCCTCAATGTCGTCGTGGATGAGGGAGGCTTTATGGAAGGCTTCGACAGAAATCGCCGCAAGCTTGAGATCGTCTGAAATGGGCGCTTCTGGGTCTTCACGCAGAGCCTGATAAGCAGCGATGGTGAGGAATGGACGCCAGCGTTTACCAGCGCGGGCCAGCCAATCACGGCCGATCTGTTCAGTCTGACAGGTAGGCTTGCCGAGAAGTTGATCCAGCGCTTCTTGGGTAAACCAAGTCTTCACCTCATCATGCAAGGCATTCAGATTGAGGCGGCGGGTCTTGTCCTCGCTGGTGAGGTGGATGTAGTCCCAAACCCAATCAACATCGACGGTGGTGTCGATGCAGTCGTCCTGCAATAAAGGCACCGCGACGGCGGGAATGGCGGCAGCCTCAATGTAGGGAAAGGTGCGCTCTAAAACAGGCAGGCAGGAGATGCCGACGATGGCCTCGATCTTGCCCGTCTGGATCAGGGACATGACGATGGCGCTACCTTCGGCGACGAGGACGGCATACCCGAGTTTTTCGGCTTCGTTTTGGAAATCCTGGATCGAGCAGAGCCCGCATTGTTTGCAAAGCAGACCGAATTCATCAAAGGGGGCTGGGCATTTGCTTTCGATACGCAGGCACTTGGGCATGAGCAGGAGGCGTTTTTCAAAAGGCACGCTGGCTAGGGATTCACGCCAGGTTTCGTTGGCCAGCAACACGCCGGTGTAGTCACGGTAGGCTTTGTCGATGCCGTTGAGCGCCATGATTTTCTCCGTGTGGATTTGGAGTTCGTCGATAGGCACCGGTGGCACCAGGCGGTGCTGCTCGGTGTATTCACGTACGGCTTTCAGGACAAAGTCCCGATCCGGTTTGGTCTGAGGGATGTTCTTTTTAGGCTGCCGAAAACGGCGCACTAATCCAGGGATGACGGGAGGCAGGGCGGCAGAGCGGACAGCGACAGTGGACATGAAATGAGAGACGAAAAAGGAAATGAGGAACAAAGCCGTCCAAAAGACAGAATGGCTTCCCTCTAACCGTGTCACATAGACTTAGTCTTGCAAGGATTGCACAGAACTGGACAAAAATGGCGGATTATTAGACGACGGTGCCCTTACTGCCGTTCTTTTTCTTCTTGGGCTTAGCGTTTCCACCAGGGATACCCTCGTCTTGGAGGATAGTGTCCTGGGGAAGTGGCGCTGACTCACTGTCGATTTTCGGCTGGGGCTCGCTGTAGGGGCTTTCTTTTTGATAGAGCTTCAGGCGCCCGGTGAACTCGGCTTCCAGGGCTTTACGCTCTTCGGCGGGAATGTCTTTGTCCTCGGCCAAGAGGGAAAGAGATTTTTTCTGCCAGAGGATGGCTTCAAAAAATTCCCCATTGCGGGCAAAGCAAGCAGCTTTGGTATCGATCATTTCGTAGCGCTGATCTTCACCGGACTCGTCCATGATACGGAGGGCTCGCGCAGCAAACTGCACGGCTTGCTCTCCGTTTTGCAGGCTTTCATCAGGGCATGTGGCAAGAAACCAAGCTAGGTTGTTGGCCGACCATGGATCGTCGCTTTTCGCCGCGCGCTGATACCAGGCTCCAGCCCGGCGATAGTCGAGCGGCACGCCATTACCGGTGTAATACAGATTGGCTAACTTACCCATGGCCATCACATGATCCTGCTGGGCAGCGCGCAGATAGTAGAGCGCGGCTTTGCTGACATTTTTCTCCACCCCGACACCACGCTCGAGCTTGGCGGCAAGGGCAGTTTGGGATTGTGCGTGATTCTGATCGGCGGCCTTTTGCAACCACTCAGTGGCTTTAGTGGGGTCTTGCTTGATGCCGCGACCGAGGTCGAAGGCCATGGCCACGGCGAATTGGGCCGGGGCAAAGCCGTTATCAGCTGATTTGCGATACCAATCGACGGCTTTGGATTCGTCCTTTTTGACGCCGACTCCGTCTTCATAAAGTGAACCCATGACAAATTGCGCTCGCAGGTGCTTTTGATTCGCGGCTTTTTCCATCCACACAAGGCCAGCGGATTCGTCCTTTTTCATGTCTTCTCCAGTGATCTGACGCAGGCCTAGTTCAAACTGTGCATCGGCATCTCCGCGCTTGGCCAGGGATTCTAATTCGGAGACATTGAATCGCGGGCCGCCTTGGGCTCTGATGGATGGAGCATTAAGGCCAATGAAAACCAAAAAAGTAAGCAGGGCAAAGGGCAGACGTGTCATACGGGTTGAAATTACATTTGAAGATGCCGGTATCAGACTGTCAAAGCGGCAGAAAGCTCAATTTAGCTATGTTTTATCGCGACCAGCGAGCTCCAGAGCCGAGAGCCACCTTCCAGCCTCTGAGATGCATAAAAGAGTAATCGGTCTTGCCAATAGCACCCACCATGGGAGAGCCAGTGGCGCTTTTCCAGGCTTTGCTCATGCTTTCACCCGTGTGGCAGCCCCAGCTCTGGCAGTAGGCTTTGCGGGCAAAGGCACTGCGATTGAGGCGGCTTAACTCGGACTGATGAAGCCAGGCGGTGGAACCAGCGTAAATCTCTGAGCTGTAATCAAAAAGGAAGCAGTATTTGTTCGAGTGACCGAAGTACTCGAAGCCGGAGATTTTGGCCTGGCGTCGTGGCACGGTTTGGCTGCCACTGTTGATGTAATTAATCACATCATCCCCGGTGCGGAACCAGACAAGATTGATTTTATAAGTGTCGCGCACGGACTCGCAGTGAGCGGTGAGGGGGTCGTGATCAGCGGCCGCGCGGCGGAGATAGGCGTCACGATAGACCAGCCAGGTGATGATGGTGCCCTGGGGGGCTGTTTTTTGGATCTCCTGCATTCGCACGCGGGCCGTGCGGACGAAGTTTCCCCACCAGCGATCATGTTGCTGTCCAGACTGCCGTAAGTCTTCCCATTGGCGCAGGGCCGGGCCGCCCGAACAAATGATGTATTCTGTTTGTTGGGCACAAAGCAGGGAGCTACCACATAGCCATAGAGCCAGGACAAACAGAAGATTTTTCATGATCAAGATTCGAAGACGAGAAGTAAAGCGAGAAGACGTTAAAGCAAAATGGATGCCGACGTTAGGTCCTTTTATCTTACTTCAGCGTCGTCAGTTTGAAGCTTTTGAACTGGACGACCATGGGTGGACCTTGATGAATTTGGAGCGCCAAGAGGCCTTCTTTAGGAGCGTTGGCCGCGTCTTCATCCGTTACGTCGATGGTTTGCATGCCATTGATGAAGTGCTGCACATGGTTGCCTTTGGCGATGATTTTGTATTCGTTCCAGTCTTCAGATTTGATGGCGGCTTGGATGTCGGCGCTCACGCCAACTGTGCCAGCTTGCTCGACGACTGGCTTTTTGCCATCGGCACCTGGTTTGATGACGGTCTTTTCGCCGCGCTTGGCTAAGATGCCACGACCTTTTTCTTCATAAAGAATACCGCTGTAGGTCTTACCAGCCTCAAAGTCAGCCTGATAACCACTGATGATCGGGCCAAAAGCACCTGGAGCTAGCTCCTTGCTGCGATACTGAACACCTGAATTACCTTTTTCGATCCGATATTGAAAAGTGAGTTCAAAGTCGCCGACGGTACCGCCTTTCCAGACGAGGAAAGTGTTGTGCTTGATGATCCCTTTGGTCGGGTCCGCGGGGTCAGGTGGTGTAATGCCGGTGATGGTGCCTTCTTTGACGCTCCAGAGATCCTCATTTCCCTCCCATCCGGTGAGGTCGGTGCCATTGAAGATAGAAATGTCTTCAGCAAGGGCTGGAAGGGCGAGTACGGCGAGCAGGGCGAGAGTACGGATGGATTGCATGGTGGGCGGTTTTAACGCGGCAGACTCCTTTTGTCTATCGCTTTGCTTCAGTCCTAGAACGACCATCTTTCATTTCGGAAGGTTTAGATCGCCTTTGCCGACTACTTTACTGGGTTGTTTTGACTGGCATTGGCGCGCCATGACGCGATCCGCTATTTTCCAGATGAATCTCTAGCATTAAAAATGTCTGGCTATCAGTGGATTCAGCTTGGCAAACCCTATCATTTCTTGATAAAAATGATAACACGGAGATTATTTAGAGAGGTTGAAGACGAAAAAGGAATCGCAAAATTGAACCCCTGTGTCATTCTTGAGGCTTCACTTCGGCACAACAACCATGGCACAACCTCTCGGACAGAAACTTAAGGCAGCACGCGAACAGCGAGGCCTCAGTTTACTTGATGCCTCTCACGCGACGAAAATCCCAGTGCAACGTTTGCACTACTTAGAAACGGACAATTTTGCGGGTTTCGGCAGTCTTACATACGCGCGAGCTTTCTTGCGCCGTTACAGTGAGTATTTGAAAGTGAATGCTGAGGACATGCTTGATGATCTGCCTGGCGGAGTACTAGGTGGCCCACGTGATTATCGCTATCTCACGGAAAATCATGGTTCTTGGGTAGCTCCTCGGGGTGCGTCAGTGGGTCGCTTATCAAACGCCCCGACAAGACAGCACACACGCAAATCGCCCGTGCCGGCTGGTCTTTGCATCTTCTTCCTTGTGCTCGTTGGAACAGGCATCTGGGGTAAATATGTCGCGGAGGATCGCATCACTGCATCTCAGCAGTTGATCGAGGTCAAAAAAGTATCGTCAGTCCAAGAAGTCCTTTTGCCAAAGCCCGTGATCATGCAGGAAACTCAAGCGGTCACCTTGACCACCAATGCCCAAGTATTCCGCACTCCTGAGCCAAGCACGCAGATTTTAAAGGCTGTTCCGCTTAGTTCTGAAGAAATTGAAAAACTAAACGCAAACCCAGCTGGAAAAGCTGAGTTAGTCGATTAAGTGTCGACATGCCTGAATCTGTGCTTCCTAAACGCTGGTGGCTGATGCCCCTGCTGTTCGCCATTGTTTTCATTGGATCTCTTGTAGTCGCTTGGAACTGCGATGAGACGGCGAAAGAGATTCTAGCGAAGTCTTTTTTCACCATTGCGGGAACTCTGGCATCACCGTTCATTTTGGAGACATCCGTCGCGCTCGCCGGGTTAACGATTGTCCTGGTTTTTAATGAGTACCGGCGGCTAAAAGACGGCCCAGATTGGGTCGAGATGGAAGTGAAGACCGAAGATTCTCTGAGCCAAGAATCCAATGAGGCGAATGGTGCATCTTGATTGCAGAGACCTTTAAGTAGTCTGACTTCATTCAAGACATTCCTTGCAACCGCTGTGGAACGTGTATGTTCGTCATCCGCGAAACTACCCCTTGGTGTAATGGTAACATAACAGATTCTGACTCTGTTGTTCAAGGTTCGAGTCCTTGAGGGGTAGCCACTTGTAATAAACCATGTGGCGTGTGCCATGACAGCAAACGATTGAAGCTCAATTTTAACTGCCAACTCAATGAACGCTGAATCTGTCTCTCCTGCTTCCACGGAAACATCCCTTTGGAAAGGTCATACCTCCCAGTGGGTTCACGTTTGGTATTACTTCTTCTGTGTTCTACTCATTGCCGCAGCGCTTGGTGGCATGCCATTCACCGCAGGCCTTTCTGCCATCGGTCTGATCGTCCCACTCTTGATGTGGATCATCCGCTGGTGGATGACGAAGAGCACATCCTACGAATTGACCACTCAGCGCCTGAAGATCGCCAGCGGCATCATGAATCGTAAGCTGGATGAACTTGAGCTCTTTCGCGTGAAGGATTACGCCATGGATCAGCCCTTGGCTTTGCGCATGGTTGGTTTGGGAAATCTCACCTTAATCACCAGTGACGCCACCTCGCCAACAGTGGCTATTCGTGCCATTGCCAATGTGGAGGAGGTGCGGGAAAAACTACGCACCGCCGTGCAGTCCGAGCGTGACCGCAAGCGTGTGCGCGAGATGGATGTGGAAAATTTCGGTGGTGGAGCCGTTTCCGCTTAGACTTGCTTATTCATCCCCACTGAGCACAACGCTGCCTGTCGCTAACTTGGTGCCGTCTGACGTGGTGATTTCACCGCTGATTTGGACGAGGCCAGGCATCACGGCGTCTCGTTTGACTTGGATGGTCAGTGTCTGTCCTGGGGGAATGCTGCCGAGAATTTTAAACTGGCGGACGGCAGTGAGGCGGACATTTTTCAATGGATGATCACCGCGATCACTCTGGGCTAAAATACCACCGAGCTGGGCTAGCGCCTCGATCATGATCACGCCAGGAAGCATGGGGTTGCCCGGAAAATGCCCTTCTAGGAAGGCCTCATCTCCCTTCAGCGTCCAGCGCGCGATGGCGGAGACACCCGATTGCACTTCTACGAGTTCATCGATGAATCGAAACGCGGGACCATGAGGCAAGGCGGAAAGAGCTTGGACAAGCGGAGATGAGTGAGACATATTTCCTTACTCGTTACTCATGAAGACAGCGTCTGACAATCCTCAATGCATGAACTCCAGCCAATGCTGGTGGGAATGAACGATCAGACTTGATTCCATGGCCCCTTTGTCTCTGATCGACCGACTACGTTTCGTGGCTTCTGCTACGATCTTGCTTCTTTACTGGATCGCCTGGGCTGCGACACTTTTACCCCTGAGTTTTATCACTGCCAAATTGACTGGCGGTCAGCGCGGGCGTGAGTTGGGTCAGGCTGTCTTGAAGGTTTTTTTTGGTGGCTTTGTGAAGCTGCTGAAAGTTCTAGGCGTCATCGAGTGCGAGTTTGTAGGCTTCGATCGCCTGCGTGCGCAGGTTGGGCCAATGATCATCGCCCCAAATCATCCTGCGCTTTGGGATGCCGTAGTGGTCATCTCTGAAATTGATCGCGTTTCATGTGTCATGAAGGCCTCTTTATTGCACAATCCGTTGCTTTTTTGTGGTTCGACAGCGGCTGGCTTTATTTCAAATGAACCGTCTCATAAAATGATGCGCAACTGCATCGAGCGTCTGCGTGGGAATGAACGGCTGGTTTTTTTTCCTGAGGGCACGCGTACCCGGCCAGAAAATGGCTGTATGAATCCACTGACAGGAGGCTTGGCGGTGATCGCTAAAAACTCAGGTGCACCTGTCTGGCCGATTTTTATCCAGACAAGCAGTCCCTATCTCAGTAAAGGTTGGACTATCTGGCGACTACCATCTCGAAAAATCCGGCTACGTCTTACCGTTGGGGAGCCGATGCAGCATCCACCCGAGATGGATTCGCACACCTTTTTGGAGATTCTGCGTCAACGTTACATTGACGCAGAGTGCGGTGTCAGGAGTGAAATCTAGACCTGTGGGTTGCCACTGCGTTGCTCATCCTCACGGGCGAGTTCTTCAGTGGTCTTTTCGGCCATGGGCTTTTCTTCGGCAGCAGGTTCATCTTCGTCAGGCATGACGGAGCCTTGATCTTCGCCTTCATCGATCTCATCACTCATGGCGATGGTGTTCGCGGCTTTTTCGATCTCTGGCGGCGGTGCCGAAGGTGTGGCACGAGGTTTTTGGTACTCGTCTTCTTGATCCTTGTCGTCCTCAGAGAACCAGGGGTTGTAGCTTTCATTGTCCCAGTCGTCCTTCACGGATTCTTCCAGCTCTTTTTCATCCTTGGCCAGTTCAGCGTAGTATTCGGGATAGGCTTCCTTGTCCTTCTTTTCCATGAAGTAGGCTAAGATGACGCAAATGCCGTACAGCACATATAGGGGACCCGACATAAGCAGAAGAGTCAGGATGTCCGGCGTCGGTGTGATGACGGCCGCAAAGATCATGATCGCGATCAAGGCATAACGCCAGGTGGCCTTCATGATTTTGAAATTCAGGATGTCTAATTTCACCAAAGCCATGACGATCACCGGCAGCTCAAAGGCGATGCCGAAGACGAGAATGAAGCGTGTGGTGAAGGTGACGTAGTTGTCCAGCGTCCACTGCTGTGTGGCTCCGACAGAGGCTGAGAATTCGGAGAAAAAGATCAGCGCTCTCGGTAGCACCTGCCAGTAAGCAAAGGAACAACCGCCGAGAAAAAGGCCCGTACCGATAGCGATGGCGGGGAAGAGAAGTTTTTTCTCGTTCGTCTTTAATCCTGGAAGAATGAACTGAAGCAGGAAGATCAACAGCAGCGGAAAGGAGGCGATCACTGCGGCAATCAGTGAGACATTCACCGCCATCATGAACGGACCTGCGATGTCGATATTGATCAGAAGTTTGCGCGCGGCATCAATGTCCACGGCGAATCCAGCGAGCACCATCGGGTAAAGCAGGACATTAAAAAGATGCTGATAAAATCCAAAGGCGACAAAGGCTGAGATAAGAAGCGTCATTGCCATACGCACGAGCATGGTGCGCAAGTCTTCCAGGTGATCTAAAAAGGGTTTCTCCTCATCTTCTGCAGAGAGGTTCATCGCGACTTTTTCGCGTGCTTTAAAAACTTTGTTCAGGATGCCGTGCCACATAAAAATTGAAATACTGGGGGGATTTTCTCAAAGGGTGCCAACCGCTGCCATCCGCGCGTATAGGGCCAGCGTCAGGGCGTTGGTGATCTCATTGTCAGCGATCATCCTCCGTAATTCCTCTGGACCAACCAATCGCGCAGGGCTGATGTGCTCGCTTCCATCCAATTCTGGACGGCTGACGACGCAAACGGGCTCCGCTCTGAATAAGTAAACGTGCTCGTCAGTGAATCCTTGCGAGGGAAGAAACCAGCCCATGGGGGTGAGTTTTCCCTCTGTTGCCAGGGCGTAGCCGGTTTCCTCTTTCAGCTCGCGCAGGGCTGTCTCGATGACACGCTCACAAGTAATATTGCTAACCGCACAATCGATCTGTCCGGCTGGAAATTCAATGCAGCTCTGGCGCACGGGGATGCGCTCCTGTTCGATGAGCACAAATTCGCCATTCTCAGTGACCGGGGCGATGGCGACAGCGGCTTTTCGCTTCACGATTAACCAAGGCACCGCTTTTTCTCGACGGTTCGGCGTGAGAGTCTCAACGCGGTCCACACTGACGTGGGGATGCTCAAAGAGACGTTCCTCACGGACACCATCCCAGCCATCACGCGACTGCTCGTGAAAGAGTGGAAATGTCACTCCCTGACTCATTGCGAAAGCGCCTCCTTCCAGCGGGCGATCTGAGCTGTGACATTGTGCGGGGAGGGCGCGCCAATGCCTTTCCTAGCAGCAAGGGCAGTCTCCAGATTCAGGCAGGCAAAGAGGTCGGACTCAAAGGCGGATGAAAACTCCTGATACTTGGACAGTGGGATATCCGCAAAGGCCACTTTTTCTGCAATGGAATGAGCCACGAGTTTCCCGATGACTTCATGCGCTGAACGGAATGGCACGCCGTGGTTCACCAAGTAATCAGCTAGGTCCGTTGCTAAAAGCATGGGGTCGCTCGTCGCCGCGCGCGTGCGAGTTTCGTTAACTTCCATGCCCGCCATCATTTCGGCAAAGACGGCTAGAGCGGCCTTGATCGTATCGATGCTATCAAAAAGCGGTTCTTTGTCCTCCTGCATGTCCCGATTGTAGGTCATCGGCAGACCTTTGAGCAGCGTTAGCAGTGCCATCAGATTGCCGATGAGGCGGCCGGATTTTCCACGGGTCAGCTCAGCCACATCGGGGTTCTTTTTCTGCGGCATCAATGACGAGCCCGTCGTGTGGGCATCACTCAGGGTGATGAAACCAAATTCGGCGCTGCACCAGAGGATCACGTCTTCACTCAGGCGGGAGAGATGCACACCGCAAAGAGCGATGCTGAAAAGCACCTCAGCAGCAAAGTCGCGATCACTCACCGCATCCATGCTGTTTTGAGTCACACCATCAAAGCCAAGCTCCGCAGCCATGAATTCGCGATCTAAAATGATCGTCGAACCCGCCAGCGCTCCGGAACCCAGAGGGCAGACATTGAGTCGCTTGTTAGCATCAGCCAGACGAGCAGAATCACGGCTCAGCATTTCCACATAGGCTAGCAAATGATGCGCAAAAAGCACTGGCTGACCACGCTGGAGATGGGTGTAGCCCGGCACCACGGCATGGCCACTTCGTTCTGCCGCCTCGACGAGAGCACGTTGCAGACTTTGAATCAGAGAAATGATCTCCTGCACGGCATCCCGAGTGTAGAGCCGCACGTCCGTGGCCACCTGATCATTGCGACTGCGTGCCGTGTGTAGCTTGGCACCTGCTGGGCCGATACGACGCGTCAGTTCAGACTCGATGTTCATGTGCACATCTTCCAGAGACTGCTTGAATTCAAACTGCCCAGCTTCGATCTCTTGGCGGATTTCCAGCAATCCTTTTTCGATGGCTGACTGCTCATCAGACGTGATGATTCCTGCCTTCAGCAGTCCCTTGGATTGGGCGATAGAGCCACGGATATCGTGCGCATAAAGCCTCCAGTCAAAGGACACAGATTGGCCATAACTCTGGACGAGCTGGCTGGTGGGCTGAGAGAAGCGACCTTTCCACATAGAATTTTATAAAGACGGGCGCAGAGAGTAGCGGTAAACACCGAGGGTGCAACCTGCGGCTCAAGTCACCACCAAGACAATTGCGCTCAGCATCAGAGCTGCCCCCAGAAGCCGCCAGCGCAGAACTTTGGCTCCTAAATGTTGCTCCTGATTCATGAACCAGTGCCCGATCATCCAGACCAGCAACACACTCAGTAACCCACGGGAGGCATAGACGACGTTGGCAGACGTGGCTTTGCCATAAACCGCTAAAGTGCAGACAAAGATCACACTTTGAGTGCCTAGCAGCACAGAGCCCCCTGTCAGCCAAGGCCAGCCTTGGCGAGGAATCGCACTCAGGGGTGAGGTGAAGCGGAAGATCAGGCCAAAAGAGAGCAACGCATTGATCCAGAAAATGCAGGGCAAAAGCCGAGTTGCGCCCCAGTGTGGACCCCACTTTTGGACCAGCACATCAAAAATGGCAAAACAGAGCGCCCCAACGCCCCCTGCAACCAGAGTAATCGCCAAATTCTGAGGTCGTTTCCCATTCTCCTTTTGATTCAGAAAAGTGATGCCCACGACACTGAGAAGCGCCGCTATCCATAGTTTCGCGCCCACCGCATCGCCCGTGAGGATGGGAGTCAGAAAGGCCACGATGACAACTTTCATCCCAAAAATCGGCACAGCCACAGACACGTCACCTTTTTCTAGCGCTAGAAATTGCGATAGCTGGCCGACAAAGAGACACAGGGCGATGAGGGCCGGTTGCCACAATAGCTCCCGCTCGATCTCATGCCCAGGCATCAGCCAAAGCAGAGAAAAAATCGCGCCTACAATCAGATTTGCAATGAACGTGGTCCGCCACAGCCCCACACCTAGGTCACTCGATCTCTTGAAAAGCAGGGCCCCAAAAGCGTAAAGCAAAGCGGCGATAAGTGGGAAAACAACGGTAGCGGTCGGGGCGGTCACTCGCTTGCTTAACATCGCAATGCCACAAGCACAAGAGAGCAGGTCCAAAGAGTGATGCAGGATTTCCGGCCCGCGTCGCATCGCACCCATACCCCGCAAAATCTAAACAAGCTCATCGGCATCCATCCTCTACCGAGATCTCACGTCATTGCCAGCGCCAAGAAAGCAGTCTAGAGTCTGGCCATGACCAAAAACAATCCATTTCCTGGCATGAATCCGTTTCTGGAACGGCACTGGTCGGACGTGCATACATCTTTAATAAGTTATATCCGAGACGCGCTCGCGGAGGGGCTTCCCGATGATCTTAACGCCCGCAGTGAGGAACGCGTGACTCTGCATGATACTGATGGTGAGGTGCGAGATATGCGCCCAGATGTCGCCGTGGTAGAGTCTTGGAAACAGGGTGTGCCACCACAGTGGCAGCCTGAGATTGTGCAAGCTGGCGACACCGCCATTGCCGAGCCGCAGATCATCATTGTCGATGAAATCACCGAGCGCTGGGTGGAGATCAAAGACAAAAACGGGCGGCTTATCACCGTGATCGAGATCCTGAGCCCCAGCAACAAAGGCGCTGACCGCGCCCTCTACCGCGCCCGCCGAGACGCTTACATTCAGAGTCGCGTGAATTTGGTGGAAATCGACCTGCTGCGCGGAGGCGCACACACGGTGGCCGTGCTTTTCGAGACCGTTCGTAAGCCGGCTGGTGCCTTTTATCTGGTCTGCGTTACCCGTGCCACCAGCACTGGATTGCGGGAGGTTTATGCCATGTCTCTGCGCCAGCCTCTAAAGAGCATCCGCATCCCGCTGCGCCCAGATGAGCCCGACGTCATTTTGGCCCTGCAACCCATTGTGGACCGATGCTACCGCATGGGCGGCTACTGGAACGCCGACTACACCCAGATCCCAGGTCCATCGCTAAATGCCGATGATGCAGCCTGGGTCTCTGCCCAGCTTCAGACTGCTGGCCTGGCAAGCTGAGGCATATTTCACCCTTAATCCGCCACTTTTGATCAGACGCCACATCCTCCTCCTTGGGCTCCTTCTTAGCGCTCCCCTCTGGGCCGCCGAACACTGGACTTATCTCGACAATGGAAAAGTCCGTCTCGGGGTGAACCTCAGTGCCGGGGCCTGTATTGGATGGTTTTCGCACTCACACTCCTCGGATAATTTGCTCAATGCCTATGACGTGGGCCGCTACCTTCAGCAGTCCTATTATGGAGATAAAGATGGCACCGACTGGAATGGCAAACCCTGGCGCTACAATCCTGTACAGGGTGGTTCTTGGAAAAATCAGCCCGCTGTCGTGATTGAATCATCGGAAGAAAAAGATCAACTCTATGCCAAGATCCAGCCTCGTCACTGGGCTACTGGGGAGCTGATCAAAGAGGTGACGATGGAGCAGTGGCTGCGCTTGGAGGGTGGGTTAGCAAGGCTGAAATTTAAGATGACCTACAGCGGGGAGAAAGAACACAAGGCGTATCATCAGGAGCTGCCAGCCTTGTTTGTTAAGCCAACCTTGGACACTCTGGTTTATGTCGATAACGAGCAGAAACTCACGCGTTTTCAGCCTGGATTTCCCAACGAAATGATCCGTTTTACAGAGCCTTGGCTAGCGTGGGTGAATGCCAAAGACAGTGGCCTAGGCCTCTACTGCCCTCATGCCAAACAAGCCACCTGCTACCGTGTGCGCGAAGGCAATCAGGGAGACGTGAGCTACGCGGCACCGCTGCAAACCTTTGCCCTGAAACCAGGGCTTGTCTTTGAATACGAGGCCGTGCTCGCCATCGGCACCGTGGAACAGATCCGCGCAGTGTTTGGAAAATTAAGCGCTCAGTGAAACTGACTCCTCATCCTGCAAATACGTCCGACCTTTGTAAAACATGGCCACGACGATGAAGATGACCGTCGTCACAGCCGTGATCTTCATGAAGAACCAGTAATAGTTGGCGCCACTGAGATTGGCCGCAGCGCCTGCTTTTTCAATGTAAGCATTCACGCGTGCCGTGAAGAAATTTCCCAGAGCCACAGACAGGAGATCCAGAGACATAACGAAGGACTTCAGTCGTGGTGGAGCCTGCGTGTAGCTGAACTCTAAAGCCGTGATGGAGATTAAAATCTCCGCACTCGTCAAAAGCAGATAGGCCAGGATCTGCCAGGCGATGGAAGGTTGCAGGCCGGCGCTGATTTGTTGCTCGATCCAAATCGACACATAAATCGTCGCCAGCGTCAGAATGAAACCCGCACCGATTCTCCGCAGGGGTGTGACTTCCATGAGCCGGCTCATTTGCGGATAAATCACCAGAGTGAATACAGGGATCAGCGTCAGGATAAACAGCGGATTGATGGCCTGAAGCTGCGCGGGATTCAGTTCCCAAATCAGAAAGTGACGATCCATCTTCTGCGCCTGCTCGATCCAGGCAGAAGCCGTCTGATCAAAGATGCACCAAAAGGCAGCGATCAGGATGAACAGAGGAATCAAGCCTGCTAGCGCCCGCAAAAATCGAGGATCGATCAAGTCACTGATAAAGCGACGCGGATCGGCTGGGATATGGACAAACGAGTTCCGCCCCATCCAGAAGACAATCGTGGCCACAAACATCAATATCCCAGGCACGCCAAAGGCAATGTGCGGCCCATACCACTCCAATAGCTTTGGTGTCAGAAGCTGGGAGACCGCCGCACCCAGATTGATGGAAAGATAAAACCAATTGAAAATCTTGGGCAGCAGATGCGCGTTCGTCTTGCCGAACTGATCGCCGACATGGGCAGAAACACAGGGTTTGATACCGCCAGCCCCCAGCGCAATCAGCGAAAGCCCAACGATCAAACCCATGCGTGTATGATCAACGGCCAGAGCCAGATGCCCCAGGCAATAAACCAATGAAAGCACAATGATGGTGCGGTATTTGCCCAGCCAAAGATCGGCCATGAGTGCGCCTAGTAGCGGAGTGAAATAAACCCCTGCAATGAAGTAATGCGTCCATTCCTTGGCCTTCGCATCGCTCATCAAATCCCTGGCTCCCTCATGCGTGACCAGCGCCGTGGTCATGAACAGATACAGAATGGCACGCATCCCATAAAAGCTGAAGCGCTCGGCCAGCTCGTTCCCAATGATAAACGGGATGCCGGATGGCATCGTCGTCAGCGCGGTAGGGGAGGTTCGGTAGGACATGGTCAGCGATCTTGGAAGCAAACTTGCGCAGCGTCAATGCTTCAAGAGTTCCAGAGCTTTCGCATGACCAGGATTGAATGTGGCAAGTGGCCGTTTGTTACAGGATTAACAGGAGAACAGGATTAACAGGATTTTTCAGACCTGCTAATCTTGGCAATCCTGTCGTATTGGCCTCTTTCTACTTTTCATGGGTAAGTGCTTCAAGACACCACGCTTCGCCCTTGCTCATTGCCGTATCTGCTATCCTCTATGCGGCACCGTTTCTCCTGCATGTCTTCCCCAGTCACCACCATTGCCTGCCTTGGCCCCGAGGGCAGCTTTTCTCATTTACTCACGGAAAAGCGTTTCCCTGAGGCCAGCGTTCAGCTCATGGGGAACATTGGCGAGGTCTTTGATTTTCTCCGCACCCAGCCTTCCGCTTTGGGCATCGTCCCCATTGAGAACTCCTCCGGCGGCTTCATCATTGATACCGTGGACCGACTGGTCGATGAGCGCTGCGGCCTCTCAATCCTAGAAGAACTGACTCTGGATGTGAAGCTGGCACTTCTCGGCCAAGCGGGCGCTGAAGTTCAGACCATTCATTCTCATGCCATGCCCTTCTTCCATTGTGACGAATGGCTGAAAGCTCATTATCCAGACGCCAAGCGGATCGTCGAGCCCAGCACCGCCAAGGCAGCCGAAAAAGCCGCCGCTTTATCCAGTGCCGCCGCCATCGGCCCCAGGCAGAATGCCCAGCGCCATGGCCTGACCCTGCTGCACTTCCCCATCGCCGGGGATATCCCCAACATCACCCAGTTTTATTTGCTCGGTCACTCCGAGAATGCCGCCTCCACCGAAAACAACCGCACCGCCCTCGTGGTCGAGCTGCCAGACCGTCCCGGCAGCCTGTGTCGATTCCTCACTCCGCTGAGTGATGCCGCCATCAATCTCAAGCGCCTCGAGTCCCGCCCCATCCGTGGTCAGCCCAACAAATACCGTTTCTACATCGAGATCGCAGGCTCCCCCGCCGAACCGCATTTTAAAACCGCCCTCGACCAAACCCGTGCTGACGGCGCCCAAATCCACAGCCTCGGCTCCTATCCAGCCGGGCGTTGGTTTGAGTCCTAGCCGAGTGGTTAGACCTCCGGCCTGAGATTGGCCAGAGGCGTCTCGCTTTATTGGCAAAATCTTCACAACCGGTAAAACTTGGGCAGTTGCTTCATATCGAGCGATCTCTATCGTCTGCCTCGCACTTCAAACATTTAGACCGATCAGAGGCATCAAAGAAATAACTTTTGCAAATTCAAAGGTTCCGAGGATGTCTGTGCCTGCGATGAAGAACTCCCCACTTCCTTTTCTCTTGGTCTGGCTGGCAGGTTGGTGTTTGGCTTTGCCGACTCAGGCTGGTACTCCGGTGCTCCTCACAGCTAAAGAAGCGAAAGAAGTGTTGCCCCCAGTAATCACGCCAGAGGAAAATCCATGGCACCTATCCGCAGGCTTATTCTGGCGGCAGATGGAAGGCCTGAGCACGAAGATGAACATTGAAACGGATGTGGGGTTCTTTTCCAGGAATCAACAGACTGAGCTGGATGGCCCTGGAGCTTTCCTGATGCTGGAGAGCCCGGCACTCCTGAAGCGTGGTCCTGCGGCTCTGACCTTTTCATTGATGTATTCATGGTCAGGAATGGATGACCTGAATCGCGTCTATGAATTGCCTGGGCGGACGGTCTGGCAGCAGTTTTCTTTGGATCTGCATACGGTTTCGATCGGTCCACGATTCACGTTTGAAACGCCCAAGGTCCGTCTCAGCAGCAGCGCAGGCTTTGCCATGAACTGGGCGCGCTGGCAGACGACGTCGATCATGACGAGGATACCGCCAGGTGCCCTGCTACGAGCGAGCAATGGCGCGAGCGATACCTATCTGCCCGGTTTTTATCTGGATGCCATCGCTCAGGTGCGGTTGACGAAAAAGTGGTCTGTTTTGTTGGGCGGACGCTATGATTGGGTGAGCTCGGCATCATCCATGCAGACCCGGCAAGTGTTTGGGAATAGCGTTATCTCTGTGCAGCCCAAACTCAGCGGCTGGTCCGCGCTAGTGGGGTTGACATATCAGTTCTAGCATCGGCCATTCATCTCGGGGCGCGCGCGAAAAAAGCGTCCTTAAGGAAGGACGACGAAGTGTCTTCATCCGTTGTTGGCTGAATATGGCTTTCAAGCGTAGTTGAATCCACTCATCATGAAACGATTCCTCCTTCTACTCCTTGGCTTTCTAGCCGCGTGCCGCCCAACAGCACCTGAAGTGAAGATGGAGCAGTGGGCGCTAATGGAGGGGGCTCTGGCTGGTGCCTGGCAGCAGGCAGGGATTCCTGAGGAGGGCCCGATAGCGGTGAAGGATGGCGACTTGGAAATCGGCATTGGAGCGCCAATGACTGGGGCGAAGTTCACCGCCTGGGATCAGACGGGAATGCCGGGGACAGGCTACACGATCCGCTATGAAACGATGCGCGTGGAGGGACGTGACATCTTTGGCATGTGCACCTTTCCGGTGAGCAGCCATGAAGCTCATGCGACGTTTGTGATTGGCGGCTGGGGCGGCACGGTGACAGGACTCTCCAGCCTGGATTTCCTAGACGCCAGCGAGAACGCGACTCGGGCGGAGCAGACTTTTCAAAACGGGGTCTGGTATGCCGTACGGATCGAGGTGCGGCCTGAGGATATCCGCGTCTGGATCAATGATCGACCGGTGGTGAACGCGAGCATCAAAGGCAAGAAAGTATCCCTGCGGCCAGGGGACATTGATCACTGCCTGCCCTTTGGTTTTGCCACCTGGGGAACAAAGGCCAAGGTGCGGAGAGTTTTCGTGGCTGTTTTACAGGATTAACAGGAGAACAGGATTAACAGAAAGCCAAACCTCCTGATCTTCACTGTGCCTGAATTCACCAAAGCCAAAGAACAGGAAAAGAAAAAATCCTGTTAATCTTGTCTTCTTGTTAATCCTGTAAAATGCCCACCCTTTTGGTCAGATTCACTTTGATGCAGGTCTGCCTTAGTTAACTCCAAACTCAGTTAATTATCGGCAGCGGTGAGGAACAGGGCACCTGGTTTTACAGGATTAACAGGAGAACAGGATTAACAGAAAGCCAAACCTCCTGATCTTCACTGTGCCTGAATTCACCA
>JAIXZA010000080.1 GCA_027489965.1 Verrucomicrobiaceae bacterium
CTAGCGAGATAAGTCGCAGCCGCTACCTCCGCATTGTACGAGTCGAAGTCAAAGCGCGCATTCTCTGCCCCGAATACAAAGTCATCGCCGCCGATGTCGAATTCATCAGCGCTGGCAAGCCAAAGAAGAAGCGGATGATGGAGAGGGTGTGATGGTATCCGACAGGAAATTAGAGCTGGCAAACTCAGCCGAAATGAGCATCCTTTGGCATGCTCACGATGGATTCCATTTCTAAAGCCGCACTTTCTCTGGGACAACCGCAGCGTGCTGATCTGGTGGTGTTGATCATGGACAGCCTCTCACCTCCCGCTTGGGGGGACTCTGAAATACTTGCCGAAGCAGAGCACCGTGATGCTGAAATCGAGTCAGGTGAAGTAAGCGAGATGAGTCATGAGGAATTTATCTCTGGCCTGCGCATTGCATCTGCCGCATGAGGCTTTCCTATCACCCTCGTGTGCAGCGAGATGTAAACGAGATCCTTGATCACTACCGCGAAGTCTCGGGTGAATCACTGGCGAGCCGATTCTTCGAAGATCTTCAGTCTTGTTTAAAAGAGCTGTTGAGACAGCCCACAGCTTTCCCTTTCTATTTGAGCCATCCCTGGGCTCGTCGCATGAAGATGCGCGATTTCCCCTACCTCATCGTTTACAGAATCCTGCCGGATCGAGTGCGTGTGAATGTGATCAAACACGAGAAGCGTCACCCAAGGTATGGCATGGGCAGAGCCTGACTCTTCATCGAATCACAGCCCTTCCTTGAGCTTCGTGATCAGATACTCGGTGGTTGTTTTCGCTTTCACCTCGGTCACGCCGGGATAGACAAGATCACAGGCGACGCCGTTGGCTTTGCAATGCTCTTGCAGCTTCACGCCGAAATTGGCGCTGTGCGTGGGATCTTTCTCCGCTTTTCCCAAAGCAGGAGGGGCACTGTAAAAGAGGTAGATGGCTGGATCATCGGAGGTCACGAGCGCATAGGGCGAGTATTCGGCGATCCATGGCAGGATCTTTTCACGGGCAGCCACAAAGTCGTCGAAGTTCTTGAACTCGCCAGCCCTGCTAAAGGCATGACCACCATATCTGCTGTTCGGTGTCCACTCGCGCATCTGCTGAGGATCGAGCGTGGTCTGAGCCCCTAGAACGGCCGCACACCAGAGGCGGGTCGATTCGCGAGCGATCGGATCGCTGCTCTTGGCATCTGCCATATCTGGGTGAAAAGCCAACCAAAGACTGGAGCAAGCACCAGCAGAGCCACCACTGGCGCCGATGCGCTGCTTATCAATGTTCCACTCGCCCGCACGGCTGCGCACGAACTGCAAAGCCCTTGCCGCATCATGCAACGGAGCCTTCACCGGTGGCACCACGTCCTGCGATTGAGAAATGTAGCGGTAATTGATCGAGACGACCGAAATCCCTTCCTTCAAATACGGCTCAACGGCGATCCCGGCTTTATCACCGCCCTGCCAACCACCACCATGGATGAAGAAAAGCAGCGGGGTCGGCTTATCCGACTTTGCCTGCCAAAAATCCAGCACATCACGCTCAAACTCGCCATACCTCACATTGGCCGCCGTTGGAGTCGGATTCTTCGGAAAGACCTTTTTAGCCGGAGCCGCTTTTTTCAGAGTATCGGCCTTTTTAGCGGGTGTTTCAACCGCCAAAGCAAGGCTGGTCAGCAAGAGAAGAGTGAGGATGGGCTTCATGGAGAAGCATCAAACGTCGCCCCCATCTCCAACCTAGCAGGAAGATGGCATTTGATGGGATAAAGGAGCACGGCCAACCATGACAGCTGTGATCCATTTCTGAAGGTTATTCGCAGTGGAAAAGCCTCCGCCTCAAATGAGAATGCGGCCGTCAACAGTTCACTCCGATATTGAGATGAAGAAATCTGCCATGGAACGCCTATAAGTGACACGCACTTCTAGGTTGCCGTATTCATCTCTGATGAGTAGGGTATTTGCATGAGCACTGCCACCGTCTTTCAAATCGGGCAAAATCTTCATGCTTGGATAGCTGCCGTTCAACAAGGAGATACCGTCGCCATCTTGGACGGCGGGCGCGAGGTGGCTCGCCTGATGCCGCCCATGAAGGAACTGGAGACGACGTTAGCAGTGGCCACGCCACGGCTTCATGATGATTGGACGCGGCAGCGCATGGTGGAGCTGGAGGCCATCTTTCCAGAGCCGATCACTGGAGCATCTGAGGAGTTGGAGCATTCACGCGAGGACCGCTTCTGAAGATGGCCTATGCGGATTCAAGTCTGCTGCTGAAGCTCTACTTACGAGAGCCTGAGACACCCGCCGCCCTGGCTTGCTTCCTCATATGGATTTGGAGACAGTAATTTTTTCCATGGTGCTTAATGAAATGCTAAAGTGATACTAGCACTGACAATCGCTTATGATTTACACAACCACACGCTGCCCCCACTGCGATCAACTTGTCGAGCAGTCAGCGGGTTACGATGATGATTTAAATCGCCGAATAGGGCCACCAATTGCAAGCTGCCCGAGTTGCGGAAACTCCTATCAAACTGGCCGTAAGTATTGGGCACAGATGACAGCCGCTGAGAAAAGGAAAATCTACACACTTCAAATTTTTGGCTGTGCTATTGGCGGATTAAAAGTGGCGTTGATTATCTGGATGGTTTGCGCGGGACTTTGTCATTTGATGGTTGAAAATGGCATGTTCAAAAGACCTGCCGTGCCAAGTGGGGAAAATGATCCGATTCTAGTAGCATTGGCCGTTCCTTCGTTGCTGATCGGATATGCGTATGTAATCCATAACCGTCTGACCGCCTTGAAGAGCTGCAAATTGCTTGGTCTGTAGCTGTGCCCTCAGATAAGTAAGCATTCCAAGAAATCATCCCCCGAAGAATCCATCATGATAAGAGTCGGAAGATGGAAAGCTGAGGTCGCAATGAAAGAAGCATGAATCCAAAGCCTGCCAAAGACCCCACTCCATTCAATCCCATGGACATGTTTGAAATGATGTATCGTATCAAGGCGGCCACTGTGGAGGAGATGAAAGAGCTTGGGAAAACTGTATCACATTCTCTGCGTAGGCTTGAAATGATCGCCAGCCAATCTGAAAACGAAGAAGTGCGCAACGCCGCTGGAGCCGCTTTGGCGGATGCCGCTTCAGTTATCATCAAGCATGGAGTGGACCTCAAAAGCGTCCTGCAACGCAATATTCAAAGAATCAGGGAGAGAAACGAAGGGTATAAGGCAGCGTGGGAAGAATCCGGGAGCCAAGGGAAACGCAAAAGCCTGCCGCATCATAAAACACTACGTCGTTTCTTGAACGCGACTGTTGACAAGGTAATTCCGGACGAAGTTTTCCGGCAGTCAGCCGAAGACATTCTGGGCGAGCCTAGAAACTGGACAGAGGATCAAAAAATTAAATATCCATCACTCTCCACGGAACTTCCGATGGAGACGCGGGTTGCCTTTTTGTCTTGGGTGTTACCGAGGACGCCTGAGTTTGCAGAACTGGAATCGAGATTTGAGCAGCTAGCCAAGATGCCAGAACAACCCTGGCATATTACAAAAGAAAGAAGCGAGATCGCAGGTAACTTGATGAAGCGTTTTAGGCGTGCCTGTGTCGAAAATTTCGAGTCCCTGTGGTCTGAAATGTTTGTGCCGGAGATGCACCATTTATTTCAGAATCGTGATACCAATCCCCTTCTGAATGATCCAGAGCTGAAGGAAACTGAAGAATGGAAGCAGGGATTAAAATCCGTTGCGTGGAGTAAGCACGAAAAAACGATAAAGAAGATGCTGTTGGAACAAATGAAATGGCGTTCAAGAATCTGAATTACGTTTTCTCCACTTTCAGGGGGGAAGTGAAGCACGCTTAGTAGATGCAAGGCGATAACCGTGGATAATGTAAGCGGCGCTATGAGCGTCACGACACCGAACAAAACACAATTCACGATTCATGAACTCGCTGCCCTCTGGGCTGTGCATCCTTTAACTATTCTCCATCGAATTAGGCTCGGTGAAATCTGCTACCTGCGAAATATGCGGCAGATAGTTAGCGTGGAGATTTCAGAGATCGAACGTCTCGAAAAAGAGGCACGATTCTTGACGAGACAAAAGCGAACATGCTTCACCTGTGCTTGCTGCAAACGGCGGTGCTGGGCTTCAAGCTTGGGCGGCTTTATGGGAAATCTGTCGCCTGTCTGTAAAGCCATCCGCGTCGGAGGCAGGAAACTAATCCGCCTGAAATATGGATACTATCGCCAGCACGATACGCCAGTACTTCACTCTTGCCATCATTGCAGGTGGTCGGTATCCTCTGGGCATGAGCGTCGCCACACTTCAGCAAATCGGCCAGGACTTCCCTTCGTGGGTAGCCTTGGTTCAGCATGGAGAAACCGTCGTCATTACGCAGGCGGGAAAAATCGTCGCGCGCCTCATGCCACCGGAGGATGTTGTAGCCAAAATAGAGCCCGCCTCTGCGCCCGTGCGCTGGCCCGACTTCGCCGCCCGCCGCCGAGCCATCTTCGGTCACCAGATGCTACCCTCTGGCACCGCTCAGGCACTCGTGAACGAAGATCGCGGTGCATGAGCGCCACGGCAGACAGCAGCCTCATTGTAGCGCTATACCTCAATGAAGCGGACTCCGCCCGTGCAGATGCGACTTGCGCATTCGTGGCGCCGCCCGTCCGATTGACAGACTGGCATCTTGTCGAGATCGCCAATGCCTTTCAGCGCGCCGTCAAAAATGCACGTATCACCCCCGAACAAGCCAAGCTGCTATGGCAGGACTTCACCGATGACATTGCCCTAGGTCGTTTCGAGATCGTGCAAGTTGACCATGCAGCCGTGCTTGCCCGAACTCTCACGCTCACCCAAAAGCACACCGCCACGAGTGGCACCCGCAGTCTCGACCTCATCCACATCGCCAGCGCCCTCGAAATCGGAGCCACCGATTTCTTGAGCTTTGATAATCGCCAGCGGGACGCGGCAAAAGCGGAGGGTTTGAAGGTGCTGCCATGAAAAAGCACGCACCCACTTCATCCAGGTGAAGTTCTCCGCGAGTAATTCACAACTCGTTGAATGCGAGTGGTGCACTCCAGTGGACTCGAACCACTAACCTTCTGATCCGTAGTCAGATGCTCTATCCATTGAGCTAGGAGTGCATTGGCTGTAAAGCCAGTCAGCTTTCGCTGAGGGGAGGACAGACTAGACGATGAGGCTCTTTTGTCAAATGCGCGGTGGAAAAAATCTCACACAGGACTTTTGCGGAGTCGTCCGAATGGCTGAGGACTCCCCGTTTTCACAAATAAACGCAACTTCAGCCGATGCTTTTCGTTTCAGGGGCGGCAGACAAGACTGTTCTCATCATGAAAGCGCTTCCATTCCTCTTTTTGACCACTTTGGCCAGCCTACCGCTCCTGGCACAAACCGCGGCACCTGATGGCAATGCCAATTTCCGCCAATGGAAGGATGCTTCCGGGCGCACGGTGGAGGCCACTTTTCGCGGTGTGGAAAACGGTCAAGTGTATCTGCAAACGCGGAATGGTTTCGTTCATCGGATCCCGATGGAGCGGCTAGCGCCCGAGGACCTGAAACTGGCGCAAACGCTGAAACCAGAAGGATTGGGCATCCCAAAAGATCCCAATGTGGCCCAAGCGGCAGCGGTGATCGACAAAGGTGTGCTCATGGGCCTAACCAATGCTGGCCAAAAACCCAATGCTCTCGCCAGCGATGAACAATTCGTGCGCCGTGTTTATCTGGATCTGGCTGGGCGAATCCCGACTCGAGAAGAAACGGTGAGCTTTTTAAACGATACCAGCAGCTCAAAGCGAGCCAGCGTGATCGATACCCTGATCAAGGACGATGGCTTTAGCTCGCGGATGTACAACTATTTCTCCGACATGCTGCGGATCGCCGATGACGCGCAGAAGTCGAAGTTCTTCACCTACCAAGAATGGTTAAAGAAGCAGATCGCAGAGAATCGCCCCTGGAATGCTGTGGTGCGGGATCTGATGGTGGCTGATGGCAAACTGCTGGAAAATGGTGCTACGGGCTACCTGCTGCGGGATCGCGGCATGAGACTGGATAATTTAAGCCTCACACTCAGCACCTTCCTCGGTGCCAATGTATCCTGTGCACAGTGCCATGATCACCCCTTTGCAGATTGGACTCAAAAGCAGTTCTATGAAATGGCAGCCTTCTTTGGTTCCTCCGATACTTACAACAAAAAAGCAGGCAATTACGGTCTCAAAGGCCTGCGCGAGGAACTGAGCCCGAGAGAATTTGGAATCGCCCGCAAGCTCATGTATGCCAATCAACTGAGCATCAGTGACGGAACGAAAAACGATCAGACACTGCCTGAAGACTACAAATACAAAGACGCCAAACCAGGCGACTTAGTCACGCCGAAACTGATCACTTGGACAGCCAATGATCATCGCCTGCGCTGCTATCAAGATGCCCAGACGGCCATCAAGAAAGGCGACGACGATAGCCACCTGCGCGAAGTTTTTGCGGATTGGATGACCAGCCCCGAGAATCCGCGGTTCGCCATGACCATCGCCAATCGCATGTGGAAGCTGATGTTTGGTGTCGGCCTCAAAGAACCCGTGACCGACCTTGATGATCCCAATGCTTGCAGCAATCCACTGCTGCTTCAGCACTTGGCCAAAGAGATGGTCCGTCTTAAATTCGATCTGCGTGCTTTCACACGATTGATCTGCAATACTCAGACCTACCAGCGCGAAGCCGTGACTCGCGAACTGGCTCTGGGCGAGCCTTACTATTTCCCCGGCCCCATTCTCCGCCGCATGACCGCCGAGCAGGCTTGGGACTCTTGCGTGGCTCTCGCCATCGGCGATAAGGTGGACGGCTTTAAGGCCCATCGCGCAGACTCTTACAGCACGGCAATGAATCTCACAACCGAGGTGAATGCAGGCATCATCAAAGAGAAAATCACCGAGATTGGAAGCCTGATGCGCGAAGCCAACGGCAGCCTCGGCAAAGGTAAGGGTAAAGGTAACAAAAAGAAAAACAAAGCCATGCAGGCGGCTACTACTGCAACTGATGAAGAAGGTGAATTTGCCCGACCTGAAATGATGCAAGGGCTCGCACTAGCCCGCGCCTCCGAGCTGCGCCAGCCAGAGCGCGACGGCCATTTCCTGCGCATGTTTGGCCAGAGCGACCGCCAGATTGCCGACAGCAATAGTGAGGAAGGCAGTGTGCCTCAGGTTCTCATGCTCATGAATGGCGAGGCCCAAGAGGTGCTCTCTGATCCGAAGTCACTCGTGCTGGCCACGGCCATGGGGCAGACGAAAGCGGAAGATAAAGTGGACTCTCTCTACCTTAGTTTCTTGAGTCGTAAACCCACAGCCAGTGAAATGAGTGAGGCCAAGCAATCCCTCGACGCCGGACTCACCTCTGCCGATCTCTGCTGGGTGCTCTTCAACAGCCGCGAATTTGTCTTTGTGCAGTAAGCTTCTTTTAACTTCAGCCCCTTCTTCTGCCATGAACAGCCCTCTTCGTTCTCTTGATTCCATCTCCCGCCGCCGCTTTGCTGAGCAGGTCGCTCAAACCACACTCGGTGTCACCCTGCTGCCAGACTTGCTCAAAGGTGAGGCCAGCGCTCCGGTGGATAACAAACAGCTTCCCGGTTTTGGCAAAGCTAAAAATGTCATCTGGCTGCAGATGATCGGCGGCATGTCGCACATCGACACGCTTGATCCCAAGACTGGCGACAGCAAAGGGCCGGGCGATCCCATTCAGACCAAGGCAGGTTATCAACTCGGTGGTTATCTACCGACACTGGCCAAAGATCACTCCGACAAGCTGGCCATCATTCGCAGCATGACGTCTAAAACCGGCGTGCATGCCTCGGGTCAATACCTCATGCGCACGGGCTATGAACAACGCGGCACCATCAAGCACCCTGCTCTCGGAGCCTGGGCTCAGGAACTCCTCGGGAAAAGCAGCAAGAATCTGCCTTCTTCCGTCTGCGTGAATCGTGGTCCTGAACATGGCAATGGTTTCTTCTCCGCTGCCTACAGTCCGCTGCCGATCCATGATCCAGAAGCGGGGCTGCAATACGCCCAGTTCTCAGCCAGTGCTGATGTCATGAGCAAGCGCCTGACGCTGCTCAACAAGCTCGACTCCGGCTTCCGCGCCAAGTTCCAAGACACTAACCTCAAGGCCTACAGCGACTTTTACGATGACACGCTGAAGCTGCTGAGCAGTGAAGATCTGGGTGCTTTCAAACTGACCGATGAAAAAGCTGCCGAGCGCGAGGTCTATGGCATGAACAAATTTGGCCAAGGCTGCATGTTAGCGCGCCGCCTAATTGAGCGAGGCGTCCGCTTTGTCGAGGTCAGCTATGGCAGCTGGGACATGCACAACGATATCGACGAAGGCATGGAAGAACACGGCACTATTCTGGACACCGCCCTCTCTGCCCTTTTGAGTGATCTGAAAGCCAAAGGTTTGCTGGAAAGCACGCTCGTTGTTCTTTGCTCCGAATTTGGTCGTGGCCCCAAGATCAACAGTCGCAACGGACGTGACCATCACCCCAAAGTGTTTAGCACCCTCCTTGCCGGAGGCCCGGTCAAAGGCGGCACCATCTATGGCAGCAGTGATAAAGACGGCATGGCTGTGGCCGATAAACAAACCACGATTCAAGACTTCCATACCACCGTCGGTCACGCCATGGGCATGGACGTGAATCAAGTTGTCATGTCACCAAGCAATCGCCCCTTCACCGTTGGCGACAAAGGCAGCGTGATCACCGATGTCCTGGCCTAGGAAGCAGCGGTTGGGTTAAAGGCATCCGAGATCGCTGATCAAAACATCAACGACACGTTTAGGGCAAGACCTTGGCCACACCATCCATTCCAGAACGAACATGACCGTCGGAGTGGATCATCGGCTGTGGATTGGCCACGCGACCGAGACTTCTTACGCCGGGCGCGTCTGCGCTGCCATCGCCCAGATCACGCAGCATCACGTCAGCTAAAGCACGAAGTTTGGCCACTTGCTCAGGCTGCGCCTTAGCGAGATTGTTTGTTTCCCCAATGTCAGACTCCAAATCGTAGAGTTCACCTTTTTGAAGGTGCAGCTTCCAAGCTCCAGCACGCAGGGCCTGAAGATTGAAGCCATGATAATAGTAGAAGACGTCATGTCCCTGCGCACCGGAATGGCCTAACAAAAGCGGAGAAATGTTCAAACCATCAAGGGCCCGTTCAGGCAAGGCAGCTCCGGCCAAGGACGCAAAGGTCGGCAGCCAATCCATATGACTGGTAATGGCCGCAGTGCTTGATGCCGATTGAATCTTGCCAGGCCACCAAGCCAAGGTGCAGACTCGAATGCCACCTTCAAACGTCGTACCTTTACCACCACGCAAAGGCGTGTTGTCAGCCCCTTGATTGATTGGACCTCCGTTATCACTGGTGAAGATGACCAGCGTGTTCGAGTCCATCTTCAATGCGCGCAATGTCGCGAGAATCTGCCCCACGCTCCAGTCCACTTCTAAAGTCCAATCCTTCTGCAGGCTGACACCGGATTTCCCCATAAAGTCCTGATGTGGGTAATCAGGAAAATGTACGGCATTGTGCGGCAGATAGATAAAAAAAGGCTGCTCCTGATGCTCGCGGATGAAGCTCACGGCACGTTCAGTGTAGCGACGAGTGAAGGTATGCTGCTGAGCGGCTTTCACGCGTTCCACCACTTGGCCTGCATCGACCAACGGCAATGGCGGCTGGGCATCGCCTTTCAGTCCGGTTTCGTCAGCAGGCACCGTTTTTTGAGCGCCTGCTTTCGCCTTACCCTTTCGGATGGGTTGGCCTGCGTTGCTCTTTGAACCTTCAGAGGCCATGCCCATATCATTGGAATATGGAATGCCGAAGTAGCTGTCAAAACCCTGGACTGTCGGCAGAAATTCAGGCTGATCTCCCAAATGCCATTTGCCGATGCAGGTCGTGAGATAACCCTGCTTTTTCAGTACTTCAGCCACCGTGGTTTCCTCAGGATTCAGTCCCACGGCCGCTGAAGGGAAAAGGACACCGCTGATGGGTAGGACACGTTTTGGATAACAGCCCGTCATCATTGCCGCGCGTGAGGGCGAACACACGGGAGCCGCATAATGGCTTGCCAGTTTCATGCCCTCCGCAGCCATTCGATCCAGGTTTGGCGTCTTCACCTTTCCCCCAAAAGGACTGATGTCTGCGTAGCCCAAATCATCAATGTTAATGAGAATGATGTTTGGCTTTTCTACCGCAAGCAATGGGCACAGAGTCGAAAGAAGAAGATAGATCAGGAGTCGCTGCATAGGGATTGAGAGCGTTATAAACTCGGCCAAGCTGCTATTCTTACTTCTAATTTCTGATCATCCCCACCCACTCTCATCCCTTTTACCAGCCCTCGCTGTCATGCCCGTTCGCGATGGATGCTATCGCGAGACTCTATTTTTGGTTTAACTGAACCTGTGGCATCTAAGGTTTGATTTCATGCGCAGCTTGGCCCTCATCATTCCATCACTTGTTAGTCTAAGTCTCTTGGCTGGGGATCTGCCTGCACCTCCGGTAGAACTACCGAAGACAGACAACTTTCAGTTCACCTTCCAAGCACGCGTGCGGGGTGAATACCGGAATAACGTCTTTGATTTCAATGATCGCCTAGATTCAAAAACCGATGACAACTGGCTCCTGCACCGCATTCGGCTAGGCATCGAATGGCAGCCCCTGGACTGGCTGCAGGTGACCGTGCAAGGGCAGGACGTGAGAGAGTCTTTTTCAGATCGTGCCGATGTGCCATTGCAGCAGGGTGCTGAAGGAGATGATGCCTTTGATCTGCGCTTGGCCTCTCTGGAGTTTGGCAATCCGAAACAACTCTCCCTAAAGTTAGGTAGGCAGGTGTTGTCCTACGGGGATGAGCGACTGGTCGGTCCGCTGGAATGGCTAAACTTCAGCCGCACCTTTGACGCCGTAAAGCTGCACTATCAGCAAGAAGACTGGTGGGCAGACGGCTTCATTTCCAGCGTGGTGAGGCCACATGAGTCCCACTTCAATACCTCTGATTGGTCAGACACCCAGAATTCTCGACATCAGCTTTTCAGTGGCCTGTATTTCAGCACTGGCCTGATCCCCGTGCAGACGACCGATTTTTACGCCTTCCATCTGCATGAAGAGGCGCTGAACGGAAGCACGGACTTCATCACTCTAGGCACACGCATGAAAGGTGATCCATTGAAGCTCGCGGGTTGGGACTACACCTTTGAGCTGGCAGGTCAGGCAGGACGCGTATTAGGACAAGATTTACGCGCCTATGCTTTTCATCTGGAAGGAGGATACAACTGGCTACAAACCGGCTGGAAGCCTCGCTTGGCGATGGAATACAGTTTTGGCAGTGGTGACGGTAACGCCAAGGATGGCAAGGTGAATACTTTTCAGAACCTCTTTCCAACCAATCATCCACCGTATGGATTCATGGACACATTTTCCTGGCAAAACATGCATAACGTCGTGCTTCGCATGGCCGCTCAACCTCATGCCAAAGTGAAGACCACTCTGGATCTGCATGCCTTTTGGCTAGCGGATACAGGAGATGCCTGGTATCGAGCCAACGGCACAACCCGAGTGCGTGGCGTCAATTCAAAAGCCAGCAACTATGCTGGCGCAGAAGCAGACTTCACGATCAATGCCAAGCTATCGAAGCATCTCGACATGCTTCTTGGTTACAGCCATTTTTTTGCCGGCACTTACCTCAGCGATACCGGTGCTAGCGATGACGCTGACTTTGCCTATCTGATGCTGACTTTGAATTACTGATCTTTTCTTCCTTCTTCTTTAAATTCCCACTCACCACCTCCCTTCCCCATGACGAATCTCCAACTTGCCATCCAACTCTTTTTACAACTGGCCATCATTCTCATGGTCTGCCGCGTGGTCGGCTTGATTGCCGCACGTTTTGGTCAGCCGCAGGTCGTGGCAGAGATGATCGCCGGAGTCTGCATGGGACCATCACTCATGGGAGCCTTTTTGCCTGATGTGTCTAAGGCCCTCTTCCCGCCAGACTCCATGAAAGTGCTGTTTCCGTTGTCCCAGCTTGGACTGGCTCTCTACATGTTCATCGTCGGCCTAGAGTTCCGCATGGACATCGTCAAGAAGCGCTTTGGCAGTTCCATGGCCGTGTCTTTTGCAGGCATGGCAGCTCCCTTCATCCTCGGGGCAGCGGTAGGCTGGTTCTTCTACAATCACACGACGCTCTTTCCTGAAAAGACTTCCATGACCAATGCCATGATCTTCATGGGAGCCAGCATGTGCATCACAGCCTTTCCCATGCTGGCCCGAATCATTCATTTCAAAGGCCTTGCTGGCACGACCATGGGTACCGTGGCGATCGGCGCAGGTGCCATTGATGACGCCGCAGCTTGGGGCATGCTGGCTCTGGTGCTGGCTAGCTTCAATGGAGACATGTCTCATGCCTTGCTGAGCATCGGTGGTGGCATCGGTTACGTGCTAGTGGCTCAAATGATCATCCGCCCGCTCTTGGAACGTTACGCCAAGGGCATCGAAGCTCGCGGCAAGGTTAGCGATAGCGAGTATGCTTTCTTTCTATCCCTCATGTGCCTGGGTGCCTGGTGGACAGACTACATCGAGTTGCACGCCGTTTTTGGAGCCTTCATCATGGGATCAGCCATGCCACGCGGCATCGTCAATCGCACCATCATCAAGCGAACACAGCCCCTGGCCGTCGCACTCATCCTACCACTGTTCTTCACTTACTCAGGCCTCAACACGCGGCTTGGCCTGCTGAATACCGGTTATCTCTGGCTTCTGGCAGGTGCCGTGCTGGTAGCAGCCATTGTCGGTAAAGGCGTGGCCTGCTGGGGTGCCGCGCGCGCTTCAGGTATCTCGAACCGCGAGGCCATGGGCATCGGTATCCTCATGAATGCACGGGGTCTCATGGAACTGATTATCATCAACATCGGCCTGCAAAAAGGCATCATCTCCGCTGAGATTTTCGCGATGTTGGCCATCATGGCCGTGATCACCACCCTCATGGCCAGCCCCATCTTTGAGCGCCTCGTCGGCACCGGCACCTTCAAAGCAGAACCAGAGCCCGGCACCGAGATTTAGCAGTCAGAAAGTTCGTGGTTCATAGCTCTTGGCTTTGCGGCGCTGCCTGCGCAGTCTCGGCACAAGAGAAGGCAAAACTGTTCTCAAAGTTCGACTCGCTAAAGAAGGTGAGTCAAGGAAGATGCAGATGTGGCACAGTATTAGCGCTGCAAGGCACCTTCCAACCGATCCATGAGCACCAAGACCGACCCCTCCATTCCGCTGAGTACCAACCCCAACCTACTGAAGTGGGTGAAAAAGATGGCTACTCTCTGCAAGCCTGACCGCATCCACTGGGTGGATGGTTCCAAAGCCGAATACGATCAGCTCTGCGATGAAATGGTCGCCGCAGGCACCTTCATCAAACTGAATCAGAAAACTTGGCCTGGCTGTTTTTACGCTAAGTCTGACCCTAGCGATGTCGCCCGAGTCGAGGAACGCACTTTTATTTGCAGCAATTCCAAAGACGGCGCAGGGCCAACCAACAACTGGATGGACCCGTTTGAGATGAAAAAGAAGCTGCGTGGTCTCTTCGATGGCTGCATGAGAGGCCGCACTATGTATGTGCTGCCCTACAGCATGGGGCCACTGAACTCGCCCATGGCCCAGATTGGTGTGCAGCTCACCGACTCCGCCTATGCTGTGGCGAACATGCGCATCATGGCGCGCATCGGGAAGAAGGTCTTCCAAATCATCGACAAAGGCAACAAACGCGTCGTGCCCTGCATGCACACCGTCGGCGCGCCTTTGAAAAAAGGTCAAAAGGATGTCTCCTGGCCCTGCAACCAAGAGAAGTACATCGTTCATTTTCCTGAAACTCGCGAAATTTGGAGCTACGGCTCAGGCTACGGCGGCAATGCCCTGCTTGGTAAAAAATGCTTCGCTCTGCGCATCGCCTCGGCCATGGCTCGGGATGAAGGCTGGATGGCCGAGCACATGCTCATCCTTGGCGTCGAGAATCCCAAGGGCGAAAAAACCTACGTGGCAGCAGCCTTTCCGAGTGCCTGTGGAAAGACCAATTTTGCCATGCTGATCCCGCCGGATCACTTCGCCAAAAAAGGCTGGAAAGTCTGGACCGTGGGAGATGACATCGCTTGGCTGAAACCCGGCCCCGGTGGCCGACTCTACGCCATCAATCCAGAGGCAGGCTTCTTTGGCGTCGCCCCAGGCACCAGCGACAAGACCAATCCCAATGCCATGGCTTCCCTGCGGAAGAACACGATCTTTACCAACGTGGCCCTGACCCCAGAAGGGGGAGTCTGGTGGGAAGGCATGACCGATACCCCACCGGCCAAATGCACCGACTGGCAGGGCAACGAATGGACGCCTGAAATCGCCAAGGAAAAAGGCACCAAAGCCGCGCATCCGAACTCGCGCTTTACCGCCCCAGCATCCCAGTGCCCCACCATTGACCCCGACTGGGAAAAACCCGAAGGCGTGCCCATCAGCGCCATCATCTTTGGCGGACGTCGCGCCACCACGCTGCCGCTCATTTTCCAGGCCTTTAACTGGAGCGGAGGCGTCTATGCCGGAGCCACCATGGGCAGCGAGATGACCGCTGCTGCGGCTGGCACCATTGGCAAAGTCCGCCGTGATCCCATGGCCATGCTACCCTTCTGCGGCTATAACATGGGCGACTATTTCCGCCACTGGATCTCCATGCAGCGCCGCCTCACCGAGACCCCGCGCATCTTCCATGTGAACTGGTTCCGCAAAGGCGAAGACGGCAAATTCATCTGGCCCGGCTTTGGCGAAAACATGCGCATCCTCAAATGGATCGTCGATCGCGCTACCGGTCATGGCATGTCCAAAGAGACCCCCATCGGCTGGGTGCCTCGCTATGAAGACATCGACTGGACAGACCTCAAGTTCACTAAAGACCAGTTTGAAGAGCTTCAAAAATTCGACCGTACCGCCTGGCGCACCGAGATCCTCTCCCACGAGGAGCTCTTCCTCGATCTCAAATCCCATCTCCCCAAAGAGCTCATCTACGAGCGCGAGCTTCTCATCTGCCGGATGTGATGGCTTGGAGTTTCAATGCTCCTGACTAACTCCAAAAGTCAGTCAGGAGCCGAAATGTTGATCGTTTTACCGCCCCAGAGATCTCAACCCTGCTTGATCGGCCTATCCAAAGTCATGTAGGTACGACCTTTGATGTCGCCATTCAAAGCATTGAAGGATTCGACGCGCATTTCCTTTAAAACAGTGGCTCCATCCACCTTTTGCACCTTGGTGACTTGGAATCGTTTCACCATCTTACTGACGGTATTGTAGGCTTCCATTTTGGCGACACCGCCGC
Source organism: Verrucomicrobiaceae bacterium (assembly GCA_027489965.1). Lineage (GTDB taxonomy): Bacteria > Verrucomicrobiota > Verrucomicrobiia > Verrucomicrobiales > Verrucomicrobiaceae > Prosthecobacter. The sequence goes on from JAIXZA010000080.1 coordinate 15,380, forward strand.
TTTCTTTTTCCACCCAGAGATCGACCGTATAATAGGGGCCACTGGTATCAGGTGCAGTGACGCGGATCTGCCAGCATTTGACGCGTGCCAAGGTCAGCGTTGCATTGGCATCCAGCATCTTGACGTTTTTCCAATAAATAAACTTCAGCGAAAGATCCTCATAATTGAAGTCCATGCCGCGCACCGGATCTGCTGCATTTTTAAGAGGTACTTTGCTACTCCCACCTGATTTAACCTGCCAAAGCGTAGCCGGTGAGGTGGTCAGATCCAGATGGATGATTTCAGGAGGGGCACTTTTGAACAGAAAGCGCATGACGCTGCTGGTCAAAGTCAGCTCCAGAGGCTCTTCCCGACCAGTATCGTCGTCTCGGAGTCTTCCTGTCATTTTGTGATCTTGCAGAGCGTAACTGCGGCGAACAAGATCCAAAACGTGCTCGGCTGAAGGAGCTGGATCGTCCGCAGCTTGCAGAGCAGGAGCAAAAAGAGAGAGGCAAGCGAGAAAAAGACGGCGTTTCATGGGAAGGATCGAGTGGTTTATGACAGCGGTCAGAGTCCCTGCATTCAATCACGACCTGCAATAGATGCGAAAGAAATCTCTGGCGCGGGTGCGCGGCCCCTGTTAGTTCCCAGAAGGCATCTGTTGCACAGATCAGATTCGTTTTATTTACTTTCCACCCAGGCATGTCATCCCTCCAGGCCATTCGCGACGCTATTGAACAGTCGCCCGATAACATTTCTCTTCTATTGCTTTATAGCCGAGCCTGCCTCGAGCAACTTCTGCTGGATGAAGCGAGGGAAAGCTTCGAGCGCGTGCTAGAGCTGGATCCACAGCAGACCGATGCGCATTTGGGCATCGCCAAAGTGCTCTTCATGCAAGGCGAAACCTCCGGTGCGGCAGTCCGCGCTGAGCGTGTACTTCTGCAAGAGCCGGAAAATGCTCAGGCTCACTTGTTACTGAGCCGCGTCAATCTGGCGGAAGGTGATCGAGCCAAGGCGTTGGAGCACTTTGATCGTGCAGCGATGATCGACGGCACCATGAGTGATCCGGCTTTGGAGCGTGAACTTGGCCGCACGGCCCGTGATGCGCGCCGCACTTCTCCTGCGCCTGCCCCTGAGGCCAGCATGAATGAAGGCCCTGAAGATGGCGATCAGCAGACGCAAGAAGCGTATGATGATCCCTTTGAAGAGCCTCCGTATGATTGGCGCCCAGAGACTTTCTACACGCCGGGTGACCCGAATCGCTTTGGTGTGACCTTTGCCGATGTCGGCGGCATGGAAGAGCTGAAGGAAGAGATTCGGCTAAAGATCATCTATCCTCTGCAATACCCTGATCTCTACAAAGCTTACGGCAAGCGTACAGGCGGCGGCATTCTCATCTACGGTCCTCCAGGCTGCGGTAAGACACTGGTTTTGCGTGCAGTCGCAGGTGAAGTACCCTGCAATTTCCTGTCCGTCGGTTTGCATGAAATTTTTGATCCGTATTTCGGCAGTACCGAACGGAATCTGCATCAGATTTTTGAAACAGCACGGGCCAATGCACCCTGCGTACTCGTTTTCGACGACTTTGATTCACTCGCCCAAGACCGTCGCAATGTCCGCGAGAGCCAACTGCGCAATCTGGTGAACCAGTTTCTGCATGAAATGGATGGCATGAAGGGCGAGAATCAACGCGTCCTCGTCATCGGTGCCACCAATCAGCCATGGTCACTCGACCCTGCTTTTCGTCGTCCGGGCCGCTTTGATCAGGCCATCTTTGCCCCGCCGCCAGATGCGCCAGCGCGAGCTCAAATCATCACCCTGTTGGCCAAGGACAAACCGATCTCCAACCTGGATGTCGATGCACTCGTGGAAGCTACCAATGGCTTCTCAGGCGCTGATTTGAAGTGGGTCTTTGATCGTGCCGCAGAAATGACGCTGTCCGCAGCGATCCACAGCGGACAACCGATCCCGATCACGATGGAACTCCTTCTTAGCGTCGCCGGCAGTCATGCACCAAGCACTCATGCCTGGTTTGAAGGTGCCCGTGAACACGGTCAGCAACCCACGCCTGATGCTTACAGCACGGAGGTGCGGAAGTTCCTCAACGCACCTTCCCAGCAACGGGAACCTTAATTTTTACTCTCCGCATCCATGAACATTCAGAAAATGATGAAGCAGGTGCAGCAAATGCAGAGCCAGATGCAAAAATCTCAGGCCGAGCTAGCCACCCGCACCTTTGAAGCCAGCGTCGCTGGAGGAAAGATCGTCGCCAAAGCCAATGGCGAAGGCAACATCACCAGCATCACCATTGCCAAAGAAGTCGTTGATCCCAGCGATGTGGACATGCTTCAAGAACTGGTCCTTTCTGCTGTGCAGCAGGTGCAAAAGAAGGTCAAAGACACTCAAGCAGCCGAGATGGGTAAGCTCACTGGCGGTATGGGATTACCACCGGGCTTGGGTCTATAATCCAGCATTAGCCCGCAGCAGTTGATCGTTTTATTCCCGAACGGACTTCGGGTCTAAGGCGTCACGCAGGGCATCGCCGATAAGATTCAGCGCTAGCAGCGTAGCGCTGAAGAAGACACTTGGGCCGATCAGCATCCAGGGATAAGCAGCCATGCTGGCGGCCCCTTCGCTGATCAGCACGCCCCAGCTTGCATCAGGCGGCTGGATACCTAGTCCGAGGAAGCTTAGCGTAGCCTCCAGCATCATCACACCGGGCACCGTGAGACTAGCGTAAATGATGACTGGGCCCATCACATTGGGCAGCATGTGTTTTCCTAAAATATGCCAAAATCCGGCACCACAAGCGCGGGCAGCCTGCACGTATTCCAGGCCTTTTAACGTGAGCACCTGACCGCGCACCACACGCGCCATCGTCAGCCATTCGACAGCACCAATGGCGATGAAGATCAGCCAAAACTCACGGCCAAAAATCACCACGAGTATGATGACAAAGGTGATGAACGGAAACGCATACAAAACGTCCACAACTCGCATCATCACAGCATCCATGCGCTTACCTGCAAGTCCAGCGATAAGCCCGTAACCCACACCAATGATCGAGGCCACAGCCGTCGCCAAAAGCCCGACGAGCATGGAAATGCGACCCCCATGCAGTATTCGCGTGGCCAGATCTCTACCAAGCGGGTCTGTACCCAACCAGTGGGCTAAGCTAGGACTCGTGGCACGTAGTTCCAGATCCTGATCATTGGGGCCATAGGGAGAAAAGTTAGGGCCAACACAACAAAGCAAAACCAGCGCCACGAGCAACACCATCGCTGCAACCGTCAGCGGGTTGCGGACGAGACTCTGCCAAGCTTTCTGCCATGGCGACTGAGAGGACGCTTGGCTCATGTTTTGAATCCAATACGGGGGTTGAGCAGCGCCTGAAGAAAATCCACGATGAGATTAAATCCGACGATTAAGGCGGCATAAAACACAGCGGTCGCCATGGCCAAATCATAATCCCGATTGACCGCTGCGCCGACGAAATGCTGCCCCAGTCCTGGCAACTGAAAAACCGACTCCGTAATGATGGATCCAGTCATTAGTCCTGCCGCTGTGGGTCCAAGAAAGTTCAGCACCGGCAGGCAGGCCAGCTTGAAGGAATGGCGAAACACTATCGCGGCCTCAGAAGCTCCTTTGGCACGGGCCGTACGGATAAACTCCTGCGCCAGTGTTTCGCGTAAGCCGCCACGAGTGAGCCGGGCGATGTAAGCGCTGTAAATGATTCCCAACGTCATCGCTGGCAGCACCCAATCATCTGCATCATACCAGCCAGAGGCGTTGAACCAGCGCAATTTCAAACCAAAGACGAGTGCTAGAATCGGTCCCAGCACCATACTCGGCGTACAGATCCCCAACGTGGCCGCTACCGTACTCACCCGATCTTCCAGGCTGTTGGGCCGCAGTGCCGCTAGTGCTCCCATGGGGATGCCCAGCGCTAAAGCAATCATGAGTGCTGCCAGACCGACCTGAGCAGAAACAGGGAAACCTTGAGCAATGATCTCATTCACGCCACGTCCAGGCGTCTTAGCCGATACAGGAAAGTCAAAGGTGGCAAAACTGACGATGTAACGCCAGAGCTGCACAGGCAAAGGTTGATCCAGTCCCGACATCGCCATGCGCTGCACCCGAATATGCTCCGGGATGTTACGCTCACTTTGCAGCGGACTGCCAGGCGCGAGCTTCAGCAGCCCAAAGGTAATGCAGAGCACGCCGAGGATGACGGCAATGCCCTGCAAAAGTCGGCTGAAGATGAATCGAACCATGGCGAGGAAAGTACCCATTTACTGCGGCAGGCGCAGCTCATCATGGTGAATTTGCACGATCTTCCAGTCCCAGGGCCAGCGACCTTTTTTATGCCAATGGAAGAACCATGGCTGCGTCAGGTTGTTCACCTGCCCGACCACGACATCACTCATGCCTAGGCCCTTGCCTTCGATCTGGATCTTGACTTTCAGCATCGCTAAATCAGGCACGACCTGCTTGAAAACGACCTCAGGCTTGACCGTCAGGGTGAGGAAACCACCAAGCACCGTTTGAGCATCCTCTACGGCGCTATCTCGATCATGCCCGTAGTCGTCCATGTAGTCATTGGTCAGCATATCTTTCACCTCTGACCAATCGCGATCCTCCAGCGCCGCCATGAAGGCCATCTGCCGCGCCAGCACCTGCTGCTCTGGCGAACGGCCAAAAGACCACCAGCCAAACCAAGCCATGAGACTCAGAACAACGACCATCAGGATGAGATAGAGCGCACGCATCAAGTTAAAAGAGGGCGAGTTGTTGATGATTCATCGATGATGCACTGATGGAAATGGTGACACGCTTTTTCGCCACTTCCAGCGTGGCGGTGGGCTTTCGGCGTTCGGCACAAATGACGCGCGTTTCTTTGACACCGACACGATGCAGCGACTCCTGCATCCGCTTCACCACACGATCAGGATCATTGCAGTCATCGCTCAGATGCCCTAGCACCACATGATGCAGATCAGGGTGCGCGATCTCCTCCAGCAGCTCTGCCGCCTGATCATTGGAAAGATGGCCATGGCGCGAGCTGATGCGCTGCTTGGTCGCCCAGGGGCGCTTGGTATCCGCTTCCAGGAGTTGTGTATCGTAGTTGGCCTCGACAAAAAGGCTGTCGCTACTGCGCAGGCGATCTTTGATCAGATTGGTGACGAAACCCACATCACTCAGCACCCCCAGACGCGATTCTTCATCGGCAATGACAAATCCTACTGGGTCCACCGCATCATGTGGCACGGGAAAGCATTCAATGCGCAGATCTTGGAAATCAAAGGCGCTGCCCGTATTCATGATCTTCCAACTCGGTACACCACGGAACTTCAGGCTACCCACCAGCGTCTCCTGCGTCAGCGGCGTGGCAAACAGAGACAGCTTGTGTTTTCCACTCAGCACCTCCAGCCCATTGGTGTGATCCTGATGCTCATGTGTAAGCAGGATGCCATCCAGCTGATCCAGCGTGTAGCCAGCCGACTCCATACGCATCATGATCTGCTTGGCGCTCAGGCCTGCATCGATCAGCAACGTCGTGCGCCCTGTGGACACGATGGCACAATTGCCTGAACTGCCGCTGCCGAGAACTGTAAGTCGAACCATGCCTCTGTTTTACCGCCTAGAGTGTTCGGGGCAAGACTGTTTTGAAACGATGCCATTTTTATCAGCGTCAAAACACTTACCGGCGTGCGCTGCGGCTATTTTTGGGCAGTACTATTTGAGATTGTTGCTGACTTTTTAGTCTGCAACACCCTTTAAAACTTCCAAAGAGCACTAATGCCTAACACATAAGCGCTGCTGAAGTCAAGATTGGCAGAGCTGCCGTTGGCGGTAACTTCATAGTTATTGAGGTATTGGTAGCGGATATTGGTCAATAGGCTCAGGCGGTCGGTGATCTCGTAACTGAGGCCTAGGCCGGCGTAAAAACCGGGCAGGATGCGGGTGCGGCTGTTGCTGCCGCGCACGGTTTGACCGGCGCTGTTACCGATGCTGACGCGGTTCTGGTAGTCATAGCTGCCACTGGCTAGGGCAATCAAGAAGCCGCCTTCGAGGGTGAGATCGACCTTTTTGCAAAGGGGGATCTCAAGGTAGCTGCCCCATTGACTGATGGCGAGGTGGACGCTGAGACTACGATTGCCGCTGATTTGGACGTTGGCACTGCCGCCAAGGGTGCGAACGGCTGTGTCTCCGAGCAGTTGGTTTGGGCCGGCGAAGCTGCTATTAAAGCCGGGGCCGGGTGCCGCAAGGCCGCCGAGGCTGAAGCTGTCGGTGAAGGTGCTGGCGGTGCCGCTGCTGCTGCCGTTATTGTTGAGGTCAATATGGGCATACTGGATACCGGTGCGAAAGCCCCAGGTCGCTCCCTTGTCTTTAAGGCCGAAGACGGTAGCCTGGCCCATGTCATAGAAGCCGTAGAGCTCAAAACCCGCAGCGGCGCTGACGCTACTGTCGGTGATACTGTTGCCGCCACTGCCACTAGCGCCGGAGGCCAGGGATTGAAAGGCGATGTTTCCGCCAACTTCCTGGGCAGTGCTACCATAGTTCCAAAAGGTGGTGTCACCTCCGGCATTGCCGCTACTGTCCACGCGGACGTAGCCATCAAGGTATTCGCGGTTTTGACCGGCGATGTTCGGCGTGGTGGGGACGCTGCCCATGCCTTTAAAATCAGCCTTCATGCCCAGGATGGGCGCATATCCGGCACCCAGACGCCAGGGAGACTGAGGTTTGAATTCGAGTTCCTTTTGTAATGTCTCGGCGACGTGGGCGTTGACTAGGGCTTGGAGTTTTTCTCGGTCGGTGAGAGCTGGGACTGGGGTGTCTGAGGGGGCGACTGGGACCGTTTTGTCTGACACGTCGGTCTTCAGTGACGGATCGGTCTTAGTGGTCAGATCTGACGGTTCTGACGGATCTGCCTTGGACTCTTCTGGATGCGGTTCCTTGCCAAAGAGCCTGCCGAAAAAGCCTTTCTTGGCTTTGGCAGCGGGGACAGCTTCAGCAGCAGGAGCCGCTTCCGCCGCGGCAGCTGGCACTGCGGGTGTTGCGGCAGGGATGTCTTTCGGAATGTCCTGGGCTGAGGCGGCGCAGGCGATCATGAGAAAGGCTAGGGCTTGGGAGCGTGTCGTCATAGGGGAGCGGGTGCTAAAAGACATGAGAGGTGGTTTTGAGCGCTCTGTTTAGCGGACGTTTGGTGTGAGAATGACCTGACCGCTGAGAATCGGCGATGTCGCCATTGTCTGAGGAGCCACAGGGACCTGTGGGAGCAGGAAGTAGCCGAAGCCGGTCTGTTCACGCAGAGGTGCTTGTATGATGTCATTTTCCTCCAAGTCAGGGAGTTCAGCGTTCGCTATCGGCACGATGAGGGCCTCAAAAGTCGCCGCACGCTTCGGCACGATAGCTGTGGTCAGGCTGCCTTTGATCAGGCCAGTGGCGGCGCTGAAGGATGTGATCCTTATGGCATTCGCGTTAGGCAGTGTGGGTATCAAGGTATTGACCAAGCTAGCCAGCCCAGAGCTGGCAGCACGCATGGGCTGGTCCATGGATGAAGTCAGACCTGCGCCCTCAAAACTCATCAGTGTATTCGGCACACCTTTCAGTGTCGGAGACAGGCCCATCACGATCTTACCCTTGGCTGGTGGTGTGTAGGTGCCACCCTGAGCCTCCATGAACAGGCTAAAGCCACGCCCATAGTTCCGCCCAAGCTTGGCGGTGCCTAGCGGGCCAGGTTTGAGCCAAGTCAGGATACCGAGGATGTCATTATCTGCTATCTCTTCCCCTGGAATGATGAGAAGTAAGCCCAAGAGAGAACCGCGATCTCCATAGAGACTCTGGTGGACAAGGCATTGGCCGTATTGGCCATAGAAGCTACTGCAAGTGAAGCTGGTGCCATCGGCGAGGCGACCCGCCACGGTGTAGTCTCCACGCTTCTTAGCCACATTCAGTGGCACCAGTGTGCCAAAGCTGAAGCCCTCTGGTGCGCTCAATGCCTGCACAGTGTTGAGCGTGCTAATACCACCAATGTCTGGCACTTCAGTAGGAGCCATGGCGAAGTGGTGACGAGCGAGATAAGGCGTCGGTTGATAGGTGGCCACGGGGCTCACTGGCCCTGCGCGGCGATCTCCTTCGATCGACATACCCCAGATATTGCGCCAGCCCAGGAAAATGGAGAATGGCAAGTTAAGCAAGGTCTCCACTTCGTCACCGGCATCATCGAGCTCAGCGACATTGCCCTGGCGCGTGTTCCCGCCATCGAGACCACCGAGAAGGCCATCAACCACATCTTGGACTTCAGGACCACCCATGATGCCGAGCATCAGGTTCACCTCAGGGATGAAGATCACAGCCAAATAAACATCCTGTGCAGGCGTCTTGCCTTTGATCACAGTCAGGGCATAAGGGGCCAATAGCGCAGTGACATCACCGCCAGGGATCGGCACGGTCATATTTGACTGATTAACCAATGTCTCCAGCACTCCGCCAAAGACGTTGCCTAGATTCAGATAGCCAGAGATACGGGCAGTGAATGGCTTCACCGTCTTTCCTTCTGTCACCTTACCAGAAAGTACACCAAACGTACTCACATTGACCTCTAGGCGCGCACCCACCGCCGGATTGAGGGTAAAGATCGGCTGTGTGCTACGGCTGGCCAGACCATGCCATAGACCGCTGAGATCAGGCGGCAGCACTGCGATTTCAGGATCGGTCAAGTTGTCCGTGGAGTAAGTCGGCTCCCAATCGATAATGTCGCGTTCACGGCTGTAATACTGAACGAGGACATCGCGAGAAGAAAACGCGCCGAGATCGACGCTGTTTTCGATGACTGGCAGATAAGCATGGGTGCGATTCCACATCTGCACTTCTGGAAGCAGATTGGTATTGGTCAGGCGGAAGCCATCCATCGGCACCACATAAGCGTTGGTGATTCGCACCGTATGCTCGTAGAGACCATTTTTGCGATTCAGCACCAGCGGACCGAGCACCGTGATTCTCGGCGCTGGGTAACCGACATTGATTTCGGCTGAGGCGCTCGGACTCAATCCCGTGCCTGCATTATCCACGCCGCCTTGCACCGTGAAGCTGGTCGATCCGACAAAGCCACCTGTAGGCGTGAACTTCAGACCCGCGCCGCCTTCCGCAACGGTGATGAAGCTATTCGAGGCGATGGTCGTGGTGCCGTCGTTTTTGTAAAGCGTGCCATTTTGGATATTGGTGATTTTGAAGTGCGTGACTTCCGTGCTGTCCGCAGCATTGCGGGTGATCACCAAGCCGTCCGTGGACTGCGTGCTGGTCACAGTGAAGGTGCCGGTCACACTCGGTGTGTCAGCGACGGGATTGACGGTGATTTCCACATCCACTGTCTCGCCGCGCAGATCCGCCTCGGCAGCACTGATGGCAGCCTGGGCGGTGAAGCCGAAGCCAGCAGCGGTGTTGGGATCATTTTTATTAGTATCTGGCAAGAACTTCAGCCCAGCCAGGCCTTCAGCTTTGGTGATGAAGCTATTTCCAGCAATGACCGTGCTGCCATCAGTTTTGTAGAGCGTGCCATTGAGGATGCTGGTGATCTGATAATGCGTGGTCAAGTCACCATCCGCACTGTTTGCCGTAATGACGAGACCGCTCGTGGTCTTCACATCTTCATCGGTGGTGGCGACGGTGAGCGTTGGCTCGAAGGCGAAGGCTTCCACGGCTCCAGAATCTGGCGCAGGGCCACGCTGGCGTAGGTTCGGTGCGCCACGTTGATCGTTGGTGTCCGCCGGGAGGTTGGCGATGAGGCCGTTGTTGATGGCGGGGCTGCCGTTGAGCAGCATGTGCGTCAACGTGGGGCCTCCGTTGTCTTGGAGCGGGCCGAGGAGCGGATTGATAGGAGCACCAGTGCCGAATTGGTCGTTGTTGGTGCCATGGGTGAAGCCTGTCGCAGCGCCGCCGAGACCGATCAGGTTGCCGCCACTCGAGGTGAAGGCTCCGCCGACATCGTCGTGGCCCGTGTTGATCTGATTAGCAGCGATGATGCTGTTAGCCACAGTAACAGCGCCGCCTCCGCTCCACACATTGGGGCCTTGGGCGCTTGTGTTATTCGTAACGGTGGTTTGTGCGATGCTGACGACGGCGTTGCTGCCGAAAAGCATGGCTCCGCCGTTGGCACCGGTGTTGCCGCTGATGGTGCTGTTGACCAGATTCACGGTCGCACTAGCGATTGACGTTCCCGTGGCAATGGCACCACCGCCGACGGTCGTAGCCGTGTTGCCGCTGATGGTGCTGCTTACCACATTGAGCGTGCCGTTATTGACATAAATGCCGCCGCCTTCAAGAGCGGAGGTAGAGTTGCTCACGGTGCAGCGTTGCACGGTGACGAATGAGGCGTTGACGATATTGAGCGCACCACCCCAGCTCGTGGTAGAGCCATTCGTGAGCGTCAGATCAGACAAGATGACGGTGGCACCACTGATGTTGAAGATACGGCTCGTGGCGTTGCCATTTAGCGTGAGCAGCCCTGTGCCCTCGACAATAACGTTGCTACTGATGACGATTTGTCCGCTAGTGAGTGTGATCGTCTGCGCGGTGGCAAAAGCGGTCGCATCAAAGGTGATCGTGTCATCTCCAGCCAGGGCGTTCGCATTCAGCACGGCCTGACGCAGCGTGCCTTCACCGGCGTCGTTGGTGTTGATGACGAGGAAGTCATTCTGGCCGATGGTGACGGTAGCGTCAGCGGGGCTACCGATGACATAAGCGGCATCTGCAGTGATGTTGAGGCGGACGGTTTCAGCGGCTTCAGCGTGAAGATCAGCGGATGGGGTCAAAGTGATGTCCACAAAGGTGCTGCCGTCAGGAATGATGGCGGTGCCAGCGCTGCTTGGGGCGAGCGAGGCAAAGGTGGCTCCGCTTTGGGTCCAATCGGCGGCGACGGCGCTGCTGGAGGCGTCGATGGCGAGTTGGACGGTGGTAGCACCGAGCACGCCGTTACGCGTGATGCGGTAAGTGCCAGTGCCCGCGGTGTTTTCATCGGCATCCGCATCCGTGGCGGCGATGGTGACCGTGAGGGCGTCATCGTTGCGAATGGTGCCGGTCTGTGGAGAGTTGATAACGCTCAGCGATCCGCCGAGTGTGGTGCCAGTGATGGCTCCGAGGGCGACGGTGAAGGCTTCATCGATCTCGTTTGTGCCGTCGTGCGTAACGAGGACGGTGATGGTTTGCGCTTCAGCAGCGCCTGTAAAGCTGAGGCTGCTGTCGTTGTCCGTGTAGTCGCTGCCAGCCAGCGAGGTGCCGTCATTGGTCGTGTAGGCGATAGAGAAACCGCCTTGGACTGGATTGCTGAGTGTAGCGCTGAAAGTGAAGGCGGTAGTGGTGCCGCCGGTGCCTTCGTCTTTGTCGGCACTCACTGCGGCGAGGGTCACGGTAGCGGTGTCGCTATCGGTGATGTCGGCGCTGTCCGTCAATGTGGTGCCCAGGGTCACTTCGGGATCGCGGGCGGTGAAGCCGGTCAAGGTGAGTGAAACGGTCTCTGTGGCTTCGACGACATTTTCATTCAAGACGGCCACGCTGATGTCAGCGGTGGTGTTTCCGGCGAGAATCGTCACGCTGCCGGTCAGGGCGGTGAAGTCCGTGCCGCTGGTGGCGGTGCCGCCGACGGTGTAGCTGATCACGCTGTCCACGGAGGCCGCTGCGGTTTGGGTGACACGGAAGAGAGCATTGGTCGGCACTGCAAGCTCGATGCCGTCAGTGATTTTTGCCAGTGTGACCGTGGCGGTGTCGTTGTCAGTGATGTCCACAGTGGCGGCAACGGTAGTGCTGAGAGTGATGTCGGCATCATGAGCACCAAAGCCATTCAGCGTGGCGATGACAGTCTCCGTGGCTTCTACGAGGAGTTCATCGATCACAGGAACACTGATGTCGGCGGTGGTTTGGCCTGCGGTGATGGTCACGCTACCGCTGAGGGCGGTGAAGTCGGTGCTGCCAGCCGTGCCAGTGATGGCGTAATTGACGACTGTGTCCGTGCTGCTGACGGCTGATTGAGTGACACGGAAGCTGCCATTGCTGGCGGGTTCTGCTCCGTTGGCCAAGTTTGCGATGCTGACGGTGGCGGTGTCATTGTCGCTGATGTCCGCCGTAGCTAGTAAAGTGGAGCCGAGACTGATGTCAGGATCACCGGAGATGCCGGTGAGAGTGAGGGAAAGAGTCTCAGTAGCTTCGACGAGGGCGTCATTGGTCACTGTGACGGTGACGGTGGCGCTGGTGGAGTTCGCTGGGACAGTGACGCTACCACTCGGGGCAGTGAAGTCGCTGCCGCTGGTGGCTGTGCCGCCGACGCTGTAGTTCAGCGTGGTGGCCGTGCTGCTGGCAGCTGAGAGTGAGACGGTGAAGACGGCGCTCACAGGACCCGCTTCGTTGCCATCGGTGGTTTTGGCGATGGTGGCGGTGGCGGTGTCATTGTCCGTGATGTCGGCGCTGGCACTGAGCGGGGCGAGCAGCGTGATGTCGGTGTCCCCGCTGGTGATGCTGCTCATCGTGAGGGTGACGGTCTCGGTGCCTTCGACGAGGGCTTCATTCAAAACAGCGACGCTGATGTCTGCGGTGTTCTGACCTGCGGTAATGGTAACGCTGCCACTGAGTGCAGTGAAGTCATTACCACTGGTGGCGGTTCCAGTGACGTTGTAGGCGATGACGGTATTCGTGCTACTAGCGGAAGACTGAGTGACACGGAAGAGCGCATTGGTCGGCAGGGCAGCCTCGACGCCGTCATTGATCTTGGCGATGCTGACGGTGGCCATGTCGTTGTCCGTGACATCGACGATAGCGATTGTGGCGGAAGGCACGGCGCTCAGAGTGATGTCAGTGTCCCGCGCAGTGAAGGCCGTAAGTGTGACAGTAATGGTCTCCGAAGCTTCCACGATGTTATCATTAAGGATCGCCACAGAGATATCCGCTGTCGTCTGCCCTGCGGCGATGGTGAGGCTTCCCGAAAGGGCAGTGAAGTCAGTTCCGCTGATGGCGCTACCAGTCACGCTGTAACTGAGGGTCGTATCGGTGCTGCTAGCAGCCGTTTGGGTGACACGGAAGAGGCCCGCCACAGGCGTGTTGGTTTCGGCACCGTCATTGATTTTGGCGATGCTGACAGTGGCACTGTCGTTGTCGGTGATATCGGCAGTGGCGAGCACCGTAGTTCCTAAGGTAACCTGGGGATCACGGGCAGTGAAACCAGTGAGCGTGAGACTCAGCGTCTCCGTGGCTTCGACGAGGGCGTCATTGGTGATGGTGACGGTGATGTCGGCGGTCGTATTACCCGCTGTGATGGTCACGCTACCAGTTGGTGCAGTGAAGTCAGTGCTGCTAGCCGTGCCGCCAGTGCTGTAGGTGATGACGGTGTCCACGCTGGCTGCGGCAGTCTGGGTGACGCGGAAGAGCGCGCTCGTTGGAGTCTCAGCTCCGTCGTTGATCTTGGCGATAGTGACGGTTGCTGCATCATTATCAGTGATCGTACCGGTGCCGAATGCGCCGGAAGTGATCTGGCTCGCCAAAACGGGTGCAGTCACTGCGGAAATCGCACCGAGAGTCGCGGTGAGCGTTTCACTGGCTTCGACTAAAGTGTCCCCATTCACGGTGACTGCGATGGTTTGGGTCTCGTTGGCGGTGCCAGCGAAGGTGAGTGTGCCAGAGGCGGCGAGGTAGTCTGTGGCGACGGTAGCGGTGCCTGCGCCGGTGCTGTAGGCAACGGTGAAGCCACCAGTGACGACGGTCGGTGAGGTGACCGTGAAGGTCAGAGTCGATGTGCCGGCATTGCCTTCCGTGACACTCGGACTGTCAATCGCGAGCGTATTACTGTCATTGTCCGTGTTGCTGACGCTGACGTCTGCTGGATTGAAGGTGTTGTAGTTCAAGTCAGCGCTGGTCGCTGCGGCGGTGACGATGCTGTAGGCCACGGTGCCGTCCACAATCAGGTCGTTTTGACCCGTGACAGTGACGGTCTTAGCGACGTTCCAGTCGAGACTGGTAAAGGTCAGCGAGGAGGGTGAAACGCTGCCCTCTGCGGTATTGGAGCTGCTCAGTCCAACGGTCACGTCAGCCGATGGCTGGGAAATGAGCACGACGGTGAAGGTGGCCGTGCCGCCTGCTTCTGTGGTGACTAGGCCAGAGGTCGGTGTGACGATGAAGCCAGCTGGTGGCACCACCGTGGCGACTTGGACTGCCGTGCCACTGTTTTGGCTGCTCGTAGTGACAACGGCATTCAGCGCGCCATTGACCAGGCCAGTGAGGCTGGTCACGGTGAGGGCTGTGTTGGTCGCTGCAGTCACGGTGCCAGTGCCGTTGTTAAAGACCACGGTGTTATTACCAGGAGTCGTGGAGAAACCAAAGCCATTGATGGTCATCGCGGTGGCATTGTTGAAAAGAGCCGTCGTGCTACTGGTGACGACGGGCGTAACGGTGGCGACCTGAACAGCAGCACCGCTGCTTGCGCTGTTGCTAGTGACGACAGCAGTAAGGCTACCGCTGACAAGTCCGCTGAGGCTGCTGATAGTCAGTGAGGTGCTGGTGGCGCCTGTGACAGTGCCTGTAGTTCCGTTATTGAAAGCGACGCTGTTATTCAAAGCGGTGCTGCTAAAGCCAAAGCCGTTGATGGTCATGCTAGTAGCATTGGCAGCAAGGCTAGCCGTGGCACTGGTGACCACCGGTATGACGGTGGCGACCTGCACGGCACTGCCGCTGCTGCCCGCTCCAGTGGTCACGACTGCATTCAGGGCACCTGAGATCTGGCCGCTGAGGCTCACCGTTAGCTGAGTGGTCGTGGCCGCAGTGACCGTACCGCTGCCGACGAATGCGCCTGTAAAGGCCACGGTATTGCTGGCAGGTGTGGTGTTGAAATTACTGCCCGTGATGATCACACTCGTGGCTGTTGCCGCTAAAGCGGAAGTGCTGCTGGTCACGGCCGGCACACCGGTCACAGCAATGTTGACCGAGACGGTTTGGCCATCAATGGTCACGGAGGCAGAGCCCGTGCCAGAGACCAAACCTGCGGCGAAGGTGGAGGTCGCAGTTCCAGCTGTCTGCACGCTGGTTTGTGAGCCGGATAGCGAGCCTAAAACCGCAGAACCAAAGCTCACCGTCCGCCCGATCAGGGTAGAAACCTGGGGCAGTATCAGGGTGGAGGCGCTGCTGGTGGTGAAGAAGTCGGCAGTCAGTGTGGAAGTGGCATTGGAGAAAAGAGCGGTCGGAGAGGCGACGAGCTTCAAGTTAATCCGGCTGGTCTGAGTGACGGTACCGACGACTGCGTTCGTGGCGGGGCCGAGATTGCTCTGCCACCAGTTATCATTGGCATTGACGGTGCCGGTGGCACTGGCGGATCTGCGCAGCGTGCCACCATTGGTTGCTGTGGCGGCGGTGTTTCCGGCAAAGCGGTTGTAGTTCAGATTGACCGCGCCGTTGTTCACATAAAGGGCACCGCCGCTGCCTGCGCCTGCGACGCTATTGGTAACAAAGTCATTGTTCGTGACGTCAGCTGCGCGGCTGCCGTCGAGGACGATGGCACCGCCATCTGCGCCTGCGGTGGTGGAGTTACTGGTGAAGGTACAGCCGGTGATCAGAGTGGCCGTGCCTGCGCTATTCACCTGAGCATAGATGGCACCGCCGCCGACGCCACTGGCTAGGCCAGAGGTATTGCTGGTGAAGGTACAGCCCGTGATGCTGAGCGCACCGACGGAGCCTTGGCCACTGGCATTGGGCAGGCTGTAATAAACCGCACCGCCCTGACCTACGCCGGAGTTGGTGGCGGTATTGCTGGTAAAGATCGTGTTGTTCAGGGTCAAGAAGCCATTGGTGTTCTGGACGGCTCCGCCCTGGCCAAAAGCAGCATCAGCATTGGTATTGTTGCGCAGAGTTGAGTTTGAGATGGTCGTGCGGCTGACATTGCCCAGGCCGTCATCGGCTCCCGTAAAGACAGCGGTAAACGTGCCACCCGTGATGTCGAGGCTATCGAGGGTCAGATTGACGATGGCTGGGGTGAAGCCGTCTGACTTCAGGCCCGTGGTGATCACGTCACCTGCGCCACCGCCGGTGCCACGCTGGATGATGGCTTTGCCGCCAGTGCCCTGGATGGTGATGGCGCTGCCATGGCTACCGACCACGAGGTCAATGCCGCCGTTGGTGGAGAAGGTGGCTGCATTCGTCGGATTCGTCTGGCTCAGGACATAGGTGCCCAGAGCTGCTGGCACGGAGATGGTGTGTGGGCCGACGCCGCTTTGGTTCGCAGCCAAGACGGCGGAACGCAGGGAGACGGTGTTGGTTCCATTGATCTTCCCAGTGCTAAGTTCCAGGGCCGTCCAGCTCGCAGGATCAGAGTCCGCGATGGTGGTGACGACGTAGTTATTCATGACCGCTGGCACGCTCGGCGTCACTGATGCGGAAGCCACCGAGGCTGGTCCCTGACCCATGATG
Source organism: Verrucomicrobiaceae bacterium (assembly GCA_027489965.1). Classification (GTDB taxonomy): domain Bacteria; phylum Verrucomicrobiota; class Verrucomicrobiia; order Verrucomicrobiales; family Verrucomicrobiaceae; genus Prosthecobacter. The sequence goes on from JAIXZA010000080.1 coordinate 31,799, forward strand.
TTGGTAGCTCTCACGGTGAAAGTGTAAGGCGTGCCATTGGTCAGGCCAGTCACCGTGACTGGGGAGGCTGTGCCGGTGCCGGTGAAGCTACCAGGGTTGGAAGTCACCGTGTAGAGGGTGATCGCAGAGCCACCATCGCTAGCAGGGGCGCTAAAGGCGACGCTGGCTGAGGCATTGCCACCCGTGGCCACTGGAGAAGTCGGCGCGCCAGGAACCGTGGCCGGTGTCACCGCTGCTGAGGGGACCGATGCAGCTCCCGTGCCAGCGGCATTCGTAGCGGTTACGGTGAAGGTATAAGAGGTACCATTGGTCAGGCCAGTGACACTGATCGGTGAAGCTGCGCCTGTGCCGGTGAAGCCACCAGGGCTGGAAGTCACGGTGTAACTGAGGATGGCCGAGCCACCCGTGCTGGCAGGTGCGGTAAACGCGACACTGGCTGAGGCATTGCCCGGCGTGGCGACTGGGGAGGTCGGGGCACCTGGCACGGTGCGCGGTGTCACAGCGGCGGAGGCTGGTGAGGCCGCGCCTGTGCCTGCGGCATTCGTGGCGGTTACGGTGAAGGTATAAGCGGTGCCATTGGTCAGGCCAGTGACACTGATCGGTGAGGCTGCGCCTGTGCCCGTGAAGCCACCAGGACTGGAAGTCACCGTGTAGCTGAGGATGGCCGAGCCGCCGTTACTCGCAGGAGCTGTGAAGGCGACGCTGGCCGAGGCATTGCCCGCCGTGGCCACGGGGGAGGTCGGGAAACCTGGGACGGTGCGCGGTGTCACTGCCGCTGAGGCGACTGAAGCCGCGCCTGGGCCTGCCACATTCGTAGCGGTCACGGTGAAGGTATAGGCAGTGCCATTGGTCAGGCCACTGACGCTGATCGGTGAGGCTGCGCCTGTGCCGGTGAAGCCACCAGGGCTGGAAGTCACCGTGTAGCTGGTGATCGCAGCGCCACCATTGCTAGCAGGTGCGGTAAAGGCGACGCTGGCTGAGGCATTGCCCGGCGTGGCCACTGGGGAGCTCGGGGCACCTGGGACGGTGCGTGGCGTCACGGCTGTGGATGGGGCTGAGGCCGCACCTGTGCCGATGGCATTCGTGGCGGTCACAGTGAAGGTGTAGGCCGTGCCATTGGTCAGACCACTGACACTGATTGGTGAGGCAGCACCTGTTCCGGTGAAGCCACCAGGGCTGGAGGTCACTGTGTAACTGAGGATGGCAGAGCCACCATCAAAAGCAGGTGCGGTAAAGGCGACGCTAGCTGAGGCATCACCCGCCGTTCCCGTCACAGAGGTCGGTGCGTCGGGAGTAACAGGTGCCGCACGCGTGACGGTGATGGTGTAGGTCTGGATCGTTGTGCCATCTTGTGCGGTAACACGCACCTGGATGGGGTTCGCGCCGACATTGAGTGAAAGCGGGCCACTGGCGACACCCGAAGTTAGCGGGGAGAAGCCTCCGCCGTTGACCTGCACTTGCAGCGTCGCGTTCGCCTGGGCGCGGGTGGCGGTGACTGTGGTCGTCGTGGTGGCATTCAGCACCGTGGCATTGTAGGTCAGGGTCGCGGCACCAAACGCGGGCGTCATGCCGGTGGCGGTGGTGGAGAGCGCGGAGAGGTCCGCATTGGCGGAGGGAGGAGCCGAGAAGACCAGGTCATTGCCTGTGCCAGCTGCGTAGCCCTGCGTGACCGTGAGCGCACTGCCGAGGAAATTCGTTAGCGTCGGCCCGGTGAAGGTGCCGGTGATGGCATCGGCGGCGTCGTTGTCGAGGATGGTGAAGGCATCTGAACCGTTCCAAATGTAACCGCCTGCGCTGGCCATCGTAAGCGCGGCTCCGGCAGTGATGTTCACTGTGCCAGTGACCGTGACTTTTTCGAACACGCTGGCACTGGTTACGTCAGTGGTGAATCCGCCCGTGGCGGAGAAAGTGGTGTTGCCGATGAGGGCGAGGGTCGGGTAATTGACCGGGCTGATCACGGCGCTCACGGTGATGGCTCCGTTGCTGCCGTCGCCAATGGTGAGCGTCGGTGCGGTGATGTTGGCGAGTTCGGCGTTGCTGAGTTCCAGCGTGTTGGCGGTGTTATCCAGGGTGCTGCCTAGATTGATGAGACGTGCTGCGGTCAGCGGCTTGAGGGTAACGATGCCGCTGCCGGTGGTGCTGATGGTCTTGGTGCCGGTGCTGAGGTTGAGGCTCATCCGGTCGCCCATGAAGGTGACATGGCCGCCCGCACTTTGAGCTCGGATAGCTGCTCCGGCTGCTGCACCAAAGCTGATGCCGAGTCCTGTTCCCGTGGGTGTGCCACTGAGGCTGACATTCGCCGCCCCGCTGCCGATGATGTCGAGGTTGTTCGTGGAGGCGATGCCAACCGCGTTGGCGACTGCGCCGCCAACGCCTGTGAGACTGATGGCGCCAGTGGTGGAGAGGATCTTGGTAAAGAGCGGACCGGCGGTGTTGCCGCTGATCTGGATGCCTGTGGCAATGCCCGCTGTGCCGCCGTTGCCGACGATGGTCAGGCTGCCTACTCCACTGCTGATGGTGCAGTCTTGGGTGCCAGTGCTCGCGGCGATGAGAGCCCCGATGGTGCTGGTGCCTGCCGTTGCGCCCTGGCCTCGGATGGAAATGTTGCCGCCGCCGGAGGTGAGCGTGGTGGCAGCGAGTTCGATGCCGCTGGCCCCTGAGCCAGCGCCATTGCCAATTGCCGGACTGGTAGCCGGGGTGGCTCCGCCGCCGAGGGTGATGTCGCCGCCATTGCTGGTGACGCTGCTGTAGTGCTTGCAGTGGACCACGCCGCCGAGGGTGTTGTCGGAGTCGGCGTTCATGACAACGTGCAGCTTGTTGCTGGTGGAGGTGATGGTGCCGCCAGAGGTGGACGTCCCGGCGCGGGTGAGGAAGACGCCATTTTTCGCCTTCAGCGTCAGCGTGGCATCAGCACCGCTGGATTTGGTGATGGCTCCGCAGACCTGGATGCTGCCGCGTGCCACGGCGAGGGCTTGCGTGGAGTCCAACGTAGTAGGCAGCGCCCAGACACCGCCAGCGCCCAGGAAGACGCTCGCGAGGCTGCCGTCGCCATCGGCTTCCAGGGTGATGTTGCCGCTGCACACGAGCACTCCGGGATTGATGCCGGTCGCGTCGCGGCCCAGACCAATGAAGTCTGCCTTGGCGCTGAAGTTTTTACCCGCACCAGCGACGGTGAAGGTGGTATTGTTGATCTCGACCACATCCGAGTCGCCGCCTTTGCCATCGACACTGAAGTCACCCAGCATCGCCGTGCCCAGACTGCTCAGAATGAAGTAATCTTGCTCCAAGTCGTCACCAATAACGCTGATGCTGCCAGTCACGGCTCCGACTTTGATGCTTTCTAGCCCGCTGCTGCCAAAGGAGATCAGCGTGTTCACCCCGGCGTCCGCGCTGGCCACGGTGGTGGTGATGTTGCCCGCGAAGGAGCTGGTTGGGTCCACATCGACGATGAGGCTGGCAATGGTCGAGCTGGAGAAGTCCAGGGGCTCCATGCCTGTGAAGGTGATGATGGGGGTCAAATCCGCCTCCACCACTCCTGCCCCTGGCCCAGTGGTAGAGTATTCCACTTGGCCAAAGTTGCCGTTGACCACCGCGATCGAATCGCCCGGTGAAACGTTCGGAAGCCCACCATTGACGGTAATACCACCAGGTAGCGCGAGCGCGGGATTGGTGAAGTCAAACGTGAAAGTATCCGCCGCAGCACTGCCATTGATGACCAATCCGTTCGGGATGGAAGCAAGCGGGATGCGAACGGTGTGGCTGTCCACAATGGTGATGCCCGCACCGCCACCAAGGGTGCTCGTCGGGTCATAGATTTCCAAGAAACCACCGACAACGCGGAAAGTGGTGCTAGCAGCGACGCTGGCGGTGACCGTCAGGATTCCACCGCTAAGCGAGGAGGTGATGTCCGCCGCCGCAGCCGGAGTGACCGAGTTCGAAGCCGCCGAAGCCGCGCTTGGCCCCACCACATTCGTCGCAGTGACGGTGAAGGTGTAAGGCGTGCCATTCGTCAGCCCCGTCACATTGATCGGCGAGGTGCTCCCCGTCGCCGTGATGCCACCAGGGCTGGAAGTCACCGTGTAGCCCGTGATCGCCGAGCCACCATTGCTAGCCGGTGCCGTGAAAGCCACGCTCGCCGACGCATTGCCCGCCGTCGCCACTGGCGAGGTCGGAGCACCCGGAACAGCCGCCGGAGTCACCGCTGCCGATGCTGCCGATGCCGCGCTCGGCCCGACTGCGTTCGTCGCTGTGACGGTGAAAGTGTAGGCCGTGCCGTTGGTCAAGCCGCTCACCACGATTGGCGTGCCTGTTCCCGTGCCCGTAAAGCCGCCGGGGCTGGAAGTCACTGTGTAACCAGTAATCGCTGAACCGCCATTACTCGCTGGCGCTACAAAAGCCACGCTAGCCGAACCATTGCCCCGCGTCGCCACTGGCAAAGTCGGAGCACCCGGAACCGTTGCCGGAGTCACCGCTGCCGATGCCACCGATACCGCGCCCGTCCCGACTGCGTTCGTCGCTGTGACCGTGAAAGTGTATGCCGTGCCGTTGGTCAGACCACTGACGCTGATCGGTGAAGCTGCGCCTGTGCCTGTGAGGCCACCAGGGCTGGAAGTCACCGTGTAACTGAGGATGGCCGAGCCGCCGTTGCTTGCGGGTGCCGTGAACGCCACACTTGCCGAAGCATTGCCGCGCGTTGCCACTGGCGAAGTCGGTGCGCCCGGAACGGCGGTCAGGATGAAGGTCTCATAGACACCCGCGCTATTCGCCGTGAAGGGCACCCGATCCGTGGGGGTGCCAGTCGCGATGGCGTTGCCCACTAGGTCAGTGATCGCCGCAGCAGAGAGAGCACCGGGTAGGCAGACCGTGAAGAGCGCGAGGAGGAGTGAGCGGAGTTTCATGCGGGAAAAATGTGGCGGAGGTGAAGGAGACGGAGGCGAGGATTTAAAAAAGGGAGGCGGGAGCAGAAAAGGGTCAGTCTTGGACTTTGAGGCGGAACTCTCCCGAGCCGCCTGTGATGGTGACGGGAACGTCGTAGGTGCTGGCGTTCACTGCCGTGACCGTGCCGATAGTGCCGGTGATGCTGCTGCTGACTGCGGCGATAGCGAAATTGGATGCAGCAGGCGCATTCACCGCCTCGCTAAAGGTCACGCGAAAGGTGGCTGAGGTGCTGCTAGTGGCCTGGCTGGTGGGCGTTTGGCGGACGATGCTGACGACGGTGGGTGGCGTGGTGTCGGGGACGGCGGCGTTAATGCCGACTAGGCCACCTCCAGGCTGTCCGCCCGTGCTGATGAAGCCAACGAATTTGCCATTGAGGACGCTGCTGGTGCTGGTGTCCACGGCAACGGGGCTATTGCGCAGAGTGCTGGAGCCATCACCGAGGTTATTGGAAGAATTGCTGCCCCAAGAATAGAGGGAGCCGTCGCTCGTGAGGACATAGGCCCAGGAACTGCCGCCGCCGATATTGACGATGGTCTTGCCAGCAAGCACGCCGCTCAGGTCCACTTGCACGGGGCTGGTGCTGACGGCGCTAACTCCATTGCCTAGCGCACCATTCGTGCCATTGCCCCAAGCGTAAAGGGTGCCATCGGTGGCCAGCGCATACGTGCTCACATTGCCGACGTGGATCTTGGCGATAGTCTTGCCACCGGGCAGTCCGGTGCCCATCACGGGGGCAGGCGTGGGGTTATTGGTGGGAGTGCCGGCAGTGCCACCGTCGCCGAGGAGACCATTGGTATTGCTGCCCCAAGTATAGACTTTGCCCTCAGAACTGAGCGCGGCTGCAAAAACGCCGCCTGCGCCGACAGCGACGATGCGTTTGCCACTGAGCACCCCACTGCCGGAGATGAGGGCTGGGGTAGTGACGTTAGGAGTCGTAGTTCCATTGCCGAGCTGTCCAGAAGAGGAGGCACCCCAGGTGTAGCAGCCGCCATCAGAGGTGCAGGCGACGACAAAAGCACTGCCACCGGCCATATCGACGACGGTCTTGCCACTGAGCGCACCGGACATCGTGACAGCGACGGGGAGGTTCCCGGTAGTGTTCAATCCGTCACCGAGCTGACCACTACTGCCGACACCCCAGGCATACAGGGCACCATTGGAATCCAGAGCCAAGCAGAAGCTGCCGCCGCCCGCCACTTTGATGATGGTCTTGCCACTAAGCACGCCGCTCATCGTGACAGCGACCGGCGCGGTAGTGGCCGTGCTGGGGGTGGTGCCATTGCCCAGGACCCCCTGTGCGCCCCCGCCCCAGGCGTAGAGGAGGTTATCGGCAGTGAGGGCGATGCTGACATTGGCCGTGCCAGTGACGGCGACGACGTTCTTGCCGTTGAGAGCCCCCGTGAGGTCCGTGGCGACTGCGAATGCTTTGTTTGCCGTGGTGCCGTCGCCGAGCTGTCCATTGGCGTTGCCACCCCAGGCCGCGAGCATGCTGGTGCCGGAGTTGATCGTTTGGCCGTAGTAGAAGCCACCTGTGAGTGCATTGGAGGCACTATCCACAATGCCGGTGCCTGAGCCTTTGAGATCGAGCCTCAGCGAGCCAAAGCCTGAGATGCCATTCACCGTGACATCATAAACCGCCCCGCTGCCAGAGACGGAAGCGACGGTGCCCACGACTGATCCAGCTTTGACGAGGGTGAAGTCAGAGGTGTCCACGCCCGTCACGGTCTCGCTGAAGGTCACGCGGAACACCGTGCTCGATCCAATCACCGCGAGAGTCGTTAGCGGCTGGCGATTCACGGCAATGGCAGTGGGCGGTGTCGTATCGACAGCTCCCGCATTGATGTTCATCGTCAGATGCAGGACGGCCTCGGAGTCCCCAGTCCAGCTCATCGTCACCGTGGCTGCTCCAGCCTCCGTGCTGGTGACGTAGTGCCCGTTACCTCCAGTGGGCGTAATCAATCCTCCGGCTTCATTGATTCGGGTCTGCCCGGCACCAGTCGTGACCGCAGTCTGGCTGGCAGTTTTGTAAGAGTCGAAGAGATCAAAGACCAAGTCACCCGTTTGGCTGGTGACATTAAGTGATGATCCAGTCGTGGTGACGGAACCTGAAATCTTGGGCCCGTTGATATCCACGGGCGTCGTCTGGTCCACCCCGGAATATGCCGAGGCACCGATGAAGCGACTGCTGCCCGCGTTTCCGGCAGCCGCAAACGTAACTACGATGTTTGAAGTGATGGCCCCACCCGTGCCCAGTTTCAGATACCAGATCGCGTCGTTGGAAAAACCGAGGTCGGCGGTGGCATTTGCCTGCAACATCGACGTCCCATTGTAGGTCACCGCAGTCGGATTCGTCGCCGTATTGGGATCCCCTAGCGCCACCACCAGCAGACGATCCGTACCTGCATTGACGGTGTAAGCCAGCGTATTGCTGTTAGTGTATTGGCTGGACTGGGTTCCCAGCGTCGCAATAGCCGCCATCGCCGTCGTCGTAGATGCACCCATGAGGGCCAACAGGAATAGGAATGCTCTGCTACTGCCGGCAAACCGATGCAGAGGTGCGAAGAGGATCGAGTTCTTCATAAGAAAGAAGGCAGAGAAGGGAAAGAGGAAAGGGGAAAGACAGGTTTGAGGAACGGATCATTGGTGACACGAAGGCGGAATTCCCCGGTCCCACTGGTGAGGTTCACGGTCACATCGCACGTGGCGTTGCCGTCCGCGGGAACGGGAAGCGAATAGGTCGGGATGGCTTGCGAGGGAATGAAAGTGCCGAAGCCGAAGGCGGCCAAGGCCAGAGTGGCTCGGAAGCAGCGTATCATGCAGGAAAAGGGTGAAAGCATCGCGTGAGAAAGCGTTAAAAGGAAGTCAGTCTATGACCTTTAACCTGAACTCCCCCGAGCCGCCGGTGATCGTGACGGGGACGTCATAGGTGCTAGAGTTGACCGCAGTGACCGTGCCAATACTGCCGGTAATGCTGCTGCTGACTGCGGCGACGGCGAAATTGGATGCAACAGGCGCATTCACGGCCTCACTAAAGGTGACGCGGAAGGTCAGGCTGGTGCTGCTGGTGGTCTGGGAGGTCGGCGTCTGGCGGACGATGGAGATGACGGTGGGCAGTGTTTTATCCATCGTGTAGCTCTGACCCGCCGTGGTGAAGGGCAGCGCGGTGGAGACGCCCGGTGTCGTGCCGGTGGCATTGGCGAGGCTCAGGGTGAGCGTGCCATCCGTGCTGCCGGTGGTCACAGGCACGTTCCAAGTGACGCCGCCATTGCTTGTCGTGGGCGAGCCGACGCTGGCACCTGCGGCTGCCGCACCGCTGAGGGAGAAGTTGCTGGCGGAGACACCAGTGTTGGCCGCCGCAAAGGTCAGCGTCCAGTTCACCGTGGCGAGGTTCGTGGTGGCAGGATTGACGCGGTTCAGCGAGGTGACGGTGGTGGGTGCCGGCAGGGTAGCAAAGCTGATCTCACTTCCGTAGCTGGTGTTCACGCTGTTGATGGCATAAGCCCGGACAAAGACGGTGGTGCCCGCAGGCAAGCCAGTGACGGTGCCGCTGAAAGCGCCCGTGCCGCTGCCGTTTTGCACCTTGTTGTTCGCGGTGGTCGGCGCTGTGGCGGTGCCCCAAACGATGCCACGTTCCGTGACGCTCGCGCCTCCATCGGCGGTCACATTGCCGCCCAAGGTCGCGCTGGTGGTCGTGACGGCGCTTTGGGTGGCGGTGGTGACGGTGGGTGCGACGGCAGGTGTGATGGCGGTGGCAATGGTGATGTTGACCAAGGCGACCCCGCCGGTCCCGGTGGTCGGTCCGGTGATGCGCACTTCGTCGATGTTTTGAAACCCAGTGATTGCAGACACATCCCAGGTTACTTCATTACCCGGGCCACTGCCCGTGACGGTCAGCGTACTCGTGGCTCCAGAGACGGCGGAGCCAGCGCTGTACCCCGTCAAGATCAGCGCGGTAGCAAAATTCGCGACGGTGGCGCGGAAGCGAAAACTATTGAGCTTGAATTTGCTGCTGTCATCCGAGCCAAAGCCCAGATACGTAGGACCTCCTGAAACCACCAAAAGATTTACCGCAGTGCCAGCCTGTGAAATGCTGACGTTCCCACTAGAAACCGCCCTGAAGGTGTAACCCAGATAATTCACCGAGCGTGGAGAAGATTGATTTCCAATAGTGGTGAACCCACCGCTGGCTGGAAAGCTGGTGGTGCCAGTCGTCGGTGCGGCCAGGGCCAGGTGTGGCGCACTGAGGAAGATGCCCATGAACCCAACGAGGCAGGCAAGTACTGGCCTAGCACTGCGGGCAAACCGATGGAATGGCGCGAAAAGGCGTGATAGGATCGAGTTCTTCATAAGAGAGGGAGCGTGAGAGGAAGGGGCAGGCGTGACAAGGTTCATTGATGAAAACCGATGCGGGGCTTTGGCTGGACGGGCTGTGGTGCGAGCAGTGGCTGGAGTTGGCTCAGCAAGTGATCACACTTCAAGATCACCCACTCACCGCGCAGGGTGAGGATGAGACGGGTGATGACAGAAGGCTTCATGGCGGAGGATCCGTGATTAAAAAAGGCTCAGTCGAGCACAAGGAGCTTAAAGAGCGTTTGCTAAAGACGACGTAGAGGTTGGGCAGGCTCGGGATGGCAAAAATGAATAGCAAGAAACAAGCCGCTTTTTAAGCACTCCCCTAATCTTGGTTAACTTGTGTTTCGTGAGTTATCGCGTTAGCTTTTTTACAGTTTCGGGGATCTATAGCCCTATTGTTCCTCTAAAAGCTCCCAATCTGAAGCCCCGCCAAAATACGGTTCAGCCATCTTTGACTGAACCGCACAGGAGACGATCCAAGAAATCAGTTCTGTGTAGGATAAATTCCCTGGAGAGCAATGATCCAATTCAAGCCGAGATATGGATTGGTGATATCGAATGGCTGACCTCCACCGGCACTAATACAAGCCGCCGCAGCCAGCGTATTACCATCCGCTGCGCCATAAGCGCTGACTTCAGCACCTAACGCAGAGTCACTCGTCGTCGCAGAAACCAAGCCTGCTGGGGCCGTGCTCGTCGCTGTACTTGAGGCTGCGATGGGATGACTATGCGCCGGCAGATTGCTAATATTCAGCGTGATTTGCTGTGATCCTGCAGCCTCTCCGAAGGCGATATTGCGCAGCCCTGGCCCAGTTCCCATGCCCACGGCCGCTCGCCCCTGGAGGTTCGGCACTGCAAAAGTGGACTGACCATCACCACCGTAAGTCGTGCCTAAAAGAGAGAACAAAGCAGAGTTTTCTGCGATTGATAAAAGCTGTCCGTTACAAAATGCCCAGTTAACTGGAGCAAAGTTAAAACCGACACACATAAGCTGTCCAATAAATGGTTCTGCCATAAAAAAGAAGGTAAAGGGTGATCGGTGGGGTTAGTTCCTTGAAGGGAAGATGCCCTGCAGGGCAATAATCCAATTCAAGCCGAGATAAGGATTCATGATATTGACAGGCTGATTACCACCCGCAAGCCCACAAGCATTAGCCGCCAGGTTGACGTTGGGAGTGGGTGCGCCGTAGGCACTGACGACAGCTCCAACAACTGAATCACTCGTCGTTGCAGGCACCAGTCCTGATGGGGCTGTGCTCGTGGCTGTATTAGAAGCTGCCAAGATGTGATTGTGCGCTGGCATTTGACTGGCCAGCAGAGTCGCTTGCTGTGCGCCAGCGGCTTGGCCCTGAGCAATCGGATTCAAGCCTGGCCCATTGCCCATCCCGATCGGTGAGCGCCCGCGCAGATCTGGCAGTGCGAAAGTGGTGCGTCCGTCGCCACCGTAAGTTGTACCGAGAAGAGAAAAGAGCGCTGCGTTTTGCTGGATCGACAGCAATTTGCCATCACAAAAAGCATAACCTTTGGGAGCGAAGTTAAAGCCTACACACATGAGTTGTCCGACGAATGGGTCCATAATTTTTATGTTTGTTTTGAATTATTTTAACCTTGTCTAGCCTCGTCACGTGGGGTGACTGAAGCACATCTGATCCACCAACCTCTTCAAAAGGTGAAGAGTTAACCAGGTTATAAGTCAATCAACCAATCTACATCAACCTTTTTCTTCTCGCGTGACGAATAAATCACAGCAATTATCACCCGAGTAAGCGCTGGATGGAACTTAAGACCAAGATCAAGCCTTTTGGAAAATTCTGCACACCTGCGTGTCTTTTGCCTGTGCACTTCTTAGTGAGCATGATGGATTTATTATTGAGGAGTCCCTGAGAGTAAATATGGAGCACAGGCGTCTCGACTGTGCCTACACAGCCAAGAAAGCTATGCTCCGCCCGAGAATGAGTTTCCGGGGCACCGAACAGAGCACCTAGACTCAAGACGGCTTGCTTGTGGGGCAAGATGAAGATCTTCCAGCAGATTCAGGGAAGAGACCATTTTCACCAAACACCATGATTGGCGGCTTATCCCGTTCCTGTAGCTACAGGCCAAAACTTCAAGTGCCACTCGATGCTACGAAAAAATGTGGCAGGCTGAGTGATCGAGACTATACCTTCCACCATGGAGGAGAACATCAAAGCCCTAGCGGATGCGATCTACGCTGACAAAGTGCGGCGGGCGAGGCGCTTGTCGGTCGGTGAGCGCATCGATACGGCTATCGAGCTCTTCGAGGGTGCCTTAGGCATCATGCGAGACGGGATAAGGGCTCAGTTCCCTGATAAAGATGCCGCCGATGTGGAGACTCTGCTACGCTGGCGACTGCGGCGGCTCAAGCAGGTGCATGAACATGGCATTTACAGTAAGCACCCCATCCAGGCATCATGAAAAACGGCTACGAGGCGACACGACGGGTCGTGGAAAAATTTGTCGAACTGGGCGTGAATCACATGGTGGTGGGCGGGCTTTCCAGCAATGCTTACGGCATCCCACGCTCAACAAAGGATGCTGACATCGTGCTGGCAGTGGACGCGAAGACGCTGTTTGAAGTGGCTCAACAATTAGGACCCGATTTTGCCATTGATGACCAAGGCACCTTCGAGATGGTCACAGGAACCATGCGTTATCACCTGCGGGTGCTGACCATCGCTTTTGAAATAGAGCTTTTCATGCTCAGCTCCGATCCCCATGACCAAGCCCGCTTTGAGCGTAGGAGGCGAGTCTTTTCCAGTCAGATCGGCTGTGAAATCATCGTCCCCACGGCCGAGGATGTGATCATCATGAAGCTACGCTGGGCCAAGATCGCCAAACGGGGCAAGGACTCGGAGGACGTGCGGGACGTGATCGCCGTGCAGGGAGATGAGTTCCTGGACTGGGACTACATCCACCACTGGTGTGGCCTACACGGGACCAGGACGCTGCTGGATGAGATCCGCGCCTCCATCCCGCCAATTGATTGAAGGGTTACCCTCCTCGAATAACTTCGGCTTAAGCGAGCCGATTAGCACTAGAAACGGGGACGCCTTGAAAGGTCGCCAAGTAGTTCTTTGTGTCGCCGTCGCGTGCGGTGGTCTGAACCACAAACATCTGCACGGTGCCTAACTGCGCGTGGCGGAAGCTGTGAATGCCATCGCCAAGACCTTCGGCTTGTTGACTGGTGAACTTGAGCGTGAAGTTCCGCTCGTCCGTCACCGTCGAGTTGGGTCTGGTGTGCAGGGAAGCACGGCCAAGCAGGACGGGGATCTGGACACCGTTAGGGCTGAGAAGCTCAAACGGGGTGTTCACCAGCGGTGCAAAGGCACTGTAGCTGAGTGTTGGAGCAGCGGTGACGGTCGCACCCATGACTGGGAGAACGGAGGCGCTGAGCAGGGCGCTGGAGCAGCGCTGGATGAATTGGCGGCGTGATTTCATAAGAGGTGGGTTTTTAAGCTTGGGGCTGGGGCGGATGCTCCATGAGGAAATGAAAGTCGCTGCTGCCACGCTCGATAAAGCCGAGACGCTGGTAGAGCCGGAGGGCGGGATTGTGCTTTTCGACGTGAATGGCCACGAGTTTACCCAAGGAGTGAGCCTCGGCAATCACATCCTCCAATAAACGGGAACCGATGCCTTTTCCCCGATGCTCAGGCAGAATGGCGATGTCGATGATGTGGTGGGACTCTGCTCGGCGGTCCAAATAGAGGCGGCCCACGGGCTGAGCCTCACACTCCACCACGTCAAAGGCAGCCTTGGCGTAGTTTTGGTGATAGTCCGTGTGCTGACAATGAAACTGCATGGCGAGGAACTCATGCTTTTGCTCTGGGGTCCAGGGTAGCATGGCTAGCTCCTGCTCACGCGTGCCGGCATAGATGCGGAAAAGCAGCGGGATGTCAGCTTCAGTGGCGGGCCGTAAGGTAATGGCGGGTAGCTGGCTCATGCGGCACCTCCGGTGGAAGGCTGAAGTAGGTGCGGTAGGTGGGAGCGGGCCACGCTGGACTGCATGACCATCTGAGTGGCGGCGATGGCGGGCGAGAGGCGCTGGGTCTGGCCGCCGAGGGTGCCGGTCCAGGCATTGGTCTCAGCCAGGATCTCTAGTTTGTAATCCAGCTGACCGGCTGCGGCGGTGAATGGGGCCAGACGATAGACGGTGATGGACCAAGAAGGCGTATCCAGCGTGCTGAGGGTCAGGTCGTCACTGAGCTGCATCTCTGCCCAGACAGCCACGCCATCCAGCGCGGTGGTATCTGCCAGGGTCCAGCTGGCGGTGAGCTGGGTCAAATCTGGCCGACCGGTGCAGGTGCGCAGATCGGTCTGCGTCAGCTCCACTTTCTGCCCTAGCCAGGTAAAGGGTGATTTATCCAGATAAGCCAGAGGTCGGTGTAGAGATAGGGCTTGGAAAGAATCAAAGCGGGCCTCTAGCCCGTGCGGGTAAGCTTCACCTGACAGCCCGAGATTCAGCGGAGCGGCAAAAAGGGCCACCTGCTGCGGGATGAGGATGCCGCCAGGCTTCAGAAAGCGGCTACGGGCGTCCATCATGACTTCAACGATGTCTTCATCATAAATCAGGTGGCCGACGGTCTCGGAGAGGACAATATCAAAAGTTTCACCGTCGAGATCGACCGCGCTGGACAGGCCCTCCATGACGGTGACGCGATCTGCCACGCCATTTTCCTGAGCTAGCCGACGTATGATGCCGCCCATGAGGCTGTCTTTTTCAATGGCCACGACGCGGGCCGCGCCCAGCTTTGCCGCCATGATGGCCCAGAGACCGGTGCCAGAGCCGATGTCGAGGACGCTGGAGCCTGCCGTCACCTGCTGGGACAGTGCCTGATAAAAGGCACGGTTCCTGGGAGCATCCTGCAGTAGCGCCTCATGGATGCTGATCAGCTCAAAGCTGTGCTGATGGAGCTGGGCCGCAGGAGATGGCATATCTAGAAAGAAGGGCCGACAGGTTAGCCTGATTGATTCAGGCTGAATTAGCTACGAGGTGGAAAAACCCCTGTGAGCGCGATGCAGAAAGTCACCGTCAGGTAAGGCGGCATGTTATTGTGCGGTTGGGAACTGCCAGCAGGTGCTAGAGCCTGATTACTCATGACCGCGCCCGCCCCGGCTGCATTTGTGTAGAGATTCGTGGTGCTGCGGCGGGAGCCTGAGACGGCCCAGATGGCACCTGCGGGCGCAGCCGTGGTAGCGGGCGCCGTGGTGGCCCGCAGCGCATGGCTATGACTGGGGATGTCAGCCGATGTCAGCGTGACATTTTCTACTCCTCCTTGTTCACCGATGTCTCTGACACTGAGCCCAGGTCCCTGTCCCTGCTGCATCGGCGTGCGGCCCCGGAGATCGGGCAGGGCGAAGGTAGTCGTGCCATTGCCACCGTAAGTGGTGCCAAGCAGGGAAAACAGCGCCGTATTTTGCTGAATGGGCAGGATTTGACCATCGCAAACGGCCCAGCCTCGCGGTGGAAAGTTGAAGCCAGCCATCATGATTTCGCCAATAAAAGGATCTGCCATAAAGTGAGGAAGTGAAGATTAATTACGAGATGGAAAGATGCCAGCCGCGCAGATGGCAATGGTTAAAGGAAGGTAGGGCGGCAGGTTATTATGCGCTTGGCTAGCACCTGCATTTTCCACCACCGCCGGGGCCATGGGGACAAGCGATGAGGCCGCATTATAGACGGCCTGACCACCGCCACCGAGAAAGTTATTGGTTGGCAGACTCAAGTCAGCGTTGTTGGCGCTGGCCGTCAGGTTGTGCGTGTGCGCAGGCATCTGTGTCGTCAGCAAGACGTGCGTCTCAGTGCCTGCCCGTTCCCCCTGTGTGTGACCCGCCCCAACGTGGATGGGCATGCGGCCACGGAAATCCGGCAGGGCAAAAGTCGTAGTGCCATTGCCCCCATATGTGGTGCCCAGCAGCGAGAATAGCGCCTGATTTTGATTGATCGGTAAGGTGCGCCCATCACAGGGGAACCAGCCACGGGGAATAAAGTTAAAGCTGAAGGTTTTAATCTGACCTAGGAAGTAGTCTGCCATAAGAGGGAGTTTCTTTGAGTTTTTAGTTAGGTCGGTGAAGGGTAGATGCCCTCAAGCGCGATGATGTGGCTAAGGCAGAGAAAGGGCGGCATGTTCTCATGAGGCTGATTGCTACCCACCGAGCTCACAGCCGCAGCAGCCATGCTGACCTGGGGAGTGGCGGTGCTTGCGGCATAAGGAAAGACGCCGCTGTTTGAATTGGCGGAAGGAACCAGCCCAGCAGGTGCGGACACGGCCCCACTACTGCTAGAGCTGGCCTGCAAGGTATGCCTGTGGGCGGGGAGCTGATTTGCTGTCAAAGTGACCTCTTCTATGCCGCCCGGCTGCCCTAGAGCGTAGTTCGTTGCCAATCCAGGCCCCTGTCCGGTGCCGATCACCACCCGTCCCCGCAGATCAGGCAGAGCAAAGGTGGTCTGGCCATTCCCACCATACGTGGTTCCGATCAAAGAAAACAGCGCTTCATTTTCAGCGATAGCGAGCAAGCTGCCATCACAAAAAGCCCAGCCTCGCGGGGCAAAGTTATGCCCTGTGGTTCTAATTTCTCCGATAAATGGATTTGACATGGTATGTAGCGGTGTGAGGTGAAAAAGATGATTTAACTGAAGACAACCTGAAACAACATGCCAGCATCATCTGGGCCGATGGGCACAAAAAAGATCTCTGGCCGACCAATCTGCGGGTGCTCCAGCTGATAGGTGCCCTGCGGCACATAAAACTCGCGCGAGCCAGCCCGAAACAGCAGCGAAAAAGGCGCACGTCCCCCTGGGCGAGCATGAGATGCCGGCCCCGCTTTCGCAGAAAGCAGCAGCAGCGGCGCAGGCTCAGCAGTCCCATAATGAAGCTGAAACGTCTGCTGCTCTAGCGGTGCAAAGACATCAACCGTCAGATCCGCGATCTCTAAAGAGCGGGAAGTGGAATCAGCAGGCCTGGAAATCGTATCACTCATCGTCGGAACTTGGTTAAGCATCTCTTGTAACACTTCACAGGTGATTTGCCAAGATCAATCTGGGCCATTTTAAAGTCGGAGGATAGTGTTGCAGACTTTCCAGTCTGCATTCTTTGATTCGCCATTCTCCAGAAAGATCTCCGCACGAAAGCAGATCTCTTCGATCTGCGGCACTTCATGCAGGCTGGAAAGTCTGCAACACTCTGCAAACCTGCATCATTATGCCATGGGCCTTTACAAAGCTTTTTGCCCTGCCAGTCTCTTGGATCCATGTCTTCTCCACCCCCAAATGCTGCCAAACTACCGCTGGTTTTTGACCCAGCAGGCTTGCAGGCAGACCTAGCCATGCTGGGCTCTGCGGAGTGGGTGGCCCACTTCAATACGGGGTTCTTTTCCGGCGACTGGAGCGGCGCGGCCCTGCGCAGTGTGGGCGGAAAAGACGGGGCCATTTATGCGGATACCTCCCACGGCGACTTCGCCAATACGGCACTGCTCCAAGAGTGCCTACATTTGCAGGCGGTGATCGAGTCCTTCCAATGCCCGCTGCGCTCTGTGCGGCTGCTGCGGTTGACTGCGGGGTCCATCATCCGCGAGCACCGCGACTACGATTTAGGCTATGATGCCGGCGAGGTGCGGCTGCATGTGCCAGTGATCACGAACCCGCAGGTGGAGTTTTACCTGAACAACCGCCGCATCCGCATGGCCGAGGGAGAATGCTGGTATCTAGACCTGAACCAACCCCACCGTGTGCAGAACCGTGGGATGACAGATCGTGTGCATCTAGTAATCGACTGCCAGCTCAATGGTTGGCTGCGTGACCTGATTTCTCAGGGGGAAGCAAGTGCAGGTGAAGAATCCAGCTACGAGACCTTTCACCGCCAGGTGCTACAAGAGCCGGCCCTGCAAGAGGAGCTGATCGGCATCACGGATCAGCCTGCCTTTATCCAGCGGATCATGGGACTGGCTCAGCTGCGTGGTTTTAGCTTTCTAGAGGAAGATGTGACGGCAGCGCTGCAATCCGCGCGCCGCTCTTGGATGGAAAGGAATATCTTATGAGCCGAGCAAGCGACCCACTCGACGGCTGGCTGCCCATCAGCATCACGCATTTTACGCAGGAACCCATCGTGGACTGGTGCCGCTTTGGTGCGCGCCGATTCTCTGAGCCGTTCTTTGATCACACGGTGCAGAATGAGCTTCGAAAGCCTTTCAACCTACTCTTCCGCCACAAGACGACGCTGGACATGCTGGTGGAGCGGCAAGCCCAGAACCCAGGGCTGGAGCCGAGCGGCTTCATCTATCACATGTCACGCTGCGGCTCCACGCTGGCCTGCCAAATGCTAGACACAGTGGCCGAACACACCGTTCTCTCCGAGCCGCAGCCGGTGGATACGCTGCTGCGGCTAGACCGGCGCGGCTACAGTGACGAACAACGCATGACCTACCTGCGTGCCTGGATGAATGCCATCAGTCAGCCACGCAATGGAGAAAAAAGGCTCTACGTAAAGTTAGACGCCTGGCACGTCTTTGACCTGCCGCTGCTCAGGCGTGCCTTTCCCGATACGCCCTGGGTTTTCCTCTACCGGAATCCGCTGGAGGTCATGGTCTCTGCCATGCGCAGCCCCGGAATGCACATGATCCGCAATTACCTGACCGAGGATCAAACGGGGATTGACCCAGCTTCAGTGCCGTACATGACGCAGACCGAGTACATGGCCCGCATCCTGGAATCTTTGCTGAAGTCTGCGCTCCAGCATCTAGAGCCACAGGCAGGCAAAGCCTTGGATTACACGGGCCTTCCGGAATCCGTGATTACCGAAATTGCCCCGCACTTTGGGCTGAAGCTGACCGCAGAGCAGATCCAAGTCATGCGGGAAAAAACCGCCTTTCACGCCAAGTCACCCACAGAGCACTTCCAGCCAGATGTTGAGTCCAAGCAGAAAGAGGCCAGTGACGAGATCCACCGGCTCTGCACTACGCTGCTAGATCCTCTCTACGATCAATTACGTCAGCTCTAACTCGTCACCCAACCCCTGCATGACTCCCTCCGTTATCTGGTTTTACGGTTTGTCTGGCGCGGGTAAAACCAGTCTCAGTGCCGCCGTGGCAGACCATTTAAAGCAGAATAACATCCCCTGCCTGCGGCTGGATGGAGATGACATCCGCAGCGGACTAAGCCGTGATTTGCAGTTGAGCGCCACCGACCGCGCTGAAAACATCCGCCGCACGGCCGAAGTTGCTCGTCTGGCCTGCCAGCAGGGACTGGTTGTTTTGGTCGCACTCATCACACCAACTCAAAGCCTACGCGCAGCCGCTCGCTCGATCATTCAACCCGTCCCATTTCACGAAATCTTCCTCGACTGCGACTACCAGACCAGTGCCAATCGTGATGTAAAAGGGCTGTATGCCCATGCTGAGGCTGGGCAAATCCGCGATTTCACGGGCAGAGACTCCGCCTTTGAGCCTCCAACGGACGCAGACCTCAGTGTCGATACCCGTATGCAGACACTGCCTGAAAGCTTGACCCAAGTATTGGACTTCCTTTTTGCGTAAACTCGGCTGAACCCTCACACGGCAGATACTTCCATGTTCAACAACCCCATCACGCAAAAGATCGCCACGTTCCTGGAGAGCATTCAACTTCCCATCCGCTCCTGCGATTTAGAAGAGGGCACTTTCCTTCCCGGCCTAGCGCTTGAGGGCGGTTGCATCTTGGTGGACGAAAACAAGCTGCTTTACCCTGGAGACATCCTGCATGAGGCCGGACATCTAGCCGTCAGCACGCCTGAAGAGCGTCAACAGGCGGGAGGTAATTTAGCCGTCGGTGGCGGTGAGGAAATGGGTGCTATCGCCTGGTCTTATGCCGCTGCCCTGCACATCGGTATTGATCCTGCCATTGTCTTCCATCCTCACGGCTACCGCAGTGGCTCGGACTCGCTTTTAGAAAACTTCGGCACCGGTCACTACCTAGCCGTGCCTCTGCTTCAATGGATGGGCCTTTGCTACGATGCCCAGAAAGCCGCAGAACACCGTGCCGAAGCCTATCCTGTCATGCAGCGCTGGCTGCGGGAATAGACGTTGGAGAGCTTAATCCATTGCACAGATTGAATGGGTGAGTTTCCACCTCAAATCATGTCCGCCATCGTGCCACGAGTCACGCCGAGCTGAGACTGGGCTTTGAGGTCGCGCCAGATGTCCTCACCTCCGCGTTGTCCGATGAGTAGATCCTGATAGGTGCGGATCACCCGCGCGGCTTCCTCCCGATTTTGTTCCAAAAGCTCCACGCGATAATGCCGCAAGCCAGTCTGCATGAGACCAGCGAAATATTGAGCTCCCGTTTGCGGCACAGCATTAAAGAGGGTGTTCCGGCAGCCGACATCGGCTTTTAATGGATGCTCCATGCCCACACGATCCCGCAGCGTGACTTTATGCTTCTCACAAGGGCGACCACAATTGGTGAAGTCAGTCCCCGTGGAAAGGAAGGCTGCAAAAGCGCAATGCTCCATGTGAAACATCGGCATGTGCTGATGCAGCGTGATCTCAAACCACTCAGGCGGCGCGCCATGCAGGAGATTGAGCACCTGGTCCACATTCAAATCGTAACTGATCGTTAGGCGCTCCAGGCCTGTTTGCTTTAAAAATTCTGCGGTGAGTGGATTCGACACGTTCAGGGAAAAGTCACCTGTGACAGGAATGCCCTCATCTTTGAAAAAGGAAATGGCACCGAGATTCCGAATCAGCACGCCATGAGGCTCGGCTCTTGAAATGAGCTTAAAGAAGCCCGCTTCTCCTGACTTCTGGATGCGCGGTGTCGCCAGATAAATACGCGCGGCTCCGTGATCCTTCACGCGCTTCACCGCATCGGCATAGAGACGAATGTCTTCAAAGTCCACATACAGTTCGGTCACACCAGCAGCCAGTGCAGCCTCGATCTGATCATCGCTGCGGCAGAGAAGGTGAAGCGTCGGATTTGCATGCGACGCATTCACCTCAGCACCCACTTTGGCCAGCATCTCGGTGACAGAGGCAAAGGTCGGTGCCACGCGTTGCTTAGCCGTTTCACAATCGCCGGCATCGACACGCTGCGCCATCGCATCCACCAGCGCACGGCGCATCCGGTTCAGCTCACTCACAGGCAGCATCACCTCACCCACGATCTGACAATCCAGCGCACCCAGTTCATACGGCGTGCCGCCCAGACGCCCTAGCTGCGCACGCAGCACCTCCTCATTCAGCGGACGCTGACGCGCGGCATCGAGCACCATGCTCGACTCGACTTTGATCTCCGTGCCATTCACAAAAACGACCAGCGGCTCCCCGACCTCGCCCGTAATCACAAGATCCAGCTTTGCCTTTCGGCGCAGGGGAATGTCACCTGCAAAAGTCTGGCGCAGACGCTGCTCCAGCGCTTGGTCACCCGTTTTAAAGAGACGCATTCCTGGCTTGATGCTCTGAAAATGCAGGCGATCCCGCTGAAACTCGATCCAGTTCCCATGGATGCCATAGATGCGGCCACCCTGCTCATCATTGGTGTTTTTCAGGTTCTCAAAGACCACGCCGTCACCGTTTTTTAGATGCGTCGGCATCTCCTCCAGCTCCACCGCGTCTTTGTTTACGGAGCGCACCACGCCAACATAATAGCCACGCTTTTTCCCATACATGGCACCCACCAGCTCCTGGTGATTCACACCATGCATCCAGCCACTGTAGAGACCACGGGAAAAGGTCATCTCCAGCTCATAGCGATCCTCTTCCGTGATCACCTGAGTGAGATCCTGATCGGCCAGGGCCGCATCAATGGCCTTCCGGTAAACCCGCGTCACGGCGGCGACATAATCGGGAGTCTTGAGTCGTCCTTCGATCTTGAAGCTACGGATGCCTAGCTCGATCAGTCTCGGGATCTCCTGCACGGCGCTCAGATCTTGGGGGCTCAGCAGGTAGCGTTTATCTCCCAGATCACGCAGCTCCCCATCCACGATCATCTCATACGGCATCCGGCAGGCCTGCGCGCACTCGCCTCGGTTCGCACTGCGGCGGCCTAGGGACTCACTCGTCAGGCACTGACCACTGTAGGCCACGCAAAGCGCCCCATGCACAAAGACTTCCAGCGGCAATTCGGGCGAATCATTTGCCGCGAAGCGTTCCAACTCCCGCAAGCTCAGCTCACGAGACAGTACCGCTTGATCTATGCCCAGCCCTTTGGCCAGCTCTAATCCTTCAGGGGAAGTGATTGTCATCTGCGTGCTCGCGTGCAAGCGGAGTCCTGGGGTCAAAGCCTTCACCATACGCGCCAGACCAAGATCCTGAACGATCACGGCATCGACACCCGCCGACTCCAGCACACGCAGTTGCTGCTCAGCATCCCCCAGCTCACTGGTAAAGATCAGCACATTAAACGCACAATAACCTTTCACCCCATGCTGATGGAGAAAGCGCATCAGCTCTGGCAGATCCTCCGCCGTGAAATTATCGGCCCGCATCCGCGCATTGAATTTTGGCAGTCCAAAAAAGATCGCATCTGCCCCATTGGCCACCGCCGCACGGGCGCACTCCCAATTTCCAGCAGGGGACAATAATTCAGGCAAATGGAGTGGGCGAGGCATCAGGCTTCTCTGTAAAGCCTTCCTAACAGTCTCTCAAGACGTTTGCGGCAGTTTAACGGCGTGCCCCCCTTCCCTCACTTATTGACGTCTTGGCACGACCGCAGACCTGATCAATTGCTTCCTAATTAGGGCTTTGCCACAGGCTTACCAGCTTTCAGCCAGTCGTTCATGCCGCCGTCGAGATGATAGACCGTGGTGAAACCCAGTTTTTCCAAGGTAGCCAGAGCGCGCGTGCTGCGTCCACCAGCTTGGCAGTGGACGAGAATAGGTTTGGCTTTGTCCAGAGCACTGAGTTGAGTGCCGAAGTCCTTGGACAGGATGTCGGCGTTCTTGGCGTCTTTGATGTGCCCTTCACTATACTCATCCGCTGTGCGGACGTCGAGGATCGTGATTTCTCCAGCCTGAATCAGTTTGGCGGCCGCTTCAGCATCAACGTGTTTGACTTTGTCTTCTGCCATGGCGGGAAGGGTCAGGATAGCGATGAGACTGAGGACAAAGGCGAGGCGATTCATGGCAGTTTAGTTATTCTTCAGCACTTCAATGAAGGCTTCCTGTGGAATGTTCACGCGGCCAATGGCTTTCATGCGCTTCTTACCTTCCTTCTGCTTGTCGAGGAGCTTACGCTTACGAGAAATATCGCCGCCGTAGCATTTGGCGGTCACGTCTTTACGCAGAGCGCTGATGCTTTCTCGAGCGATGAATTTGGCACCGATAGCGGCCTGAATGGCGACGACAAAGAGCTGCTGCGGGATGACTTCTTTGAGCTTGGCGCAAAGAGCACGACCTCGGGATTCGGCCTTGCCACGATGGACGATGCAGGAGAAGGCATCGACATGATCTCCGGCGATGAGGATGTCCATCTTCACGAGGTCATCCACTTTATAGCCAGCGTGCTCGTAGTCCATGCTACCGTAACCACGGGTGATGGACTTCATCTTGTCGTTAAAGTCCACAAGGATTTCATTCAGTGGCATGACGGTGTGCAGCAGCACGCGGCGGTCATCAAGGGTTTCGGTGTTATTGACCTGGCCACGTTTTTCCATGACGAGCTGCATCATGTCACCGATGTGCTCATTGGGAATCATGATGAAGACTTTCACGACAGGCTCGCGGATCTCATCGATCTCATTCGCAGGTGGAAGGAAGGTCGGATTATCGACCAGGAGCTCAGTGCCATCCGTCTTACGGACTTCGTAAATGACAGACGGGTAGGTGGAAATGACATCCATGTTGAACTCGCGGCGAAGTCGCTCCTGGATGATCTCCATGTGCAGCAGCCCGAGGAATCCACAGCGGAAACCAAAACCAAGTGCGGCCGAACTTTCAGCCATGAAAGTAAAAGCAGCGTCGTTGATCTGGAGCTTTCCAACGGCAAGCTTGAGTGCCTCAAAGTCATCGGTGCTGACAGGATAGATGCCGCTGAAAACAAGGGGATGAATTTCTTTGAATCCTGGGAGTGGTTCTGGAGCAGGCTTGCGGGATTCGGTGAGGGTATCCCCAATTTTTACATCCGCGGTGGTTTTGACGTTCGCAATGATGTAGCCCACGTCTCCTGCTTCCAGTTTATCACAAGCGACCATCTTAGGTCGGAAAGTGCCAAGATCCTTGATTTCAGAATCATTGCCCGAGGCCATCAGGCGGACTTTTTGACCGCGAACGATCGTGCCGGAAATCACACGGATGTAGCTAACGACTCCACGATAGGGGTCAAAAATAGAATCGAAGACAGAGGCACGCAGGTAGCCGTCTCCGGGATCGGTCGGTGGCGGAATGAGAGCCACGACGGCTTCCAAGATGTCGGTGATGCCAATGCCCATCTTGGCACTGGCTGGCACGGCTTCTTCAGAGGGGAGTTGGAGGATTTCTTCCAGCTGCTTTTTCACCTTGTCCAGATCGGCGCTGGGCAGGTCGATTTTATTGATGATGGGAATGACGCGCAGGTTCTGCTGCATGGCCAGATTGAGATTGGCCACTGTCTGGGCTTCCACGCCCTGGGAGGCATCAACCAGCAATAGAGCACCTTCACAAGCAGCAAGCGAACGGCTGACTTCATAGCTGAAATCCACGTGACCGGGGGTATCGAGCAGGTTGAGTTTGTAAACAAGGCCGTCTTTGGCCTTGTAATTCATGCACACCGGATGCGCCTTGATAGTGATGCCGCGCTCGCGCTCGAGGTCCATGCTATCAAGCAATTGGTCCTGCTGCTGGCGCACGGTGATGGTCTGTGTAGCCTCCAGCAGGCGGTCTGAGAGTGTGGTCTTCCCGTGATCGATGTGAGCGATGATGGAGAAATTGCGTGTACGTTCGATAGACATCAGTGTGGCAGGGCAGGTCGGGGGCGCAGTCTGTAACCCCGTGGAGGGTGAGGGTCAAGCGGCAGGGGAAGGGTAAAAAGGGCCGAATAAGTGCCCTGGCAGAAAGAAACACTCCTTTGCACCTCTCGATTATGCCCAAAAACAACGGAAAAAACTAGTGTTGCAGGCGAACCACCTTCGAAGACTCCTGTGTCTCACTTCTTTTTCTTTTTTCCAGGCTGTTTGTCCACCAACGGCCAATCGACATGCTCGGCACGCATAGATTTCATGAGCGACTCAGCTTTGGCGATGAGGTCAGGTTTTTCAGAAGCTAGATTCTTAGACTCAGCCAGATCGGTTTTCAGATCATAGAGTTCGATAGGCTTAGAGGGGCCATTGCGGACGGCTTTCCAGTCGCCAAATCGCACTGCTTGCAGGGAGGAGCCCTCGTGAAGCTCCCAATAAAAAGCTTCCCTTGAGGGGGCTGAGCCGCCTTTGAGAAGAGAAACGACCGATAGACCATCGTGGGCTGAGGAAAGAGGAACTCCTGCAAGCTCAGCAGCGGTCGGCAAAAAGTCCCAGAAGGCCCAGGCCTCATCGCTGACTTTCCCAGCAGGCACGACACCAGGCCAGCGGGCGATGCCAGCCTGACGCAATCCCCCCTCATAGAGACTGCGCTTAAAACCACGCAACTTACCGCCCATGGACTGATCAAAGAGGCTACCCACTTCCGATTTAGGCTCAAAGGAAGCTCCATTATCGCCTGAAAAGACGACGAGTGTGTCGTCATCCACCTTCAGTTCTTTGAGCAGATCCAAAAGATGGCCGACATCACTATCCAAGCGCGTGACCATGGCAGCGTAACGTTTCTGAAGTGCGGTCCAAGGCTTGTCTTTATAAATGCCAAGGTCGTCTATTTCGAAATTACCATGGGGAAGAGTGATGGCGTGAAAGAGGAAAAAGGGGGCGTCAGCGTGCGCCCTTACCCATTCAAGAGTGTCCGCTGCAATGAGGTTCTGTGCGTAGGTTTTACCATCCAGATCATCGCGCTTATCATCATTCCAAAGATAGGTCGGGAAGTAACTGTGCGCATGGCGCTGGCAGTTATAGCCGTAGAAGTGATCAAAACCCATTTTCAAGGGGCTGCCGCTGGTATCAAACATGCCCATGCCCCATTTACCAGTGCAAGCAGTCGCATAGCCAGCACTTTTCAGGACCTGCGCCACCGTGATCGTACCAGCTGGCAGTGGTTTTTGGCCTTCTGGTTTCAGCTCGCGGTTGGCGCGGATCGGGCAGTGACCCGTATGCAGCCCAGTCATCAGTGAGGATCGTGATGGCGCACAAACACTGGTTCCTGAATAAAGCTGAGGAAACAAAGTCCCCTCAGCCGCCATGCGGTCGAGATTTGGCGTTTGAATCAACTTTTGCCCATAGCAGCCCAGATCCCCCTGCGCCAAGTCGTCACAAAGAATGAAAATAAGATTCGGTTTGCTAGAGGCTGCCCGGACGACCCCCAGCAAAAACAAGCTCAAAGAAAACAGGCAAGCAAGACGGAAAAAGTTCATGGATGGAACTAGTGAACGAGCTCTTCGCCGAAATCTGACAATCAAGTGTGGATTCCTACAGCTAGACGGATGTGCTATCGGAACGTTTGTTTTGAGCGCTCACCGTTGTCTGCTAATACAAACGAATAACCACTATCATTGATAAGGCATGTACTCTTACCGCAACCTTTCACTCTGCCTGCGCTTTCTGTGCGCGGTTGGGCTGATGATTTGGGTATCGCGGCAACTACGCCTTGAAGAATGGCAGACCTTTTCATGGGCCCAATTGGATCTGCGCTGGCTGGCGGCGGCCTTTGCGTTTGGCGGCCTTTCCATCCTGGGCTGGGCAGCACGCTGGTGGTGGTTTCTCAGAGTTTATGAGATCAAAGTTGGCTTTGGCGATCTGCTACGCCTGACGTTCTTTGCGGATTTCTTCAATCTCTACTTCCTAGGCCCCTTGGGCGCGGATGGAGTGAGACTCCTACATTTGTCCCAGCGTTTTCCAAGTAGGCGCGGGGCCATCCTCGGCTCACTACTGATGGATCATGTCAGCGGACTCCTCGGAGGCGTGCTTCTGTATTGTATCTTTGGCAGAAACGGCACCCTGCCAATCAACGTCGTCACTGCGGTGGACCGCCTTTTACCGTGGCTGGTGATTGTGGCCATTCTCGGCCTGGGAGTCATCATGGAACCACCCATCCAGCGGCTCATCTCTCGAATACGCGGATTGGCTAAAATCGCGACTTGGATCTGCCCCATTTATACCGGAACCTTTCGGCATCCTTGGTTATTTTCAGGCTTTGCGGTGTCAGTCCTGAGCACAGCCTGTGCCTATGCGGCCTATTGGGCGGCAGCACGTTGCGTGGGCGCGCAGCTCAATTTGCCCTTTTTTCTGGGCATCATGCCCGCCGTGGATTTTGCCGCGTCGGTGCCAGTGAGTGTCAGCGGACTGGGCATTCGTGAAGGCCTGCTGATCCACTGGCTACCCCTTAAAAACGTGGATTCACTGACCTTATCGTTGCTCGGCTTTGCCGCCATTGGCCTGTGGGGACTGATCGGCGGTGTCTGGCTTTTAGTTTGGCGAAGAACGGCCCGTCCGCTAACTCCCCCTTGACCATTTCACCCAGTTGCACCACTCTGCGCGCCCTCAAACCTGACCCATACTAACTAATGCCCGCTAAAATCTATACTGAAAAGGACGCCAGCCTGGCGCCACTCAAAGGCAAAACCTGCGCCGTCATCGGCTTCGGCTCACAGGGCCATGCTCACGCTCTTAACCTGAAGGAAAGCGGCGTTAACGTCATCATCGGTCTGTATGCCAAAAGCAAAAGCCGCGAAGTAGCCAAAGAAAAAGGCTTCAAGGTTTATGACACTGCTGAAGCTGTAAAGCTGGCTGACGTCATCTTCGTTGCCGTTCCAGACACCAAGATCGGTGGCGTCTATAAAGCAGACATCGCTCCAAACTTGGTCAAAGGTAAGACACTCCTCTTCTCCCACGGCTTTGCTATTCACTACAAGACGGTCGTTCCACCGAAAGACGTCAACGTCATCATGGTCGCCCCAAAAGGCCCTGGTCACATCGTCCGCCGTCAATACACTGAAGGCAAAGGCGTACCTGCTCTGATCGCTGTCTATCAAGACGCTGACAAGAACGCCAAGAAGATCGCTCTGGCCTGGGCACATGGTGTCGGCGGTACACGTGGTGGTGTCCTTGAAACCACCTTCAAAGAAGAAACCGAAACCGATCTCTTCGGTGAGCAGACGGTTCTCTGCGGTGGCACCAGCGCCCTCGTGCAGGCTGGTTTTGAAGTATTGGTCGAAGCTGGATACGCTCCAGAAATGGCTTACTTCGAGTGCCTCCATGAGCTGAAGCTCATTGTCGATCTCATGAACGAGTCTGGCATCGCCGGCATGCGTTTCTCCATCTCGGAGACCGCCAAGTGGGGTGACGTCAAAGTCGGTCCAAAGATCATCGACGCAGGTGTCAAGAAGCGCATGAAAGCTGCTCTCAAAGAAATCCAAAATGGCAAGTTCGCCAAGGAATGGATCGCTGAAACAGAGAGCGGATACAAGACCTTCAACAAGCTGCTTAAAGACGGTGAGAAGCATCCGATCGAGAAGACCGGTGCCCGCCTCCGCAGCCTGATGCCATGGATCAAGAAGCGTGACATCAAAGGCCAACAAGCCAGCTACGCGTAAGTTTTTGGTGAGCTAAAATCGCCTCATTTGAAGAGCGCGGATCGAAAGATCCGCGCTCTTTTTTTATCTACCCGACCCTAATTCTGTTGGTGATTCCCCGCTTCTAAACAGTGGATGCGCCTTTGAGGATGCGGGATCATGACCTGACTTGATCGTTGCGAAAATAGATCTCAATGCTAGCATAAACTCATGCCAGCTATCATCACCCGCAAGACAAGCTTGGAGCCTCCTCTAGGGAAAGCTGTCGCAAAAACTCAGCCAGAGCCTGTCCAACCCACATTCGAACCTGTGCGACCATGGATGACCCGCGAACAAATGGAAGCCTTAGCGTCCAAGCAGCCCTTGATGTCCTGGGAGGACAAGTGCGAGCAAATCAACCGCAGCCTTGGACGCCCGCAGGGTTCGCGCTAGAGCGTGATAGGCAGGTAGAGGAACTCAGTGCTTGTGCCACCGAGCATCAGTGGTTAATCAGGCCCGAAGACCTTGGACCACGTCACAGTGGCCGCATGGAACACTCTGTCTTTGGTTCAAAACAAGACGGTGAATTAGTCTTCAAAGCCACCAAAGGTCAGAAGTTTGGTTTTTGGCCTTACTGCCCGCAAAACATCGTCTCCTCTATGGCTGACGAGTGCTTTGAGATGCGCCCGGCTACACCAGCTCAGTATTTACAGCGACTTCATCTGATGGATCAACTTTCACCAGGCTTGAATGGCTTGGCGGGATTCACCCACCTCAATGGATTGTTCAGCATCGTAACGACACAGCGCTGGTATGATGCACGCAATGCCACATGGAAAGAAATCAATACCTACCTGCGCGGCATGGGGTTTAAGCCCGTGCGTTCTGATGCCTACGATGACCCGACACGTTGGTTTCACCCAACTCAAAACATCGCGCTTTTTGATTTCGGACAGAGCAACATCCTTGTCTGCGGTGATGAATTAGTGCCTATCGACATCGTGCCAATCATGCCAGATACCTTCATGCGTGAACGGCTCATCGAATTCATGAAGGAAGCCTAATCCCTTTATCTGCTCGGAGCTGAAGCCACTGCCAGTAGCTCTGCCGGGGCGACTTCGATCTTAGCCAAACATCTGGCAGGAATCTCGACTGCCTTCATTTTACCTGTGGCAGCGTCCCGGCGCACGCATGCAGCGATGATGCGACCTTCAGCACAGAGTTCACCGGTCAATTTCCAAAAGCGGATCAGGTAACGCACAGTCTTTGTGCGGACTTCTTCAACCAGTAACTCCATGGTAAACTGTTCTTCAAAAAACAACGGTGCCTTATAATCACAGGAGGCATGGACACGCGGCCAGCCGACACATTCTTCAGCGGGGATTTTTGATGGATCTTCGCGAATAGAAAGCTCAAGCGAGCGGAAGAAATCATGCTCGACCCGCTCCATGTAACGGAAAAAATTGGAGAAATGGACGATGCCAGCCATATCGGTATCGGCAAACTGGACGCGCTCGGTAAGAGTGTGGCGGTGAGACATGTGGGATGAATGGCGCAGATCTGCCTTATCTTCAAGATCAGAGGAAGGTCACAAGATTATGCACCCGACTGCAAATCAAGAAAGGCACGGCCTAAATGATCAATCACGTCTGTGGGAAGAACCGAGATTTGCGCTTGGCTTTGAGCCGCCATTTCTGCAGCACGACCACAAACCCATGCCCCGATAGCGCCGGCTTGATGAACGGGGATCCCCTGCCCAATGAGGGCTACACTGACACCCGTGAGCACATCCCCCATACCTCCCGTGGCCATGCCGGGATGACCGGTCGTGTTGTAATGCGTCGGCTCGCCATCGGTGTCGATAATCGTGCGCGCGCCCTTGAGGAGCAGTGTATGCCCAGGATGGCACACGGTCCAAGACGCTGCCCAGGCTTGGCGAGTCATGCCCGAGTTGCGAGTCCATAGTCGATCCATCTCACCGACGTGCGGTGT
Source organism: Verrucomicrobiaceae bacterium (assembly GCA_027489965.1). GTDB lineage: Bacteria > Verrucomicrobiota > Verrucomicrobiia > Verrucomicrobiales > Verrucomicrobiaceae > Prosthecobacter. Next base: position 61,676 of record JAIXZA010000080.1, read on the forward strand.
GAGAAGACGCGCAGCTCGTGCGCCAAGCAAGATCGGTGCAGGACTCTGAGCGAGCATGGTGATGGCATCCGCATCCACGACCGCCGAGCATACGGCATCGCGAATGACATCCAAAATTTCAGCTTCATGCGCGAAACCCAGTCCTGGGCCAATGGCGAGGGCATCAAAACGCATGGATAAGACTTCACGATAGTCATTGACGACTTTCACCATCACTTCAGGCGGCAGCCGTGTTGCTAGCAGGCTATAGGTATCTTCTTTGACGATCAGTGTGACCAGTCCCGCTCCCGCGCGCAAAGCGCCACGACAGGCCATCTCAGCAGCGCCAAGAAAACCTGGTGATCCGGCTAGGATGCCCACACGACCTGCCTGACCTTTATGAAAGTCGAAAGCACGCCTTGGCAGCCAATCACGCATCAATTCAGGCGTGAGCAGAGATCGCGACAAGCTGTCTTTTCTCTCTTCCAAGTCGGGCAAGGACACCAATGCCAATCGACCAACGTGGGCGGTGGCTGCATCTGCAACAAGGCCTTGTTTAGCATAACCAATTGTGATCGTAAGATCTGCCACGACACAGTCTTCACAAGGGATGCCTGTGTCTGCATTCAAACCACTGGGTAGATCCATGGCTACGGTCACCGCGTGATGCTTTAAACGCAGCGCATTCAATTCAGCAGTCATGGCACGCATGGCAGGCCGCAGCTCGCCACGCGTGCCGATGCCGAGCAGGCCATCTAGGGCGAAAACGGGGTACTTTTCAAAACGAACAGGCGGCGCGGTGAGGCGAGGCATGTCCGACAAATGGTCTAAATGGAGACGCGGCAGTGTTTTCATCACTTCGGGCGCAGCACTAAGACGTGCCAAAAGCTGCCAGCCCAGTTTTTGCAGTTCACGCGCGGCCACAAGAGCATCTCCCGCATTGTTGCCACTGCCGAGATAAAGGATGAGCGTGCCTGGCTGCGGAAAGAGCTTCGCAATCTCCTGAGCGATACCGCAGCCAGCGATCTCCATAAGATCACTGGCCTGAATGCCGCGATCAAAAGCCTGCTGCTCGATCTCCTGCATCTGCTGACAGGTGACAAGCATGAGCGTACTTAGTTAGCCTTCTTGTAGGAGACGATCCCCTGGGCAATGCCTTCAGCGATGCGCTTGCGGAATTCACCAGTCATCATGCGTCCGCGCTCCGTCGAATTGCTGACAAAACCACACTCAACAAGCACGGCTGGATTCCTTGTGGTCTCGCGGATGACGTGAAAGCTGGCGTGCTTGACGCCACGATTGCTCATGCTAGTGCGCTGCACGAGGTAAGCCTGGATGTAAGCGGCGAGGGTGTAGGACTTGGTGGAGTAGTGGTAGGTCTCGACACCGCTACCGCTGCCGCCACGGTTGTAGTTGTAGTGAATGCTGACAAAAATCGCGTTGCCGTAGCGATTGCCCACAGCGGCGCGTCCAGGCAAAGGAATGAACACATCTCGCGAGCGGGTCATGATGACTTTTAGCCCGGCCTTTTTCAGCAACTCTTCGACTCGGCGTGTGGTATCCAGCGCCAGGTGCTTTTCATAGACATAACCAATGGCTGCTCCGCGGTCAAAGTCGCCATGTCCTGCATCCAGGACGACAGTATCAAAAGCACGGGCGGCAGGGGCGGTGCATACCACCAGAAGCAGCGCCCATAGCAGTGCGCCGAAGGAGCGGTGACTGGATGGATGAGAAATTTTAGCGCAGGCCATGTTAGAAAAGGGGTCGGTCAAGACTTAGCACGCAGGAGCCGTGCCGTGTCGATGTGTCAAAGTGCAGTTAGTGTCTGAGCATGGTAAAGGTCAAGAAGTTACCTCCGAGAACGACAGAAGTCTCAAAATAGAGAACCTGACATCAAGCCCAGGCTTTTTTCAGCAAGCGGAGGAAATTGCCGTGTAGAATGTTTTCCACATCCGTCTGGCTGTAGCCTCGTTTGGCCAGCATGTCGGGCAGGCGTGAGAGATCAGCGATGGTATCTAGATCCACGGGAGTCTGCTCGATGCCGAAGCCTCCATCCAAATCACTGCCAATCCCACTATGAAGGGCATTCCCGGCCAGCTGGCAGACATGATCAATGTGATCACACATGACCTCCAGTTTCAGGCCCGTTAGCTGAGGTGTTGTCTTACCACGGACCCAGCCTGGGATCATCATCCAAGCATCCAGAGCGGCACCGATGACAGCACCTCGCTCGATGAGTTTTTTGATCTGATCATCACTGAACTGGCGGACGTCTGGCACCAATGCACGGCAGTTGGAATGACTAGCCCAGACCGTTCCCTCAAAGAGATCCAAAGCATCCCAGAAACAGCCATCGGAAAGGTGGGTCACATCAAGGATCATGCCCAGGCGATCCATTTCACGAATGAGATCCTTTCCTTCTGGGGCTAGGCCGCCGATCTGATCGTGACCAAGGGCGTATCGGCACACACCATAATGCGCAGGTCCCATGGCCCGCAATCCCTGCTCCCAGTGGCGCTCCAAATGGCCCACGCTGCGGATGCTGTCGGCGCCTTCCAAGCTGAGGATGTAGCCGATGGGCTTGTCGTCATGCGGCTTCCCATCGGTCCAAAGAGTGATCATTTCCTCCAGTCCGCACAGGTCAATGATCTGCCGCATTTGCCCCGCCTCCTCCATGGCACGATACCAGGCTAGCTGACCCTGTGTTTGAGCGTAGGCTTGCTCAGGGGACATCCAGTCCGCCATCGGACGCGCTCCCTTCATGCATCCGGCCAACTGTGTGGCCACGCAGATGCCCATCTCTGTCTGGCGCATTTCAGGAAAGGCCGTGGTGCCTGCTGCGCGGCCTTTAAGATCAGTCATGCCTTTCTCCCGCCGCCTGATCTCATGCACCGGCAGCCGGAGATCGCGATTGTATTCGAGGGCGTTGAGACTTAGATCGAGGTGGGCGTCAAAAGTAAGCATGAGACTTTAAAAAACGTCGTGATGAGCGTAAATCATGCGCACTTTACAGCCGCCCGAGTCTCCATCGCCTCCCAAACCGCTTCGACGACACGCATATAACAGACGCCTTCCGTGAAGTCGGGCTTAGGACGTGGGGCCTGCGGATCACGCACTGCCTGGATGAAGTCACGCTCAACGGTCCACTCACGCTGCATTGCATAGGGCAAAGGTACGATGTCCATCGCGCCACCAGCTTTGCCGAGCGAGACTTCTTCAGTCACAAAATCATAGCAAAGCGTGCCCTCGCTGCCAAACAGCCAGAGTTTATCCGTGGGTGCATGAGCCGCCACACCGCTGAAGAGCATCGTTGCCTCTAGGCCACTACGGAAGCGAGCCATCACCTGTACAAAGTCGGGGATCTCCACACTATAACCACCGCGCTCGGGAATGGCCACTTCACCACGAGCTTCAACCTCAACAATGTGTCCGAGCCAGCGCTGCAAGACTTCCGTGTAGATACCGAGGGTCAAAATCTGCACGCCGCTGATTTCAGCCTTTTGCCGCCAGTGCGCGGGTTGAGTAGCGTCCAGCCAGCCAGCATTGAAACTGTGAAGCAAGGCGTGGAAGGGCCTGCCGATAGCACCTTCATCGAGCAGCTTCTTCACCATCTCGCCGCCCTTCATGCCATGAGGTGCGGGACAGATGCCCGTAACCAGTGAGGGCGAACTCAGAGCTTTTTCCCACATGCGTTCCGCCTCCTGCAGACTGGCCGCCATGCGTGCCTGAGTGAAAACGTGCTTTCCGCATTGCAGGCCATAGATCGTAGCGTCATGATGCATATGGGGATGAGCGCCAATCCAGACGACGTCCACGTTTTCATTATCCACCACGTCTTCCCAGCGGGCGATGGCTTGGGCCTCAGGCGCAAACTCACGACAGAAGGCCTCCGCGCTTTCCAGCGTCGAGTTTGCCACGGCCGTGATTTGCACCTTCGGCAGAGCACGCAATCCCATCAGATGCCGCTGCTTCACGATGCCACCTGCGCCCACAATACCGATGCGAATGATCTGATCTTCGTTCATGCAGCTATTTGGCACGCAAAGTTGCCTGAACGCAAAGCTTTGATTCTAATTTGGCGCTTTGCCCGTGATGTGTGAAAGTGAGTCATGCAGCTTCTTCACCTCTACATTTCACCTGATCACAATTACTTTGGGCACCACGGGCAGCCTGCTGGAGAGTCACCCATGACGGAGCTGGAAAGCATCCAATGCGTCGCTGGCAAAGGCATTGTGGGAGATCGCTTCTTTGGATTCAAAGAAGACTACAAAGGTCAGGTGACCTTCTTCTCTCATGAGGTCTATGAGCGGCTCTGTGCCCAATTCCAGATCACTGACCTGCCGCCATCCATCTTCCGCCGAAACATCATCACTCGTGGTGTGGACCTCAATGCGCTGATCGGTCAAGAGTTTGAAATCCAAGGCATACGCTTTTTAGGCACTCAAGAAAGCACTCCCTGCTACTGGATGAATCAGGCCTTTGCCGAAGGCGCCGAAGAAGCCATGAAAGGCCACGGCGGACTGCGCGCCAAGATCCTCAGTGATGGAGTGCTCAAGAAATCATCTTGAAGACTCTTTAAGCAAAATCACCGTCAACGACAATCGACGCAGGCAGGTCACGACAGCACCAACCGCAATCACAATCAGGGCAATTTTGATGCCATGAATGTGATCATCCGCCACCGCAGCTTTAGAGAACCATTGTTCACCAGTGGCATACAGCGTACCAATGGTTAAAACAGCCATGCGATGCTGTTTGGCCATCGGTCCCATGAAGCTTTGTTTGCCAGTGAGGGTTCCTTGGAGCAGGCGCAGATACGCAGTTCCCATGGCTAGCAGAGCACAGGTCCAGCCGAGAGGCAGAGCATCAAAAAGCTTGATCACTCCTGGAACCACATTGGTGCTATACCCTGCCCCGACAAGTATCAGCACATCGGCGATGCGATCTGGGGCTTCGTTGTAAATCGGCCCTGTGAGGCTAGCTTTGCCACCTTCCACAGCGACCATGCCGTCCATCAGATTGCAGAGCAAACGCAGCTGAATGCAGGCTACTGCACCGATCCATAAAAGACAGGCACTGGGGGCTGTCAGCATATCTGGCGCATAATAAAAACAGGCCCATGCACCAGCTGCAAAAACCATGCTGATCACGGAGATGGCATTGGGTGTGATGCCTGAAGCACAAGCCACTTTAGCCAAACTTCTAGCCCAAGCAGTGTCGCGAGATTTCAGTTCGCGGCGAGGTCCGTGTTCTTTGGGTGCGTTCATAGATCAAGAGACTCTCAGATATGGCGTTCCCCGAGCCTATTCAACCTCAGCTTTACGCAGGTATCAGTCGGACTGCACTGTACTTATAGCTCGGCTGGCGGCTGTGCGGATCAAAAGAAGCATGCGTGAGCTGATTCACCCGTGAATCATGCATCGGCAGATAGACCTGCCCTTCAGAGACGCAGTTGGTAATGCGGACCATGGTTGTGAGTTCAGCACGTCGTGAGATCACACGTATCGCTGCTCCATCCACTAGGCCCAGCTTATCGGCATCCGCCGGATGAATATCCAGCATCAATTCCTGGGGACTCATCTTGCTTAGCACAGCGGATTTACCCGTTCGCGTCTCCGTGTGCCACTGCGCGCTACTACCGCGTCCAGTCAAAAGGATAAATGGATACTCATCACTGCGCTGCTCTGGCGGGGCCTCAGGCTCAACAAAACAAAAATTTGCTCGTTGATCGGCAGTGAAAAATCGGCCATCGACAAATAAGCGCCGATGCTGAGGAATCTGAGATTGAAAGTCTGCCACCTGAACTTTGGTCAGTGGCCACTGAACACCGCCTGACTTCCGAATCATCTCGTAACCCTCAATCCCAGTGATCTCACACGGCTGACCTTCAGAGCAACGCTGAAGCACTCGAAACACCGCTTCGGGAGTCGTCCACTCTTGAAAGAGATCTTCACATCCCCAGTAATGCGCGATGAGTTTAAAGATCTGAAAATCAGCCAAAGCCTGACCAGGAGCACGCCGAACTTTGGGGCTATATCCAAGACGACGTTCACTGTTAATGAAGCAGCCTTCTTTTTCTCCCCAGCCTGCTGCTGGAAGAACTAGATGCGCCCGCTTAGCCGTCTCTGTGCTGCAATACATGTCCTGCACAACTACGAAGTCGAGCTTATCCAACACACGATTCATCTCATTCTGATCGATCCAGGAATGACTTGGATTCGTGGCAACAAACCAGATGGCTTTTACCTGCCCCTCATCAGCTGCTTGAATGATTTGATCATAGGCCAGGCTGGGCCGATCTGGAATACGCCCGACCGGAATACCCGTTGCTTGAGAGATCTTTTCACGATGCATGGCATTGCGGAAATCATGACCACCAAGCAGATTCGTGGTATTTGAAAAAAGCCGTGACCCCATTGCATTGCACTGTCCAGTAATGGAGTTTGCTCCCGTGCCAGGCTTACCAATGTTCCCCGTCATCAACGCCAGATTGATGATGGCTTGTGCTGTGCGTGTTGCCTGGTGACCTTGATTCACCCCCATCGTCCACCAGAATGAAACACGCGGCGTGCCTTTCCGAATCGTATCGGCAAAAAGCATGAGCTGAGCCTGGCTCAGTCCAGTCTCAGCGCTCACACGCTCAGGTGCGAAGTCGAAAACAAAGTCGGCAAAGTCATTAAACCCATTGGTGTGTTCAGCAATGAACGCCTCATCGATACTGTGATCCCGAATCAACAAATGGGCGATGCCGTAAAGCAGCGTCAAATCACTCTTTGGCCGGATGGCGTAATGCTGTGTTGCCGCCATCGCTGTCTCCGTGCTGCGGGGATCCACGACAATGATCTCAGGGTTGCGCTTATTCTTCAGCACCCGCTGCCACATGATCGGATGCGCAATGCAGGGATTGGCGCCGATGAAAATGAGCACATCACTTTGCTCAAAATCCTCATAAGTGAACGGTGGCGAATCAAAGCCAAAGCTTTCTTTGTAAGCTGCCACAGCCGTAGCCATACACTGGCGTGTATTACCGTCGCCATGAATCATTCCCATGCCAAATTTAGCCAAGGCACCCAGATAGGCCATCTCCTCAAACATGATCTGCCCGGTGCTCAAAAAAGCGGCCGCTTCAGGACCATGCTTGGCTTGAATCTCGCGCATTTTGTCGCAAAAAAAACGCAGTGCAGTATCCCAATCCACTGGCTTACCATGCAACAATGGCATCGTGGCCCGATCAGAGGCATCGAGCACGCTCAGGGCCTCCCAGCCCTTGGGGCAGGCTGTGCCCAGATTCACAGGATACTCTGGATCAGGCGTGAGATTGATCGCTTCCCCCTCTTTGAGATGAACGGTCAATCCGCAGCCTGTAGAACAAAAACCGCAAATCGCTTTCGTCGTTGCATCCGGCAGCAAACGAGAAGGCATCTGACCCAAACCAAACTTTGATGGCTCGCGAACTAAGTCAGCCGTCAACGGGCCGGTCCACTCGCGAAAAGTCAGGGCAGGCAGTTTAATCATGTTAGTTTCCTGGCATCTTGCTACCAGAGGCAGCGGTGAAGAAATAGTAACGCTCAATCAACTGGCTAGCCAGCGTGATGGCGACGGAAAGTGAAAAGATAAGCGGCACATGAAACTGCGTGAAGATGATGGTCGGCAACACAATGCCCACAATGGCCAGCATGATGCGCCGTGCTTTGAGCAAGTGCGGTAGTTTTTCAGTCAGAATGCGTGCACTCAGATGCCACGGGCTAGACTGATCGCTGCGGGCACGCTGAATTTCTCTCATCTCTAAAAGAGAAACCAGCCAGCGTAAAATGAGCGCCGCCGGAATAGCAATCTGGGCTACTGGAGCCTGCATCCAGGCCCATACAATGCCAGGCATGGCAGTGCCTAAAAGCAGCGTAGTGCCAAAGAACTTACCGCCAGTGAGCTTCATGGACCAGAACGGACGCTGTGTATCAACATAGACCATGACACTCGTGAAGACGGCTAAAAGACCACTACCAGCGGCCAAGGTGATGGCCCAGCGCAGCAAAGAAAAGTCACCCCACCACCAGGCCACCAAGCAAAGCGCCCCCAGCTTGGCAAACAGTCCAAAAGCAATGATCTCGCGTGAAAGCCACGACTTCCGCCATCCTAGAAAAGCACGCCAAGCCTTCAATGGCTGACCAAGATGCAGAACACTCAAGGCTATGCCCGCAAGACCGATCACGAAGGCCACCAACGAAACGAATCCGGCTTCGTTTAAGTTCACAGCACCCAACCATGCAGCCAAGGCATTGATGAGAAAACCACCGGCACTCATTTGTGTCAGCACCAACATGACAGTCAGCGGTAGATGAGCGTGCTCCAATCTTAAAACCCCTGCATCAGCGGCTTTTGCTTCAGGCGGGATGGGCTTTGCCGACAAATACGTTGTGGTGGGTCGTGTATAGCTGGAATCAAATGCACCCGGAATGATTTCTCCACGATCTGGCACTGCGTCTAATTTCACCACCTGAATCTTAATAGCTTCATTCGGACAGGCCTGAACGCAAGCCGGGGCCTCCCCGTCAGCAAGCCTGCTTTGACACATGTCACACTTACGCACGATGCCACGCTTAAAGTTAAACTTGGGCACATCATAAGGACACTTCAAGATGCAGTAAGAGCAACCTATGCATTGATCATCCAAATGTCTCACAATGCCTGTGATCGGATCTTTATCGTAGGCAAGGACTGGACAACCATCGGCACAAGCAGGCTCGGCACAGTGATGACAGGCTGTGGTCACCGTTTGTTGATACGGCTGAAGACGCGTGCCAACGAGCAGTCCCATGTCGCGCCAGGATTCATCGTCATCCAGTCCATTGAGCGAGTGACAGGCCGCCACGCAAGCTTTGCAGCCAGTACAAGCATCGAGATTTACTTCAAAGCCATATTGCTCACCCAGACTTGGTTTTGAAAGTGGAATGAGATGCGTGAACCGGTCTCTGACTGCCTTCGAGTCATACTCCTCTGAAAAAAGAGCCACCGGAGTTTGCAGCGTCTGCTGCTCACGAAGCGCTTGCTGGATCAGATCTGGTTTAGGATTCGCGAATCCAGAAGAAGAGCTTTCGCTCGTCGCTGGATCAGATGCCGAATCAAAAATCATAAGTCTCAAATCATGAATTAGGCCGCAGTGTCAAAGGCTACTTGCAACTCTCCGACCGTGTGTCGATTGCAAAAGGCGTGAAAGCTCTCGTTCTCGTGCCGTCCTTTCATGTACGCCTTCAGCATGACTTCCAATGTGCTGCCCAAACTTTCTATCGGCACACCATTTAGCACCTGACGTCCGATCTTACGATTTTCGCCAAAACCACCACCAACAGTGATGTGATAACCTTCCCCACTTTCAGTCTTCACTTTAGTCCCTAGAAGGCCGATGTCTCCCATGAAATGTTGAGCGCAACTGTGTGCACAACCAGTGAAATGCACATTCACGGGAGTGTCCAGCTTCACCCGCTTGTCCAAATAATCCATCATGGCGATGGCATGTCCTTTGGTATCCGTCGCCGCAAATTTACAATATTTGCTGCCAGTGCAGGCAATGAAGCCATTGCGAAGCGTCGAGGTCTCGCAAGGAAAGCCAAGCTTCTTCAGTGACTTTGCCAATGTCGCGGCATAGGCCGTTTTGACATTGGGAATGATGACATTTTGCCAAACCGTCAGACGCACTTCACCCGTGCCATAGCTATCAGCCAGGTCGGCCAATCGCGTGAGCTGCTTGGCCGTCATTTGCCCTACAGGAACAGTGGCACCGACATAAACCAGTCCCTCTTGCTTCTGCGGATAAATGCCGACATGAGAATGTCCTTGCTGAGAGAAGCTGCGTTTTTCTTGAATGGCTGAATCTGCGGCAAGGCGTATCAATTTAAACTTGAGAAGCTTCTCAGCTTCCAACAAAACGCCGTCTAAACCCTTATCTTCAATAACATACTTGAAACGGGCTTTTTTACGATTGGTCCGATCACCAAAGGCAATGAAAACGCGCAGTAGAGCCACCATCACATCATTGAGCTGCTCAGGCTTCGCGAGCACGCCCCAATCACTGGCAAATGTCTGATGTCCTGTGACACCACCGAGAGCGATGCGGAAGTAAACACCCGGTTCGATGCCTTCAGCATTTTCGCCAACTTTCACTGCGCTAGCCCCGATGTCATTGGTATCCTCAACTGCCGAGATCAGTCCCCCGCCATCATAAGCGATGTTGAATTTCCGAGGCAGATCATAGAACTCTTTTGAACCGATGATCAGCGTTGCTAGTTCATTCACGAACGGCCGCACATCAATGATCTCACAGGGATCATAGCCCGCGCAAGGATTCATGGTAATGTTGCGGATATTGTCGGCACCAGCGCCTTTGGAATGAAGCCCACAGCCTTGGATTCGACGCAGGACTTCAGGACAATTTTTGGGTTGAATGAGACGAATTTGAAAATTGTTACGAGTCGTGATTTGGATGTAACCCGTGGTGAGCTCACTAGCGATGGCAGCGATCTCGCGGAGTTGGTAACTTTTCACCACACCTCCCGGAATGCGTAGGCGGCACATGTAACCGTCCTTCACTGGATTGAGCCAAAAAAGCCCATTCCACTTGTAACGGAAAACCGACTCAGCATCTGGCTTTGCATTCCACCGTGCATCCATGACGAGTTGCTCGATGGCATCAAAGGGATACAACTCGCGCTTAATGCGCTCTTCTTTGGTCAATTCATCCAAGGCCGGACCCGCCGCCACCGCAGTAGCTGGCGCAGCACTCAAGTCCCCAAAGCTAACCCCACCCGCCGCTACGCCAGCAAAGAAGCCTTCGAGATAGCGTTTTTGTTCCGAAGAAAAGTCCTCAGTTGATGTTGAAGTGATCGCTGTACTTGATTTAAAAGGCTCTGAGGTGATAATCATGGCATGAACGATTTAGAATTGACCTTTCGAGTCCGTCCAGCTGAGGAGGGTGGTTTCACCGCTGATTGTCGCTTACCATCTGGCTTGATAGCAACACAAGGAGACTCGTGGGAGGAAATGGAAACGATGGTCCGCGATGCGGTATTTTGCCATTTTATGGAGGCAGAACTAAAGCCCGGCAGAATACGATTACACCTTGAGGAAGATCGCATCATGGAAGCAGCTGCATGAAAGTGCCTCGAAATATTTCGGGCACAGAATTGACTAGAGCGATGAGTAGACTTGGATACAAATTGCACCGCCAAGTTGGTTCTCACATGATATTGAAATGTGATGAACCTAGAGTCCATTCGGTTACAGTCCCCAATCACAAACCGATCAAAATTGGTACACTTTCTAGCATATTGCACGAGGTGGCTCTTCAAAGGAGCACCAGTGTGGAGTTCATTCTGAGAGAGATGAAGCTTTGATGGTTCAATAGACATCGCGAGCATAGCGTTTGTCTTTCTTCATTTGGGCGATGTAGGCGACTGCTTCAGCAGCCGTTTTACCGCCGACCGTTTGAATGATTTCATGTAGGGCTGTATCCACGTCTTTGGCCATGCGTTTGGCATCTCCACAGACGTAAAAATAAGCCCCTTGTTCTAGCCAGTGCCAGAGCTCACTAGCAGCTTCAAGCATGCGTGTTTGAACATAGATTTTTTCTTGCTGATCGCGGCTGAAAGCAGTGTCTAGGCGAGTAAGGGTACCTTTCTTCAGCCACTCGGTGATTTGATCATGGTAAAGAAAATCGGTGTCGCGTTTTTGATCGCCAAAGAAGAGCCAGTTTTTACCAGGAGCAGCCGTGGCTTCACGCTCTTCAAGGAAGGCACGAAATGGGGCAATACCTGTTCCTGGACCCACCATGATGACCGGCTTGGTCAAATCGGTCGGCAAACGAAAATGATTGGCGGCATGGAAATAAAGACCGGTCGTTTCCCCGAGTGCAAGTCGGTCGGCAAGGAAGGTTGAGGCGACACCTTTATGCTCAATTCCTTCTGTATTGTAGCGCACGGCGGCTACGCAAAGATGCACTTCTTCAGGATGAGCCTTCAGACTGGAGGCGATGGAATACAGACGAGGCTGAAGTTTACGGAGATTTTCAATGAATGCGGCCAGCTTTAGACCGACTTCAGGTGTCTTCCCAAACAAATGACGAACTTCGTAATGCTTGATGAGAGCCTCACGCAGAGGCGCTGATCCGCTATCAGGTAAGCTGACTTCTGATTGCGGATCGAAGCCATGCGAGGCAATAACGGAATCCACCACGTCAGGGCAATTCTGAACGAAGACGCCGAGGGCATCTCCGACTTCATACGTTAAACCACTGCCTGCCAATGAGAATGCGATATGGCGTGTATCTTTACTGCTGCCTTTGGTGTTTAAATTAGTATTAGAAAGCAGGGTTGCTGGGAAGGGTTTCTTCTTCGAAAAACCTGTGTCTTCTGGCTCGTCCACCGTAACAGTTTCTTTTTTACCACTGAGAATCGTGAAGGCTGTACTGGACCATTTTTTGGCTAGATCATCAAATTCGACATCGCAATCCACACGATCGACGATGCGATTGGCCCCCAACTCGGCGAGGCGTTTATCGAGATTTTTACCGGCAAGGCAAAAGGTGTCTCCATAGTTCATGTCACCGAGGGCCAGAACACTGTATTGGACACCTTCTAGTTTGGGGCTGCTGCCGTTTTGATTGAGGCTATCCCAAAAAGAAATGGCGTTATCAGGCATCTCCCCTTCCCCCCAAGTGCTGGTGATGAGAAGAACGTTTTTGTCTTTGACAAGGTCGGCTGGTTGCAGCGAGTCGAGGCCCGCAGCTCGCGCTGCGAAACCCCGACCCGATGCTTCCCTGGCCAGCCGCTTGGCCAAACTTTCCGCATTGCCGCTCTGACTGCCGAAGGCGATCAGCAGAGGTTGTTTCTCTTCCAAGTTGGCACTGCCAGGAGCTGGCGCAGCACGATTCAAGACTCCGGCAAGAAAGCCATTGAGCCACGCACGCTGTTCAACGGTGAACGGAGCGTTATCAGGAATAAGTGGAACAATCTTCATCTTTCAGAGCGGCTTGAGAGATGAATGCGATTAGAAATCGATTTGAACCTGCATGTATGCAAAGTGAGCTGTGTCGTCTTTGCGTGCTGCTGTTTGCGTGTCAGAGAGGTAAGCACCAGGAAGGAAAATGCTGTAACCTGCTGTAAGTGCGACGTGCGGGTTGTATTTATAGACTGCGGTCAAATCGATTTCTTGACCTCTGAATGTGCTGGCATTCCTGGCGGCTGCTGCATTGGCAGGAACTTTAAGGACACCATTTACCCGACGCCAGGAATCATCGTTGGTAGCATTCCAATAGAGGTGGTAATCGAGATTAACTTTCAACTTTTTACTTGGTTGAATGCTCAAATTCAACTGTGGGTTATGCATGTTGGTCCAGCTCGTTGTATCCATGAAACCATAGAAGAGATGGTTTGTAGGATAAAGGTTTTGAAAGGTGCCAACATCGCCATCTGTGGCGTCGCTATCGCCGCTGCCATAGTTGTATTGGACGCCGATGCGTGGCTTCCAGGCATGTTCGAAGTTGTATCCAGCTCCCCAGTTTCCTGCAAAGGCTGTTAGATCACGACCAGAGACTTCGCCTGTTTGAAAAGCCATTTCCATGCTGTAGTCAAATCCACCGAGCTTTTTTGGATCACCTTTCCACAAGGTGCCAAAGGTGTAAAAGCTGCTGTCACCTAGACGTGCACCGAAGTCACCATTGCCCTGATCACCTTTGTGATAAGCATAGAAATCCGTCGTGGTGTTAATGGGCACCCATTGTGTGGCAAGGTAGATGCCACTGAAAACTGAGTCCATTGCGTTCTGATTGTCAAACACCTGTGAGTTGTTCCACTCATGGTCTTTATAACTAACAGGACTGGATGTGAAGATGTCCAAAGCAAAGGAAGCGCCTGCGTAGCGCAATTTGATCGCATCAAAAGTGCGCGCTTGATTCAACCACTCAAGTGGCCCCACAAGACGCTGATCACCATAAGCCAAGAATTGACGACCAACAGTAGCGCTGATTCCTTTTTTAATGTCTCCGAGTTGAACGTAGGCTTTGAGGATATCGAAGCTATCATCCCCTTCTGAACCAAAGCTACCAGGACTGCCGATATCATTATTACGGCTACCACCGAGTTCACGAACATCCTGCCCTTGAACATAAAGCTTAAACCAAGGAGTCACGGCGTAACCAAGCCCGAGGCGGAAACGCTGAAGCAACCAGGAGGCATCCTGTGGCCCATTCACACTGCTGTTGAAATCAAAATTGTTCTCGCGGATTTCAGCGCGCATTTTTTCTTGGATGTCCACGGTCAGTTTCCCATCAAGGAAAGTGATCGGGGCGTATCCCGGAGGCGGGAGTGGGGCGGGAGCTGCTGGGGTAGCAGCGGGAGTGCCGGCTAGGCCATATGAAGCCGAAGCAAGCAAGAGGAGTGCTGTTTTTTTCATCTCAGTGTTAGGTGTTGTTTTGTTGAGTTTGGCTACGCGGCGGCTGTAGGGAGAAATGAGAATCAGGGATGATTCAGACACAAAAAGACTGAGCCGTGTGCGTGCCAATTGGCCCGACGGAAATGAAAGATGGCTTGAATCCTATTCGTGCCTTTGATGAATTTCATTCATGCATTTCCAAACTAGATACTCCAGCCTAATTCATTGTACTGCGTGAAGCTCGGACAACGGGCACGCCTAAATAGCCCTTGGCCAGCATCGGACTAGACTTGCCAGTTCTAAAAGAGGGCCTAGCTTTCAAACGGGCTCGTTATCTACTCATGCCGAGCCCTGAGATTCTTTAACTTCCATGACCCCACCCCAGCTCAAGCGTATCCTCGTCGCTGAAGACGTGCGTGCTATTTCCATGCGTATCGCGCATGTGCTCAAAGCTCACGGATATGAGGTGGAAGTGGTCAAAGATGGTGAAGAATGCTTGAACAGCGTGGCTGCCAACCAACCAGATCTGATGATATTGGATCTGATGATGCCCAAGCTTAATGGGGTAGAAGTCTTGAAGACCCTGAGAGCCAATCCTGAGACCGAGCGACTGCCGGTGATCGTTTGCACTTCGAAGGACTTCTCAACAGAACTAAAATACGTGCGAGATCTGGGGGCACTGGATGTGATCATCAAGCCTTTTGAACCTGAGTTCCTAGCCCGCAGAGTCAATGATTTCTTTGGTGTAGCGACGACGATTGAAAAGGACATCCGGCCCGAATCTCCTGCGGGACCTCACTATGCACCGACTTTAGACACCCAGCGCCCACACATTCGCCTCTGGGGAACACGCGGGTCGATTCCGGTGTCTGGCCCCCAGTTTGCTCAGCATGGCGGGAATACATCCTGCATGGAGTTTGCTTTTGGTGACGAACGTATCCTTTTTGATGCGGGTTCAGGACTGCGTGAGGCAGGCCTTTCATTTCTTAAAGACGGACCGCGTCACATCCATCTGTTCATCACACACACTCACTGGGACCACATTCAGGGCTTTCCCTTCTTCACTCCGATTTACGTGCCAGGGTTCGAGATCACCGTCTATGGCGAGCGCGGATTTGGCCGCAATCTGGAGTCACTGCTTGGCGGCCAACTGGATCGTGACTATTTCCCCATTCAGCGTGAGGATCTAAGAGCTAAGATGAACTTTGTCTTTCTGGACGAGAATCCTGTCAGCATTGGTGGAGCCAAAATCACCCGCGAGTTTGCCCATCACCCAGGAGCCACCGTGGCTTACAAGATCGAGCATGAGGGAAAAAGCATCGCCTATGTGCCGGACAATGAGTTTCTTCAGGGCTTTCTGGGGGACCCCAAAGAGGTGCGACCTGAAGATCCGATCGTCATGGCACAAGAACCGATGATCCGCTTTCTAAAGGATGTGGATGTGCTGCTGCATGAGGCGCAATATCCGCCGGATGAGTATCGAAAGAAGATTGGCTGGGGGCACTCGAATCTGGCCAATGCCTGCGCTCTAGCCCGACTGGCAACTGTGAAAAAATGGATCGTCCTACATCATGACCCAAATCACGATGATGCCTTTCTACACAAGAAGCTGAACTTAACCTGGCAAATCCTCAAGCACATGGATCACTACGTTCCCGTGATGCACAGCTACGATGGCATGGTCGAGTTTGTTTGAACTTAGGCTCCTGCGGCAACCTCAGGCAAGCAACCAACGCACCCATGATGGAGCATTGATCTGCACCAAGAGCGTTAAACTAGCGGCAATAATCACTCCACAGGCACCGACGATCACGACCTCAAATAGCTTCGTCAAAGTCAGCGCAAAGGGTGAAACACCGACATCCCCGAGTGTGGCGAATTCTCGACGGCGCAGTCTGAAGGAAAGGGCAAAAACCAGAGCCGCAATGGCAAGGGCGGCCCCGAGGGTGAGCGCCATGACGGCAAGAGCCAATGTCTGCACCTGAAAAAGCGTATTCATAAGCGCATCAAATTCTTCACTCGGGCGGATGAGTTGCACAGGGCTCGTACTTTTTAAATAGCGCCCCGCCAGCAGCGCCTCAGCCTTGGCATCCTTGGGCACCACGATGATGGCGCTGATTTCATACCCTGACTGATCACCATGAAAATGAAAGCCGTTCAAGTTCGCTTCGGTGACTTCATTGAACATGCGCACACTGGCGTTGGCGACGGTGTTACCCGACTCCGTTTTAAGCACGGCATCCTTTGTCGCTACGACGTCGTCATGCCCATGGGCCAGCCCTTGGATGAGCCAAACCGTCTTCAGATCCACAAAGATGGCGTCATCATCTGGCGTGCCATTTGCGGCTAAGATACCTCTGATCCGCATCTTCAAAGGATACACACCGGCGATATCGAAGACCTGTTCTTGTGATGAAAAAAGCGCATCTCCAGGCTTCAGCCCCCGGCGCTGAGCGACCCGCGCTCCGAGCACGCAGTCGCCAAGACGAGTGATCATTTGACCCGTAGCCAGATGAAGACCCCGAAAGCCAAAGTAATCGATCTCGGTTCCAATAATCGGCGACTCCTGCGCATGAAATCTCACATCTAGGGGAATCGCTTTGCCCAAACCAGACTCTCGAAGCTCCTGCAAATGCATCATTGTGATCGGCGGCAGCGGCTGTCTCTTAAAATACAGGGCAGTGAGCATCAGATCCAGCGCACTGCCACGGGCACCGATCAATTGAGGCGTCGAGACAGCACGATCACGCATGGCCAACTCAGTGGTCTGGACGAGCACACGCAGACAAAGCGGCAATGCGATCACCAAAGCTAGAGCCCCTGCAAGCAGCAGTGTCTGCAAGCGATGCCGCGCCACGTAGCGCCAAGCGAGATAAAAGGCAGCACTGATCATGAAGTGTAATCCTCCACTTTAGCATGAATGGGAAACCGCGAGATGAGCTCCGTATCATGAGTGACCATGATCAGGCATGCCTGATTTTCCCGAATGTAATCTTGGAGCAAATCCATGACCACCTCACGTCGAACGGCATCTAATGAAGCAGTCGGCTCATCGGTGAACAAAAATCGTGGACGATGCGCCAAAGCTCTAGCAATGGCCACGCGCTGACGTTCACCCTGAGACAGTTGACCGGCCAACTTCCGCCAATGCTTGTCGATCTCCAATCGCTCCGCCAAACCACGGACAGATTGGATGGTTACCGCATTCGAATGCTCTTTTCGAAAGCGCTGAGGCAGCAGGATGTTTTCTTCGACGGTCAGATAATCCAGCAAAGCAAAATCCTGAAAAACCAATCCCACGTCGTTCAGGCGAAAAGCGCGACGATCAGTCTCATTCAGACGGCTGAGTGAAACCGCGCCCAACTTTACATCTCCTGTATGCGGCTGAAGCAAACCTGTCATGAGCCGCAAAAGGGTCGTCTTCCCGACCCCGCTGGGTCCTAGTAAAGCCAGACTCTGACCTGCCGCGACCGTCAATGACTCCACCCGCAGCCGAAATGAGCTGCCAGGATAAGCAAAGCTAAGGTCAGTGATGGAAATCATGCCTGCAAGATAGCCTAGTTGCGCCGCAACTAGTGAGTTTTTTCCGAACCAGTTGCAGCGCAACTGGACCACGATTAGCCGGCCACCAAGTCATAACCGCGCCACTCTTTGACAGTGACGTCAGCAAAGCTACCGACCGGCAGCTTTTTATCCACAAAGATGGTCGTATCGATGTCTGGCGCATCCATCTCGGTGCGGGCGACACCGGGTTCTTCGACAAGAACACGGAGTTTTTTACCCACCTGCTGACGATTGACATGCTCGACACTGCGCTGGATGGCGCGCATGGCTTCATTCCAGCGAGCCTTGCGGGTCATGTGATGAATCTGATCGTCCATCTTGGCCGCGCGAGTATCTTCTTCACGGGAATAGTTGAAGACCCCCGCACGCTCAAATTTTTCGTCCTCGATGAACTGGACCAGCTCATTGAAGTCTGCTTCCGTTTCACCTGGGAAACCGACGATGAAGGTGGTGCGGATAGCGATGCCGGGAATGCCTGCGCGGATACGCTTTAACAAATCACGAATGTAGGCACCATCGGTCTCGCGCTTCATCAGAGACAACATGTTATCGCTAATGTGCTGAAGCGGCATGTCGATATAGCGCGCTACTTTCGGACTTTCAGCAATCGCGGCGATCAGATCATCACTCCAATGCGCGGGATGCGTGTAGAGGAGACGAATCCAAAAATCACCAGGGATCGCATTCAGCTCGCGGATCAGGGTGGAAAGTGATTCACCCTTGCTGGAATCGACGCCGCTGCGGGGCTTCGGACGCTCCCCTTCCCACTTGTCCATGCCAAAGTAGGTGGTGTCTTGGGAGATCAGATTGATTTCTTTGACGCCGCTTTCGATGAGCTGGCGTGCCTCCTTCAAGACGCTCTCCTGGGTGCGACTGCGGTGGCGACCACGGATGCGTGGAATGATGCAGAAAGAACAAGGGTGATTGCAGCCCTCTGCGATCTTGATGTAGGCCATGTGCTTCGGCGTGAGACGGAAGCGCGGGGTGTCGTAGTCTGGAATATACTGCGGCTGACGGGTGACGAGGTTTTCCTGCTCACCTTTGTCTTTATCCATGAGCCCCTGGATAATCGGGGCCACTTGCGTGATCTGATCCAGTCCAATGAAGGCATCGACCTCAGGCATTAGACCAGGCAGCTCCTGGGAGAATCGCTGGGATAGGCAACCCGCAACGATGATTTTTTGGCGTTTCCGCTTCTTGGATTCACCCCGGGCATCAACTGCCTCATGCACAGCACCGACGGACTCTTTCTTGGCCATGTCGATGAAGGAGCAGGTATTGATGATGAGCACATCAGCTAGATCGGCCTCCGGCGTCATGGTCATGCCAGCCTGCTGGAGGTGACCGACCATGATTTCAGAGTCGATGAGATTTTTGGCACAGCCTAGGGAAACGAGTCCGACTTTGATCATAAGAGGAAAAGGGGCGCGGATGATACGGGCTTTTGGCCATCGCGAAAGGGAAACCTTAGACTCTCTCTGTTAGAAGCATCTTGCCAATACCCGATGAAGGCAGGTTCATGAAGGTGGTAATCCACCCAATCCGCCGAATTCGATGCCTTTAAAGAAGATCCACTCATTGAAGCTTAGCAATCCTGTCACCGCAGAGCCCCGATCATAGCGCCTCTATTTCCGAGGAACTTATTCATTGAGAAATGCCACCAGACTCTGGCCTGATCATACTTCCCGTCACAATCATAGCTGCAAAATCTGGAGCACACCCACTCAGCGGACTGGTGATGATGGACCCCAAAAAAGCAGAATGAGATCAAAACCTCTCTTTTTTGTGACTCATTTTGTAGATTTATCTGTTATGGACAGCTCTAAGAGCAATAAAAGTGCGAAAAAAGGCTTGTCATCATGGTAATTATATAAGAAGCTAGAATCAGAAATGAATGTGAGAGCGTTAATCACATCTGCTCAACGAATCCACACTCACCATACACACACTTTATGTCCGACCTGAACTCGCCCGAACTCATGACCGTCAAGGAGACCTCTGAGTACCTCCGCATTCCATTGCCGACTGTCTATTATCTCGTCCAGCGTGGTCAGCTGCCAGCCGTGCAGATCGGTGGCCGCTGGCGCATTAAGCGCAGCCTGCTCGACCGCGACGTGCTGCGTAAGGAAGATGAATCTGGCCAACCAACCGTCATGGTGGTGGATGATGACCCAGCTCTTCAGGCTCTCTTCAAACAATTCCTCAAGAAAGCTGGCTTCGGACGCCTCGTCGTCGGCACTGGCACCGAAGCGATTGCTTTGGCTAAAAAGCAGAAGTTCGACTTTGTCTTCCTCGATTTGAAGCTCCCAGACGTTCCTGGAGATGAAGTCTATTCACAGCTAAAGGCTTTGCATCCTGATCTGCCAATCGTGATCATCACTGGCTATCCTGACAGCGAAGTTTTGAGCCGCATTCTTTCCCATGGTCCAGTGACCGTTATTAAGAAGCCTCTTGAGTATGATCAATTGAACAAGGCTGTGAAACAGCTGGGTCACAAAGGCTCCGAGCAAGTCGCCTCTTAAGGTTGATTCAGTCGTTCATTTCTCCTCAAAGGGAGCGGGCCATGCCTGCTCCCTTTTTTCATGTTCAGATTCGGATGACGATCTTTCCTGAATGCTGCCCACTCGCCATGCGCTGAAACGCTTTGGGTGCCTGATCAAAGTCAAAAGTACTGTCGATGATTGGCGTCATTTGCGTCTCCGTCATCGTCTCCAGCATCTGGGCAAACATGGCGCGTGAGCCAACATAGATGCCATCCAGACGGATGCCTTTGCGCAAAATACCCACTGTCTGAATATCCCCCGCCGTGCCAGTCAGCACACCAATCAGGGAAATGTGCCCGCCAAAACGAGTGGCCTTGATGCTGCGATTCAGGGTCACTGGCCCACCAATCTCGACCACATGATCCACGCCCAGTCCGCCAGTTTGGGAAAGTGCCCAATCATCCCAAGCTGGGTCATTTTGATAAACATGCACGGCGTCAGCCCCCAGACCAAGGAGCAGATCCGCCTTGGCCTCAGTGCTAGTGGTGACCAGTACACGGGCCCCAGCCTGCTTCGCAAACTGGAGTGCGAAGATTGAAACACCCCCTGTACCTAGAATGAGCACCGTCTCACCGTGCTGAAGATTACCACGAACAAACAGTGCATCCCAGGCCGTCACTGCCGCACAAGGTAAGGTGGCTGCTTGTTCGATGGAAAGATAGTCGGGTATCGGCAAAAGACAGGCGGCGGGCAAACAAGCCTGCTCACGCAAAAGTCCATTCACCGCCCCGCCAAGAGCGTTCCCCGCATGATGCTGTGTGAAGCCACCATCGATCCAAGTCGGCATAAACGGGATCACCACCCGCTGACCGATCTGCCAGCCCGTGACACCTTCACCCAGCGCCAGGACTTCACCTGCACCATCAGAGCATGGGATGCGTGGAATCGGCCCAGTCACACCACGGATGCCCATCACATTCATGTAATCCCGATAATTCAGGCAACAAGCGCGGAGGCGGACCAGCACCTCACCAGGCTCGGGGGTGGGATCAGGTAAAGTGACCTGCTGCAACGAGGCGAGTCCGTCAATGCCAGTGATTTGGTATGCTTTCATGACCTGCTCATAAACAGGCCGCGCCTCATGACAAGGAAGAAGGATTTTCTCTTGGCGCGCAGGCTCAGTCTTGGCTAAATGCACCGAATGAATCCCATTTTGACAATCCTCCTCTGTGCAGCTGGCGGCTATCTTTCAGGAGCCACCCCTTTTGGCTACCTGGCGGGCAAGCTCAAAGGCATCGACATCCGCCAGCATGGCAGCGGTAATATTGGTGCCACCAATGCCATCCGCGTGCTTGGAAAAGGCATCGGCATTCCTGTTTTCATCCTCGATCTCCTCAAAGGCTGGCTTCCTGTCTGGCTGGCAAAGGTATGGTGGGTCACTCTACCAGGCGCAGAGACACTACTTTCCACTGCCGCAGTTGTTACAGGTTTAGCAGCTGTACTCGGCCACATGTTCACCTTTTGGCTCAATTTCAAAGGTGGCAAAGGCGTGGCTACGGCCACTGGCGTACTGCTCGGCATCGCCCCAGTCGCCATGCTCGGCGGACTTGCTGTCTGGTTGCTGTTCTTTTTCACCACGCGCTACGTTTCCCTAGCCTCCATGATGGCTGGAGTCGGTGTCGCTCTAACGATGATGGTTCAAATGAGTCGCACCGGCAGTTGGGATTGGGTCATGCTTGGTTTTGGCCTGCTCATCATGATTTTAGTCATTGTCAGGCATACCGCGAACATCCGGCGCATCCTCTCAGGCACCGAACCCAAGGCCGGAAGCAAAAAGCAGCCAACTTAAACAAGGCCTATTGCCACGGATTTTTTCTTTGCAAGGCCTGCTCCCCCCACCTATAAACTCGACCCTCCACACTGAGCACTCCTCAGTGCACGACCTTTTTCACCTTTAATACCACCTCACTATGGGCCGCATCTATAACAACATCGTCGAAACCGTTGGTAACACGCCACTGGTGAAACTGAATAAAGTCACCGCTGGACTCAACGCCACCATCGCGCTGAAATGTGAGTACTTCAATCCACTCGGCAGCGTCAAGGATCGTATCGGCATGGCCATGATCGAAGATGCTGAAGCACGTGGAGTCCTCACTAAAGACACCGTCATCATCGAGCCTACCAGTGGCAACACCGGCATCGCGCTCGCCTTTGTGGCTGCTGCCAAAGGTTATAAACTCATCCTCACCATGCCTGAAACCATGAGCACCGAGCGCCGCACACTGCTGGCTCTTCTTGGTGCTGATCTTGTGCTCACTCCGGGGGCTCAAGGCATGAAAGGCGCTATTGCCAAAGCTGAAGAACTCGTCGCCACCACACCAAACGCCTGGATGCCACAGCAGTTCGAGAACCCAGCCAATCCAGCCATTCACATGAAAACCACGGCTGAAGAAATCTGGGCCGATACGGATGGCAAAGTGGACATCCTCGTCGCCGGCGTCGGCACAGGTGGCACCATCACCGGTTGCTGCGAAGTACTCAAACCACGCAAGCCCAGCTTCCAAGCCATCGCCGTTGAGCCAGAAGCCTCACCCGTCATCAATCAAACGCTCGCTGGTGAACCCGTTCAGCCAGGACCGCACAAGATTCAGGGAACCGGCGCAGGCTTTGTCCCCAAAAACCTTCACCTCAAAGACGCCGCAGGGAACGCCCAAATCGTCGAATGCGTCAAAGTCAGCAATGACGACGCCTTTGCCATGGCACGCCGCCTAGCCGCCGAAGAAGGACTGCTTGTTGGTATCAGCACCGGGGCCAATGTCGTCGCCGCCATCCGCGTCGCACAGCGCCCTGAAAACGCAGGTAAGCTCATCGTCACCATCGCCTGCTCAACGGGTGAACGCTACCTCTCCACCGCACTCGCCGATGAGGCCCGCGCCAAAGTCGGCGGTTAATCTAATTCCTCTCCAAAGCCCCCTTTCTAGAAAACACCGCTCATGTCCCAGATCACGCCAGCAGCAGCCCCACTTCCCACGACCTCATCCATGGAGACATTTCTGGAAGAGAACTTCAAAAAAATTCTCTTTCTATGCATCGCCATCATTGCAGGCCTAGGCATCTATGGCGTCATCAATTACATGAACCGCGCCAAGGCTGTTGAGGCAGGTGAAGCCTACGCTTCGGCCAAAACCGTCGAAGACCTTGATGTCGTCATCTCAAAATATGCCGGCACACTCTCTGCCGGGAATGCTCTGCTACAAAAAGCTGACCTGCTTTGGGAACAAAACAAAAAAAGCACGTCCGTCGATGCCCTGAAGGAATTCACTGAAAAATACAAACAGCATCCCTTCCTCGCACAAGCCCTTCTTGCTTTGGGGGGCAAGCTTGAGTCCAACGGTAACCGCTCCGACGCCAAGCCGGTCTTTGAGCGCATCGTCAGCGAGTTCCCCACCTCAGACGTCGCTGCATTAGCTCAGGTACGCTTGGGCGACCTCCTCTGGGCCGATGGCAAAGAAGACGAAGCAAAAAAAATCTATGACGGCTTAGCTGCCCAATTCCCTGGAGTCGCCAACGCGATTCTCGATCAAGGCCAAAACCGCCTGCAATGGATCGCCGCCAAACTCCCAACCAAAGAAGTGGACGGCCCACCAAAACCAAAAGTGGATCCAACTACAGCCACTCCGGGCGCACCCAATATCCCCGGTATGCCCAACTTTAAGCTGAACAGCCCGACCGGCCTTTCGCCAACCATCCAATCCCCAACCACAGGCAGTAGTGGTCCAGCCATCAGCGTCGGCCCGAATGGAGCCACGTCCGCACCGATCACGATCAAGCCCGGCACAGCCACATCCGCCCCAGTCGTCGTGCCAGCCACGACTATGCCTGCCCCAGCAGCACCTAGCGCCCCCATCAAAGTCGAGACTCCTGCCGCACCAGCCACATCAGTGAAAATCGAAGCTCCTGCAGCGCCCGCCAAGCCAGCCGTAACCGTGCCAGCAACGCCTACTCCAATCAAGGTCGAGGCAGCACCACCGGCCGCAGCATCTGCTAAACAGCCGTAACACTGCCAGCAGAGCCTACACCGATCAAGGTTGAGGCAGTAACTCCGGCATCATGTCCCCCTCAAGCGCTCTGCTCAGATTCAGAGTCGTGATGATTTTTTTCATCATTGGCCTGTTAATCAGTGGCGTGACAGCTTTCCCGCTTTTGCACGAACTCAGGATTCTCGCCAATTTACTGGGGGTCGGCGAGGCTCAAAGCCCGGAGGGTTACAGTGGTCTTCCTTTTTGGATTCTCACCGTTCGGCACGGACTGGAACAGACTTACTCGCTGTATCCTTGGATGGCCTACGGCACAGATTGGCTAGCTTTTGGTCACATCGTCATTGCCATGTTTTTCATTGGCCCACTGATCAATCCGAGGTCTGGTAGAGCGACGATCTACACAGGCATCGCAGCCTGTATTGGAGTGATCCCACTGGCGATGATTTGCGGTTCGATCCGCGAGATCCCCTTTTACTGGCGTCTTGTAGACTGCTCATTTGGAGTCCTCGGCATCCTTCCACTAATCTACTGCCTACGGCTCATTCGGCGTATCGAAACGGAACCTAGTCCCACTCAGGTAGATCGGGACATTTCTGATTAACTGATCACTGTCCCCAAACGATGCGGCTCAGATCTTCTTCTTGAGAGGCCGACCAGGATTCTTTGTTCTCGTGCAGTTGCTTGCGGGCCGTTTGCTGGATCTCGTGAACTAAAGGAGAACCGAGATAGCTAAGCTCCTTCCACAGGTCCAAAGTATCGCTGTCAGGTCGGATGGCGGCTAAAAGGCCGGGCAAGTGGGCGCGAATATCTTTGTCTGTCGGCGGCTCAAGATGAAGCCAGGCCAAAAGGCGTAAATACTTGGCATCGTCTTTGGGCAGCTCTGGACTATTGCCGGAAAGCAGCTCCTGATGGTCAGCCCAAGTGCCTGTTTTGACACGGTCAAAAAGGGGTTTGATGTCAGCACTTTCGGCTTGGACAGTAGCGGCTTGCTCAATCCGCCACTGTTCCTTGGCTTTATCGACATCGGGGAGTTTTTCCACCGGTTCAATGGCAGCTACAGGAGCCTTTGAAGCGGACGCTGGAGCAGGAGCAGCCGCTTTAACGGCAGACTGTGGATTTAGAAGATCAAAGGGACCGATCCAGATGGCAGCAGCTAATCCAACCATGCCTAACAGCCAACCCACAAAGAAGGGTCTGACATTCCAGACGACAATCGGTGGCGGCGCAAAGTCGGCTTCTTTAAAATCAGCTTCCCGATCAGCAAGGATGTCTGAAGGCGCTTCCAGAAAGGGTGCAAAAGCCAAGGAAGCTTCAACTTCTGCTAAGTGAGCGGCCTTAGCTTTCTCTTGAGCGGTAACCGTTTTTGCCTGAGCGGCCTTAAGAGCGTTCTGAGCTTCAACCAGAGAAGCATCTGAGTGCATCTGCTCAATGATGTGCTGCTGCACCAAATCCCACCAAGCGGCAGGCACAACAGCTTGAAACAATGATTGCCCATCCTGCTGATGCCTGAGCTGACTGGCCAACTCCCGAAGGGCTGTACACTCCACAGGATTATCCCAAGTCCAAATCATGCGAGTGCGGCGCAGGCGGTGGTCCCAGAGATCTCGTGATTCCTGACTGCAACTGCGAATGATACGACCCGCCGCGAGCCAGAGCTTGGCCTCTGCCAAGCCATCTGAATGCTCACCGACAGTTTGCGGCTCAGCGACAGTCAACATCTGCTCGGCACGCGGATAGCGTGTGATGGCCAAAGAGGTGACCAGGGCCAACATGATATGAACGATCTCAGGGTCGCTATCCCTCGCATGAGTAGCAGCCAGGGCTTCGGCCAACTTGGCGAGTTGAGCAGTATTGGAGCGAGAAGCCCAACGGAAAGCGACCATGCAGGTCAGCGCCATTTGCCCAGAAGCCAGCTCAATGATGAGATCAGGAATGCGTGCCATATCGGCTAGCAGATCCTCCTGATCTTCAAACAAGTTGACCAAAAATTCACTGGAAGGGCCAGCCCATTCGATTTTTACATAGGCACGAGAACAAAAGGCTACAAATGCCTGACCTAGGCCTTCACCTGAACGAAGGGCTGCCGCCAGATCAGTCGCTGACCCACGGAGAGTATCCGGGAGTTCAGAGAGATCAGGTTGAAATTCTGGTGGCATCAATTCCATAGAAGAATCTAGACGTTAGTCTGACCTATCGTGAGATGCAACGTGGCACTGTTCAAATCACTTAGAAATTCATTCTTCTTTCACAAACAGAAGTCGGAGGCTATTGAGACAAACGAGGACGGTGCTGCCTTCATGAGTCAGAACGCCAAGTGTCAGAGGCACAATCCCAAAGAGAGAGGCAATGGCCATGACAATGACGGAGCCGAGAGAGATGGTCAAATTCTGCCGAATGATGCGTCGGGCCTGCTGGCTGATGTGCCGTGCCGAGAGAAGCTTTTCAATCTTATCCTGCATGAGGACAATGTCCGCCTGCTCCAACGCGGCGTCGCTACCACGGGCACCCATCGCGATGCTGACATACGCAGCAGCCAAACTGGGCGCATCATTCACGCCGTCACCGATCATGGCCACCTTATGGCCTTGCTGGGTCATTTCCTGAATCGCGGCGACTTTATCTTCTGGATGCAAGCCTGCGCGCACATCGGTCACGCCGAGTTCCTGGGCTACCTGAGCAGCAGCAGCACGGCGATCACCCGTCAACATCACGGTGCGCACTTGATCCGCCGCCAGCTTTGCCAGCACAGCCTTACTGCCGCTGCGGATTTCATCCTTCAGCAGGATACGTCCCATGGTCTGAGCATTCAGAACCCAAACTTCTGAAAAGCCCAACGGCGCATCCTTCACATCCTTCAGCCACTGAGCAAAGTCCCCCTGAGCCATCAGCTCACGACGACCAACATAGGTGATGCCAGCATCAGTCAAACCGCGAAGTCCTTGGCCTGGGATGGACTGGAAATCCTGCAAGCTGCCTGGCTCGACACTTTGCTCCTTAGCATGAGCGGTGATGGCACGGGCAATGGGGTGATTGGAATTAGAATCCAAAGTGACGGCCAGCCTGAGCACTTCCGATTCCCTGCCCTGTGGAAAACTTTCCACCACAGCCACACGCAGATTGCCTTCAGTGAGCGTGCCCGTTTTATCCATGGCCACGACATCGACCTCGGCCAGTTTTTCAATCGCAGCACCACCACGGAAAAGGATACCCCTGCGCGCACCCCAGGCAATGGCAGCCAGGATGGCAGAAGGGATGGAAAGCACCAGCGCACAGGGACTCATGACGACAAGCAGTGTCATGGCCCGATAGAAGGCTGATTTGGAATCGCCCACATTTTCAAAAGGCGAAATCCCCAGAGCCAGCCACCAAACCAAAAACATGATCAAAACAGCTCCCAATGTCAGCAGCGTGTAGCCAGTGCCAAAACGATCGGTAAAACGCTGACTTGGTGCCCGCAGATGCTGCGCGGTCTGGATGAGGTGAATGATCTTGGCCAGAGCACTCTGCGTGGCGGGGCGATCTACGTGCACCTGGACTAGGCCCCAAAGATTCAGCGTGCCACCATAGACAGCGGCTCCCTTGGTTTTATCAATCGGCACGGCCTCTCCAGTGAGTGTGGATTCATCAGCTGCCGTCTCCCCGGTCATCACCGTACCGTCCACAGGGAAAAGCTCGGCTGGGCGCACCTGTAGGAGATCACCGACACGCAGCAGCGAAACAGCGCGTTCTTCAGAAGAGCCGTCCGCTAACAAAACGCGCGCATACTTGGGAGCCGCCTTTGTCAGCGCATTGATCTCGCGGTGTGTACGATGCAAAACATAATGCTCCAGCGCCCCGGAAGTAGAAAACAAGAAAAGCAGCAACGCCCCTTCTTCCCAGGCCCCGATAGCCACAGCCCCACTAGCCACTGCCAGCATGAGGAAGTGAACATCCAGCCGACGTTCAAGCAGATTCTCCCAGGCATCTTTAGCAGCATCCCAGCCACCACTGAGCAGAGACAGGCCGAACAAAGAATGCACCAACCAGGCAGGTGCCTGAAAAGTGTTTTTAGCTACAAAACCTGCAACTAGCATCACAAAACAGATCGTTGCCTGCACGGCCATCTCACGCCACTCCTCGTCGCTCTGCTGTTCGATCTCCTCGGCCTCCGGCCACTCAAAGTCACGCCATTTCCAGAAGCGTGGCGCTGTGGGGCAGGTCGGCTTTTGTAGCAGAAGCTCCCCTTCTTTTCTCGTTAATTGCAGCCCCTCAGCATGGGCGTCGATAGGCAGGGCCAACAACTGATCATCCAGGGTGCGTAGCAACTCATTAATCTGACTTTGCAAAGCCCCAACATCCACCTGTCCTAGAGTCGCCACCTGCACACTGCGCTCCTCCGCATTGAGACGGATAGCCTCAACTCCGCTCTGACTGGCTAAGAAGTCAGACAGAGCGGTGATCCAGTCACTTTCAGGAGGCGTCTTGTTCGGCATGCGGGTGATCCATACACCGAGTTGGAGTTTGTCGCAGGTTTTTCGATCCTTTAGCTCAAACGCATGTCGAGGGTGAAGGGGAACTCGGGGATGGTTGGGATGGTCTTGGGCTCCATTTTCCCAGGGGTATGCCCCGTGGGGAAAAAGCGACCTAGTCGGCGACTTTCAGCCTCGAAGCTATTCACTGGGAAGGTATCATAGCTGCGACCTCCAGGGTGGGCAACGTGGCAAGTGCAGCCACCAAGGCTGCGCTGGTTCCAGGTATCGACCAAATCAAAGACGAGCGGGCTATGCACACCAATGGTCGGCTGGAGGCAATTCGGTGGCTGCCAGGCACGGTAACGGACGCTGGAAACATACTCGCCAACGGTTCCAGTCGGATGCAGAGGCACAACGTTGCCATTGCAGGTGACGATGTAGCGACTGCCGATGAGACCCTTCGTTTTGATCTGCACACGCTCCAGGCTGCTGTCCACATAACGGACCGTCCCACCAGCAGTGCCGTCTTCACCGAGGACGTGCCAAGGCTCCAAAGCTGTGCGGACTTCGAGATTGATGCCGCGCTGATTGATCTGGCCAATGGCGGGGAATTTGAACTCAAAATGGGGCGCAAACCATTCAGGCTTCATGTCATAACCGAAATCCTGCATGTCCGTCATGACATCGCAGAAATCCTGCCAAACAAAATGTGGCATCAGGAAGCGATCATGAAGCTCGGTGCCCCAGCGGACGAGTTTTTGCTCGTAAGGCTGCTCCCAGAAGCGAGCAATGGCAGCTCGGATGAGCAAATGCTGAGCTAAGCTCATTTCCGCATGAGGCGGCATTTCAAAGGAACGCAATTCGACCAGGCCAAGTCTTCCCGTGCTGCTGCCGGGATCAAAGAGCTTATCGATGGAGAACTCCGTGCGGTGGGTGTTGCCCGAAGAGTCGGCCAAAAGATTCCGGAAGATGCGATCTACAAGCCAGGGGGAAGTATGGCCCTCTTTGGCGGTGTTTCGATCCAGCTCTCGGAAAGCTAACTCAAGCTCAAAGATGGCGTCGTTGCGGGCTTCGTCGATGCGTGGGCACTGACTGGTCGGACCGATGAAAAGTCCGCTGAAGAGATAACTGAGGCTGGGGTGATTGTGCCAATAACCCAAAAGGCTCTTTAGCAAATCAGGCCTGCGCAGCATCGGCGAGTCGATAGGGCGCTCACCACCAAAAACGATGTGATTCCCACCTCCTGTACCGGTGTGGCGTCCATCGACCATGAATTTCTCTGTGCCCAAGCGAGTGAGACGCGCTTCTTCATAAAGTGTCTTGGTATTGGCGACGAGTTCTTTCCACGTTTTCACTGGGTGCATGTTCACCTCAATAACACCTGGGTCAGGGGTGACTTTCAGCACCTGGAGCCGCGGATCATACGGTGGTGGTGAACCTTCGATGATGACGGGCATTTTCATGGCTGTAGCCACAGCTTCAATAGAGGTGACGAGATCGAGATAGTCCTCTGCTTTTTCGACAGGCGGCATGAAGACATGCAGACGGCCATCTCGCGGCTCCACACAGAGAGCTGTGCGAATGATCCATGAGGCAGACTCTTGCGGTGAAGGAAAGCGGGCGACGCTCGTATCCTCTTCTTCGTCCAAAGGATCCAGCTGGCGGCGCTCAGGCTTGCCTTGGCCAGCATAGATGCCTTTACCATAACTCGTCGGCACGCTAGGCATGCCATCCAGCCATTCAGTGACAGCTCCGAGAAAGCGCTGCCTGCTCTCAGGGCGTGGTGGCAGATCAGGCCAATCACTAGCAGGATCCGTCGGATAGATCCATGGGTAATCTGTAGCGCTGACCCACGGCAGGGCATCCAAAGGCAGGCGCAGCCCCATGGGCGAGTCACCAGGAATGAGGTACATGGCCTCATCACGGACAAACCAGGGTCCACTCTGCCAGCGCAGCTTGGTGCCCGAGACCGCACGCTGAAGTGGCAACGCAAAACCGACGACCTTATCCAATCCCTGCTCAAAGACTTTGGCTAAACGCTCACGATCTTCAGCGCTCTTCAAATTGGACTTCAGCGGGTCCACATTGACGGGCAGGCGTTTTTCTTTCCATAGATAGTAGAAGACGTCCTCATAACCAGGTTTTAACCACTTTGGATCAACGCCAAGAGTCACCGCCAATGCTAGACCAAAACGCCGTGCCTCTGCGCTGTCGTGACCGTAATTGACCGCTTCATCGGCAATGAGTGAATCGTCATTCCAGATCGGCACGCCATCTTTGCGCCAGTAGCAGCCAAAGGCCCAGCGTGGCAAGGATTCACCGGGATACCATTTGCCCATGCCATAATGCAGCAGACCACCTGGGCCAAACTGATCACGCAGACGCTTGATAAGTTCACCCGAAAGCAGGCGCTTC
Organism: Verrucomicrobiaceae bacterium; assembly: GCA_027489965.1. Lineage (GTDB taxonomy): Bacteria > Verrucomicrobiota > Verrucomicrobiia > Verrucomicrobiales > Verrucomicrobiaceae > Prosthecobacter. Next base: position 93,032 of record JAIXZA010000080.1, read on the forward strand.
TTTGGCCCGACGGCTGCAGTGTTCCACTCCTCACCTTCCATGTCGTCAATGCTCACAAAAGTCGGCTCGCCACCCATGGTGAGGCGAACATCCCCTTTGACCAAATCATCATCCACCTGATGTCCGAGCTTCTCAATAGCTGCCCATTGTTCCGCCGTGTAGGGTTGAGTCACGCGCGGAGATTCAAAGAAGCGAGTGACTGACATCTCATGGTGAAACTCGACCTCACACTTTTCCAGAGCACCACTGATTGGTGCAGCACTACCAGGGTCAGGCGTGCAAGCCAGAGGCAAATGCCCCTCCCCGGCCATGAGACCGGAGGTAGGATCAAGCCCCACCCAGCCCGCACCCGGCAGATAAACCTCACACCAAGCATGCAGATCGGTGAAATCCACCTCTGTACCGCTAGGGCCATCCAAAGATTTTACGTCTGCTTTAAGCTGTATCAAATAGCCACTGACAAAGCGCGCGGCCATACCCAGGTGACGGAAAATTTGCACCAGAAGCCATGCCGAATCACGACATGAGCCACTGCCGAGTTCCAGAGTCTCTTCTGGCGTCTGCACACCTGGCTCCATACGAATCGTGTAGCTGACGTCCTTCCAGAGCATCTGATTCAGAGCCACGAGGAAGTCGATTGTGCGCAGACGCTTGTCCTTATCGGCGGCAGGCAAGACGGGGGCAGCCTCGGGCAAAGTGCCATGGGCATGCGTATCGGTCACTTCAGAGTGCGGAAACGAAACGTGTGAACCGGTGCCTTTGACGATGATTTGGCGCACCTCACGCATGTAGGCCGAGAGCAGCGGGGTCAGCGGCAACTTGCGATGATAGGGCTCCAGTTCATGCGCCAGAACAGGATCATATTTAAATGGGACATGCTCCGCGTCAGGCTCCAGAAAGAAATCAAAGGGATTGTAAACCGCCATCTCAGCCACCAGATCCACTTCGACACAGAGTTCCGTGGCTTTTTCAGGGAACACCAGACGACCTAAATAGTTGGCCTGAGGATCCTGCTGCCAATTGATGAAATGAGTGCCCGGCTTCACCTTCAGGGAGTAACTCAGCACTGGCGTTCGGCAATGCGGTGCTGGACGGAGTCTCACCACATGAGGAGAAAGTGTGACAGGACGGTCAAACTTGTAATGAGTGACGTGACGAAGGGCGACGTGGATGGACATGCAAAAGGGGTTGGTAATAGACCTTCAAAGCACAGGACGTGCCAGCGCTGCCTTTGAAAAAAAATCCTCACTTCAGAGAATCTTCTCAAGCCCTCGTACCCATGAGCTGCCTCAGCAGATCTTCCTCATGGAGAATGCCCGAAGGCAGCTCCTTATCATCGAGCACCAGGCAGAGGCTGCGACCGCGTTTACGCATCCGCTGAAGAGATTGCAAGGCGCTGTCGTGGTCATGCAGAGAATCCAGCGTGCGCATGTGCTGTCTCACCAGACGATCCTGAGGCAGATTTTTAGCAAGTGACCCGAGATCGATCACGCCGACGAAACCACCTTTATCACCAATCACCGGCAGGGTGCTACAACCATGTTCACGCGCCATGATCAGCGCCGAATTCAGAGGCAGATCGGGCGACAGCGCGATGCTCTTGGCCAGTGGTCGCATGATGTCTCGAGCGCGCAGCTGACGATAGTCCAGCACCTGATGAATCAGCCTTGTCGCCCCTGCAGAGAGCTGATGCTGATCCTGCAGCATCTGGGCCTGCAGCCGCAAATCATCACGACCAGCCGACTGATCCGGCACAGAGATCGAATCCGCGGACGGCCCGCGTGCCATGAGGCGAAACAAAGAACGGAACCAACCAATAAACAGCACCAGAGGTGAAAGCGCACGAATGACACGGAATGGATAACGCCTGAAAAGTTTCTTTGGCAGCACCTCAAGCCCGACGAGAAAAATCGGTAAAGCCACCAAGAAGGCCGTAAGATAACCCCAAGCCCCTGACACACCCACGAGCTTCCAGGCAATGATGAGAAAGGACGCCAGGTTCATCAAATGATTCGTCACCGTGATCGCACCGAGCAGGGCATCACGGTCCTCTATCAGCGGTAGCAGCCTCGCCGCACGGCGATCTCCCTCACGGGCGGCATGACGCACACGCACACGACTTACTGCCACCACAGCGCTTTCCAATCCCGAAAGGGCAAATGAAAGCACTAGGCAAATGAGCAACAAAAACAGCCAACTCATGCCTCATCCTCCGCCTTGGAATCAGTCTTGCGCCCTGGAAGCCTAAGCTCCACCTGCTGAATGCGTGCCCGCACCACGCGGCGGACTTTGAATTCACCACCCTCGACCTGGATACGCTCGCCTGCCTTTGGCACATGACCGAGCTGATTAAAGACAAAACCGCCAATGGTATCGATGCCACCTGCCGGTAAAATCAGCTGCAATTCACTGCACACATCATCCAGCCGCGTGCCACCATCGATCAAATAACGGTTAGGACTCAGCTCGCGGATTTCACCGGCCTCACCCTGCCAGGGAGCTGCCTCATACAGCAGCCAATCGGCGATTTCTTCCTGACTTACCATACCCTCAAGGCCACCGTATTCATCCACGATCAACACCGGAAGCGCCGAGTCTTTGAGGTGCTTTTCCAGCGCATCCATCACGTTCATCGTCTCTGGCACAAAAACGATTTTTTGCACCACCTCCGACCACACTGGCCTACCGGCCATGCGCCAAGCTAGGACATCGATTACCCCCACCACGATGTCCGGCGTCTCGCCATAAACAACCACCCAGCGACCAGCAGATTGATCCAGAACCTTCTCTGCTTTGACCGGGCCATCTTCAGCACTCATCAGCGTCAGATCCACACGCGGCACCATGCAGTCTCGGACGGAAAGCCTTTCAATGTCCAAGGCCTCACGAATCATGTCAGCCTCTGCTGTATCAAGCAGGCCCTGTTCCTCACGCATCTCCACCAGAGTTTCAAATTCGTCCCTCGTGATTGGTGTACGGGATTTCACACGCTTAGGCACCATTTTGCCGATAAGAGCATCCGTCGTGCGATCCGCCAGATTCACCACAGGGTCTAACACAGAGCGCAGCGGATCAAGCAGACGCAAACTCCCCAACAGCACGGCAGATGGAGAATAGGCCGCAAAGAACTTCGGCAGAACATCCCCGATCATGACCGTCGAGATGAGCAGCAGAGAGGAACTCATCCATGGATTCCAACCAATGAGCATCAGAGGTCCCGAGACCAAATGAAGTCCCAGCGCAGCAAGCGCGAGATTCAGTGTGGCAGAGAGAAGAAGAGTCCGGTGCAACTGAGCGAAGGGGTTCGAAGTGATGCTTCGCAGCTTTCGTGCCACACTGCCCTCTCCTTCACGCTCCAGACGCTCCTCCAGATCCCGCGCCGAATGAATCGCCGTCTCCGTGGCGGAGATGATCGCCAGCAGCAAAAGCAGCAGGATGAATAAAAGGCCAGAAACAAAGAGGGGCACGCACCCTAGTCTTCCGAAGGGTCACGCCAGGGTCAAGACCGGAATCGTGAACACTTATGGCAGCCTTTGACTAACTGCCAATATGAGCTTGACCGTTAAATTCTTTTAACTCATGCCGACACAGCAAGTAGCCAAGGTGAACCCATTTTGCCCTGCGGTGAAAGCATTTCACCGTACGGCAGAACTATCTCGCCGTGCGGCAGAACTATCTCGCCGTGTGGAAGAACTATCTCGCCGTGTGGAAGAACTATCTCGCCGTGTGGAAGAACTATCCCGCCGTGTGGAAGAACTATCCCGCCGTGTGGAAGAAGTATCTCGCCGTGCGGAAGAAGTATCTCGCTTTGGGGGCAAGGCGTCTGATCATGGGTAAGAGTCTTCCTAGCGTGGCTCTGTAATTGCCGTCGTCAGGACTTAGATTTTTTGAAATCAGACTCTTTTGAACTTCAAAAGAGTGGTGCTCGGGAGGGGACTCGAACCCCTAAGCCTTTCGGCACAAGATCCTTAATCTTGCGCGTATACCAATTCCGCCACCCGAGCAGGGTCCCGCTGAATGCGGGGCGCGAAGTATAGCTTTGTCAGAGAAGATGCAACCAAGAGTTTGAAGTTTTTGCAAAGAATTTTGAGCTACCCCAGCAAATGGCACTCAAAAGACAGGCGGTAGCCCCAAGTGCACCGATTCATTGACCAATGGCTGCCATTCCTCATCCGATCAAGGCTGTGATCGGTCGGCCACGCCGGGAACCACTGCCCCCGTGAATATTGAAATTCCCCGCAGCCCCCACTGGTACAAGGTCGTCCTGGGCAATGCCGAGCAGTGCTCCGATTGTGGAGTGAAAGTCTAGCACACTGACAGGATTCTCATCGACACGAGTGGCAGTTGCATCCGTCTTCCCCCAGGCCTGGCCGCCACGCACTTTGCCACCAGCAATGAAGCTAGAAAAGGCAATGGGGTGATGATCGCGACCACCGTCATTGATCTTCGGCGTGCGGCCAAACTCAGTCGTCAGCACCACCAGAGTGCGCTTGAGCAGTCCAGACTCTTCGAGATCCGTCAAAAGTGCACTCACGGTATTGTCCAGCCTCGCGGCCAGACCTTCGACTGAGGTGAAATTATCGCTATGGGTATCCCACCCACCGAGTTCGACCTCGACAAACTTTGTTCCGCGCTCAATCAGACGCCTAGCCAAAAGCACACCTCTACCAAAGTCGTCATTGCCGTAGGCCTCCAGCACCTGATTGTTCTCTAGACTGAGGTTAAAAGCATCGAGATCTTTGCTTGTCATCAACTTTAGAGCATCGGCATAGACATCCACATGAGCCTTGACCTCATCGGTGGGATAACGATTCATAAAAGCTTGATTCAGGCGGTCAGCGAGATCCGTGCGGCGATTGAGCGCAGTCATTGAATCACCCTTTTGAAGCTTCGTATGCTCAAGACCTTTATTGGGATCCAGCACGGGCACAGGAGCATAGCGCGCATCTAGAAAACCACTTCCGGGATGCCCAGCGAGTCCGCCAAGGCGGATGTAAGGCGGCAAAGTCGAGTGCCCCTCGACCACCTGCCGCGCCACCCAAGAGCCTAAGGCTGGATACCGAAGCGAGGCTGATGTTTCAAACCCCGTCATGACCTTATAAGCGCCTTCTTCATGGGCACCCTGCGTGTGAGTCAAGCTTCGAATCACCGCCATCTTGTTGGCATGATCGCCTAACTTTGGCAGGAAGTGAGAGAACTGAAGCCCATCAGCCTTGGTCTTGATCGTGCGGACCGGGCCACGATAATCGGCTGGAGCATCGGGCTTGGTATCAAAGGTGTCCATGTGACTCATGCCACCTCTCATGTAGAGGTAAATCACATGATTTGCCGGAAGCTCGATGTTGCTGGTGGTGATCTCCGTCTCTTTACCAAACAACGGAGCCAGAGTGCTGGCAGACGGCAAGAGACTGACGCCAAGACAAGTGCGCGCGAGGCGCTCAACGAAGCTACGGCGACTGATTTCATCAAGTTTGAGAAGTTCATTTTTCATAATCGTCGGAACAAGAATTAAGTTAGTGTTGAAAGGCAAATTCAGCCGTGGAAAGCAGCGTTCGGGCGAGTGTCTTTGGGTTCCGTGCTTCACCGAGAATCTCGATGCAGGCGTCCAGCTCAGCTTTGTCTGGCTCACGTATCAGAATGGCTCGGAAGGCAGCACGAGCGACCTCACGAGCATTACCAGAACTGCGAAGGCTCACATTCAGTGGACTGCCTGAGCGAGCCACATGATCGAAGAAATCACTGTTCAGCATGAGCAGCGCCTGCGGCACCGTAGTGGCGGTCCAGTTGTCGTCGATAAAGTCACGATTCCCCTGGCCAAAAAGCCGCAAAAAATGTCCTGCGGGGGTGGGCTGCGGCAGCTCAGAGGCACGCTCAAAACCGCCACCTGCAAACTCAGCCGCCATCTCACCGCGCAGACGTGCACGGCGCTGCTCAGCGTCCATGACGCGTTGCTCATCACTGGCCATCTGGCGGGCCACCGTGGTGACTTCGCTGGCTTTTTTCGCATTCACCGCCTTCTCTAGCTCCTTCACACCAGGCGGATCAAAGTCGAGCTTATCATCTAATCCCGTCACGGACAGCGACATCATCGAGTCCCACACCTGCTCAGCATTAAGCCTCCGCAGCACCGGGCCAGCAAAGCCATATTGACTGAGTTCACTAGCTTCATTTGGCAGAATGCTAGACTCATTCCGATACGCCTGAGTCAGGCAGAAAATGCGTAGAATCTGACGCAGATCATAACGTGAATCCCGCACCACATTGGCAAGGTAATTTGCCAGATCAGGATTCGTACAATCAGCGATCTCACGCACCTGTTCAGGCGACCCAGCAAAAGGCAATCCAAAGAGCTTTTCCCAGAGTCTATTGGCTAGAGCAAGAGAAAAGCGCACGTTCTGTGGTGCCGTGATCCAAGACGCAAGAGTATCGGCCGGACGTGCTCCTGCCTGCGGAGCTTCTCCATAAAGAACGGAAGCAGGCAAAAGGTCGCCAGGCTTCGCATCAGCATATTGGTAATCTTGAGGCAACTGCGCAGACTGCCCTTCACCATTCACCAGTCCCGAACCGCCAGCAGCACGCTGAAGCGCTTCCAGGGCGCGCCCGATTTGAGCATACTTAGCCTGCCGCTCAGGATCCATACGATTCATCGCTAACTTATCATAGCGCTCTTTGGCCTTTTGGATCTCTTCAGACTCGACCTGCCCCACTTGACTATTCCCGCTACCCATCTTGATCCCAGAAGTCCAGGCCATGAACTGGTGATAATCCTTCCTCGTCCACTTATCATAAGGGTGATCATGACACTGGGCGCAGGAGATTTGCAGACCTAGGAACAAGCTGGCTGTCGTCTCGATATTTGCTGCACGATTTGCCCCATCACGCAGGTAATAACCAGCAGCAGGCGCACGCCAGCCGAATCCCTCGGGGCTGAGTAGCTCACGCACCCACTGGTCATACGGTTTATTATCCCTGATGCTCTGCTTGATCCAGGCAAGATAAAAGGAGCCCTGTACATCCCCCTCCAGCCGATCCCGGGCGCGCAGCAGGCTCGCCCAGAAGTTGAACATGTGACTAACGTGCCCATTCGAGGCTAACAATCGATCAATCAAATGCAGATAACGCTCAGGAGATCGATCTGCTAGAAAGGTCTGCACCTCCAGCACTGTTGGGATACGCCCAACCAGATCGAGATGAACCCGCCGCACAAACGTCAGATCCGTAGCTGCTGCACGGGGCTTTTTGCCGCGCTTTTCAAGATCGTTGAGAATCAACTCATCAATTCGACGAGCCGTCGCAACTGGATCTGCCGCGTTGACGGCTTCCTCAGAGGTCGAAATCGTTACTTCACGGGCACGCTCAGAGGTCCAGTCACCGAAGTCCGCTCCCTCTTCAATCCAGCGATGGATCAAGCCTGACTCTTGAGACGTAAGCGGCGCCCCCTTACCCTCAGGCGGCATCGCGTCCTCATGATCACGAGGCAGAGTCAGACTCCGCGTGAGAGAACTCTTGTCGGGCTTATGCGGAAAGACCAGATTATCCGTCCGACTTTTTTCACGAATGGCCGCCAGATCATCGAGGCGAATATCCCCTTTAGGCTTTTTTTGTTCAGCGCTGTGACATTCAAAACAAGACCTTTTCAAAAGAGGCAACACCTGAGTCACGAAATCCACAGGTCCATGCTTCGGCAGCATGAGATCTCCGGGCATACCGGGACTGGGTTTCGCCGCCAATCGTTCCGTCATGATCCGGCTTTCGACCATAACAGGCTGCAAAGGCTCCACCTTAGAGGGAGCACTAGGCAGTGGCGTCGGGATTGACATTTGCAGAGGCGATTCAGAAGGCCTTGATGCCTCAGCCATGACTTTCGGTGGATCGACTTGAACAGGCAAGGGCGTTGGTGCTGGCACAGGCTCTGAAGCTAGCGGCAGCCCACTGCTCGCCAGTCCCTTCTCAGGCAAAGATTGCTGGACTGGCCAAGAAGCCTCTAAAACAGGCAAAAAAAGAGCTTTCCTTGCTGCAACGATCTCAGTCATGCCCGCCTGCTGGATCAAGTCATGCCAAGCAAGATTCCCAACTACACCACCTAACACCAATGCGGCCGCAGCCTGCCAGAGTCGTGGCGCTGCTTTCCACAAGCGCGCAGCAGGGCTGCCAAGCCGCCGCCGTGCTCCACGACGGAAGCCAATTGTCGCCTGCTCGATCTCGTTTCGAAGAGACTCAGAGCTACGCACATCGAGACTGGCCATGATGGCATCCTCAATCCGCTGCCCTTTCGCCACTGGCTCTAGAGCCACTCTCAGGAGCGCATCCATTTCGATCTGTCGCCGCAGTTCAACCATGGCCAGCTCATCCTTTTGCATAGCTTGCCAGCTTTCTGGAGACAGCTGATCACTTAAAATAACGTCAATGAGGTCTTCCGGCTTCATGAGGGAATAGATTGTGTTTCGATGCAGTCGCGCAGTTGCTGCCTCACTCGCATGAGTAGAGAGCGGATGGCTAAAGCGCTGCGTCCTGTGCGGCGGCCGATCTCATCATTGCTCAGTTCATGCTCATAACGCAGATCCAGGATCTCCCGCTGGGAGTGGCGTAGTTTTTTCAGACAATGACTTAATTGATCCGCACGCGGGTTTTCCGCAGGTGACTCGACATTTTGCAGTGCTAGCTCCAGCCGCAAATGATCAAGGTAGCGCTCCTGCTTCAGTTCATCACGCGCATGAGCCTTCAGGCGGTCCCTTAGCAGATTGAGCGCAATGCTACGCAACCAGGGCTGAAGTGATCCGCTTTTAAAATCCTCCAGATGCTGATAAGCAAAAACAAAAGCATCATGCGCGACTTCATCAATCAAATGCGACACCGGAGCACGTAGCGCCAGATAGGTCCTTAAGGGTTGCAAATGGTTAGAGAGGAGCTTCCGAAACGAAGCTTCATCCCCATCAAGCACCTGCCGGACAAGAATCTCGTCGTTACTAATTTCAGTTGGCAGCAAATCGGTCATTCATATGAGTTATGGACGACCAGCCACCAAGTGTTGCGGGAAAAATACAAACTTTTTTAAATCCCGTTTTAATCAACCTGCTTTCCACCACTCGAAATGAAAGTTCAATAAGTCGCGCCAAGCCTGAGATTTCACCAATCATTTTCGGCTCAAAACAAAAAAGGCCGACAACAGAGAGTCATCGGCCTTTTCAAATGAGCGGAGAGATCGGTTAGGCTTTACCGACTGCTGCGACGATCTTCTGCGCGGCATCAGTCAGACCTTCAGCATTGGTGATGGCAAGACCGCTAGCGGCCAAGGTGGCCTTACCGGCATCGACGTTGTTGCCTTCAAGGCGAACGACGAGAGGGATGTTCAGAGAAACTTCTTGGGCTGCGGCGATGATACCGTTGGCAATGATGTCGCAGTCCATGATGCCACCGAAGATGTTCACCAGGATGCCTTTCACGTTCGGATCACCGAGGATGATTTTAAAGGCGGCTGTAACCTGCTCTTTGGTGGCACCACCACCGACATCCAGGAAGTTAGCAGGCTCACCACCGTGGAGCTTGATGATGTCCATGGTGCTCATGGCTAGACCAGCACCGTTGACGAGACAGGCGATGTTTCCGTCCAATCCGATATAGTTCAGACCAAACTCGCTGGCAGCGACTTCACGTGGATCTTCTTCCGTGGTGTCGCGCATGGCCACGATGTCTTTTTGGCGGTAAAGTGCGTTATCATCAAAGTTGAACTTTGCATCCAGCGCCACGACTTGGTTTTCAGAGGTGATTGCCAGCGGATTCACTTCCACGAGGCAGCAGTCGCTCTTCAGATAGAGATTCCAGAGAGACATGAACAACTTCACAGCCTGATTAGCCAGGGCTCCTTGGAGTCCGAGAGAGGCTGCTACTTTGCGTGCTTGATAGGCCTGCAGACCCAGTGTCGGATGGACAAATTCTTTGAAGATCTTTTCAGGGGTCTTTTCAGCCACTTCTTCGATGTTCATGCCGCCTTCTGTGCTGGCGATGAGGGCATGACTGCTGCTCACACGATCAAATAGAATAGCGAAGTAGAACTCTTTTTTGATGTCCACTGATTTAACGACCAGCACCTTGCTCACCAGTTTGCCTTCTGGACCAGTCTGATGGGTGACCAATGTCTGCCCAAGCATCTGTGCGGCGATCTCCTTGGCCTCAGCGGAGGTATTGATGACATGCACGCCACCTTTGAAGCCATTTTTAAAGGTGCCTTTACCTCGGCCACCTGCGTGGACCTGCGCTTTCACCACCAGCCCTGCACCACCGAGTTCATCAGCGATTTTACCCGCCTCCTCAGCTGTAGTAGCGACCTTTCCGAGAGGAGTAGCGACGCCGAATTTTTCGAAAAGTTCCTTGGCTTGGTATTCGTGGATGTTCATGGGGGAGTGAAAAGAAGCGATTGGATAGTAGGAGAGCGGGACATGCCGTCAAGAACGCAATCCACGCTAAGCTAAAAAGTGCCATCTGACGCAGTCTCCGCTACCGGTAGCGCGATAGGCCATCCAAGTACTCTCGCGCTAAGGCCGAATTAGGCTGCTCAAAGAACTGCTCAGCGGCGCAAGATTCCTCGACGCGCCCTTTGGCCAGAAAGACGACCCAATCGGCTACTTTTCGTGCAAAACTGATCTCATGAGTGGCTAGGACGATCTGCTGCCCGCCTTCTGCCAGTTCGCGAATCACATCCAAGACCTCGCCAGTCATCACGGGATCCAGGGCGGAGGTGGGTTCATCCAGCAATAGCAAGTCTGGCTTGGGCGCTAGGGCTCGCGCGATGGCGGCACGCTGCTGTTGGCCGCCGGAGAGTTCAGCTGGGCGTTTATGAAAATGTTCTTCTAATCCCAAACGCTTCAATAACTCAAGAGCCCGTTCTTTGGCCTCTGGTTCGCTGAAACCGTGAACCACGCAAAGAGGCAGAACAATGTTTTGAAGAGCGCTGAGATGAGGAAAGAGATTGTAGCCCTGAAAGACAAAACCGTTTTTCCGCAAGGTTTTTAAGGCTTCGTTAGGCTCCTGTGGCAGCGGTTGATCATTAACGACGACCTCACCTGACTCTGGTAGCAGCAGGCCGCCGAGAACGCGCAGCAGGGTGGACTTGCCACCGCCACTCGGGCCGAGGAGCGCCACGACACGAGCGTCTTTGCCCGTCTGAAAGCTGGCACCATCTAGGGCAAGAAAATCGCCATAGCGCTTGGTCACTCGGCGGGTCTCAAGTTTCATAAGCAAATCTCCTCTCTAATTTCCGCGCGTACCAAGACAGTGGAATCGTGACGACGAGATAGGCTACGGCTAGAGGCAAATAGCCCTCCAGTGCGGTGTAGCTGCTGCTGTTCATGATGCGCACTTTTTGCACGAGTTCCTCAATGCCGATCACGGAAAGTAGAGACGAGTCTTTGATGAGAGAGACCATCTGGCCTGTCGTGCCGGGTAAAGCTCGACGCACAGCCTGGGGAATGATCACGTAGCGATAGGTCTGCGCAGTATCAAAACCAACAGCTCGCGCGGCCTCACGCTGACTGGCACCGATGCTTTCCACGGCTCCGCGAAAAATCTCTGCCAGGTAAGCGCCCTCAAAGCAGCCTAATAGAACGGTGCCCACCACCAGGGGATCTCCCACGTGCAACGCAGTAGCCACAATGTAGTAGCCCAGCAAGAGCTGCACCAGCAATGGCGATCCGCGCAGAACCTCGACGATGCCAGTGCTTAGCAAATGCAAGGGCATGCAGGTGGATCGGCGGCCGATCATGAGGGCAAATCCGACCATGATGCTGACGACCATGGCCCCCAAAGAAATACCCAGTGTGGTGAACCAGCCCCAGATAAACTGCGAGCGGTATCCCCAGACCGAAGACCAATTCCAGCTGTAATGAACCGCGGCAAAGGTGATATAGAGTCCCAAAGACACGGCGGCCATGAGAGCAAAGCTCCAGAGCAGGCGGCGAGTCGGAGGATGATTCATGGATGACGCGATCAATCGATATACGCCCGTTTAGCAGGATCTGTGCTCTTATGCACGCTGATCCTTTCTTTGATTCATGGATTCTGAACCTCCAGCTTGACCTCAGGTTCCGTTCCTGACGGTGAATTCGTCTCCAGATGCCCAGCAGGCCGAGCCGGCTGCGATTGGATAAACTCAACCACTCCTTTTGCGATCCCTTGGGTCAAAGCAGCCTGATACTCGCTCTGCTTCAATTTGGCCACTTCATCGGCGTGGGTGAGGAAGCCGCACTCGACCAAAACGGCGGGACATGGCGTGTGAGTGACCACAGCATAATTTTTGGCCTTGATGCCGCGATCCTCAGCTTTTGAGCCGAGACAGGCCTGCAACTGCACGCTTCGCGCCAGCCATTCACTGGCATTTCGGCCCAGACTACCACCTTGCCCCCCCCGAGCAGACAGGGACTTTTGTTCGGCATAATAAGTTTCGATGCCGTGAACACTGGTGGTCTCGCTCGTATTCAGATGCAGACTGACAAATAGGGTGGCCTTTGCCTGCTTAGCGATCTGGCTGCGCTCCTCTAGCTCGATGAAGACATCACGATCTCGCGTCATTTTCACCCGCATCCCCAGATCCTGAAGCTGATCTCGAAGTTTCTGAGCTAGTGTGAGACTGAGGTTTTTTTCAATGAGACCCCCTGCGACCGCCCCGCCGTCCTGGCCGCCGTGCCCAGCATCCACAATCACCAAAGGAGCCGAGTCCAGCTCCCAGGGACGGATTATCACCGCAGGTACAGCCTCGAGTGATCGCGCCAGCCAGCCGAGAGCCAGCACTACCCCTGCCAGAGCCGAATAAGAGGCGCCGGAGCGAGTGATCAGGACGAGTTTTGAGACCCAGGGCGACATGAGAAAGAACCGTTTTTTTGAAATTTATACGGAAATTTTAAAAATTAACTGGAGCGGATTACTAAATAGACTAAACTAATAACATGAAAGCACGGTATCTCGCAACTCCGCTAACACGTTTTTGCCTTTTTTCTGCCTTACTGGCAGCCCAGACTGCTTTTCTATTGGCTCAGCCTTACGTCCCCCCAGCAGGCGGCGGATTAAACATGACTCCTGGGGCAATCCAACCGCCCATGTATCAACAGCCAGCGCCCTATTTGGCCCCGCCTGTGATGCCTCAGCGTCCAGTCCCTCCGACTCCGCCCCCAGGCTATACTCCCCCCGCAGGTTATCGGCCCCCTGGTTTGGCAAAGCCATCCACCAAACTTGCGCCGGCCAAGAAAACTTCGGTCGTTGCCGCTAAACCCAAAAGCTCGTCCTCTAAAAAATCATCCAACTACAGACCACCGAGCACCAAATCATCTAGCAAAACATCGGGTAGCACGATTGAGACAAAGGTAGCCCGCCTGGAAAACAATGATTTCCGCCAGGACATCCGCTTGGGTAATTTGGAGCGGAATGTCGGACTCCTGCCCGATAGCATCGAAGGCGGGGGCGTGGCAGATCTTACCCCGATTGGCACCCATTACATCGTACGCCCTGGCGATACCATGCTCAGCATCGCTGCCCGTCATGGCACCAGCACGAATGTGCTGCGCAGCCTGAACCACATGGATAGCGACGTCGTGGACATTGGGCAGTCACTCCTGATTCCTAATCGCGGCGGCAGCTCATCCAGCGGCAGCAGCTACACAGGAGTCCACATCGTTAAGCCGGGCGATACCTTCACCAAGATCGCCCGGGATTATGGAATCAGTCAAGATGCCCTGGCCCGCGCCAATACCACCGTCTATCCAGATCGACTTTTGATTGGTGAACGTCTTTTTGTCCCAGGCGGTAGCAGCAGCAGTTTTACTGATATCGGCTCATTTTCGACTAGCCGCAAATCAAGCACACACACGGTCAGAAAAGGTGAGCACCTTGGCTCCATCGCCAAAAAATATGGCGTTAGCACCTCAGCCCTTACTCGCGCTAATCGCCTGAAAAACGCTAACATCATTGAAATCGGTGATCGTCTGGTCATTCCTGGCCGCAGTTCCAGTAGCTCTTCAAGTGTCCTCGCCATCGCCGATCAGGATGCAGAGCCACTCGCTGACTTCCGCATCCCTGAGCCACCACCACCGCCCGTCAAACCAGAACCAATCGCCCCCCTGCCCGCCATCACCGACAACGTGCCAACCTTGACGACCGTCACCTCAAGTAAACCACGCGGAGTCGTCGCCTACCGAATGGAGCGTGGAGACACCCTCGACAGCGTTGCCAACATGTTCAGCACCACCACTGAAAACATCCGCGCCCTGAACAAATTCCCCGCCGACAAAATCCTCAAAGAAGGCAACGAACTCTTCGTTCCCTCTGTCGGTGCAGTCTCAGTGAATTGAGGCTTTAAGATCGAAGAATGTTTTTCTGCGGATACGATACGGCAGCCCCCTTTTGGTCCAAGACACGCAAAGGAAGGATGAAAAACTAAGCATAGAGTCTTGCATAACTCGAAGCAATCTCGTCGAGGAACAGATTCTGATCGGTTGCCCACCACTTGTTGGAGAAGATTTCGACCTCCCGGTGACCGGTGAATCCAGTGGCGTCCACCCAGTCACTGATTTCGCGGATGTTGATACAGCCTTCTCCCATGAGGCCGCGGTCGTTGAGGAGATCGCTGGTCGGGGTTTTCCAATCGCAGATGTGAAAGGCATGCAGGCGATTGGTGCGACCAGCGAGATCGATCTGCTCTTTCAACTCGGGGTCCCACCAGACGTGATAGACATCGACAGCGATGCCGAGCATTTTCGGTGAGCCAAGGACATCACAAATCTCATGAGACTGCCGCATTGTGTTCACCGCGCTGCGGTCGTCAGCATACATCGGATGCAGAGGCTCGATGGCGAGCTTTACGCCTGCCTGCTCGGCTACTGGAAGAACGGCAGCGATTCCGTCGGCGATCTGTTTGCGTGATTCGACAAGGCTTTGTCCAGGGACTGCACCACAGACCAAAACGATGAGCGGAGCGCCGATGGCGTGAGCTTGCTCGATGGCGAGGAGGTTGTCATCAATCGCTGCCTGGCGCCCTGCGGCAGTGTGCGATGGAAAAAAGCCGCCACGACAAAGGCTGACGACATCCATGCCGGAATCAGCGGTTTGACGCTTCACATCGGCGAGATCGCGACCTTCCAGCGCTTGACGCCAGAGGGTGATGCCGCTGACACCACGTTTCGGAAACTCCACGAGGCATTGGTCGAGGTTCAGAGGCTTGGTGGTGACGGTGTGGACGCAAAGTCGGCTCATAAGTTATTATCACTGCCAAGTAGTTGCTGCTGGTAAATCAGTTCTTTCCGATGATTATGACTTGGAAAAGCGATGGATGATTCGGCTAGAACCGAAACTACTTTCTAAAAAACGATGGAACTTTACCAACTCGAATACTTCCTGGAAGCCGCACGCCAGCGGAACTTCACGCGCGCTGCTGCGCATCTACATTTGGCGCAAGCGGCGCTGAGTGAGCAGATCCGCAAGCTTGAGGCCGAACTCGGCACGCCACTCTTTAATCGAGGTCGTCGCGAGACGGTGCTCACTGCCGCTGGCGAAACGTTGCGCGATCACGCGGAGGCTTTGCTCGAAAGGGCTGATGCGGCGAAGCGTGCGGTGCATGATCTCATCGGCCTGCGCGCCGGGAGGCTCACCATTGGAGCCATTCCCTCGGTGAGTGCCTGTTTGCTGCCTGCTGCGATTACGGCTTTTCGTAAACTGCATCCGCTGGTTGAACTGGCGCTCTTTGAGGGCACCTCGGAAGCGGTGGCGCAGTGGATTGAGAGCGGACGTGTGGAGTTTGGCATTGTGCAACTGCCCACGACCAGCGGTAGCTTTGACGAACACCTGCTTTTTACCGAGCCCTTTGTGGCACTGATCGCCAAGAGCCATCCAATGGCTAAACAAAAGACGATCAGCCTCAGCAAGCTTGCCGAGGAACCTTTCATTCTTTACAAAGGCCGCGCTCGCGACACAGCGCTGACGGCCTGTCGCACGGCGGGATTTGAGCCACGTATCGCCTGTGAAAGCAGTGAGTTAGAGACGATTCGCTCGCTTGTAGCTGCGGGACTCGGCATTGCCATCCTGCCCCAGCTTGCCACGCGACAGCCTACCGTCGGCTGCACGGTCGTGCGATTACGCGATAATCCGGTGGAGCGCCAAGTGGCTCTGCTAAGTCGCGCAGGGCATGCGGCATCACCGAGCGCGACCGTTTTCCGCGAGCTGCTGAAGAATCGTGACAGCCTGTAATGGCATGTTTTTCTGCAAAACGCTGGTCTTCTGACTCAATGTCACGCTACGATCTGTATTTCCATTTCATGCTTCGATTCATTTCTCTTACCATCGCCTGCGGCTTGCTGGCAACTTTGAGCCAAGCCCAGACACCGGTCATGCTTCCACCCTCACCTGCGGAGCTGGCGGTGGATCATGTGAAGCTGATCAAAGGCCTCGACACGGCATCAAGGGAACGTGGTGCGACGCTCTACAAGACACTCTGCATCGCCTGTCATGGCACGCCTGAACGGGCGGGATCGCTGCCGCTGTCGCGTGCGTTTTGGAAGGAACCTTTTAAAAATGGGGCTGATCTGCATGGCATCTATCGCACCTTGACGACGGGTCTGGGACTGATGCCGCCGTGGACGATGCTAACGCCGCAGCAGAAGTATGACGTGGCGTATTTTGTGCGGGAGGAATACGTGAAGCCAACGAACGCCACGGCGTATGCTCCCGTGACAGACGAGTATCTCGCGGCGCTGCCAAAACCGCAGGGCGAGTTCGTGGAGACAGCGGAGATGAAAGAGTATCAACAAGGGCCGAAGTTTCTACGCATGGACTTTGGACCTGCGCTGATGTGGACGCTGGAGGCTGCGCCTGGAAACATCGCCTATAAAGGCATCGCCGTGCGCTTGGATGAAGGCGCTGGCGGCGTGAGTAAGGGCCGCGTGTGGATGCTCTACGATTACGATACGATGCGTGTGGCTGCAGCTTGGGCCGGCGACAAGTTTGTGGATTGGCGTGGCATCGCCTTTGATGGCTCACATGGCACGCATACCAAGATTGTCGGTGAAAAGGCCTTTGCGAATCCGAATGCTCCTGGCTGGGCGAATTCGGTAACGGGTGGTTATGAAGAGGTGCGTTTCATTGCGACTGATAAAAATCCGTATGGCCCGCTACCGCGTGAATGGCTGAGGTTTAAAGGCCTGCATCAGCAGGGGAATCGCAGCACTTTGAGTTACAGCGTGGGCACGGCTGAGGTGCTGGAGACCCCAGGATGTGAAGTGCAGGATGGAAAGCTGATCTTTACCCGCACTCTGGAAATCGGTGCAAGTGATGTGGCGCTGGAAATGCGCGTGGCTGATGAAACACAAACTGTGACGAGCAGTGGCCAAACTGTGTCTCAGATTGTGAAGGCGAATGGCTTTCAGGTGCTGCGTGTGCCTGCTCGTAAAGAACCAGAGCGTGTGGTGGTGCGCATTGCGTCGAAATTGCAGGCCGAGCCAAGTCTAAAACCAATCGCTGCTGCACCGGCTGATTTGAAATTGTTAACCAAAGGCGGAACTGCACGCTGGCCGACAATACTTACCTCACAGACAGCTCCAGCGGTAACGGGAGATGGTGTGGCGTCTGATACACTGGCGTTTCCTGAGTCGGCATCCAATCCGTGGCTCACACAGTGGCGGATTGGCGGGCTAGATTTTTTTGCTGACGGTAACCGACTGGCGCTTTGTACCTGGATGGGGGATGTCTGGATCGTCGAAGGCATTCTTGATCCGTCGGGTAAGCTTACTTGGAAGCGCATCGGCTCTGGCCTAAATCAACCGCTCGGACTTAAAATTGTCGATGGCATCATCCACATCACCTGCCGTGATCAGTTGGTGAAACTGCGCGATCTCAATGGCGATGGCGAAACCGACTTTTATGAGTGCTTCAACAGCGATCATCAGGTGACTGAGCATTTCCACGAATTCGCTATGGGCCTGCAAACCGACGCTGCGGGTGACTTTTACTACGCTAAATCAGCGCGCCATGCTAAGCCGCCGCTGGTCCCACAGCATGGCACCCTACTCCGCGTGAGCAAAGACGGCTTTAAGACGACCATCGTGGCCAATGGTTTCCGCGCAGCCAATGGAGTGAGCGTGAATGATGATGGTACCTTTTATGTCACCGATCAGGAAGGCCACTGGACACCCAAGAACCGGATCAACCTCGTCCGAGAAGGCCAGTTCTATGGCAATATGTGGTCCTATGGCCCGCCTGAGGACAAGGCCGATAGCGCCATGCAGCAACCGCTCATCTGGTTAACGAATGAGTTTGATCGTTCACCTGGTGAGCTCGTCCGGGTGACGCCGAATTCATGGGCTCCGCTGCAAAACAAGCTTCTCGATATCAGCTACGGTATGGGACGCATGAATCTGATCCTCCAAGACGAGTCCGATCCATCTCAGGGCGCTGCCGTGGCGATGCCAATGCCTGATTTTCCCACCGGAGCCATGCGTGGCCGCTTCCACCCTACCACGGGCGATCTTTATACCTGCGGCATGGCCGTGTGGGCCAGCAACAAGATTCAGGACGGCGGTCTTTATCGTGTGCGTCGTACAGCATCTGCCTTAAATCTGCCAGTCGCCTGGAAGACCGGCAAAGAAACCATCACGGTGACGTTTAGCGACTCTCTCGACAAAGCCAGCGCTGAGGATCTCACCCATTACTCGCTGAAAGTCTGGGATCTCGAACGCAGCAAAAACTACGGCTCCAAGCACCTCAACGAACGCACCCTGCCCATCACGCTGGCACAGCTAGCTGGCGATCAACGTACAGTCACCCTCTCCATCCCTGACCTAGCTCCCACACGCGGTCTAGAGCTGCAATGCACCCTGAAAGCTAAGGACGGCAAAGGCTTCACCCGCAGCATTCACGCGACAATTCATCAGCTGAAGTAAAGGCAAAGCCTCGATGAGTCTAACTTACTGAACGTTCAGCCGGATAAAGAGACGGGATTGCCCCGTCGTGGTTACGCCGAACACATGCTGGCCTCCAGTGCCTGTATCGCTCAAAGGCGTCCAGTTGATCAAATCGGTGCTGGTCTCGGCTCCATAGGTGATGCCAGGGGCGTTGGCGGTGAAGGTGTAGCTGAGCGTGTTGGCGGTCGTGACGGCGGCGGGCAGGGAGCTTGCGGTGGTTGGGTTCAGGCCAAAGGCATATTCCACAAAGTTCGCGAGGCCGTCTTTGTCGAAGTCGAAGGCATCTGCTGCGTTGCCGGTGTTGGCGGTGCTGCCGAAGTATTGTTGGCGCCAGAGCTCTTGCGGGGTGTAGGGCGAGTAGAGTTCGATTTCGTCAATGGCAGTGCCTGGAGTGGCGGTGATGATGCGTAGGCCGGTGGCATTCACGGTGGGGAAGCTGAAGAGGTGACGCAGCGCGGAGTTGCCGATGCTCGGGCTGCGGTAGTCGATGGCTCCGATGTTGGTCCACGCGGTGGTGGTTTCGTTGGGATTGGGCGTGGTGGTGTATTGGATGATGTAGAAATCGACGCTGCGGTCCGTGAGGATGCCTTGGTTGTCGCGACTGAAGGCGAGGCGATTCACAGGGACGGGCGTGGCTCCGAGGTTGATGCCGGCGAAGGTGTTGGTCGTGGTGCCGATCCAACTGTTGGGCTCGCCGTAGAGGCCGTCGTTGAGATGGGGGATGGTGTAGAAGCCGAAGCCTTGGAAGACTTCTTTGGCAAAGGCGGTGCCGCCAGGAGCGAGGTTGTACGGTGCAAAGCTGCCGCCCTCGCTGACGAGCGTGAGGCCGCCGGTGACGCTGATGGTGAAGCTGGCGCTGGCTCCGCCGTAGCTGTAGCTGAGTGTGTGGTTGCCGAACCCAGCTGTGTCGGGATCGAAGTTGTTTCCTGTTACGCCGGGGCCGCTGAATGTGCCGCCTGCGGGACTGGCTTCCGTGATGGTGGAGAGGTTCACAAGACCGCTGCTGAGGGCAAGATTGAGGCCGCTCATCGTGGCAGGATTAAACGTGGGCACGAGGCTGCTGCCAATGACGGTGAAGCTCGCGACGGAGCCACTCGAACCGTTGCTCGGGAGCAATACGGTGGCGCTGTGCGGGCCTGCGGCTCCGACGTTGTAGGCGATGATGAAGGTGGTGCTGGCTCCGGGTTCGAGTGTGCTGACGTTGATGGCGCTTGCCGTGAAATCGCCCGCCGTGGTGCCTTCCAAGCCCAGGGCTCCGAGAGTGAGCGTGCTGGTGCCAGCGTTGGTGATGGTGAAGGTTTTCTGCGTGGCTTCTGCTGGGAACCGTGCGCCGAAATCCACGGTGCCAGCATTAGCTACGACGCTGGTATCGGGCTGCTGCAGCTTCAAATACGGTGCGGCGAGGTAGAGCTCCAGTTCATCAATGGCCGCGCCGTTTGGGGCGATGAGGCGGATGCCGGTGGCCGTGACAGCGGGGAATCCGTAGAGGTGACGCAAAGAAGGTGTGGTGAATTTTGAGCCGCCTGCGCTTTGGTAGTCGAGGATGCCAATGGTGGTCCAGCTTGCATCGGGTGTGGTGGTATTTGGACTGGCGACGGTCGTGTATTGCAGGGTGTAGCGGCCCAGTGCGCGGTCGGTGATGATCCCCGTGTGGTCTCGTCCGAAAGCGATCCGGTCAACTGTGAGGCTGCCGCTGAGTGCAATGCCGACGAAGGAGTTCGCGCTGCCACCGATCCAACTGCTCTCGTTGCCGAAGGTGCCGTTGTTGAGGTTCCCAGTGGCGTGCGGTGGGAGGCCGATTTCATCTTTGGAGAATGCGGTGCTCTGAGGTGCGAGTGCGAGATTGCCGACGGCCATGCCACCACCTTCTTGCAGCAAGGCCATGCCAGCGCTGGCAAATAATCCTGTGGCTGGATAAAGCTCGATTTCATCCATCGCAGTGCCTGGTGTGGCGCAGACGATTCTCATACCGGTCAGCGTGACGGACGGAAAGGAGAAGAGGTGTCGGCGTGCAGGCTGCGTGATGCCAGTGCTGCCGCCGGGCCGATAATCCAAGGCTCCCAGCGTGATCCATGTGGCTGAGGGGGACTCGGGGTCGGCATCAGTGGAGTATTGGAGGGTGTAGAAATCTTCGCAGCGATCCGTGAAGGCGCCGGTATTGTCGCGACTGAAGGCGATGCGGTTCACGGCCACGGGGCTGGCGAATTTCACTCCTGCAAAGGTGTTCACTGTGGTGCCGATCCAACTGAACGAGTTGCCATACAGCCCATCATTGAGATGCGGGATGGTGTAGTTGCCAAAGCCCTGGAAGACCTCCTTGGCAAAGGCTGTGCCGCTGGGGGCGAGATTGCTGGGGGCAAAGCTGCTGGCTGTTTCATCAAGGGTCAGCCCTCCGGCGACCGCAATGGTGAAGGTGGCACTCAAGTTGTTAGCGGTGTAAGTGAGGGTGTGCAGTCCGTAACCCGCAGATGTCGGATCAAAGAAGCCATTGCTGACACCAGGTCCGCTGAAGATGCCGCCCGAAGGTGTGGCTCCGGTGGTGGCGGCGAGGTCGATAGCACTCTGTCCGCGATCATAGCTCAGGCCTGCGGTCGCAGCGGGATTGAAGGTGGGAGTTGGAAAACTACTGAGCACCTGGAGCAGGCCCGGACCCGTGATGCGGGAGGTTTTATTCGGAGCGGTGGAGGTGAGGCCACCCCAGATGCCACTGACTTGTGGCACTCCATCGAAGAGCAACGTTTGCACCGTGGCGGTGCCATTGAAGGACAAATCCAAAGTGCCTCCATTGAGGAAGAGTGATTGGCTGCCAAGGCTGGTCGGTGTGGCAATGCCCAGCGTGCCAGCGAGGATGCCGGTGCTGCCCGTGAGCATATTGGCGGAGGTGATCGCCAGCACACCGGTGCCGGTTTTGGTCAGATTGCCTGTGCCCGTCAGCGTGCCGGAAAGCGTGGCATTGAGGCCATTCGTGTCCACGGTGCAGTTCCCGGAGACGGTCATGGGCATGGAGCTGCTGAGGCTGCTGCCGGTGACTTTCAAGAGACCGCCGTTGAAGTTGAAAGTTGAGGTGCCGAGGCCTTTTAGGATGCCATTGAGGCCACCAATGCCAAGCGTCCCGCCAGGGTTGAGATCAAAGGAGCCGATACCCGCAGTCTCGGAAGCTAGTATCATTTGACCACCTAGCACCACGCTGCCGCCTGCACCGACAGCCACACCACCGCGTCCGAGGTAGCCGATGAAGCACGTGCTACCGACCGTGAGTGACGAACCCGTTCCAGAGATGTCTGCCGTGCCTTGCGCTGCATCCAGCACGCCAAAAGCGATTGAAGAAGCCGTGCTGACCTGACCACCTCCCGCCACCGAGAGCGAACCCGTGCCGCCTGGACCGATTTGGATGAAGCTCGCTGCGGAAAGCATCGAAGCCGAGCCAATAACCGACACCGACGTATCGCGGGAGAATGCGGTGGTAGAACTCACCTGCCCCTGCTGGATGCTCACAGGTCCGGTGCCGAGTGCGGTCGCTGCATTCACCACGATCTCACCTCCGTTGACCACGGTGCCGCCGGTGTAGGTGTTGCTAGCAGTGAGGGTGAGCGTGCCTGCACCGTTTTTGATCAAGGCACCTGTGCCACTGAGCGTGCCACTTAATGCGCAGCTGAGACCGTTCGTATCAATGACAGGGAAGTCGGAGAGCGTGATCGGCACCGAGGAGGTGAGCGCACTGCCCGTCACTTTCAGCGTCGCACCGGCGAGCGTAAAACTCATCAGTCCGTTGCCTCGGCTAATGCCATTCGTGCCGCCGACGTTCAGGGTGCTGCCGGGATACATAAGCATGGTTCCGCTGCTGCCCGTATCAACTCCGAGCACCACATTCCCCGCCGTGACCGTGCCAAAATAATCGACCATCAGATGGCCGGTGCCAAGATAGCCGACATAGAGTGTTCCGCCGACTTCCAGTGAACCCGGGCTGGCAGTGATCGCACCGCCACCCGCCACATAGGCACTACCAACGGAGCCAGCTAAAATGCCCAAAGCCGTGGACTGGCCAGAAGTCGCGCTGCCGCCCATGATATTCAAGGTGCCGTTTCCTCCAGCGCCCACTTGCAGATCCGTGCCGCACGCGAGTGTGGAGCTCATATCGACGGTGATGGTGCCCGTCGAGCCAGCCTGAGCAGCGATGGCGCTAATGCCGGTGGATTGCACGCGGCCACCCTGGTCGATGTTCAGATTCCCCTGTCCAGCGTTTCCGACGGACAGCTTCACGCCAGCGCTGAGCACTGTGCCGGAGCCAAAGACATGGGCCGTGCCGCTGCCCGCGCTCGTGTCTCCAAGGCTCACATTTCCCTGCACACTCACGCTGCTGCCGGAGTCGCCAACATTAAGCACGGCGCTGCTGCCACGTCCGATGGTCAAATGGGCAGGGTTTGGAAAACTGCCACTCAGCGTCAGAGCACCGCCCTCCACCGTGAGGTCGCCCGAATAGGGATGCGTGCCATAGAGAGTCAGGGTGCCAGCCCCGATTTTTGTCAGGGCTCCCGCCCCAGTCAGCGGCGCAGCTCCCAGCACCACCTCGTTGCCATTCGTATCCAATGTTCCGCCGCCTGCGCCGATGGGCTGCAGCCTTGGCAGGATGTCTGCCCCGCTGCCAGAGGCCCAGCGCAAACCACCACCGTCGAGGCTCACCGTGCCGTTGCTAAAGGCATTCAGCGCAGAGAACTCGACCGTGCCTCCTTTGATAAGCGTGCCGCCAGTAAAGCTGTTGGGCACCGTGAGAGAGAGTGTGCCAGCCCCCAGTTTCGTCATACCTCCGGTGCCGACGAGTGCCGTGCCGAAGCTGACGTTGTTTCCATTCGTGTCGAAGCTGAAGTTGTTCAGCAAGCGCAGCCGGTGCGTGATGTCCGTGGTGTTACCGGGTGCCCAGCGCAAGCCTCCGCCATTCAGCTGGATGTTTTTGATGCCCGTAATTTGGTTGTTGTAGAATTGAGGGCCAAGGAGCGAGCCGCCGTCATTCAAGCTTTCCGAGTTGCTAAATTCAATCAGTCCACCTCTCACGATCGTGCCGTCCAGCCCACCTAAAATCGATGCACCATTGTAGCTTGTCCTTGTCCCGAGCTTCAAAATACCGGGCCCTTCCTTGATCAGCGCTCCACCAAACAAAACTGCATTCAGAAAAGCCCCACCGTCGGTCGTATCGATGATAGTTCCGTCAACGACAATGCTCAAGTCGTTACCGCTGTTGGAAACCGTCATGGTCCGGCCTGCTCTCGTTTTGAGTCGGGAGCCCGGGAACGTTAGCGTGGGCAAGGGGCTGGAAGGGTTGCCAAAAGCCGAATACTCCCCGGACAAAGCGGCCGCTCCACCCGAGTCGCCGAGCACGAGCGTGCAATGGCGGAAGGTGGCACGAACGCTCTGATAGGGATATTCGGGCCCATGCAGCTCAGGCGCAATCTGCATCACGCCCTGCACGTCGATCAGGCAGTTGTTGAAAATGGAATGGCAGGTGCCCACCTTGCCAAAGATGAAATTTCGCCCCACACGGAAGGCGCTGTCTGCAGCATTGACAAAACTGGAGTGGTACTTCACTGGGGCGACGAGAATATCACTGAGAGTATTCACCTCAGCGCCCGCCCGCGTCTCGAAGGAATTCGCCGTGGTGAACCCGCCACCGATCTGAAAGATGGTGGCATTGATCCTTCCAGCGCCCGCCAGAACCACCGTCCCATCATCCGCCACCACATCGTAACCAGACATATTGATCGGCCCATTCACGGTCAGATCACCCCGCAGACTCAAAACCCTCCCCACGCTTGCATCTGGAAAAATCGCAGCCGTGATCGTGCTGTTGCTCGTGCTGCCGCCTTTGATCACACCGCCCAAGAAGACTTGCAGATAGGCATTAGGCGAAGCCGTCAGGTTGACTCCATTGTTCAAAGTCAGATTGCCAAAAATCCGTGGATCCGTTAGCCCCACGTTCACCGGCCCATTGATCACCGCATGGACCGATGATGCATTCGCATAGGGCACCAACTGCCCAGACGGATTCAACCAATTCGCGGTGGTGTTGTCCCACACCGTCGCTCCCGGCTGCATCGTATAAAGGAACGTCTGCGCCGCTAGCCCCCCCTCGAAAACCAGCAGAAAAAGCAAAGAACACAGTGAAGCAAACAGACGTCGAATGAGAATGGAAGACATGGGAGATGAGAGTTGAGTGCAACTGATCTTCGGAAAGCAGCAGCACCGCGTGACCAGCCATTTTTGAAATCCGTCTCATTATCGCCCAACCTCCCAATTCCGAAACCCCCACGCGTTAGGGGGTGGCGATAGCGTCATCGCCCATCCAGCCGACGCATCGCAAACACCGTCGCGGCATGGCGATTCTCCTGCTTAAGCTTGGCCAGGATATGTGCCACATGCTCCTGCACCGTGCTCAGTCGCAGCCCCAAGATCTCAGCGATCTCACGGTTCTGTTTCCCCTCCGTCATCCAAAACAGCACCTCGGCCTCACGCGCGGTAAGCCCCAGATTTTGCAGACGCCCACGCGCTGACTCAATCGGGTCCGGCGCAATATCCCAAGGATTCACATGCCGCTGCCACGCCAGGACAAAGTGCGGCGCAAATGCATCGAGCAAAGCACAGTGTCTCTTGGTGAAATCCGCACCGCGACGATCAAACGTCAGCGCCCCCACCGTGTTCGCATCAATGGTCACCGGCAGCGCCAGGGTGCGAATGAAGCCCAGGCGCTTCTGGCAATGGATGAAGTGGGGGGTTTTCACATACTCCCTCAGCGGGATCACATCCGACCTGCGCCGCGCCTTCCTTTCTTCCGTCCGCTCCCAATACGGCACGAAAGGATCACCCGCAGGATTCGCTGAGTAATAGGCCACCTCTTCCTTGCTGTAAGGCATCTCCGGAATGGATCGGATGACGATGCGCTGCGTCCTCCGATCCAGGACGTGTACCAAACACAGATCCGCAGGAATCAACCGCGACATGCCAGCGACCACCGCAGAGAGAAAGTCCGCATGATCCTTGGCGGTATTCATCTCATAGACGGCGTCGAAAAGCGGACGCCATTGGCGTGGATCGATAGTGGGCATGAGAATTGGAGATGATTGTTGACACTGATGCTTCGGTAAATGGTCCAGCACTTTGACACCCCTAGCAAACTTTTTACGTTCCTTTCGAAGTTTGTTGAGTAAACTGACCCCCCCACACATGGGGGAGTCCTCATTTGCGGGTGCCCAAATTTTGATTTGATGGTTTAGTAGAACGTTTTTCGCTAAATCAATCCACATCCTCGCTTTATGTCTCTGCCTCGATTCCTAGCCTTATTCGCAGCTTTGGAACTGCTTTGTTCCAGTGCTATCGCTGGCATTGTCATCACTGGCGATTTGACGTTAGAGCAGGAAGGCGGGACTTTTGCTGCCAACGACCTCGCAGCCTCTGGCACTGCCTTTGCAAAGGATGTGCTCACAGGTTATGCGGCGCATAGCATCCCACATCTCAATGATTTGAGGTATGGCAACTCGAATAGTTGGATCGCAGGCTCGGCAAACTCCTTTGCGGGCATCAATCTCGGTGCGACCGCAGTGTCAGTGAATCGTATGGCCTTTGGGCGGGACAACTCCGGCGGCATTGGGGATCGCTGCATTGATCTCTACACGCTGCAATACACCACGGTGGCCAATCCTGATGCTTCCACAGCGGACTCAAGCTGGACCACCATTGGCACGCTGGACTACCAGTCGGCAGGTGGTGCAAACTTTGCCAATCCACATCAGCGCCATGTCTTCAGCTTCAGCACGGTGACGGCGACGGGGCTGCGGTTGAAGACGGTGGCCGATGGCACCTGCATTGATGAGATCGAGATCTACAACCTCGTGGTGAACGGGCCGAACGTGGTTGTGCAGCAGCCTGCTGGGTCGAATGTGGCGGATGGTGGGAGCTTGGACTTTGGCAGCGTGAACATCGGAGCCACGACGGTGAAGGTCTTCACAGTGGTCAATACGGGCACGGTGAATTTGACGAGGTTAGCGTTGACCAAGACTGGTAGCAACGCAGCGGATTTTACCATCGGCGCGCTGGGCAAAACGACGCTGGCTCCTGCTGAGAGCACGACGTTTAGCGTGACATTCAAGGCGAACCTTGCGGGCGCGGCTTCGGCATCGCTGCGACTGGCGAGCAATGTGGTGGGATCGAAGAATCCGTATGACATCACGCTGACGGGCAATGGCCTCTGTCCCGCCATCACCGTTACCGCACCTTCGATTACGAGTGCCACGGTGGGCATGGCCTTCAGTCAAAACTTCACGCAGAGCGGAGGTCAGGGCGCGGTAACATTCACGACGCGTGATCCCTTGCCGCCAGGCATCAGCTTGTCCGCAGCGGGTGTGCTCTCGGGCAACGCGACGGTGATGGGGCGCTATCCGCTGGTCGTGATCGGCACGGACAGCAAGGGCTGCATTGGCCTAAGCGCGCACTATGTTTTGAATGTGATGCATGGGGCGGGTGCGGAGCTGGTGGTAGAGCAGCCTGCTAGCACGCCGCGAGCAGACGGTGGCGCGGTGGTGACTTGGGGGTTCAATGCCAGTGGTTCGCGCGATGTGCCGGCTGGGCTGGTAGGGGTGAAGGCGCTGTCAGGCAGCATCGAGACGGGGCACAATCTCGCTCTGATTCAGGATGGTAGCGTCGTGGCTTGGGGGCGGAACGACTACGGTCAGGCGACGGTGCCTGACGGCCTGGCCAATGTGGTCAAGGTTTCAGCTGGCTCTTATGCGAGTGTGGCGCTGAAGAGCAATGGCACGCTCCAGGCCTGGGGCTGGGATGAAAGCAATTCGCTGGCGGTTGGGAGCCTAACCGACGTAGTGGATGTCTGTGCGGTGCGCTCTGGTGGCTTGGCCTTGAGGCGCGATGGCAAGGTCGTCGTCTGGGGTGCGGCTCCAGTGGCTCCTGCGAGCTTGGCCAACGTGGTCGCCATCTCTGGTGGGGCGTATCACTACCTGGCGCTGCTGGCCAATGGCAAGGTCGTCGGCTGGGGCCGCAACGACTATGGCCAAGCCACGCCGCCGATTGATTTGGCGAATGTGCAAAGCGTCAGCGTGGGAATGTATCACAGCATGGCCTTGCTGAAAGATGGCACCGTGCGCGGCTGGGGCTGGAACGCCTCGGGCGAGCTGAATGTGCCGGCGGGCACGGCTCCAGTGAAAGCGATATCGGCTGGCGGTGGCTTCACGGTGGCACTGAAGACCAATGGCAGCGTCGTCGCCTGGGGTGGCAACTTTGTAGGGCAGACCAACGTGCCGAGCGGCTTAGACAATGTGCAATCCATCGCTGCGGGTGCAGCCTGGGGCTGCGCGGTGGTGGCGGCGAAGCCAACGCTAGCTTTGGGCGATCACGTCGCCGCGATGACCAGCATACCAGTCACAGTGACGCTGCGCAATCCTGGCAGCGCGGCTTTGACAATCAGCGCCATCACCAAGGATGGGGCCAATGCGGCGGACTTCATCCTCACGCAGCCTGCACTGACGAGTATCCCAGCGGCTGGCAGCACGACCTTCACGGTGGCGGTGCAACCCAGTGCATTGGGCGCTCGCGTAGCGGCTCTGCGCTTCACGAGCAATGACCCGCTGCGGCCTGCCTTTGACATGAATCTCAGCGCCAAAGGTGTGTGTCCGACCATCACCGTCACGCCACCAGCGGAGACAAGTGCAAATACGGTGGAGGCCTTTAACCAGAGCTTCACGCAGGCGGGCGTCATCGGCACGCCAACCTTTACGGCCACTGGCACGCTGCCTCCGGGACTGACGCTATCAAGCATTGGAGTACTCTCGGGCAAAGCGACCACGGCGGGCGACTACAGCTTCACCGTCACCGCCACCGGAACGCTGGGCTGCTCGGGCACTTCGGCGAGCTACACGCTGAATGTGGTCAGGCCGCCGACTATCGACGTCGCAGTCGTGGAGACACCGGCGACGACCTTGCCAATCGAGCCTAGCACCTCGCTGCCCGAGGCCGCTCAAGGCACGGCGGTAACTGGCAGCCCTACGGCTTCAAAGTCATACACCATCACCAACAACGATGCGGCGCAGATCACGCTCTCGGCCTTCCGCATGGATGGCGATGCGGCTGCTGACTTCTCCGTCAGCGAGCCAGCCAGCACCACGCTCGCGTCGAACGCCAGCACCACTTTTACCGTGACGATGACGCCGAGCCGCGCAGGTGTGCGGCGTGCGGTACTGCACATCGCTGGCAGCGATGGCTCAAATTTAACCAGCCCCTTCGACGTGCTGCTAAGTGGCTCGGGCACTTGCCCCAGCATCAGCATTATCAAACCCACTGTCACCACTGCGACTGCGGGTGTCGCCTTCAGCCAGAGCTTCAGCCAAAGCGGCGGGCTCGGCACGATAACGTATAGCCTGGAGTTCGGCACCTTGCCGCTCGGCCTCACTTTGAATACCAACGGCACGCTGGCAGGCACGCCGCTGCGCTCGGGCAGCTTCCCCATCGTCGTGCGCGCCACGGATATCCATCTCTGCACGGGCGTCAGCAGCCTTTACACCCTCGTCGTCGCGCATGGCGCAGGACCGCAGTTGGTGGTGGAGCAACCAGCGGCCACGGTGCTAGCGACCTCGTCCAAGGTCATCGCTTTCTACCCACCAGGGAGAAATAGCGAGGGCGTGCTGGAGGCGGTGCCCGCCGACCTCGGCAACGTCCAAGCCCTCGCAGCTGGTGAGGTCCATGGCCTGGCCTTGCGTAGCGATGGCACCGTCATCGCCTGGGGAGATAATTCAGGCGGCCAAGCCACCGTGCCCACTGGCCTAACCAACGTCATCGCCATCGACGCCGGTCCGCGCTACAGTCTCGCGCTGAAAGCCGACGGCACGGTCGTCGCCTGGGGCGTGATCTATGATGATGCCAGCGAAGACGACCTGCCCATCCAAGTGCCCGCAGGCCTCGCCAACGTCGCCGCCATCTCCGCAGGTCGTGATCATGTGCTCGTCGCGAAGACCGACGGCAGCGTCGTTGCCTGGGGCGACAACCGCTTTGACAAAGCCACCGTGCCCGTTGGCTTGAGCAACGTCATCGCCGTCGCTGCTGGCAACCATTTCTCCCTCGCGCTGAAATCCGACGGCACAGTCGTCGCCTGGGGCGCTGGCGAAGGCAGACTGCTCGCCGCCACTGCCAGCCTCAGTAACGTGCAAGCCATCTCGGCCAAGTCCTCCCACTTCCTCGCGCTGCTGACCGATGGCACCGTCTTTGGCTGGTCGGTCAAGGATGACAGCGAAGCCGACGTGCCGCTCGGCCTCAACGGCGTGAAGAGCATCGTCGCCAGCGAGAGCATCTCGTTCGCCCTCAAGCACGACGGCAGCCTCGTCACTTGGGGAGATAACGAAGGCTTCCCCGAGCCCTTGACCGGCATCCAAACCCTGGCGAGCGGCTTCCGCAGCATCATCATGAAACTCGCCCCAGTGGTCGCCTTTGCGCCGCAGCATGCGAGTCAGCTTAGTGCGCCCAGCCTCGTCACGCTGCGCAACGCGGGCGACGCCCCCTTGACGCTGGCGCCCCTATCGGTCGCGCCCATGTCGCTCGGCGGCGAGGAGGACCGCAGCGGAGCGGAGAACAGCGACTTCCTCCTCACGCAGCCCGCCGTCACCACCCTCGCGCCTGGAGCGAGCACGACCTGCAGTATCGCCTTCCTGCCTCTGGGCCTGGGCGGCCGCTTTGCCAGGCTGACCCTCCCCAGCAACGACCCAGCGGCACCGCTGATCGAGATCACCCTCCAAGGCAGCGGCTTGGAAAGCATCGCCCGCGCCCAACTCCCCAGCATCCTCACCGCCACCGTGGGGCAGTTCTATGATCAGAGCTTCATCATCAATGGCATGCTCGGCAGCGCATGGTGGGTCCTCGCTGGCAGCGATAATGTCCCCGGCATGGGCTTTGATAGCCGGGCCGGACGCTTTTCCGGCGTGCCCACGGTGGCCGGTAGCTACCCCATGACAGCCTACGCCTCTCACGATGCTGGCAGTGCCAACAGCCCCAGCTTCACCTTCGTCGTGGTCAACGCCCCCACCTCACGCCTCGTCGTCAGCGACCCAGCGGACATTTATGCGCTGAGCGACAGCAACTTCTTCAACCTCGGCAGCAGTCAGGTCGGCGTCGGCACCTCGCCGCACGTTTTTACCCTCAGCAACGTCGGCAACGCCAGCGCCCTGCTGGGTAGCACCGCCATCACTATCAGCGGAGCCAACAGCGCTGACTTCACCCTCGTCAACATGCCTACAGGTAGCAGCCTCGCTGCGGGTGCCAGCAGCAGCTTTAGCATTGTCTTCAAACCCAACGCCGTCGGCGAGCGGACGGCCATGCTCAACGTGCCTGGCAGCAACCTTAGCATCCTCATCAAAGGCACTGGCAGCAGTACACCCGTCACCACCCCCACGCCCCAGCCCCTGCCGGCCAGCCTCGGCCTGCAATACCCCATCGGCGACGCCTACACCCACGGCAGCCGCTTTGACCTCGGTAGCCTGGGGCTGAAGCTGGCCAAGACCTACCGCTTCACCCTCACCAACAGCGGCGACCTGCCTCTCACCGGCATCAGCGCTAGCATTGCCGGCACGAATGCCGCAGACTTCAAAATCCTCGCCGCAGCGCCCAGCAGCATCACAGCGGGAAGCAGTGCCAGCATGGTGATGCAGGTCAAACTCAGCAGTCTCGGCGCGAAGAGCGCCCAGCTCCGCATCGCCAGCAGCGACCCGCGAAAGCCGGTCTTCGAACTCGACCTCGCCGCCACCGCCGTGGCAGTGTCGCTACCCGTCGTCACCACCCTATCCGCCACCGGTATCGGCCCCACCACCACGCTCAACGGCACTGTCGATCCCAAGGGCTTGACACGGGACATCTACTTCGATCTCGGCACCAGCACAGCCTACGGCCGCAGCTACAACATCGCCATCGTCGGCGGCACAGCCCTGCAGCCCATCGTCTTCCCGCTCTCCGGCTTTACCCCGCATGCCACCTACCACTTCCGCATCAGAGCCGAGAGTGGCCAAGGCAGCGCCAACGGTGCCAATAGAACGTTTGTCATTCCGAACCGCGCCCCCGTGGCCAACACCGATAGCGTCACCGCCGCACGCAATGCAACCGTCACCATCGACGCCCTCGCCAACGATAGCGACGCCGACAACGACCGACTGACTATCACCAGAAATACCGCTGTCACCCCAACGACTGCAGGCAGGGTCACCATCGTGGCCAATAAGCTCGTCTTCACCGCCAGCAGCACCTTCACCAGCGGCACCGCCACTTTTGGCTATAGCCTCAAGGATGGCTACGGCGGCATCGCTAGTAGCACCGTCACCGTCACTGCGAGCACCTGCAGCGTCGCGCCTACCACCCTCACACAACCTTCCGCCGCCGCAGTGTATAACCTCGACATCACCGCTGGTGGAGCCTGGAGCATCAGCGAAAATTTCTCCTGGCTCAGTGTCTCTCCAGCGAGTGGCTTTGGCGACACGACTGTGCAAGTCAGTATCGCTGCCAATGCCAGCACTGCCGCACGAAACGCCACACTGACGATCTGCGGTCAAACCCACGCACTGACTCAAAGCGGCGTCATTGTCCCCACTATCAGCACATTGGGCAGCACGCCCATCCAAGCCCTCGTCAGCGCCCCGTTTAGCCTCGACATCCCCGTGGTGAATCCGCCCGTCACGCTCAGCGGCAGCAACCTGCCACCCGGCCTCAGACTTGACAGCAACACACTCAAACTGCGCGGCACACCCACCACCGCAGGCAACTACAACATCACCATTCGAGCCAAGAACGCCGCTGGTCCCGCCGCCAACAATAGCGCCGCTGTCGCCGCAGCGAGCGTCAGCTTCACGGTGCAAGTCAGCGACTTGGACACCAACTTGATCGGCAGCTATCAGGGGCTCGTCTCGCGCAACGCCGTGGCTTTCATCTCACCCAACGGCAACCTCGGCACCCGAGTCCAACTCATCACCACCAAAAGCGGCGGCGTCACTGGGCAACTGCTCGAAGGCACGACCAAGCTAAGCCTGAAAGGCCAACTAACCGCTGATGTCATGGACCCCACGCACCCTCGCTTAATCATCAACACCACCGCTGCGACCACCAAACTCCCCGTCACGCTGGATGTCACCTTTGACGCCGCTAGTAACAGCCTCGCGGGCGACTTCCGCCTCAATGGCAACCTCCGCGCCACCGCTGCCGTGCAGGGCTGGCGCAACATCTGGAGAGCCACCAATCCAGCCACCAGCTATGCCGCCGCTTACAGCGCCACGCTCCACTACGCAGGACCGCCCAGCGCCCTAATCCCCAGCGCCGATGCCAACGCCAGCTTCACCATCGCCCCCACGACTGGCAACCTCACCATCATCAGCACACTCACCGACGGCAGCAAAGTTACCTGCGCCACCTTCGTCGGCCCCGCTGGCCAAGTGCTCTTTTACCAAGCCCTCTACAACAACCGTGGCAGCATCACCGGTCGCCTGGACCTCACCCTCGGCAGCCCCGCACCAAGCAACAACACGCTACTAGGCGACCTCACCTGGCTCCGCCCCGCAGCCCTACCCGCGAGCAAGGACCCACTCTACCGCGCCGGCTTCGGCCCCATCGAACTAGATGTCACAGGTGACACACCTTGAGCTCAAACAAGTTTTGGAAATAGCTGATCTGCATCCGACAGCGCTACAGACTCCGCAGCGCGAACACCGTCGCCGCGTGCCGATTCTCTTGCTCCAGCTTCTTCAAAATATTCGCCACATGCTCCTGCACCGTGCCCAGACTGCGTCCGAGAATCGTGGCAATCTCGCGGTTCTGTTTTCCCTCCGTCATCCAATACAACACCTCAGCCTCGCGCTCGGTGAGACCCAGCTTTTGCAAACGCGCCCGCACAGGCTCAGCCTTCTCCGTGGCGATGATCCACGGATCGGGATTGCGATTCCAAGCCAGCACAAAGTGCGGTGCAAACGCGTCCAGCAAGGCACAGTGACGCTTGGTGAAATTCGTCGTCGTCCGATCAAAGCTCAACGCTCCGACGACGTCCGCATTGATCTTCACCGGCAGAGCCAGCGTGTGGATGAAACCCAGCCGCTTTTGGCAGTGGATGAAGTGAGGTGTCTGCAAGTAAGCCTTGTGCGCGATCACATCTGACGTGCGCCGAGCCTGCTGATCCCCCGTTTTTTCAAAGTGTGACACCAGAGGATCACCTCCCGGATTGGCCGCATAGAAACCCATCTCCGCCTCCGTGTACGGGTTCTCAGGAGAGGTCCGCACGACAAGCCGTTGCGTTTTCCGGTCCAGCATATGCACGACCGTGAGGTCCGCAGAAATCAATCGCGCCATCCCCGCAACGACAGCGGAGAGAAAGTCAGCATGATCCTTGGCGGTGTTCATTTCATAAACGGCGTCGAACAGTGGACGCCATTGAAGGGGATCGATAGTGGGCATGGTAAAGGAGTGCGTGGGATTCTAGGCGACTCGAATGTCACCGTCGAACCTTTCTTCGGCGAACTCGTCCTGACCGTGACAAGAAAAGAGACATTGCCCGATCATTGTAGAAACACTGGCACTTTGAATCGTGCCGTCTAAGATTCGTTCCCGCTCTGGCTAACTGATCAAGCCTGCCAGAGAGTTAGCACGCATCCTGACAATGACAGAACCTTTACCGAAGCCAGATCAGAGCATCTTCATTTCGAAGATGGTCAGTCAGACGCTGAGGTCAGGTCAGGCTTACAAATTTGGAATCTTTGCGGGTATTCATGGCGACGAAGAGGCTGGTATCTTGGCCGTGCATGAACTCATCCGCTGGGCGACGGAGAACCCTGAGGAACTGCGAGACTACGAACTGCACTTCTATCCGATTTGTAATCCTACGGGGCGTCAGCTGAGCACTCGTCACAACCATAGCGGTCTAGATTTAAATCGAGAGTTCTGGGTCGGGTCCACCGAGCCCGAGATTCTTTTTTTAGAAACAGAACTACGTCGTGAAAACTATGCTGGCATCATTGCCCTGCACTCGGATGATGAATCCGATGGCTGCTACGGCTTTGTCAGTGGTGCATTGCTAAGTGAGCATCTGCTGGAGCCTGCCCTGAAAGCCGCCTCAGCGCATTTGGCACGCAATGAATCGCCCATCATTGACAGCTTCCCAGCTGCGCGCGGCATCATCAAAGAAGGCTACCTCGGTATCCTGAGCGCGCCGCCAGAACAGAGTCCCAAGCCTTTAGAAATCGTCTTTGAAACGCCCGCTCTCGCCCCGATGGACCAGCAAGTGAGAGCCACCGTCGCTGCAGTGAAAAGCATCTTGGCTGAGTATCGGCAGCTGCAGGCCTATGCAGCTGACCTTTGATCCCTGAAGCTAAAAGGACTCCGAGAGATAACCAGGCGCTGGCTTTGCCGATTTCGAAAGCCACAAGAAGGCTTTTTAAAAGCGCACTTTGATAACTAAGCCCTCTTCATGCGTTTACGGCAGGCATGCTCCGCCTCACCACGACTCTTTTTGTATTATCTGCGCTTTTCCTCAGGGCTTCGGATCAGCCTAATGTGCTCATCATCGTGGCCGACGACCTTGGCTACCATGATGTCGGCTTTCAAGGCAGCAAAGAAATCCCCACGCCCAATCTGGATAAACTGGCTGCCTCAGGCGTTCGTTGCACCAATGGTTATGTCTCTCATCCCTTTTGCAGCCCGACACGCGCCGGCTTGATGACAGGGCGTTACCAGCACCGCTTCGGTCATGAGAATAATCCCGCTTGGCTGCCAGAAGACACCAAGCAAGGACTGCCCATGGACCAAGTGACTCTTCCTGAGCTGATGCAAAAAGCAGGCTACGCGACGGGAGCCGTGGGTAAATGGCACCTGGGTGCGCACCCGCAATTTCACCCCATGAAACGCGGCTTTCAGGAGTACTTCGGCGCCCTCGGTGGTGGGCACATTTACTTCCCCGGAGACAAAGCTGGAGCTGAGTACACCATTCCACTGAATCGAAATGGCGTGGACGAGCCTCAGACTAAATACCTCACCGAGCAATTCGGGGACGAGGCCAGTGCCTTCATTCAGCGCCATGCTGGAGCTGATAAAGCCCCTTGGCTGCTTTACTTAGCCTTCAATGCACCGCACACACCTTTACAAGCACCTGAAAGCTGGCTGAAAAAACTGGCACATATCACCGATCCAGATCGCCGGACCTATGCCGCCATGATCTGCGCGCTGGATGCAGCTGTGGGTCAAGTGACCGAAAAGCTCGCCGAGACCAAGCAGACTGAAAATACCCTCATCTTCTTTATCAGTGATAATGGCGGCCCAAATCTCAGTGGCAAAGGCAAGAGTAACTTTACCGACAACACCCCGCTTCGTGGTGCCAAAGGCATGGTCTATGAAGGCGGAATGCGAGTGCCTTTCCTGATCAATTGGCCCGCCAAGCTGAAACCCGGCACCTATGATCAGCCAGTGATCGCTCTTGATATTTTGCCCACCGCTGTCGCTGTCGCGGGAGGTGAAGTGCCGCAAGATCGTGTTATCGACGGCGTGAACCTCATTCCCTACCTAGCGGGTGAAAAAACCGGTGCCCCGCATGAGCGCCTCTTTTGGCGCAGCCTAGGACCGAAAGGCAATCATGCCATGCGCCAAGGAAGCTGGAAACTCGTTCATCTCCCTGGTGGTAAAGCAGAACTTTACAACCTAGCCTCTGACATCGGTGAAACCAAAAACCTCGCCACCGAGAAGCCGGAAATCGTCGCCGAACTCAGCGCAGCCATCACTGATTGGGAAAAAGGCACCATTCCACCCGTTTTCGAAGGCCCAAAACAAGCCAAAGGTCCGGCGAAAAAGAAAGCGAAGAAGTGAATTCGCGGCTAGCCTCGTAGCAAGTTCCATATTGCCAAGACTGCGGGAATACCGTCCAGTGATGTGTTGGATGATTCCGTTCATTCACAACAGCCTTTCCGCTTTCTTCTGATGTCCGCCAAGCTCACCCTCTCCCAGCTCTCGCACCTACTTTTCCGTGCTTGCGATGACCTCCGGGGCAGCATGGATGCCTCGGAGTATAAGGAATATATCTTCGGTATGTTGTTTCTGAAGCGCCTGAGCGATCTCTTTGCTCAAGAGCAGGACAAACTCGTGAAGGATCTCAAGGCTCGTGGCATGAAGCCAGAGATCATCGAGGCCCAGCTTGCCAATCCTGACAAATACACCTTCTTTGTGCCGCCCGAGGCGCGCTGGGAGCACATCCGCCATCTCAAGACGAATGTGGGCACCGCACTGAACAAGGCTCTCGAAGCCCTCGAAGACAACAACGTCGAAAGCTTGGAGGACGTGCTGAAACACATCAACTTCAATCGCAAGATCGGCCAGCGCACGCTTGACGACGACACGCTCTCTAACTTTGTGCAGAACTTCGAGAAGATCCCGTTGAGGGATGAGAACTTCGAGTTCCCGGACCTCCTCGGCGCGGCCTATGAATACCTGATCAAGTTCTTCGCCGATTCGGCAGGCAAAAAAGCGGGCGAGTTCTACACCCCGGCGGAAGTCGTGCGGGTCATCACCGAGATCCTCGCGCCAGAGCCAGGCATGAGCGTGTATGACCCCACCTGCGGCTCTGGCGGCATGTTAATCCAGACACGCGACTATGTGCGCGAGTGCGGCGGTGATCCACGCGATCTCACGCTTGCCGGTCAAGAAAGCATCGGCACGACGTGGTCCATCTGCAAAATGAACATGCTCCTGCATGAGATTGCACACGCGGACATCAAGCAAGAGGACACCCTGCGCAAACCTCAGCATAAAGCGGAGACCAACGAACTGAAACGCTTCGACCGCGTGGCGGCCAATCCGCCCTTCTCGCAGAACTACATCAAGAAGGACATCGAGTATCCGGGTCGCTTCGCCGTCTGGCTGCCGGAAAAGGGGAAAAAGGCCGACCTCATGTTTGTGCAGCACATGATCGCCGTGTTGAATAGCGAAGGCAAGATGGCCACCGTCATGCCGCATGGCGTGCTGTTTCGTGGTGGCGAGGAAAAGGAGGCACGAAAATACTTCATCGAGCGAGGATGGCTAGAGGCCGTCATTGGCCTGCCCGCTGGGTTATTCTACGGCACTGGCATTCCGGCCTGCATCCTCGTGGTAAACAAAAAAGGAGCCGCCGACCGGAAAGAAGTCTTCTTCATCAATGCCGACCGCGAATACCGCGAGGGCAAGGCGCAGAACTTCCTCCGCCCTGAGGACATCAGCAAAATCGTCCATGTCTATCGCCAGCGGCAGACGGTGGACGGCTATGCCCGCCTCGTGCCCGTCAGCGAGATCGAAGCCGAGGACTGGAACTGCAACATCCGCCGCTACGTCGATAACGCCCCGCCACCTGAGCCCCATGACGTCCGCGCCCACCTCCACGGCGGCGTTCCCGTGGCAGAGATCGACGCCCTCAGCCGCTTTTGGAACAACTACGCAGGACTCCGCGAGCGCGTGTTCGTCTCCAGAACCGCCAAAGACATTCATGGTAGCTATGCGGACTTCACGCCCGCCGTGATCGACAAGCGCGCCCTCGCCGATCTGGTCAAAACCGATCCCAGCATCGCTGCCGCGCACGCCGCCTTCCGCCGCACGCTGGAGACGTGGTGGAGCCAGAACCTCCCGCATGTCGAGGCACTCGCGCCCGTGGATGGAAACAAGGGCAACGTCTATGAACTCCGCCGCCTGCTCTTCAGCAGCATTGTTGAAAGTGGCTTCGGCTTTAGCCGAATCAGTGCTTCCGATGCGGCTGAAGCCGCAACCACTTTGCTTACCGATCATCAGGTGCGCGGAGCGCTGGCCCGTTACTTCGAGTTCTTCAAGCCTGAGTTCAAATCCATCGCCTTCTCCGGCTGGGGACCGGAACTCATCCCGGACGACGACATCCTGCAAAGCCAGTTTCCCGAGGTGCTGGCCGAGATGGAAAAGAACCGCCTGCGCCTGGCCGAGCTGGCCGCCCTATTTGCCGCTGCGGATGAGGAGGACTACGAGGATAGCGACGACACCGGCGTGCTCCCTGGCGACGAGGTGAAGCGCCTCAAGGCCGAGCTGAAGGAACTCAACGCCCAGGCCAAACTGGCGAAAAAGGAGTCCCGCAAGGGCGACTGGACCCGCTACACCGCCGAGGCAGCCGAGATCGAGCAGCGCCTGCTCAAGCACAAGGCCCTGGAGGATGAGGTCCGCGATCTGAAAGCCCAGCTCCGCGCCACCGAGAAGAAGCAGGAGGAACTCGTCACCGCCGCCCGCGCCAAGATCGACACCGACGAGGCCAAGCGCGTCATCCTCGACCGCCTGCACCGCATCCTCATCGAGACCTATGAAGGCTACCTTCGCGCCGACCAGCGTGCCTGCCTCGCCGCCCTGGAAAACCTGCACGCCAAATACGCCGTCACCGCCAAAGCCATCGAAGCCAAACGCGACGCCGCCGCGGCGAAGTTGCAGTCATTCTTGGAGGAGCTGGGGTATGAGTGAGGAATGGTCACCGTATCGAATCCGAGACCTTGCTGCCTCAGCACCGCTGTCATTCACTGATGGTGATTGGATCGAGGCACCACACATACGGGATGAAGGCATCCGATTGATTCAAACCGGCAATATCGGAATTGGGGAGTTTATCGACCGATCAAAAAAATATATCTCGGAGTCGTCTCTCACTGCACTGCACTGCAAAGAGGTTTTTCCGAATGATTTGCTTATCTGTCGGTTGGCCGAACCGATTGGCCGTGCCTGTTTCGCTCCTTCATCAGGAGAGCGGATGATAACATCAGTCGATGTCGCGATTCTACGAGTCGCCAAGGACTCGTTTGATCCGAAGTTCGTTTCGTTTTGCATCAACACGCAAAATTTTCTGCGGATGTGCGAGATCGTTTCAGGTGGAACAACACGCCAGCGCATCAGCCGATCCAATCTCGGCGAAATCAAAATCAAAGCACCCAAGCTAGCCCAGCAGCGCCGGATCGCCGAAATCCTGACGACGGTGGACGAGGCGATGGAGCAGACGGAGGCGCTGGTGGGGAAGCTGGAGCAGATGAAGGCGGGGCTGATGCACGACCTGTTCACGCGCGGCGTCTGGACCCAGAAGGAACTGGA
Organism: Verrucomicrobiaceae bacterium; assembly: GCA_027489965.1. Classification (GTDB taxonomy): domain Bacteria; phylum Verrucomicrobiota; class Verrucomicrobiia; order Verrucomicrobiales; family Verrucomicrobiaceae; genus Prosthecobacter. The sequence continues at coordinate 133,078 of JAIXZA010000080.1, forward strand.
TCGTGGAGATCACCAAGGCTTCCTGCCCGGCAAAACCAAGGGCGTGCCCACCGAAGCCTTGGCGAAGGAGGGCCACCTCCGCCCCACCCGCCAAGAAGCCCCCCACCTCTACCACCAAACCCCTCTCGGCTGGCTCCCGAAGGAGTGGGAGGTTGTCACCACTGAAGACTGTGCCGCTAAAGTCCCTGGCTCGACAACCATCGGTCCATTCGGCAGTGATTTGGTCAGCGGTGACTATCAAACAGAAGGCGTGCCCGTGGTGTTCGTTCGCGATGTCAAAGAAAACGGCTTCGAGTGGAACAGCGGTGTTTATGTCACGGAGCGGAAAGCAGAACGTCTTCGTGCTCATGCAGTCCGGCCCGGTGATATTCTCTCAACCAAAATGGGACTGCCGCCCTGCATCAGTTGCCGCTACCCTGAATGGATGGCTGAAGGAATTGTGACCGCTGACATCATTCGTCTTCGGCCTGATCTATCGCTCGTTAACCCGGAGTGGCTTGCAGCCGTGTTAAACGGAGAAGCATTCAAACGGCAGGTTCAGACAATTACCGCCGGTGTCACACGCCCTAAAGTGACTCTTGGTGACTACCGTAAACTGCGCGTCGCCCGTCCTTTACTCGATGAGCAGAACCTCATTGCAGAACGCCTTGCCAGCGACAATCGACTCATGGAGGCCGAACTGGAAAAACTCGCGAAACTCCGCCAACAAAAACAAGGCCTGATGCAGGACCTGCTGACGGGCCGGGTGCGGGTGGAGTGACCGGATTAGCGGCAGCTTCTTGGAGAGCTCTAGTTTTCTGGAACTTTCCGATGGTCAAAGGAACGGCTATAAGTAAGATATTGTCTCTTATATGGAGAGGTATGCTGTGCTTGGCTATAGCCAAGCACAGCATACCTCTCCAGTCAACAGCCGCTAAATAGTAAAATTCTCAACATTTAAGTATTGACACTCTGTCTCTTGCAGTGAATGGCTATGGCCATTCACTGCAAGAGACAGACATCTGATTTTATCCATTTAAGTTTTTTTGTGACCGAGCCGTCCCCCAAGCCTGATCTTTGGCAACTTTTTGCCCCCATTTTATCGGAAGCTGTCTTCAGCCCGACGAATGAGCACCCCACGGTTCGTGTATGGAAAGACACCGCATTGATCTGGGTGATCAACCGCCTCGCCCGTGAACACCGCGCGGAGCTGAAGACGACCTTTCCCTCCGGTGCGGTGGTGCTGGAGAAGCTGAAAAAGATCAAGTGGCTGCGCGAGCTGTCGCTGGCAGAGAATGCGGCGGGCAGGTCCATCTATCTGATGGATATGGAGGCGGCCAGGGACGAGCCGGTGGATGTCCTGGAGGTGCTCCAGGCGGCGCTGCCAGCGGGGGTGATCTCCTATTTTGCCGCGCTGAGTTTTCACGAGCTGACCAGCCAGATGCCAAGCTTTTACCACATCGGTCGGCTGGCGAATGGTCACCCACCGTCATCTACAGCCCCAGCGAAGGCTGTGGATCGGAATCCGTTAGGGACGGTGCTTTTCGAATATGACGGGGTGATGTGTTACGAGACAAAGCGCTATCGGGGTCTGACGCCGGGCGTACAGACGCGGGTGATCGGCCCGCGCACGTCCTACCGCATCACGACGCTGGAGCAGACACTGCTGGACGCGATTCTCCAACCGCTGCGGTGCGGTGGTGAGGCGGTGGTGTTTGAGGCCTGGGGTCATGCAGCCAGGCGGGCGGACTTTGACCGGATGGCAGAGCATTTGCAGGCCATCAGTTGGGAATCGCTGGTCCGGCGCGTGGGCGCGATGCTGGAGATGCTAGGCACGGAAGTGAGGAATGACTCGGTGCTCGGAAAACTCCTGAGCAAGGTGAAAAACCAGCTGAACAGCACGGACGAGGTGATCCCGCTGCTGCCAGGACTGGGCTTTGCCCATGAATCTGCAACTTGGAGGGTGAGCATTCCATGAACCCGCTGCAACGCGAACGCTGGGTGAATGAGGTGCTGCGGGAGGTGATGACCGCTCTGATGCATGACGAGGCGCTGCGGCAGGCGCTCGTTTTCAAAGGGGCGTGGATTTTGAACCTGCACCTGGGCGAGAGCCGCCACTCGATGGACATTGATGCGACGGCGGAGCCGGGCTGGGTTCGGGAAATGGGCAGTCTCGACAAGCAGGAGGTATTTCTGCGGGAACATCTGCCACGGGCCGTCCGACGGCATTTCGAGAGGCAGAACCCGGTGCGGTTCACCCTGACAGACGCGAAGTTTGAGCGGAACCCAGCGAGTCAGCACCCGCGAGGCTGGGACATGATGCGGGTGAAATTGGTGATCCGTGACCATTCTCTGATGAATGTCCGCTCTCTGCCGCCTGCGGAGTTGGAGGTCGCGGCGGCGGAGTCCTACGGACTTGATGCGGTGGAGTTACGCGACTTTTTGGGAGCCCCCTCCCGCGTCTATGCGCTGCACCGCATCGCCGGGGAGAAACTGCGCGCCTACCTTACCTCCTTGTCTGAATATCGGGAGAAAATGCATGGCGGAACCCGTGAGTTCCGGGTGAAGGATCTGCACGACCTCGCCCGTATCGTGAGACAGCGCCGACTGGAGGATGTGGTTTTTTGGGAGAAGGCGATGCAGGAGTTTCGACTGGCGTGCGAGTCGAGGTTTGTGGACTGCGCTGGGCCGGAGACTTTTAAGCAGGACTGGGCACAAGCGCGTCTGCGCTATGAGCAAGATCGACATCTCGCCGCAATCCCTTGGGTGGAGGCTGAAGATGCGCTGAATCAAATCCTGGCAAACATCAGCGCCAAGGCGGGTTTCCCCTGGATCTTCGAGGTTCCCGCGAGCTGAGTCTAAAGCCTTTTGGTTTTACTGAAAGGCATCGTTTTACTGGGCTAGTAAAACGACGGATTTGGGTAAAACGGGCTGGCTATAAGCTTGAACTGCACGCTCAAACCCAAGAGGACCCAAGTTGGAAATGGCATTTGCTTTTACTGAAAAGTCATGTTTTACTGGACCAGTAAAATAAAGACTTTGAGTAAAACGATCTCCATCTCTGGCTCGGCCAAGCTGCTGGCGGCTTATTTGCAAGAGGCTCCCTCGGAGAGTCTCGGTGCCTACTCGCTACAGATTTCGCCAATAAGAGGCGGAGCGGAAGTGCGGTTGGAGGCCAAGGGAGAGAAGGTGGTGCTGCCCGTCGTGCCGCTGCTGCACCCTTCCCGCAAATGGCTCTCCAATGGAAAGGAGCCGCTCAATCAGAAGGAGCTGCTTCTGAGTCCTCATCTGTCTGAGGCCTTGGCGGCAGATCTAAGAATCAGCGGGCTGTGCCACGCGGACTTGAATGGGCGGCTTTTCATCCAAACGCCGTGGCTGGTGATCGATCTCCGCCCAACCGGCACCCAGTTCCGCAATCCTGAGTCTGCGCCGGATGTGTTCTCCCTGAAAACCTCCCGGCTGGCGAGGGCGCTGCTGTCCAACCGCCGCAGTGAATGGACTCAGGAGGAGCTGACGGCCCACGCGGAGGTGTCTCGCGGCCTGGTCTCCCGTATCCTCAAAGTATTACAGGCTGACGGGTATCTGGAGAAGACCTCTGCCGCCACACGGACAACCTCGGCACGCTACAAGGTGAGTGCCTTTGACCGTCTGCTGGATGCCTGGAAGTCTGCCGACCGCTGGGCAGGGAGGGTAACGGTGCAGCAGTACTCGGTGCTGAGTTCCAATGCGGGGGAGATCGCACGGGAGGTCGTGGACAGCGTGGGAAAGGGCAAGGTAGCATTCACGCAGTGGTTCGCCGCGCATCTACGCTTTCCGTACACGACGCCACCGGTGGTCTCGGCGTATGTCGCCGAGCTGGGATTGCTGAATCAGCCGCTAGGTCGCAAGGTGAACATTGGAGGTAACCTGTGGCTGATCCATCCGGCAGACGATGGAGTCTTCCGAGAAACACAGCAATCGAGTGGCTTCCAACTGGTGTCGGATGTGCAGATTTACCTGGATCTTCTGCAAGTGGGCCAGCGCGGCCCTGACCAAGCCGAGGCTCTCCGTCAATGGGAGGGTTTTGCCCAATGAAGCACGGGACTTACGCCCAGTACCCAGTGGATAGCATGAATCTGCCGCAGCGGGCACTGTTGACGATTTGGGATTGTCTGGCGGACTACCGGAACGATCTGGTGCTCGTGGGCGGGCTAGCGGTAAGGCACCTGACAAAGCCTCCCGCCGAGGGAATGCCGGGACCGGTAACGCTGGACGTGGATTTCGGCATTAGCATCGCGGCTGAGGGTGGTGGGTATGGCAGCATCAAAGACACGCTGTCTGCCCACGGCTTTCATTGGGCGAGGAATCGCTTCGTGCGCCGATTCCCTGAAATGGAGCTGTTTGTGGACCTACTGACGAACGACGATAAAGCAGACATGGGCACCGTGATCGTGGATGATGGTCTGCCGGTGGGCATCGTGCCTGGAATCAGACGGGCCAGGGAATGCAGCCGCTGGGTAACGGTGTCTGGAATGAACCTGCTCGGGGTCGAGCAGACGGAGAGCATCCGCGTGGCAGAGGTGGGGCCTATGCTGGTGCTCAAGCTCAACGCTTTTGGCGGTCCCGTGGGACGTAAAGCGCCCAAGGATATGCATGACATCCTGTATCTGGGCATGGAATACCTTGATGGGCATCGAGCTGCTGTGGCCGGATTTCAGGCCGAGAAGGAAGCCGGAAACCGTGGAATGCCGCACGCGCTGCATGCTCTGAAGAACTACTTTACCTCGACGGAAGCCCTTGGCCCGATGTCATGCTCCGCTTTTCGTCTGGGAGACGACCATTTATCTGCTGAGTTCGCTGAGGATTCTCTCCGCATCCGCCAGCAATGCGTGACGCTTGCCGAAGCACTGCTAGCCTAATCACCTCATGTCTGAATACCTCCACGTCGAAAAACCCTTCCTCGACCAGCTCGCGGCGCTGGGTTGGACGGTCGTGGATCAGGGATGCGGGATGATTCCAAGTGATCCGGCGAAGAGCCTGCGAAAGACTTTCCGCGAGTGGCTGCTGCCTGACGTGTTTCGCGAATCGGTGCGAGCCATCAATCCTTGGCTGACAGACCGGCAGCTCGACGACCTGCGCAGCCAGATCCTTCGCCAACCGAACCGCACGCTGTTGGAGGCGAATGAGGGGATTCAGAAACTCCTATTCAAAGCGCAGGTAGATCGCAATGAAGAAACTGGTGAGCCGGACCCCGTAGTGAAGCTGATCGACTTCGAAAACCCGGAGCGAAACACCTTTCACGCCATCAACCAGTTCCGCATCGACACGCCGAGCTGCGTGAAGCAGTTCATCATTCCGGACATCGTGCTCTTTGTGAACGGCATCCCGCTGGTAATCGTGGAGGCTAAGATCGGCGATGCCACGACGGCCAACCCGATGCACGCAGCCTTTGAGCAACTGCTGCGCTATCGCGATGGTCGCAAGGAAACCAAGGCTGCCGGGCTTCGCGAAGGCGAGCCGCGTTTGTTTCACACGAACCTCCTGCTCATCTCCACCTGCGGCGAGAAGGCCACGTATGGCGGCATCACGTCAGGATATGAACATTTCTACGCATGGAAGGACATCTGGCCGGAGTCCTACCGCCAATACACGCCGCCCCTTGGCATCGAGCGTGAGCAAGAGCGTATGATCCAGGGGATGCTGCCGCCGAAGACGCTGCTGCAAATTCTACGCACTTGTTCCGTATTCATGGACACGGAGAGCGGCAAGCGTGTGAAAGTCGTCTGCCGCTATCAGCAATACCGTGCCGCCTGCCGTATTATTGACCGTCTGCGCGCCGGGAAGACACCCATGGAGCGCTCTGGTGTGGTGTGGCATACGCAGGGCTCCGGCAAATCGCTGACCATGGTCTTTGTGGCACGAATGATCCGTGCGGCGGCAGACCTAGCCGATTTTAAAATTCTGCTCATCAATGATCGCGTGGATCTCGAAGAACAGCTCTCCGCCACGGCCAAGCTGATCGGCGGAAAAGTGCATGTGATCGAGAGCACGATCCAACTCCGCGAGCATCTCAAAGGTGGGGCGTCAGACATCAACATGGTGATGACTCACAAGTTTATGGAGCGTAGTGAGTCACTGCCCATGGTCTTGAGAGAGGCGCTCGTGAGTTACGGTGCTCCACCTTCCGGTGAAACCTTTGGAGTGGTGAACCACTCAGAGCGCATCCTGCTAATGATCGACGAGGCGCACCGCACACAGGGCTCCGATCTCGGTGATAATATCTTCGAGGCGTTCCCGAAGGCCACCCGCATCGCCTTTACAGGCACACCACTTATTACGGAGCAACATGGTGCCAAGAGGACAACGAAGCGCTTCGGTGATTACATTGACACCTACAAACTGATGGATGCCGTTCATGATGGCGCAACGCTCCAAATACTCTATGAAGGACGCACGGCAGACACGGCGCTGAAGGATAAGAATGACTTCGATACCAAATTCGAAGATCTCTTCCGCTACCGCACCGAAGAGGAGATCGCGGCCATCAAAAAGAAGTATGGCGCAAGCGGAGACATCCTGGAAGCTGAGAAGCGCATCGAAGCCATCTCGCGAGATCTCGTGGCTCACTATATCGACAACATCTTGCCCGACGGATTCAAAGCGCAGGTCGTATGTCATTCTAAGTTAGCCGCCGTACGCTATCAGAAAGCGATTCGTGTAGCCTTGTTAGAGCGACTTGATCAAGAGAAGATCAAACCCAAGCCAGACGGCGATTTAATTCGACGTATTGCCTTTCTTAAAGCCGTGGTTGTCGTGTCATCGGATGCCACCAACGAGTTGGCCGTTATTACCGAAGCTCGCAAAGAGTCTAAACGTTGGCGCGCTGTTGAGAACTTTTGTAAACCCTTCGATCTGGAAGACCCGGACAAGGATCTGACTGGCATCGCCTTCCTGATCGTGTGTGACATGCTCCTTACCGGATTTGATGCTCCAGTTGAACAGGTGATGTATATCGACAAGCGGCTCAAGGAACACAATTTACTTCAAGCCATTGCCCGTGTGAATCGCGTGGCCTCGGGCAAGCAGCGCGGCTTTATCGTTGATTACATCGGGTTGGCCAATCATCTCACTACGGCTCTTTCCATCTACGCCGAAGAAGATGCCGAAGACATTCAGAGTGGTCTGAAGAATCTTCTGACTGAACTGCCAATTCTTGAAGAACGCTATCAGCGGCTGCTGCATCATTTCCGCGCAGCAGGGGTATCCCAAATTGAGGCGTTCGTGAAGGGGTCTCTCGCCACCCCTGAGACCGACGTGGCGGTCGTTCATTCGGCAGTTACCGCAATGAAGGACATCAAACGACGGGCTGACTTTGAAGTGTATCTGAAGAAGTTTCTGCAAAGCCTAAATCTGATTCTTCCGAACGCCGACGGACATCCCTATCGCGGTCCAGCGAGGCGTTTCGGCTACTTGCTGCGGATGATCAAGGAGCGCTACAAAGACGAGTCACTCGATATTGCCGACGCAGGGGCCAAAGTGAAAGCACTGATCAATGAGCACCTCATCGACCTTGGTATTAACCCCAAGATTCCACCCATTGAACTGCTGTCTGATGACTTCATCTCCAATGTGCAAAAACATTCCCAGGGTGATCCTGAAGCTAAAGCCAGCGAGATGGAACATGCCATCCGCAAGCATTGCACAGTGCATTTTGACGAAGATCCAGCCTTCTACAAAAAGTTGAGTGAGAAGCTGGAGAAGCTCATCCAAGATCACCAGGACAACTGGAAGCTGCTAGCTAGCGAATACGAGAAATTACGCGTCGAAGCAACGGAGGGTCGCAAGGAATCCCACCATGGAATGACCAAGGAGGCCACCACTTTTTACGAACACATTATCCAGATCGCTTTTGATGATGGCTTAGTGCCACTTGATCAAGAAGAAGCTGTTAAGGCGCTCATGTTGAACGTTGTCGAAATGCTCCAAACCACCATCGACATTATCGACTTTTGGAAAAAGCCCCTCGAAGTGAAAAGCTTGCGGGGCAACATCGGCACCGAGATTCTCATTACGGGCATTCCACAGCTTGTTGAACGGCAGGAACGCATTGCGGTGGAAATCGTAAAACTGGCAGAGAAACGCCACAATGAACTGATTAAATGAAGATCGTCCACGACAAAGACCTCAACTATGAGGTCGTGCGTAGCCGCCGCTCCACGGCAGACATCATTGTCGAACGCGATGGTCGCGTGGTGGTACGCGCGCCCAAGACTCTCGCAGACAAACGCATCGCAAGTATCGTCCATTCTCGACGTCTCTGGATTTACAAGACCCTAGCGGAATGGCGAGATGCCAATGCCACCCGCATCCAACGTGAGTATCGAAATGGGGAAAGCTTCCTCTATATGGGCCGCTCTTACCGCCTCTTGTTAATTGTTGATCAGGATGAGCCAGTGCTTTTGAAAGGTGGGCGTTTCTGTCTCCGCAGAGATCTCATTGAAGGCGGTGACATCAGTCTCGCCAAAGCCGCCTTTCGACAATACTTCACAGCCCGTGCCCTCGAACGTATCCGCCAACGCGTTAATTACTTCGCACCCAAGGTCGGAGTGACAGCTCGCCGTTTGGCTGTTCGCGAACTTGGTAATCGCTGGGGTTCATGCTCGCCCAAAGGCAATCTCGCCTTTCACTGGAAGTGTATGATGGCACCCGCCACGGTCATCGACTACCTCGTCGTACACGAACTTTGTCATCTGCATCATCTCGACCATACCGAAGCCTTTTGGAACGAAGTGGACAAGATCATCCCTAGCTATCTTGAACAAAAGGAATGGCTTAGGAGGAACGGTGCAGCGATGGACATTTAGAATCGCTTCAGTGTCGAGCTGGGGCAAAGTCACACCAGAGGCCACTCAATCGCTCAAATTTCAGGTGCGTTTTTGCGACTAAAAAAGACCATTTAAAACGCCCTCAAAAAGTAGATGCGCTCAGTCTCTTTTTCTGTCATCTTGGACACGCCTGAACAGCCATGGACAAGGAAGGACGTATTCTTACTTTCATTCTTACTTTGAATGTTTTGGCGAGCGAATCCGGTTTAAATCGCTGATAATCAATAGTCCCCGTAGTTCAACGGATAGAACAAGCGTTTCCTAAATGCTGGATACAGGTTCGATTCCTGTCGGGGACACTTTTTATCCGTGCCACAAAATAGACGTAAACTTTACTAGCGTCATGTTGCCAGAGACATGGGTCACGCTTTAGTTAAGGGAATGAATCGCGATGTCGTTGAAGCCCAAGTGCGTGCCGTCCTGCCCCTAGACGGGAGCTTTGCTGTTTTTTTGGGCAATGAGGAAAAGACCTTTGTCATCTATGTGGACGAGTCTGTGGGCTCGGCGATCTCGATGTTCATGCGGGGCATCTCCAAGGAACGCCCGATGACCCACGACCTATTGGCCACGGTTTTACTGGCCTTTGGGGCAAAGGTGGACCGCGTCATCATCAATGAAGTGCATGGCAGTGTGTTTCATGCACGCATGATCCTTTCAGCTGAAAATGAGCTGCATTCACGGAAACTAATCGAACTGGATACGCGTCCGAGTGACAGCATCGCCATGGCGGTGCAGCAAGGCGCGCCTTTGTTTGTGGCTCAGCACGTCTGGGACAGTGTGGACGACATGACGGATACGCTGGCCGAGATCGAAAAACGTGGCCAAGAAGACAAGGACGCCGCTGCCGCTGCTGCGATTGAGGACGACGATGAAGATGTCGATGAAATCGACCCTGATGAACTGGATCTGGATCTGGATGCCTTAGCAGGAATCGACCTCGATCAGGACGAAGACGAGGAGGATGAAGGTTACAATGATGGCTATAAGGGCAACGACGATGATGACGAAGGCGAAGAGTGGAAGAAAAAATAAGCCGCCGCTTGCCAAGATGGCCATGTCCCTGCCGACGTGCTTGCATTAACGCTACCTTCCCGCATGATGCGGACGTGTTTCGTGTTGTTCTTCTTTTGATTCTCTGCGCTGGCCTCTGCACGAGGACGCACGCGCAGTCGTTTCAGGAGACGCTGGGCCTACAACCGACTTACCTGACGCTGGATCAAGCCGTGCAAAAGGTCATGGAGAAGAGTCTCGATGTGCGGATCGAATGGCTGAACTGGGCTATCGCTGAGCAGCAGACAAACAGCGCTCTGGGAAAATTTGAGCCTGCGTTTTTTCTGACCTCGACCTGGCGAGAATCAAACTTGCCTCAGAATGCTCTGGAGTATGTTCAAACTGGCGGGACCATCGTCGCGCTTCAGGATCCGCGCCTGTTTCAGCAGCAGAGTCTGCTCAGCCAAGCAGGTATCACAGGCAAACTACCGACAGGTTTGGAATACAAAATTTTTGCCAGCGCAGGAGAATTCCGCAATGACCTGAATCGTCAGAGGCCACCGGCTATTTTTTATCCTGAATATGCAGCGGCTGTAGGAGCCAGCGTAACTCAGCCTCTTCTGCGTGATTTTGGACCAGCGGTAAGTCTGGCTGAGGTAAGGGTAAGTCGTCGGAATTCGGCCATTGCGGATGCCAAATGGGAGCTGCAATTTCAGCGTTCGCTGAGCCAAGTGATCGTCGAATACTTTGATCTGATTTTTGCCCTGGAAAACATCGAGGTGAAGAGGGAGGTCGTGGCCTTTGCACAGACCTTGGTGATAGAAAACCAGAAGCGACTGGGAGTCGGTGTGCTATCAGCGGCTGATGTTCAGGAGGCAGAGGTCGCGGTGGCAGTGGCGCGTGAAGAGGTGATCTCAGCTCTCAGTCTTGTGGTAGAAAAACAGATGACTCTGAAGACTCAAATCCTCGGATCTCTGGAGGAAGGCGGCGGCATGGTTTTCCTGCCGAAAGACTCTCTGCCATTCATCGCACCGCCGACGGATCGCATTCAGCATTTACGGAATGCTTTGCAGCGCAGGCCTGATCATCGTGCCGCCATTGAAGACGCGGAGAAGCAAGCCATCATTGTGAAGTATGCACGCAATCAACTGCTGCCACGGCTGGACCTCCAGGCCACGCTTACCGCGAACGGATTGGCAGGTGGACGTGGCGATGCCTTTGGAAGTGCGTTTCAGCGTCAAGGCTACGACACCCAGGTAGGTTTTCAGTTCACCATCCCGCTGGGGAACCGCACAGCGAAGGCCAATAGCAACGTGGCTGACCACCGCCAGCAGCAGGCTATTTTAAACATCGCTCGCAGTGAACTCAGCATCTCAGTGGAACTCGACAGCGTGATCGCCCGAGTCAGATCAGCTCGTGCACGGATGGAGTCCACCCGTGAATCAGCGCGCTTGGCTGAGCGGCTTTTAGAGACGGAACAAAAGCGCCTGGAAGAAGGTTTAGCGCGCAGCTTTGATGTGCTCAAAGCGCGCACTTCACTGGCGGATGCACGCACGAGGCAGATTGCAGCTCATGCGGACTACAACAAGGCTGCTACACAGCTCCAGCTCGTCACAGGCACTTTACTAGAGAGATATGGCATCCGCATCGACCGTGGCAAAAACCAGCTGCAAAGCGCCCGGGAGGTGAAGAGCAAGTAATCATGGCGACAGCACCGACAGATCGTCTTCAGTCACTGCAAAAGCTCTCTGCAGAACTGGCGCGTGTGGCTGGTTCACCAGCATCGGATCAGGATGTACTGAAAGGGGTGCTCACACTTTTATGCAGTGCCACAGAGTCTCTAGGCGGCGCGATTTGGCTGGTGGCGAGACGCGAAGGACGAGATTTATCTCTAAAACTCGGTGCAGCTGACAGAATAGAGGAGGCGGCTGGCAATGCTGAAAGTGCCCAGCGCCAGCAGGTGCTGCGTGCCGCAAGTGAGGTCATCCTTTCTTCTCAGCCTCTGGTATTAATGCCTGCTCCAACTGGTCAGGAAGCCGTCACGCCAGGAGTCTTAGTCAACCTTGGTCCACACGGCATTGTTGCAGTGCCGCTGCGCAGTGGTGATGATCATCTCGGCGCCGTGCAGCTTTGGTTTCCGCAGCAGAGCGATCCCAAAAAACTAGCGGAGTTAGCCCTGATGCTCCAGGCACTCATGACAGAACTGGGGCCACGGCTTAGGGCACGCCAAATGCGTGAATTAGGGGCGCAAAGTCAGCGCCAGCAGCAGCTCCTGCAAATGGCGCAGGACATGACAGGGCAATTGGATCCTGAGCAGGCCGCCAGACTGGCCACAGCTCATGCGCGGGAGCTTTTAGGCATCAATCGTGTCAGCATTCTCATTCGACAAGGAGATCGCTGGCGCGTCATCGGCATCTCCGGCCAACCGCAAGTCGAGACGCGCTCCGAACCTGTCGTGCGCATGATCCAGCTGGCTAAATCTATCGCTAACGATCAGCTGCAAATCATCACCGCAGGGACTCATCGCGATTATTTTGCAGACACGCCCATGCAGTCGGTGGCACTGGTGCCTTTACGTGATGGCGCTGAGGGTCGCGTGCTTGGTATTTTACTCTGTGAAAGTGCAGATGCGGCCAGCTTTGGCCCAGCTGGAGTGGCAGGTGATCCAAGACCACCATCACTGGCTCTCGCGCAGTGGTTAGCCGATCTAACGGGGCGCTCGCTCAAAGCTGCGCTTGTACATCAGTCGCTACCGCTAGCACCGCTCTTGGCCAAATTAGGACACTGGCGTGAATCCGCCACGACCACACAACGTCGGCGCTGGATGACCAGGCTCGTTGTTTCCGTAGCTCTTCTCCTCATCGCTTTTCTTTGGCCTCTACAAATCAAGATCGAGGGTAACTGTACTCTGCTGCCACGGAAAAGAGCGATGATCACCACAGAGACTGCGGGGCGAGTGGATGAGGTTCTGGTGCGTGAAGGTGATCGCGTCAAAAAAGATCAGGTCATCGCTCGGCTTGATACACGCAGACTTCAGAGTGATTGGGAAAGCAGCGTGCAATCACGCAAACGACTGGAAGCCGAAGCCGAGCGCCAGCGTGGCCAGGGAAAAGAAGCTCTGGCTCGGATCGCCATGCTCGAAGCTCAGGCCACGGCTGAAACGGAAAAAAGGCTGCGTATAGAGATGGATCTGTCGGCCCTGCGTGCGCCGATCGACGGTGTGGTCATGACGAAAGACGTGCATCTGCGCAGCGGTACCTTTTTACAGTCGGGCGAAATGTTTGCCGAAGTGGCCACGGTCGATACCTGGGATCTGCGACTTGAAATTGCCGAAGCCGACATCAGCGACATCAAGGAAGCGCTCACCGAGTCCGCGCCGAGAGAGGTGCGTTACCTGCTTTACACTCAAAGTGCACATCCGCTGAAAGCCCTGCTGGAAAGCAGCGAGCAAATCAGCCCTGCCCTGCAAAGCAGCAAAGAAGGCGGCGTTTTCAGCATCACTCTACCAAGTATCAACCTGCCAAGTGACCTGCAGCCGCTCATGCGCCCCGGCTTAACCGGACGGGCCAAGATCGAACTCGACCGCCGCGCTGCTGGCCGCGTGCTGCTGAGAAAATTCACCCGCTGGCTGCAAATGCGCTGGTGGCTTTGAGCACCGCGCTTGCCAGCCAGTCATCACCCGCTTTCTTCTCCTCACCATGACCATCACCCTGAACGGAACTAAACGCGACTTTCCTGCTCCCCTGACGATGACCAGCCTCCTGGAGGCCGTGGGCCTGGCTGGCAAGCCAGTCATCGTGGAGCAAAATCAACTGGCTCTTTTGCCAAAAGAAATCACCAGCGCCACGATCAATGATGGCGATATGATCGAGATCGTACAAATCACGGCAGGAGGCTAGCGCATGGTGAAAAACGCCCTCATTCTGATTTTAGCAGCAGCCCTAGCCTTTGTACTTTGGCAGCAGGCCACTCGGTCGCCGGAGCCGATACCAGTCATTGAGAAACCGGCGGTGCCGCCAGCACCGATCATTCCCGCGGTGCCACAGGAATCACCGATCCATAAAATCCTGCGAGAAGCAGCGGCTAAGCCTGGACTGAAAGGAGCTGCCATTGGCTTTTGTCTCATGGATGCCGAGAGCGCGGTGATCGAAGATCATCAGGCGCAGACTGCCTTTATCCCAGCCTCTAGTTTAAAAACTGTCACCACAGCGACTGCATTGGAAATCTGGGGACCTGATTTTCAAATCGAAACCCACCTCAATGCCACAACACCGCCCAAAAACGGCGTCATTGAAGGAGACCTTATCCTAGTGGGGCGCGGTGACCCCATGCTGAGCTTGGCGGATCTTCATGTCATGGCTGAGGATCTAAAAAAGCTCGGAGTGACGACTATCCAAGGCCGCATCATTGGAGATGGCAGGCTTTTCAAAGGATCGATCTTTGATGATTTTTGGAACTGGGGAGACATCGGCAATGGTTATGGCAGCGCCGTATCCGGCCTGAATCTGGAGCATAACCGCTACACCGCCGTTTTTCGTGCCTCAGCCACAGTAGGCCAGCCGGCTGAATTTCTGGGCACAGACCCTGAAGTGCCTGGAGTGACGGCGATCAATGAAACGCTGACAGGTGCCGCCGACTCTGGAGATGGGGTCGTCATTCACGGTGGCGAGCATGCAGGCGTGGTCCACCTGCGTGGCAGCGTGCCTTTGGGCGAAAGTCACTTTCAGATTCTCGGCGCGGTGCCCGACCCCGAATACTTTGCGGCGCATCATTTGAAAAAAATTCTCATCACTGCAGGCATAACCGTCAGAGGCGCTGCAGCAGCTTGGAGTGCTCTTGAAACGCCACCTACTGAGCCAACGGAGGTGCTGGTCACACACCGGTCGCCAAGACTGAAAGAGATCATCACCAGCATTCACGCCACTTCGGACAATCATGAAACCGAGTGCCTCTTCCGTCTGCTCGGCCTACAAGGACGGAAAGCACCTGATGCGGTCATTCGCGAGCACTGGAAATCTCGCGGATTAAACTTCACCGGCCTGCGGATGGAAGATGGCTGTGGCTTAGCGAGGGCTGATTTTATCACACCCCATGACCTAACCCGGCTGCAGCACTTGGCGGCTCGCGGGCCTTTTGGAGCGATTTATACAGACTCCCTGCTAAGCAAAGACACTCTGCATTGGAAAGGCGGTGCCATGTCCAGCATCCGATCCACGACTGGCATGATCACGACCAAGTCAGGGAAAGAATACTCCTTCACCTTCATGATCAATCACTACGCTGACGGTCAGGCAGCCAGCGCACTGAGAGATGCACTGATCGAGGCTATGCTCGGCTTATGATCCAGATTATTTTTGGTTGCCTGTGATGATGCTGCCCATCTTCAGGCCGGTTTCAGTATTCTTGAGGTTCTGCGCGAGGTATTGCTCCAGGGTCCTCAGCTGCCCAGGCGTCATGGTGGTGGCAGACTGCTCCAAGATGCGCTGATTATTCTGCCTCATCATTTCCAGTAAGCGGGTAATGTTGATATCATTAATCTGAGATGGATCTTGCAAAGACTTTGAAAGCGCCGCCTGCTCTGGAGTCGGCGATTTGCGAACCTGAGTCATGGTGTTCATCAAGATCTGCTCCTGCTGCTGCGTCAGAGGCTCGCTGGATGAAGCAAACAAGGTGCGGCCCATGGCATCAAAGGAAGTGCGTTCAGGCTTGGTGTCCTCATAGGCTTGGAAGTTATTCCAGTCGCTGTCATTGTTCAGGAAGGTCTTGATGGCATCATCGTAGGTCTTCTTGTTCTTCTCCGCCTGAGCGACGATCTGTTTCCTTTGCTCAGGGCTGAGATTGGGATCCAACATTTTCATGCCGAGATCCGTCTCCACCTTCTGCTTATCGACGAGGAGCTTTTTGAAATGCGCTTTTTCTTCATCAGTGAGCTGCAGCTGATCCATGAGCCGAGCGTAACTGGCCTCCACCTGCATGGCTTGCTGCTGCTCCATCATGGCGCGCATGGCTGGGTTTTTCAGCATCTCGCGCAGAGCTCCAGCCTGTCCACCGACGGGTGTCGCTGTTGGACTGCCATTGACAGGTGATCCACCAGCACTCGGAGCATCAATGCTGGGAGCTGAGGTCATCGTCCGCGCGGGTGCTGGGACCGGTTTTTCCGCCAGTTCACGTCGCAACTGGCTGATCGTCTGACGGGCTTCTTTGAGATCCGTCTCCAACCGCGCCACCCGTGGATCTGTCGGTGCCGGCGTGCCTAAAACCCAGGCCAGCGCGATGATGCAGCTCATGGACAGAAGGGCGAGAGAGATGGTAATAGCTTTCATATCAAGGCGTGGGCACAACTTCTTTAAATCATCCCACGCCAGATGACGAGAATGAAATCACCGTCTTTTGTAGACTTGTCATGGTGGTTTGTTCAATCGTCCGAAGTGATCAAGAAGGCCACTTGATGACCTCCTTCAAAAATGAACCAACTCAGCTGAGTCCCCCAAAGTGACATGATTGTTTAAATACATCCCTTAATAATTCGAGAAATCTGTGTCTTCTTTGAGATTTGATCAGTCAATGTGACAGTTTCGCCATGATGGAGTTTTTGCCGGGAAGCCATTTTAACGGCAATAAAACGTGCCACCGTAGGCTTGCCCACCCAAACTTTAACCCGCATGAAATCTGTACTGCTATTCTTCATCATGATGATGTCGATGGCTACAGGCCTAAAGGCGCAAATGACCCTTCGCATCCGTGGATCCGATACCCTTGGGGCGAAACTGGTTCCTCAACTTGCTGAAGCCTTCAAAAAGCAGGGCCATAAAGTCAGCTTTGACATCGCCGCTGAGGGCTCTTCCACCACCTTTACCAACCTAGCCTCAGGCACAGCTGAAATCGGCATGTCCAGTCGAAAGGTCAAAGCAGACGAGCGCGCCTTGATTCGTAGTAAAGGAGCACTCCTTCACGAGTATGAGCTCGCTTGGGACATGATCTGCATCGTGCTAAACAAGAACAATCCGATCAATGATCTGAGCAAAAAGCAACTTCTTCAGATTTTTGCCGGAGATATCAAGGACTGGAGCGAGGTCGGAGGAACGCCAGGCCCCATATCCGTCTACACTCGTAATACGTCTTCTGGAACGTACAGAGACTTTATCTCGATGGCCATGAAAGGTCGTGAATATGGCGCACAAAGCCAGAAAATGGCCGGTAATGAACAGATCGCCTCTGAGGTCGGCTCCAACATGAATGGCATTGGCTATGTCGGGCTGGCTTACGCCCAGTCAAAAAGCATCAAGATAATCACTGTCGCCGGGGCAGAACCCACGGTGCCCAAAATGAAGCAGTACCCCTACGCCCGTCCAACTTACTTTTACACCTGTGGAGAGCCAACAGGAACAACCAAAGAGTTCATCGACTTTTGCCTGAGTGGGGCTGGTGAAGCCATCGTTAACAAAGTCGGCTTCATACCACTCACTCTGGCAAAGTAATCCGGCGTTTGACAGACTGCTGCTTCGGGCGAAAAGGAGGCATCTCCGCTACCGAATTTTGATTGCCCCTAACCTACCACACCGACCGACCAACTGAATGGAGGAAAGACTAGCGCCATTAGAACGCCAATCCCTTGGCAGCATACTTCTGAAGAAAAAGAAGCTCAACGCGCTTGGCTTCGACAGTCAAAAGTTCATTCGTTTCTTTTTCGCCTCAAACGCGAGTGTGACTATTATTGTGCTGATCCTCATCATGCTCATGCTACTGAGAGAGGGAGCAGGTTTTCTCAAAACGTATAAGTATGAACTAGAGACCTATCGTCAGGCAGGCCTGGAATTTTGTGACATCGTCGATCGTCCATTGGCACAACATCAACAGCTCACAAGCAGGCTGCGGCGCGCACTCGGCGCGTCTATCGATACGATCAGCCAAAACGCCCGCAATCGCCGTGATGCTTATTTGCTGATGAAGCGACAAGTCGAAGAAGAAAGCGCTCTTCAGCGGGAAGCTCTATCAAAAGCTCTAGAACAGACTCCTCCAGCTAGTGACACTATCTTAGCACCACTACGCAGTCAGCTCGCTGAGGCCGCTGCAAAGTCCGCTGCGAGCCTCAAACTGAAGAACCTCTTTTCACTCGAAGAAGCGAACAAAGTGCGGGCCGAACTAGGTCAGTTAAGCCCTGAAGCCAAAAACAGCCCAGCCTTTCTGCAGCAACTCAACGATCATTATTCCGCCCGAGATCAAGAGGCAAAGACCAGCTTTGCAACACTGATCGAAGCCACCGAGATCTTTGAAGAAGCGCCTGAACCTCTTCAAGAAATGCTCAGTGAGATCAAAGAGCATGTCTTGGAAACCAAAACAGCCGCCAGCGAATTTTACACATTAAAAAGTGGCCGCCAAAAACTCCTGGAAGCCGCAGAAAAAACCCAAGATCCGGCTGAAAAAGCCGATCTCCTCAAAGAAGCGGCGGTGACTCAAGCCGTGCCCGTGGACTTCAAGCAACGAATCAAGCTAGTCATCTCCAGAGCCGAAGAGCTTGGTGACAACGTTCACCAATACATTACCGCCATTCAAAAAGCCGCTGGCAATCTACCGACCAACGGCTGCCCACCCCATGCAGTCGCATGGCTTGAGGAAGTTCATCGTCAACTACCTCTGCATGTTCAGGAAATGCAAGCTGCCGCAGAGGAACTTAAAACATGGAGCCCTGACAAGCCGGTCTCCTTTTCCACGGTCATCGGAGCTTTCTTCTTCGGCTCTAACTGGATCACCAATAGCTCATGGCAGGATTCTTTTGGATTTGTCCCACTACTTACTGGCTCGCTTATCATATCGCTGATCGCCATTTTAATCGCCACACCGATCAGCCTCATGGCGGCCATTTATTCCAACCAGTTCGCTTCAGAGCGTGAAAAGGAATTCATCAAGCCAGTCATCGAGTTCATTCAAGCCATCCCCTCCGTTGTTCTTGGCTTCATAGGCATTTCTGTTCTCGGAGATTTGATCAAGGATGTCAGTGAGGTGGCTTGGTTACAATGGGTGCCAGGGTTTCCTATTCAGGAACGACTCAACATGTTCAATGCAGGATGTCTGCTGGCTCTGATGGCCATCCCCACTATGTTTAGTCTGTCAGAAGATGCGCTCAACAATGTGCCCGAGGCCTATGTGGACGCTTCAGACGCGCTCGGTGCCACAAAACTACAGACAGTCTTTCGTGTCATTGTGCCCTCGGCTTTTTCAGGCATGGCAGCGGCTGTTCTACTTGGCATTGGGCGGGTCATTGGTGAAACGATGGTCGTGCTCCTAGTTGCGGGGAATCGCATTGCTATTCCAGACTTCAGCTCTGGAGCTGGGGTTATCTTCCAGCCAGCGCACACGCTGACTGGAATCATTGCGCAGGAACTTGGCGAAGTCTCCCGAGGCAGCGCCCACTGGCAGGCTCTGTTCATGGTCGGCATTGTGCTCTTCTGCATTTCTCTCATCATTAACTGGTGCGCGCGGATCTTTGTCCGTCGTTTTGAACAATTCAAAGCATGATCCCCACGCCCATCCATCCCAAACTTGATCCTGCAAATCCCTTTGTTGGCCATCAGTCACGCAATCAGATCCGGGAATCATTCGTACGCTGGATCTTACGTATTGGCACTCTTATCATCGTTTCGGTGACTGCGGCCATCATCCTCCATATTACGGTTAAAGGCGCACCTGTCGCGCTTAGCCGCGAATGGCCTTTCGTGAATGTAACCTTTCTAACTGAACTTCCCTCCACCCTGCATGTCATTCAGGACCATCAGGGCCACATCATTGAGACTGATGTGAATGGTGCCGATGCCATCAAAATGCAGCTGGGTGCCAATCTGCGTCAGGAAAAAACCATCTCCTACTCTGGTGGCGGCATCCTAGGTCCAATTGTCGGAACGGCCATGCTGGTCATCGTCAGTGTCGGGGTCGCCCTGCTTTTAGGCGTGGCCAGCGCTATCTATCTTAGCGAGTACGCCAGCCATGGAAAATTCATCGAAATGGTGCGGCTGGCCATACTAAACCTTGCGGGTGTACCTTCTGTTGTCTTCGGTCTATTTGGGCTCGGGGCCTTTGTTTTAACGGCACCCGTTTTCACAAGCGCACCACTGGATCGGGCCATTTTCACCCTGCCACTAGGTTTTACCACACTGAGCTTTCAGGGCTGGGATACCTGTGTGCTCTCAGGCGGGTTCACCTTGGCCTTTGTCATTTTGCCCGTCATCATCACCGCCAGTGAACAATGCCTACAGGCCGTGCCCCTGGAATTTCGAGAGACCAGCATGGCCCTTGGTGCCACACGCTGGCAAACGATTTGGCGTGCCGTACTGCCCTTTGCCACTCCAGGCATTTTGACCTCCAGTATTCTCGGCATCGCCCGTGCAGCAGGCGAAACTGCTCCCATCATGTTTACCGCAGCCTTGGCTTTTAAAGACAAACTTCCCTGGCAAAAAGATCTGGTGGCACTACCTGCGGACGCCAGTTGGTTTGCGCATTGGGAACAGAGCATCCAGCGCTTCTTGGCCATTTTCACCGAATCCGTTCAAGCACTGCCTTACCACATCTACACCCTCGCAGCACGCATCCCACAAAATGAGTATTCTGAGCGCGCACAATATGGCTCTGTGTTTGTCTTTCTCATTCTCGTCGCATCCTTAGCCGCCACATCGATCTGGATGCGCCGCCGTCTGCGGGCAAAGTACAAATGGTAAGTCATTACAACCCTTTGGCTCTTTCATGCTAGCATCTGCCACCAGTCCCAAACAGCCTCCTCCCATCGTCGAACTTCGTGGCGTGGATTTTTGCTATGGCACTCATCTGGCGCTGCATAACATCCATCTATCCGCCGAGCGAAACAGAGTCACCGCTCTGATTGGACCCTCAGGCTGCGGAAAGAGCACCCTGCTGCGCTGCGTCAATCGCATGAATGAACGATTAACCGGCGCGAGAGTCAGCCAGGGCCAGGTTTTCGTTAAAGGCAAAAACATCCACGATGCTGACGTGGATCTGACCCAGCTCCGCAAGCAAGTGGGCATGGTGTTTCAAAAATCCAATCCCTTCCCCAAAAGTATCTACGACAATGTCGCTTATGGTCTGAAAATCCATGGCATAACTGCCAAGGATATTCTGGATGATGCCGTCGAACGCGCCCTGCGTTCTGCCGTGCTTTGGCACGAACTTAAAGATCGATTAAATCAAAATGCCCTCCGTCTTTCTGGAGGCGAACAGCAGCGCCTTTGCATCGCCCGCGCCATCGCCACCAATCCAGATGTCTTGCTGATGGATGAACCTTGCTCAGCGCTAGACCCAATCGCCACACTCCAAATCGAAGAGCTCATGCAGCAGCTCGCCCATGATTACACGGTTATTTTCGTCACCCATAACATGCAGCAGGCTGTGCGCGTCTCCGATTACACGGCCTTCCTGCATTTAGGGAGGCTCATCGAGTTCGGTGACACCGAAGAACTCTTTTCCAACCCCAAACAGAAACTCACTGAGTCTTACCTGCGCGGCACCTTCAGCTAATTACACCGCTTGCTTTTTCAGAACCCGTCAGCGGTTTCCAAATCATGTCAGACAACCCGACAGCCAACCATGACGCCCACTTCATCCAGGTGGAGAAGTTCAACTATGCTTACGGGGATCATCAGGTGCTCTTTGATGTGGATCTCGACCTGCACCGTGAAGATATCACCGCGCTGATCGGTCCCTCTGGCTGCGGTAAGAGCACGCTTCTGCGCTCTATCAACCGCATCAACGACCTCGTCGAAATCGCCCGTGTCGTCAGCGGCAGTATCAAAATCGACGGTGTGAATCTCTATTCCCCCGAAGTCGATGTCATCAGCCTGCGTCGGAACGTCGGAATGGTCTTTCAGAAGTACAATCCTTTCCCCCGTAGCATCTTTGAAAACGCCGTCTATGGCCTACGGGTCGCAGGCATCAAGGACAAATGGGAACTGGAAGAAGCCGCCGAGCGCAGCCTACGCATTGCTGCACTTTGGGACGAGGTCAAAGACCGCCTGCACGCCAACGCCACCAGCCTCTCTGGCGGCCAGCAACAGCGGCTCTGCATCGCACGCGCCGTGGCTTTAAAACCACGAATCCTTCTCATGGACGAGCCCTGTGCGGCCCTGGACCCTATTGCCACTGCCCGTATTGAGGACCTCATCGCCCAACTCCGGGGTCAGTTTACCTTTGTCATTGTCACCCATAACATGGAACAGGCCAAACGCATCGCCGACAAAACAGCCTTTATTTACAAAGGCAAAGTCATCGAGTGCGCCGACACCATGGAGATCTTTGGCAACCCGAAAAACAAACTCACCGAAGCTTACATCACCGGGCGCTTAACGTAACAGTATTGCTAACAAGAACTAAAGCCCCGATGGCGGAGGAATTTCTGTGCCGCTAAATGAGGTGCCGGGTGAGGGCACCACAGGTGAACTTAGAGGAAGAGTAGCATTTGAGGGAATATCTTTCTCAACACTTAAAGCTAATCCACAAAGATCACCCATCACTCGGACGAGGAGAGGAATCAGTGCCTCAGTACAGATTTGAGAAAGATGAAAGGCATGAGTGAACTCGTGATCACTGCGCACAGGAAGCCTGAGCACAGCAGCAATGGGGGGATGATTCTCTAAATAAGGATGTCCCACATTTCCAAGTACTTCGATGCATCGCCGTGAGGCTGCTTCAATGCGCTCTGAGATTCGGCGGCCCTGCCGCTCAAGTGTGTAGCGATCCTGATGATTGGCCGAGTTTTGCAATAGAAAATCTAATGAACGTATAGCGCGTGAGACTTCAACCAAATCAGTGATCATGGCAGACAGACGCTGCTGAGCTAAAAGCAGTCGGTGGAGCTCGATGTGTCTGGGATCGTTTCCCCTGTTTAAAATCCAGCGCAGACAAAAACTGAGCCGCTGATTCATTGCTTGTTCATAAGGTGCCATCTTGGTTTTAAGTTCGGCGAGCATTGTCTGAGTTTGTATAAGAGCTGCATTGGCAGAGAGCTCTGTGCTATCACGCAGTTGAAATTCCTTCGGGGCAGATAGGCTGTATTTGGCCAAAATAAGGTCCAAACCAACGGTCTGATTCAACAGCTGATCTTCTAATTCTGCATACTGAGCCAAAAGAACATCGTAATAACCGCTATTTTTTTCAGCTTGTTCGAGTGCCTCTGAATGACTGATCTCACCGATCAAGACCAGTGGGCTCAGGCGCATAAAATGGAATCGTTTGCCATAAAAGGCATCAATGTACTGGTCTGAAGCATCAGCAGACTGCCGATCCTCAACCATTTTGTCAGTGGTTCGAAACTGAACTTTATCCAGGGAGACCGCGAGTTGATGCACAAAAAAGTGTCTGGTAACGGAGCGGCTCAGCGAAGTGAAATCCGTAAATAGCTCTGAAGCTGGACTCTCGATATGATACACGCCTTCGGTATTCAGGGCCAAAGCAGCCTGGATTCGATCAGAATCGGCAGGATGGGTCTGACTCCAGGAGGCCTTGGACTCCTTTAAATGCTCGGTCACCTGCTGACGGACCTTATCCGAAAGCCTACTTTCCCGCCAGACGACTAAGGCAGGCAAATCATCTGGCAATTCCTTCGCCTGAAACGTTTGATAGGCATCATTCATGGCTGCTCCATGGGCCACGCTGAGCAGCTGTAGTCGCTCCGCAGTGCGTTCAAACTCGGCGCTTCCCGCCACTTTAACTTCATAGCTATCAGCATCAAACTCCATCTGCCGTGACATGAAGCAACTGATGGCATGACCTACCTGCATAAGACACCAAAGCACGCGGCGCCCAACCCAAACACCGCCTTTGGCCATTAAGAAAACAAGCTTCACCCACATGTTGTCATCAGCAGCCCATTCCTGAAGCTTATCATCCCAATGATCGCGCTCATAAACCACCCGTGCAAACCAGCCATTGACACTGCGAATGATGAAGGAAAAACGCATTCCAGCTCCTTGCGCAAAATGGCCGAATTCATGAGCCAGGACGCCAGCCAACTGACGCCTACTCATGCCTGCGGCCAAAGGTAAGCCGATGACCAGCACAAGATCATTTCCGAAAAAACTCAACCAGCCACGGCGAAATCCAGCTGCAGCATTGACCTGCATGTCCAATCGAATTTCCTTTGGCATTGGCGCACCAATCGCTTGGCAAATGTTTCTCACCAAGGCGAAAAGCTTAGGCTCATTAGTTTCCAATACCGTGTATGGCGGAGCCGACTTAGCTGGTCTAGAAAACAGGGGTTTGATCAGAAAGAGAATAAAGATCAAACCCGCCACTGCCGGACCCAAATAAAGCACCACTCCAATAATGACTGCTCGCCCACGCAAATGGCTGAAAAGGGCTGCGTCATTCATCAAGTGCCACCAGACAATCCATCCTACAGCTACGATGAGTACTAGATAAAGAAGGGGCAGTAAAACAAGCGTCAAAGCGACTACGCCAAGTCCAATTTGATAAAAAAAAGACAAGCGTGCGGGTTCAATCCGACCAATGAAAACTTCAGGCGACTCTAAAAGAGACTTTTTCGACATACATTCGATACCTAGAATAGCATCTAATATCGTCAAGCTAACTTAGTCTCAATAACTCATAATCTACTCCCTCAGCTGAGTGATACCGACCTTGGGACCTGCATATTTTGGTTGTGTATGAAGGATTGCAACATCGATCACGGCCTGGACACGTGCTAAGAATTCTCTGTAATAAGTGGCGGGTGCGAATCGGCGAGAGACGTCTTTGGCATCAAATCCTTCGGGTTCGAGCCCATGCTGACGAGCAAGGAAGATGGCACGTTCGTTATGAAAGTGCTGGGAAACTATCAAGAAACGCTTTTGACCAAAGATGGTATCGGCACGCACAACGGAATCAAGCGTGCGGAAGCCGGCGTAGTCGCAATAGATGATGTCAGCAGGGATGCCTCGAGCCACGAGATCGGCCTTCATGGCCGTAGGTTCGTCGTATTGATGGGTGGCATTATCTCCACTGACAA
Source organism: Verrucomicrobiaceae bacterium (assembly GCA_027489965.1). GTDB lineage: Bacteria > Verrucomicrobiota > Verrucomicrobiia > Verrucomicrobiales > Verrucomicrobiaceae > Prosthecobacter. The sequence goes on from JAIXZA010000080.1 coordinate 157,918, forward strand.
TAAAGGCTTTTACCTTGCCGGCTTTATACAGAGTGGCTGCAGCTTCCATTCGATGGGTGAAAAACATGTTAGGACTACCAGCCACCTTGGGAGAGCAGCCAAGCACCAGAGCCACGGGCATGGCTGGCGCAGTCTCGATTTGATGGTGGCAGTAGATGGATGAACGCCGCACCCAGGCATCACAGCTCCAGATGATCAGCACAATGAGCCAAAAGCCGAGCACAGAAAGTAGCATGACTTTTTTCCAAGTTAGTCGGCAAAGAATGAGAGACAGGCTCATGTAGTGACGATACTGCCGCGTTCTTTGTGTGCTTCAACCTCAACCCTCCTCCTTCCATATGAATCGCCGACACTTCATCGCTACGACAGCAGCTTTGGCCGCATCCTCCCTGCAAGCCAGTAGCCAACGGTTAAAAATCGGCCAGATCGGCACCCAGCACGCTCATGCTGGGGGCAAGATGCAGTCAATCCGTGGGCTGGGTGACATCTGGGAGGTCGCCGGAATCGTGGAGCCATCAGGGCTGGCAAAATCAGAAGTGTATGCAGGGCTAACTCGGCTGACAGAAGCCAAGCTTCTGGCCATGCCTGATGTGAAAGCGGTGGCTGTAGAGACAGCCATAGAAGACTCTTGTGCCACTGCCATGCGCTGCATTCAGGCGGGGAAACACATCCATCTAGATAAACCCGGCTCCCTAGATCATACCACCTTCAAAGACATGCGTTTGGAGGCAGAGAAACGCGGGCTCACAGTTCAGATGGGCTACATGCTGCGCTATAACCCAGCCTTTGAATTGCTCTTCAAAGCAGTCCGCGAGGGATGGCTGGGCGAGATCACCGAGATCGACGCAGCTATGGGCAAGTTAGCCGATCCTAAAACTCGTGCTCAATTGGCCCCATTGCCTGGCGGTGGCTTTTTTGAACTAGCCTGTCACGTGACTGATGCGGTGCTGACAGTGATGGGCAGCCCCAAGTCTGTTCATGCCTTTTCCACCCCTGTAGGCAGTGATGGCATGAAGGACAATCAAATGGCCGTGCTGGAATACGCCAAGGCCACCGCCGTCATCCGCTGCAATCACGCGGACCCTTTTGGCGGACCACGCCGACGATTTAACGTCACAGGAACAGAAGGCGCGCTAGAGATCCTGCCGCTGGAATCAGGCCGGGTGAATCTATCCCTCAACAAGGCCAGCGGCGGCTTCAAAAAAGGCACCCAATCCCTCTTTCTTGAAGTGCCAAAAGACCGCTATGTTGGCGAGTTCCTGGATTTAGCCAAAATCGTGCGTGGCGAAAAAAAGCTGGCCTGGGATGCCAAGCATGACATCGACGTTCATGAAACGGTGCTGCGCGCAGCAGGTGCTTGGAAGCCATAAGCTTTTTAGAAGAAGCCTACTATCACCGTTCATCACCCACTCCGCATTCTGGTCCGCATGAGCGGAACGCCTACACACGGGAACGCGAGCTCATTCGCCTAAACAAAAAACCCCAAACTTGTGTTCGGGGCTATTTGATTGTGATGCTTCAATAGGGTGACTCAGAACTCTTCGCTGCCGACGGTGAAGGTCACGTTACTGAGGCGGGCTTTGGCCATGGCGTTGAGGACGTCAATGACGCGCTCATAGCGGGCTTGCTCTTCAGCTTGGATGGTGACCATCACTTTGGCAGTGCGAGAATCAGCTTCCTGCTTCAGGCGCATGAGTGTCGCAGTGAAGTTAGGGAGTGATTTGTTGTCAGGCGTGTCGAACTCTTCTTCGTTGAGTGTCACAACCCCTGACTCCTCCACCGTGATGGTGATTTCATCAGGCGGAGTTTGCTCATCACTGAGTGCTGGGGTGCCCATACCCGGAAGCTGGGTTTTCAGCTCGCGCTCCACTTTCACAGCACCTGCCATGACCATGAAGAAAAGCATGATGACGAAAACAACGTCGATCATGGGTGCGATCTGAAAGCCCATGACGGCCGCTTCTTCTTTAATGCTACGATGCTCTTTATTACCGTGGCTCATGTGGTGTTAATCCTTGTTAAGTGCTGAGAAGGAAATGTCGTCGATCCCAGACTGGGCGATCAAAGCCATGACTTTCTGAATCTCCACCGCAGGCACATCGCGATCTCCGCGAATAATGACTCGATAGGTGGGGTTGTTATTTTTGCGCTGAGTGAGTTGTTCGA
>JAIXZA010000111.1 GCA_027489965.1 Verrucomicrobiaceae bacterium
AAAATTCCCCCCCCCCCCCCCCCCCCCCCCCCACCAGTAGGGGAGGGGAGGTTGCAAAATGACGGTTACTGACGCGCTTTTTTGCAATGAAGCGTCACGGTTAAACTTTTTCACTGCAAAGACATCTGTAATAAATGACGCTCGTGTCTTAACTTTCTCTGTTCAGGATTCTATTCTTAAAACGCGACAAAGCAGCGCGGCGAAACTCGAAAATAATGCGTCAACGCGTCACGAATCACGTAAAGCGTTGCAACACATGCAAATGACCATGACACACGCACGCGTCACAGCATGACACGGGCGACGGGGCGGGAATGACGCCAGTCGATTAGGATGGACGGTAAATCACCCAGGCGCGGCGATCGGCCTTGCGGGCGTAAACGACGCGGCGAGGCGCGTCTTCCTTGAGGCGTCCGAGAACTCGATCCACCTTGTTGTGCGCGACGAACCTTTTGACCTCGCGCGAAACCGAGCACGAATCCATAATCAGGAGTCGCTCAAGCTCGATGGCCGTGCCATCCCACGCCTTACCAGCAACGTCGCCCTTCGCATCGCTCGGAAGCTCCCAGAGCTTGCAATCCTTCAAACCCTCGCCCTCTTGAGCCGTCGTGAACACCGCAGCATCAACGAGCTGCATGAATTCGCTGGCGGGAGTGTCGTCGAACAACTCACCGGTCAAAGTGGGATGATGCCACTCCCGAACGCCGAAGCGGGCGGACTTGTAGTCCTCGGGAATCTGAAACTCATTCAGCAGCCACCAAGCGTAGGCCGGTAACTCCTCCGCGACCCTCGCCCGGAAGGCCGCGCGCTCGTCCAGCGTGGTCGTCGGCATAGGTAGGGGGGCAGGAGAAACAAGGAACAACATGAGCTTGTCCTTCATGTCCGGCGTCAAAAGCGGAAGCACGCGCATCTTGTCCGGATCGTCATTGATGCTGATCGTGGTGCGGAAAAACGGCGACAACGTGAGCGCGTTCTCGCGCTTCTCGTGGAGTCGCTGGGTGTCGTTGACGACCAGCTGCTTGAGCTGCTCTCCGAAGTAAACACGATCCACCGTCTTCGTGCTCGAGGCAGGATCCTCCATCATCAAGTGCTCCGCCGCGAACATCTCAGCGTTGAAATCCGTTCGCCCGAAAAGGTAAGGCCCTGGGTCCGCAGAGCGTCCGCCCAGCAACCCTGTGATGATCTGATGCTGAATGCGGCTTTTACCGCAATCTTTCGGCCCGGCGAAGACAAGGCTCTGTCCTGGTCGAAAGTTGCCCGGCCCGCCCAGATACAGCGCTTCAAGCGCGATCTTCATCCACCCGTGAAAGTAGATCGTCTGATCAACCCCATGCCCCTCATCGTCGGACCACCCGAAATCGAGCTTGGAATGAATGACCGCCTTGACCGTCTCCCACTCGCCTTGGCAGGGCTCAATAAGCCGCGGCGACGTCTTGACGAGCACGCGCTTACCGTTGATCACGTAGATGCCCGCAGGATGGCCCGCAATCGCATCCAGAACCATCTCCACCCGCCTTTGCTGCATCGTGTGCAGAATCACCTGCTCCGCCTCGCTGAGAACCTCGCCCTCGCGCGGCTTGAGGCGCACATACTTAGTCTTCAGAAGATTGAGAATCTTCTTCTCTGGCCACACCGACCACCCCGCGCCGTCGCCGAGGATGTAATTCGTTCCGCCGCCATTCTCCCACCAAAGACTCAGCTCCTCAGCAACGGAGGCAGCATCGAACACGCGGGGCTTTTGCGCGCCTCCGGACTGAAATTCAGCAGGAGATTCGCCATCTGATTTTTTCGCGCGCCCACGGCGCTTGGAGGGTTCTTTTGGTTGAGACATAAAGTGTTAAAAATCGAAGTCAAAAAACGCAGCCTTCAGCTCGCCATCCAACCAGGCGGACTCGTCGACGACGGCCAGATCGTTGAGGTCTTTCACGCGCTCGCCATCATTGCGCGTCAAGCCATCCAGCGAAAACGTCTCGACGGCCGCGCCAGCATCACTGAGTTGCTCAGTCCACCTTGCCGCCGCCTCTCTACCGGGATAAACAGGCGGCTTCTCAGGGTGCCCGGGCACAGCCTTCGGCAAATCTTCATCCATCATAATCCGCACGCGCTTGCGCCGGAAATAAGGCAGCGCCGCCTCGCTGATCCGAGACGAACCTCCCAGCATGGAAACCACGGCCACTCGATCCAGCCGGCGGAACATCCACAGAAAATGATACGCGGCCAGCATGTCCGCCCCGCCCTCAACAAGAAGAACTGCCGCGCGATCACCCATCTCAGCAGCCCCCAGCGGCCAGCGAGGCGACCCCTTCGTCCAAGCCTTGATCTCATGACCGTCTGCCGCAATAAACGCGCGCCCATCCAACCTGCGAAACTGCGCCACCGAGCGCTCGCCGTCCGTCACCACCCAGCAACCTCCCGCATCATGAAACGGACGCCACGCTCCGCCCTCGTGCCGATCTTGAAACTGCGGCCACATACAGAACCCCACCCGCCTCGCCTCTGCCGCCGCAGCGACCCCCTCAGCGCTCAGTTCGCGAAGTTTCGCCAGCGCCACGATCTCCTCTTTTTTAAGAGCCCGCATGCGCGGCAGCGGTGGTTTTTCCTGCCGTTCATCCGCCCGCTCCGTCATTTGCGGCACTTTGTGACGCGTCGATTTGTTTCCACTGCGAATAAATGCCGGGACTGACGCCAGTGACGCTAGCGACGATAAAGCCCCACCGAGCCCCACGTCGTGACGGGCCTGCCAAAAGTCGAAGATGTCGCCGTCCCAACCGCATCCATAGCAGTGTCCGTGTGTCGGGCGTGCCGCATGCACCGTGAAGGAAGGCGAACGCTCCCCGTGGAATGGGCAGCATGCGACGTAGTTGGCTCCGGATCGCCGCATCTCGATCCCTTCGATCACCATGAGTTCAACGAACGGAAGCCGTCGCTTGATTTCTTCGATGTCGTATTCCTGGCGAGGCTGGTCGGTCATGACACGCCTCGTTCGCTGGGTAAAAAACGCCGGATGTCCGGAGACTGCGAAAGCGCCGCCAGAACGATCGCCCGGGCAAGCCTGCGTGGCACCGCGTTCCCGATCTGTTTAACTTGGTCGGTCTTTGTGCCCGTGAATTTGTAGTGAGACGGGAAGCCCTGAGCGCCAGCGAGCTCGTGAGGCTGCAACATGCGGAAATTGATATCGAGGAGGTATCGTCGCCCCTCCCACGTCACCACGGGCCTGGCAAGGCCGAATCGCTGCTTAGTCGTGGCAGTCCCCAGCGGATCGTCCACGCTCTGCGCTCGCCCGTTTCCGTAATACTCGATCAAATAAGGCTGGGCGAGCCCTATCGCGCCGGCGGACGCAACAGTCGGCACCGGCTCGTCAACCGCTCGGGCGATCCCTCCGCTTTGCTGCGGAATCATTAGCGGCTGAATCTCAGGCTGACAAAGCGCCATATCACCACGATTTCCGCAAATCGTCGGGAGTGGGTTTTCGATCGAGCGCGAACGAGAAGAATCGTCTCCCGAGGCACCATGTGCCAAATGAACAAGGAAAGGCTTTACCACAGCGAGGTGCCCGCCTCCCGCCGTTATCGTCGGCGTTGGATCATCCAATGACCGACCGGAACCATTTATCTGGCTTTCTTCCGTGCCCCTCAGTTCGACCATGAATGGCTCGATAAGCGCGTGCGCGCCACCTTTCGCCGTCGTGATCGTGTTGATTGGACGGTCTATCGATCGCTCATGCCCCCCGTGCTCCATGGCCACGAGAAATGGATTCACGAGGTGCAGGTGTCCCTGCGCCGTCACTGTAGGCACTGGCGCTTCGGTCGAATGCGTTCGCGGAGATTGATCGGCGCGCTCGCCATTGCCAGGCGTGATAAACGGCTTCATTCCGAACTTCTCCAATCCCGCCATGATGCGCCGCATCGTCTTCTCTGAAAGCGGACGCTCTCGGTCGAACACACTCGCCCCAGGTAAAGACCAGTCGATGATCTCCCTCGCCGTTCGCCATGGCTTGAGGCCAGAGACGCCTTTGGTAGCGTGCGTCGGATTCGGCCACACACAACGACGCCGCCCGCGCACCGCCTGAACGAAGAGCCTCCGACGCGTTGTCGGATCGCCGTAGTCCGCCGCGCACAGAACGCGATGCTCGACTTGATATCCGAGCGACATCAAAGCCGCAGTCCAAGCCAGAAAAGTCTCGCCCCGCTTCGATTGCAGAGGCCTGCCATCCACGCCGATACCTCCCCACGAAACAAACTCCGGGACGTTTTCGACGAGGATCACTTTTGGGCGGAGCGCCTCTGCCCATCGGATCACGCACCACGCCGTCGCACGCGACTGGTCATTGATCGGCTTTCCGCCTCTGGCGACGCTATGGTGCGTGCATTCAGGAGATGCCCACAAAAGGTCCAACTCCCCCTCCTTGAAAAGTTCGCGAGGATTCACGTTGTCGATGTTCGTGCAGAGATGCCGCGCCTCCGGATGATTCTCCGTGTGGGTCGCGACGGCGACCGGCCAGTGATTGATCGCCGTCAGATCCACACGCCGCCCCAGCGCTAAGATCGCCTCAGCGGCTCCAGCACTGGTCCCGCCTGCGCCGCAGAACAAGTCCGCGACTCTCATCGAGGCGGGTTTTCTCAATGGTCTTGCCATCGCTTTATCCGTTCGCAAAATCTACGTCCGCGTTGTAGATGCGCGTTATAGGGAGCCTGTTCACGTGCCGCTGGCCCGCGTGCTCTATCTCGCTGATTCCAGGCTCAAAGCTAACCGCATCCGATTGTATTACGTAGTGGATTTGGCAGCCAGCGATCATCATGTTTCCAATGCTCACATACCAGTTGGTCGACTTTGAGTTGGTTTTTACGCCAAGCGCGTCTTCGCTTGTGAGCACAGCTTTTGCAGTGCCCCAGACAGCGCGATAGCTCTCTCCATCCGGTGCGAAGAACCAATTATCAGTCGTGATTAGATATTTTTTCCCGATTTGTGGTTTCATAAAATTTGAAAAAGGGCCACACGGCCTAATCGCGCGCCTTTTTCGATGTTGGGATTTCGGCGACCTTTGTCCGGTTATCCAAAGCACTCCACGTTGCTCGCTTCCAAAAATCGCGGGCCGCTCGGATGTAGCACACGACCATTGGCTCCCAGATGAGATGAGGCCAGCAGCTACCCGACCACGGCGTTTTCCATGCGCATCTGTAATGCCAACCGATGACGCCTTCGGTCACGCGCACCTCAACGTATTGGCGACGCGACGTCCATTTAGCACTTAGTAGCAGTTTGAGCGTTTTCATAAATTCCGACCGGCGCGCATGGCGGGCACTCACTTCGCAGAGCCTTTCTTCGCCGCCTTCACTGGGTTAATTTTCGGCTTCTTCGTCTTAGGCTTAGGTGCGGTTTTCTTTTCCGATTTCTTAGGCTCCTCAGCGCCCATCCGATCAATGTATTCGCGCACCATGGCGGCGCTCTTTTCCATGCCTGAATGCTTTTGGCAAAAGTCCTCGATCTGCATCAGGCCTGCCCTCAGAGCAGCCTCGCGAGAACCGTATTTCGCCGAACTCTTGGACGGGACGCCGCCGAGTCCTGCGTTCTTGCCTTGCACCGAGACATTCCAGACCCAGCCTTTATCGAGTCGGGCGACGAGGACGCTCGCTTTGTAGCCATGCTGGACAGCGACGGTCGCCTCATCGGGGTTTGTGCAGCAATTGGCCGCATTCCACTCGAAGTCGTCAGCGGAATCCTTTTTCGCCTTCCATTCAACCCGGCTCTTGATGGCCGCCTCCTTCGAGGACTTAACGTTTTCCGAAGCGATCCGGACAAACTCCATTTTCCTCACCTCGCCAAGGTTGACTCCGAGCACCTTCGCCCATGTCTTGATTCCGGACTTCAGCGGCTCTTCTCCGGCATAAAAATGAAGAAGCATCCGCATAAAGAAGGCGACCAGCGAACCCGCGTCCGACTGGATCCGCTGCGCAAACTTGCGCAACTCGACCACCGCTTCGCGGGAAGGTTCCACCCCCAGCGCGGACGCCACGCTCGTCGCGTCGCCGTGCTCGTCCGTCACGTCGATCATGAGGGCTACGGCCGCATGCCAGAATCCCTCCGGAGCGCGAAATTCTCCGCCCCTGGCCTTTTCGCCCGCCGACGAAACCACCGCTTCGAACTCAGCCTTGAGCACCCGCAGAGACTTCTCGCGCATCTCCTCAGCCTTGCCTCGATTGCGATCAACCTCGCGCTTCGCCGCCTCTTCAACAGACGACTGCTCCGACGAGTCGAGCGGCACAGTGAGGTCGTCCGATGCTTTTCGCGATGGTTTTTCAGCATGCCGGAAAATCTGATCGTCAGCTGCCCGCTCCGCATCGTTCTCTCTCGCCGCCTCGAGGGCGATCTTGTGATCAGCGAGTTCCCGCACCCGGCCAAGGCCATCCTTGACGACAACCACGGGAACCTCGCGACCGCGAATGAGTTTTTTCCACGCCGGCGGATTCTGAACTCCTCGCTTGAGATCATGCTCCGGCGGCACATCATCGATGTCGACGAACCCGCTGTTGTAGGCTAGGCGCGAACCGGTAAGGTCGAAGAGCCGCTCTGAGTCAGCCAAAGAAAGAGCGCTCCGCTTCGCCGTCGCGTCCGTCTCGCTCTCCATCCATCGCGCGTGCTGCGCGACCCGTTTTTGCCTGAAGCACTCGACGTTGAGGCACATGTGGAACTTTGACCCCGGTGACTCCATGTTTCTCGTGTTCCACGGGCAGTCTCCACAAGCCCCGCCCGCGAGCCGCTCGCCCTGATCATTCGAGCGCACCGGAACAAGGTCCGCGTCATCCTGCGGAAAATCTGCGCCCCGCAGTTGCACCATGCATTCATCATGGATCAAGCGCTCAAGCTGCCTGTAGTGCATCGGCCCCATTCCATCCGGCGGGTTGAGCACGCGCTTCGCGATCTGGTCGCGCTGTCCAACGGAAGGGATCCGCGCCAGCAGCCTCGCGTGCGACACCGGCAGTTCGCTCGATTCGAGCACCTCGCCCGTGAAAGTGCCGCGAAGCCTGCAAAGGCGAACCCTGTCCTCAATCGTCTGGCGAGTCTTTCCGACCAGCCGCGCGAGCGTTTCGCTCGTGTGCAAATGCCGCCCGTCTTCACCCTTCATTTCGAGGGCCGCCCGGTATCCCTCCGCCTCCTCGAGGGGAGTCAGGCCCTCGCGTTGCAAATTCTCAACCAACTGAATCAGCACGACTCGCGCATCAGTCATCTCGCGCACCACAGCCGGAACCTTTTCGAGCCCCATCTGCGAAGCGGCCACCCAGCGCCGGTGACCGCACACGATTTCGTAACTCGTGCCCTGCGCATCGTCGCGGTTCGAGCGGAGCAGCAAGTGCGAAAGCTCGGGGGCAAACCCATGCTCGCGGAAGCTCGTGATGAGCTCCTCGATTTTCTCAGGGTCGAAGTGAGTCCGCGGATTGAGCGGGCTCTTTGAGATTTCCTTGGGGTTAATCCAGACGATTTGGTTCTCGGTTTCGGTATGCACAGTTTTCATGATTTTTTGTTTGATGCCTCCAAGGCATTGACCTGACGGAGGAAAGATTTCTCGCGTTTGCGAACGCGCTTTTTGTCACGCTTTCGGTTCTGATTGCCCTTTGCGGAGGCCCGGTAGCTCTCGCTGGTCTCTTCGCGCTTCTGGCCTGGCAGTTGGCTGCCATGCATGCCCGCCAGCTTAATCTCCCCGGAGAGCAGCTTGCAGCGCCACGAGTGAGCCGATTTCGTCTCGCCGAAAAGATCCCCGCATTCCTCCATGGTCATGCCTGCGAACGGCTCTTCGTTCATGGCGCGTCCAACAGCGACCAATTGCTTAAGCATCTGAGCGGGATGCACGCCGTGCCCCTTGATGAAACGGAACATCGCCTTGATGCCGAGATAGCGCTGTCGATACTCATATTCCCCAGGCGGCTCCTCCTCGCCGTCGTCCTCCGCTTCGACCAACTCCGCGAACGGCATCTTCATGTCAACCGCCTGCCATCCGGTCCGGTCGAAATAACGCCGCATGGCATCGTTCGCGCTCGCATCGAGTTCCCTGAATCCGCCGTTTTTCATGCTGCCCTCCTTCCGTGGATCACCCGGGTTTGAATGTCCTCTTGCACTAAAGGTGAGCGGAGTTGCTCCTCCGTGAGAATCTGACCTCGACTGAGCCCGACGCGGTTCGCTGTCTCCCGCCGAAGCCAGAGCGTCGTCCGGTTCGGCCTCAGAACGCACAGCAGCACTTGAGGCCCGCGAGTATTAGGGATGTGTTTATTCGCGATCATTTCAGAATGGCGAAAGCTCCGGATCGAACCACTGAACCCCGTGATGCCGCAGCCGATCGACGTAGGCCTTGCGGCAGTTTTCGTGAGCAGTGATCACCCTCACGTTGTCCGGCAAATAACCTCTCAACGGGTCAATGCGATCTACATGGAGATTCAGAGAACGAATTCCAGACTCCCGGTCGTAGCCCGTCGAAGATGCGAGATCGCGGAAAAAGTCAAACGTCAGAGCGAACTCGCGCCCCTTCCGTTTCGCGCTGCTCTTCAGATTCAAAAACTTCTTCAGCAACGGGTCGGTGTAAGCCCGCGACCGGCATGTGTGACAAAATCGCTTCGATTTCGCCGCTTTGTTTTTGCAGAACGCCGTGCAGCACAAACCCGCCGAGGCTTTCCGCTCCGCAGATTTCACGCCTTCCAGTCTCACGACACCGCCTCCAGGTTGCTGCGGATCTCCGCAAACATCGCACGAGCCTGTTCCCGAGACACCGGCGCATCCTCAAGCGACATTTGCCGCGAGGCCACGGTGGCCCGCCGTTTCATCACCATGCCCCTGTGCGACTCCGTTCGAGCAAGCACGAGCACGCGGCGGCAATGAGCCAACGGCAGCCCCGTCAGCGTCCTCAACGCCCGCGCCTGAGCCTCAAGAGTGATCGGCTCCTTCATACCTGAGCCCTCCCAGCAGAATCCCGCAACGCCCGCTCGGCTCGAATGCACTCGATCATGCAGTCGTCGCAAACCGGCCCAACGTCCGAATCCCTCAAAGTCGCCGGTTTATGAACTCCCGAGTCGCCGCACAAAACACAGAGCGACCCAACCTGCCAGTCGAAGAGATCGATCATCATGGCCGGAATCCTTCCCGCTGCGACTTCGACCAGCGTTCACCCCGCCGCTCCCACCATCGCGCCACCCGCCGCGCTTCCCCTAGTCGACGAATTCGCGGACCAACTGAAAAAACCTTAAAAAAAGCAACAGCCAAGCAGACCCCCGCGACGGAAAACGCGAGCGCCTGAAACATCTCGACCCGATAGGCCAGCGCCAGAAACGGAGCAGGCGAAGCAAGGCACACAGGCCCGAAAAAGTTAGATTTGCTACGCTGGTTTGCTACGGAGAATCCAAGCGTTTCGCGTAAGTCGCTGACAATCAGCGCTAAGGATTGCACCCCCCCGGGCTCGAACCGGGAACCAATTGTTGAACGGTAGCGGGTGCTGGTGGTTTTTTGTGGGCTTGCTTGCATGGTTGGTGGTTTTTATTTCGTTGCGGTTTGCTACGGGCGTGCTACGGCGTAGCAATGATATTGAGTGCTTTTGATCGGAAGGATTCTCCGTGGGTTTGGGCTCAGTTCGCTTCCGGTCCCGGAGTGAAGAAACGATATCGGCGGTTGGCTATTCGGAAGGATGATCCGGATCGGGAGCGGAAGGTTCGCGCGGCGCTTCACCAGTTGGAGGGAGTTCTTTTGTCGGAGGACGCTGGCGGCGGAGTTCCTGGCTCCTCGGCAAACTGGGAATGGGTGAGTGATTGGATTTTTTCGCGATGGCAGGGATCGACTGCCAAGACCTACGCGAAGCAGTGGGAGGCTCTCCGTGAGTGGTTGGAGTGGGCTCACATTCCGGGGCCGGCGATGCTGACTCGGGAGATGCTTTTCGATTATTTGCACTACCGGACGGCTCAGAAGAAGTTTCGGAGCGGGTTGCTTATCACCAAAAACACGGCCGTGGGTGAGATCAAGACTCTGGCTCAGATTTTGGAGGAAGCGGTGCGACGCGGATTGATCTCGGCAAATCCGGCTCGACGCCTGGGGGTGACCCGGGAGGAGACGGCTGACAAGGCTGAGATTTCCGCCGACGAGGAGAAGCGGATAAGGTGCGCCTTGCGCGCTGGGCCGGTCTGGATGCGGCTTTCCTTTCATGTTGGCATCTCCACTGGGTTGCGGCTGCGGGAGACGGCCTTGGAGGCGCGGGCGGTCCGGTGGGATGATCAGCAAATATCGATCGCAAACCCGAAGGGAGGGAAACGGCGCGGTTTCTCGATTCCGCTCTATCCATCGATCCGTCCCGATTTGGAGGAGATGAGACGATCTGGCCGCGAGGTGCTTTTTGAGTTCCCCGACGTGCCGAGCGTTGAATGGCGGAAGTTTTTCGACGGGCTCGGGATGCCTCATGTTTCCTTCCACTGCACCCGAGTGACTTTCATCACTCGCGGGTTGCGGGCGGGTATCCCTGAGAACGTGATGATGAAGATGGTTAACCACGGCTCGACTTTGATTTCCAGAATTTATCAGAGGTGGACGCATGCGGATGTGATGCGGTATGCGAGCCTGTTGGCAGGCCCATCCGCGCCCGCCGCCAGAGGACGAAGTCCTCGTGCCAAACGTTCCCCCTGAGGATCGGGAAGCCCTGCTCTTTCGCGAGTTCGCGCATTGCGGTGTAGCCGAGGCCTACAGCTACCGCGAGTTCTCGAAGATTGAGCGCTTTGCATCGCGCGACTTTAAGTCGGACTTCGATTTCATCGATGGCGGCAAGTTGGGTTTCCATGGGAAAATCAGGCAGCCTTGTGCCAGTTCGGAAATCTCCACGCAAGAAGCCGGGACCATGTCTCGCGCAGTGGCGTTTTTTTGATGATGACGACTTCGTCACCAGCCAATGGCGTTAACGTTACGCCTGAGCGAAGCGAGCACCACTGACCAGAAAGAGGCGACTGAAAAGCAAGGCCTCGGAAGCCTTGAACGCTGATGGTGTATTCGTCGTGCTCGACGACGTTCGCGGAAAGGAAAAAAAGCTGAGGGATTTTCATAGTGATTCGTCTGATGATTCGCTTTCTTCTGACCGCCAGTCCTCGTTGTCGGAGCCAGCGGAGCGGTCTGGTTGCATGGGGGCCATGGCTGCTTGATGGTCCTGACGTGGGCTCATTATTTCCGAGAGGAGAGCCAAGCAGTTGACTGTGCGGTATTCGGCCATCATGCGGCGGTTTTCTGTGCGTCGGGATTTTCGGCTCCGTATTTAGAGAACTCCGGAAGGGTAAGGCCCCAGAGGATGCGGCGGGCTTGCTCTGTGGCGGGTAGCATGGGGTTTTCTCGGAAGATGGTATTGATCTCCCCGTCGATGGCGTCCATCAGCGCTGGCATGGCGAGCATCGTTGCTGTCGCGCGAGCCATTCGGGTCCGGGTGTCGGCGGTGAGGATGCTCATGATCGCTAGTCGTTGGCGGCTTCGTTGACGGCCGGGCGGAGAATTCGCTCGGCGAGTTCGCGGATCGTGACGCGCTCACGCGCTGCCCGGAGTTTTAAGAGTAAATGAAGGTCCTCCGAAATTGGCACCGTCTTTGGAGCGTGCCCGGCAGGTTGTTGAGTGGTTTGGATTGCCATTACAACCGGCATCTTACTGGACTTAGTAAGTCTGTCAAAATATTTTTTTGAAGAAATGTAATAAGTCAGGCGTTACACTGTTTACATGGGAACAAAATCAATTGGAAAAGGGACCCGGAACATTTCAGTAAATGTCCCGGTAAGCCTCTACATGGAGATTTCTCGCCTCGCCTCCGTCTCCGGCTGTAAAATGGGCGAATACGTTCGGACCGTGCTTCAGGACTCTGTGCGCCGATCTGTGTTGATTAGAGAAAACCCCGGCGACCGCGCTGAGTGGGAGTCCGCCGTCGTCCGAGAAGACACCCCTCCAAAAATCAAATGGGAGGTAGCACCATTGTCGCCGGGAAAAGCGCAACGCCTGACCGCGTGAAGGGCGGCGAGATGAGCGAGGCTGAAATCATGCGGAGCGTTGCGGAATGGAACGCAAAGCAAGCCCGATCTCAGGCTCTCGCTCTTTTGATCTCGCCAAGCGGCCATCGACGTTGGCAGGCTTTTGAACTATGAAAGCGATTGTTCTTGCCTTACTTGTTGCCAGCACAGTTGGGTTCTGCGAACTCCCTGAAACGCTCAATGTCGAGGGGACGGTCTACACGAGCGTCTCTTTTCAAAGGAAGGATCCTGAGAGGGTTTATTTTCTACATGAGACGGGGACTGCATCTGTTGAAATACGCCGCCTGTCGAAGGATTTGCAGCTTTCGCTGGCTTACGACGAGGCGGCAGCGAAGCTATTTCGCGAGGAGCAAGCGCGTAAGAATTTGGAGAGCGCGGCTGCCCGCGAAGCGGCTGAAGCCCGGCTTGCGGCGTCAATCGCACGCGAACGGAACAAACAGGAGATTCTGTCCGCCGCAATCGCGCTGAGAGGAACTGTCGCTCAGGCGCTTGACGAAGGCGCGCTCGTTGACTGTTGGCGTGAAAGCTACACATTCAACGCCGGGAGCTATCTGAATCCTCGAACGGCAGTCGGATACCGAGGCGACTTTGAGGGGCGAGCTTTTGTGCGCGGTCTGACCGACGTTGTCGACGGCCAGAGCGTGCAAATAAAAGCGGCGAGGATGGGCGATAATTTTCGATACACGACGGTCATGGGAGCGACCAAGACTGTCGCTCAATTCCTACTTGTTCCGTAGGGGCTCACTCCACTCCCCGCCGGATCCCTTCGAGCGCCGACACCGGATAGGGGGCGATGCTGACTTTATTGCTTTGGTTGCCGCCGAGGACGAAGACGCGGCTTCCCTCGAGGCGGTCGAAGAGGGCGACGTGGAATCCGCCTTTGCGGACGAAGACGAGCGTGTCGCCGCGCACGGCTTCGCGGATGGTGCCGACTGGGGTGCCGTAGCGGAGCCAGTTCCGGGCCCGGAAGTGATCGGGGACGACGCCGGTGGCGGTTTCGATTCCCCATTGGCCTCGGATGCATCCGCACCAGGGCGTCGAGGTGTCGTCGTGATCGAGCCAGCGCGCGGCGTTGGCGATGGCGAGCGCGATGCGCGGGTTGCTGGCTTTGCCTGGCAGTTCGGCGAGGCCGAGGTCTTTGAGGGCGTGGGCGTAGAGGGCGGCGGAGGAGTTCATGGTTTTAATCGTGGAGACGTTCGGCGACGGTGATTGCTTCTCGGGTTTGGGCGAAGGCGAAGCCCTCGAACCATTCGCAGTGCTCGTAGGGACGTTCGATGACCGTGATTTTGTGGGCTTGATCGGGGGCGATGTTTTTGGGGCCGAGCCATCCGAGGCGTCCGTAACCGAGGAATGCGCCGGCGGCGGCGATCCATTGCAGGACCCGGTCGCGGGTGCCTTTGTAGATGAAGAGATGACCGACGATGCCTTTGCGGAGAAATCGGTTCCATCCGGCGAGTTCCATGTCGGCTTCCGTGGCCCCAGCGATGAGGTGGACGGAATGCACGATCGGAGGCAGCCCCTCGAGCGCTTGGCGGATCACTTCGCAGCCGTTGGAGTGGCCGACGAGGACGACGTCGTAGCCTGCGCTGTAGGCTCGCTGGGCGAGGGAGCGGACATACTCGGCGCGCTCTTCTTGGCGGGCTTTCGGCGTCAAAGCGAACGCCATGTAGCGGAACTCGTCAGCTTTTGCGGACGTGAGGAGATTGATTTCGGTCGCCATGCGCGGAGCCCAGTTGGCCCAGTCTCGCGGATCTGAGCGCACTCCGGGGAGCAGGACGTAGTAGCGCATGGCTTAGTTGCGGAAGACGGTTGGCAAATCACGATTTGCCTGAGCCCAGTCGATTTCCTTGGAGACGCGTCCGGTGAACGTGCGACGGCCGTCGCCGGGAGTGATGGAGACCTCTGCCGCTCCGCGATGTGACGTCACATCGTAGGTCGCCGCGTAGTCGCGATCGTAGCCGGAGCAGCCGATCATGCTGGATGCGATTGCCAAAACACCCATAGCGCGGATTTTGTTCATACCTTACGGCCTCAGTTCCCTAACCAGCGTTTCTGTTTGCACACGGATCGCGTCCGTCATCGTCCGGTTGTGATTCTCGAGGTGATCCTTGAAGCCCTGCAACGCCACCTCGCGATGAGTCCGCTCCTGACGCAACTCGGTCAGAAAGTCTTCACGCGACTTCTCGTTTCGATCTTCAAGTTTTTGAAGATGCGTAAAAAGATGCTGAACCGCTTTTGGCAAAACAATCCACCCGCCAAGGATCAAGCCAAGGATCATTACCCCGAGAAGCCCAAACTTCTCCGCAACCCAATACCACTGGCTTGCAGATTCTGCGCCATTGCCCCCGCCAGCACCACCAACGGCAAGAAATGCAGAGCCAATTCCACCCGTGGCAAGAAGTCCGAATTTTACGATTTGTTCAGTCATAAATCAGTTTTTTCTAATCCCCACCGAAATCCTGTCGGCCCTATTCCGGCTCGGGCGTCGGGGTTGGATTGATTGTAACGGTGCCGTTGCCGTGGATCGTGACTGGCGGCGTGCGGGCGGCGATGGCTTGAAGGCGGGCGAGTCCGGCGGCGTCGTTTTTAGCGGCCAGGAATTGTGCGACGAGAGCGCCGAAATCGGCGTTGTCGGCGAACAACGCAGCGGCGTTTGGGCCGAGCGCGACGAGGACAGCGGAGGGGTCGGGGCTGTTCCACAGCCGTAGACTGGCGTCGTCGATCTGGTTGAGTAGGACGTCCCGCGTTTGGGTGGGCGCAGCGAGGAGTTCACGCGCAGTGCGCTCGGCGGGTGTCTCTGGTGAGACACCGATGAGCGTTTGGGCGCTGAGGGTTGCTGTAACGGTGAGCGCTGCCAAGAGAGCAGCGAGGATGAGGTGTTTTTTCATGGTTGTGAGCTAGTTGAGTTTGCGCCAAATCGAAAATGATCCCGCTCGGAGGATTGCAGGATTCGCGGCGTCGGTTGCCGTCCGCTGCGCGACGCGGAGGCGAATGGTTGAGGGAGTCGAGATGTTAACAATCATCGAGGCGGTATTGGCCGCTGTCCGAGAACCGCCATCGGCTAGGCACGATCCCGCCGAGCGCACCGCCGTTGTAAATTGCTGGCGCAGCTCTGTTGTTGTGATGATTGCCGAGTCCTGCGTGACGGAGTTGCCTCGGGTCTGAAATCCGGTCGTGTCATGGGACGTTGTCGTGTTATAGCACTCTGCCTGGACCCCAGAGGTGCCGCTGGCGGTGACGGCCAACATGATCGTTTGCACGTGATACAGCCCGGCGGGGACAACTATTGATTCCGACGACTCGACATAAGACGTCGAGTTGGAAGTTAAATCAGAGGCGTTTCTCAGAACAAACAGTTGCCCATATCGCGCATCTCCGACGTCGCCGTTGATCGCGACTTTGTTGTCGGCAGCTGCGGTGTAGGTGGCGGCGGTGAGATTTGGAAATCGCGGGTCGTCGTCGGTCGCAACAAAATCATCGGCGGCGGCGTCTCCGAATGTGGCTGTGCCGTTGTTGCTCAGTGTTCCGCTCAGTGAGAGGCTCGATGGAATGTCGGCGTTGACCAGGGAGCGGAAAGTCGGGGTCGTCGCATTGCCGGACGATGGGCCAGCAAAAACGGTGTTTGCGGTCTGATTTGCGAGAGTGGCGTTGCCGACGCCAGCCGTGAAGTTAACGGGTGTGTTGTGGAGGGTTCCCGAGAGGTTGAGTGTCAGGCCGGGCAATCTCGCGGCGGGGAGCGTGCCGCTGGTCAATTGAGTGGCGTTGCCGAATGTGCCGTTTTGGGTCGCGAGGGTGCCGAGGTTGTAGCTGAAAGCGTTTGTGACTCGACCTTTCGAGTCGATCTGCAATTGCAATGTGCTGGTCGATGATCCGACGGTGCCGGTGACAATGGCCGCATCGGACAGCCGCGCGTCGGGTAAGGTCCCGCTCGTGAGCTGGGTGGCGTTCATAGATGTCAGCGCGGCCCCGAAGGCGGCGCTGCTCTGGACTTGGAGCGTCCCATTTGCCGAAACGCTCAGAAACGTCGAAGGCGTGAGCGTGACGGTGCGCTCGACGATTTTGCCGGAGGCGTTTTCTTGGAGGTAGCGGAGATCGTAGTTGGCGGCGGCGGAGAGGGAGGCCGTGAGGAGGAGAAGGGTGAGGATTTTTTTCATGGATTAAAATTCGGTGGCTCCGGCGAGTCGCAGCCAGGCGTGCGTGGTGCCGTCGCCGGTGTAGACGAAGAGGTAGTTGGCGTTAGTTGCGAAGTTGCCCTGGACGCCCGCGACGGTTGAGTTGGCGGGGACGGAGACGCGGCGGAGAAGATTGGCGGGCGACGGATAGGCTGGGTTGGCGTTTTTTGGGACACCTTCGTTGCCTTTGTTGATGTCGTTGTATACGCGGACTCCGAAATTCAGAGTAGATGAGACAGCTCCGTTTTCGGAGCGTTCGAGTTCGCCATCCAGGTCGATGTAGGAGACGTTAGCGAGGGTGTTGGGGAGTGATCCGGCGATCCAACGGGCAACCACGAATCCGCTGGTTGCGGCGGCGGGAACTGCTCGCGGGCCAATGACGGCGTCCTCAACGGTCACAAGCGATCCGAGAGCGGTGGCTGAAAACTCCACGTCGGAGTTGAGCGCCGCAGCAAGTTGAGCGGCGACGTCTCCCGCTGCCATGTTTGCTGTGACCGTGGTGATCTCGATCTGACGGGCGCACGCCGCGGCCCCGGCTGGCGCGGCAGTTCCGCCTGCGACATCGAACCACACCCCGACCGATCCGGAACGATCTTGGAGGGTGAAATATTTTCCATTGAGCGAGGACGCGCTATCTCCAACGCAGCGGATTGTGACTGTTTCCTCGAATCCTTCGGGATCGTTGCCGAGGAGGTTGTTGAGCTTTTTTGTAAACCATGAGGGGGAGACGCGGTAGATGAGATCGGCCCCCGCTCCTGACTTGATAAAAACAAAATCCTCTTCGTTTTCGTCGTAGTTAGAGACGACGTAAGGTCCGTCATTGTCGCCGGGGATTTTTGCGCCGAATTTAATGCCGGTCGGCTCAGCGAGAGCCGTCGAGATGCCAAAAGCGCGGCCAAACTGGAAGTCGATGTTTTTGGAATCGCCACGCTTGACCTCAATCCGATTGTCGGGAATGGATTCGGGGAAAGAAAAATCTCTGATGAGTTTTTCGGTGTCTGTGTTGACGGGCTGCCGCATAAAGCGGGCACGGTGTCAAAAATGCGCGGAAAAATTACCCGCAGACCACTCTACACTCGGGGCCACCCCAACACCACGGATCGGTCGTCTCGGGTGGGGTCACCCAAATCTTGACGTTCGCAGAGGGGGTTGGCAGTTCGCGCCATTCTTCATCGGCATCGAGTGAGAGTGTACCGGACTGGTAGATTTTTTCCTCGCTGAAAGCTTCCTCGGTTATCAATCCAGTCGCGAGGGCGTAGGTTTTCTCTTTCCAGTGCCACTCGACGGCGTAGCCGGACGGGTTAAGGAAATTCGGGTGGTAGCGGAGCGAATCCGGCCCGCTGAACCTGAATTTGTAGCGCGTGCGCAACCTGCCAAAATACGTCTCTTTAGCCGCAACAATCAGAGCAGCCGAGGGGAACTGGACGCCTGAGATTGTCGCACTCGATGGAATGTTGGCGGCCGTGTCCGGGACGATGGGCAACTCGGTGACAGACCAATCACTTTCGACGTGAGCGTTTACAGCGCCTTCAATTTCGTCGTTTGTCCATGGATCAGATAGCGTGAATACCAAGGCGCCATCGCCGGCGCCGATCTGTCGTTGAGTCGGTGAAAGTATGGTGCCGATGACGTTTTGATGGGGCGCAGTTTGACCAGGAGATGGAGTGAGAGTAAGCAGGTCGAAACCCTCCGGAAGCTCGGTCTGGTATTCGTAAAGATATTCAAGCGCCTTCCATTCTTGGAATCCCGTCGCCGCTCCGCTCACAGTCTCTTTTCGGTAAATGACAGGCGGCGCGCCTGCCGATTGCGTGTAGGCCGCAAACCCGACCTTACGCATGGCCGCACCGCGAGCGTTGACGTTTTCCCAGAAACTCCTCACCGGATCGGCGACGTCGCTGCCCTCTGGCAATGGACTGGCGAGCACTTTCATTCCGGGCGTTGCGGGCAGGGCGAGGCTTTGCGGCTCAACCTGAACGGCAAACGCGTGACGATAGATTTCCGACTGGGCCAAAACAGTCGCGTTCTCGACGGCGGCATCGGCATTTGAAAACGACGGCGCTGTCGCACCATCGTTCCAAGAGGCAACGCGCCATCGGAACTTATAGGGCACGGGGGATTCCTCATACTTCCATGAGGGCATCTGATTAAAATCTGTGTAATGCCGATAACGAATCGACGAAAGAGTGATGCTCGACTCGTCGCCGGAAAGTTTTCGATACGCTTCAACCTGCCCGCCATCTGCGCTGATTTGCAGCAATATTCCCTCTGTCGCGCTGAGCCCAACTTGAGTGAGATTATACTCTGCGATCTCTTTCGTGAGGTTGGCCAGATCAAGTTCGTTTTGAGCGATGTGCAGCGCCAATTCATTCGCTTCACCGATCGAGGCAAGCGCCGCCGCCTTTAGATCTACCTCGTCTTGAGCGGCGTCGATCGCTGCATTAGCAGCCTCCTCTGTGATTGCCCCATACGCAGCGGCAATTCGGTAGTTGTGGGTCTGGATGCCGGGCCGCCAATAAACATTTTCCAAATACTCCTCCGCGACCGCAAACAATGCCTCCGCTTCGGATTCAAGGCGGGAAGTCGTGAACTCGTCAGAGAGCGTCGTCGTGATCGTGCGCGTCCCCGTCGAATCGGGATCTGGTTCAAGGGTTTCACTACTGATCGAAATTCTGCGCCCGGGGACAAATGTTTTAACCTCGACTTCGGGCGATGGGTATTCGGTGGAAGCTAGTATCCAATCATCCATCGGATGATTTTCAGGAGGTCGGATGCCGCCGGGAACAAACTCAACATGAGTGATTTGGGTAATTGGGCTTCCATCGTAGTTCGTTCCAGAGTAGTTGGTTTCGCGTCTCCAGCCTCCTTCAAAGGGTCCGCCAATTCCAAACACAAGCTCGTATGGTCCGCTTCCATTTTCTGTTCTCGTTTCACCGGAAGCGTTGACGTTCACCGTCGTTATAGAACGAGAGCCTGCACCGCTTGTTGTTGACCCTTCTTCGTTTTCTACCGTTGTTACAGAACCAGCGGAAGTTAGTGTGAATGAGCTTGACGTTTGTGTGAAAGTAAAAGTGCGCGAAAAATAATCGACCACAGTTTTCGTCGTGTAGAAAGCCGCTGGCTCACCCTCCGCTGGATCGGTGAATTGCCGCCAGATTTTCTTTTGATGACTGACGTAAGCCCGCGCAAAAGCGGTCTCAACCTGGGGCTTGCAAACACACGACGGGCGCAGGCGCAAAAAGCGAACGTCGGGGGCCACGGCGGATGTCGCGCTGTAACCGAGCACGTCTCGCACGTTCATAGCGCCGACCAGAAAACCGATCTCTCCTGCCCGCCGCACGTGATCCCGATCACGACAAGGCTGAGCGAGAGCGAGCTTTTTACAAGCGGGTCAATCGAAACGATTGCGCCGCCCTCGGTTTTGAGAAGGCTGAGAGGGATGCAGTATTGGCTGGGAAAAACATTGTCGGGATCGGCGCTGTTGATGATGGGGGCCGGTGTCGTCTCCCCATGGGCGAAGCGAAACTCAACAAGAGAGATAGACTCGCCGCTGCTCTCGATCGTTGTTTCGATCCAAACATAGTAGGTCGCTTTGTTGTCAGGGAGAATAAGCTCCTCGTTCATGTTCGCGGAAAACTGAGGCCCGAGGCTCCCCCACGGCTGGACGAAAGCGGGCCGCACGCGCACGCGCAGAGCTTGATTGGCGGGAGGAGTTCCAGTGCCAAGAAATTGTGATCGGTAAACCTCGAATGGATAGGAGTCAGCCGCTGCCACCGCGATTGCCCCCACAGGAACGGGATCGATCAACGAACCGTTGGGGCCAGTGATGACGTTGCAGGATGGTGTGGGGAGCGGGGTTGACTGGAGGACGTAGGCTCGCAGGGTGTTGAGCCACCCGAGGAGTCCGCGCCAGCTTCGGAGGGGCGGCGGGCAATCAAGCATCGTCGTCTGTTTTGTATTCCTTGGTCACCGTGTCGACGCATCGCCACCAAGGAGTGCCAGGGATTGGAGTTGCCTGAATTTCGGCAATTGTTTTCGCCTCGAGCTGAACCGGATCACGCAGGGCGCTCGGAAGATTGTTGTAGGTCGTCGTGCCTTGGTAGGTGAGGCGGTCGTTGGCGTCGAATCCGTTGACAAAGATCCGATCACTGAGAACGCGGATATTGCCGCTCGCCGATGAGAAGCGCGGCCCAGCCGGCTGACTGCTTGCGAAATAGGTATAGCTTACGGTCGGTGACCGGAAAATCACTTCGCGGCGAAGATCGAACTTGACCAAATTTTGATAGACGCCCGAGTCGCTAATACTGCCCGAAAGCGCGATGGTTTTGACCGACCAATTTGTCGGGCTGCGACTACTTTGGAAACTCGGAGCGAGGGCGATATGCACCTCGATTTTGTTGAAGGGCCCCTGTGTTTGCCGGTCGAGAATTCGGATGATGTAACCGCCTTGGTAAATCGTGCCGACTGTGAATTGAGCGGCGAACTCGTCCGTTTTGTCAGCGCGACCTTCAAACGTGAAGACGCGCCCGGAGACATCCTCTGCCACCGTAGTGCCATCCTCGTCAATGAGGATCCATTCGCAATTTCCTACATAAAGTGGATAGGACATCAGCTTGCAAAAGCCTCCTGCATGGTTTGAGTGAGTTTTTGGATTTCGGCGCGGATTTGTTCCTGAACGGTGATCGTCTTGGCCGAAGCGGGATCGCGCGGAGCCTTGGTCACGTCGCGCTCGGAGATGAGTTGTTGCGCGCGCGCGGAGCCGTAGATTTCATAAAGCTGCCCCTCATACCTATTGCGAGCGCGCGCGGGCGCTGAAGCTGCCGAGGTCGCGGCGGTGCGGATTCCTGTCCCGGTATTTGTGAGCGAGGCGCGCGCGCTATCCGCTGCCGCGAAGGCTTCGGCGGATCCAAATAAATCTTGATAAGGCGCATTTGCGACCGCGCGCGATCCAGCGGAAAGGCCTGAGGAAAGCAAGGCGAGGCCGGTTTGCTTGAGTTGCGAGGCATTCAACGAGCCTTCCGCCCCCATGCTCACGCTGGCTCCGCCTGACGCCAGAATGGCGGCTGTGCGCTCCTCGACGCTGCCGCCTTGCATTCGGTTTGTAATTTCCTTGGCCATCGCGGTGAGGCCATTGATTTCACCCATCAGGCGTTCGACCTCCGGGGCATTTCCTTGCGCGGACGCCGCTTCAAGCCGGGATCGGTTTTTGTCGAGCTGGCGATCAATGTTCACCAAAGACACCGCATCTTTTGCATTGCGTGGATCAAGCAACGCGATGGTTGCCTGCAACCTTGCCTGAAAATCAGCCGCGCTGGTTGAAAAAACGTCGAGCAACGTGCCGAGCAAGAGACGTCCGAGTCCGCTGATGATATCCGTTCCACCATCGCGGAAGAAGGCAAGCGCGCCAGAAAAGCCCTGCACGAGACGATTGCCAGCCTCCGACATTGCGCCGCCCGCGTAGGACTTCAGCCCGCCGAGCGCGGCTTCCGGATTACGGAACGCGCCGAGAAGGGAGTCCGCAGCTCCGAGAAGCGATGCGCCGAACCTCTCTCCCAAACCGGCGAAGTCCATTCCTTCGAATCTGTCCAAAAGCGGGCCGATCGTGCCCGCCAGCGATGCCGCGACGCCGACAAAGAAACCTTGAAGCTTCGCCCCAGCGCGGCCCAGTTTGTCGGAGATGGCGTCGAAATCATTCGACCGCTTGTCGAGGATTTCCGCTTGTTTACCAAGCACGCGACCCGCCGTCGACATGGCCCCTCGATCCGCAAAAAGCGTCAGGAGTTTCGCCCCGGAGCGGCCAAAGATCGCCATGGCGGTGTCGGCTCGTAGCGAGGCGTCTTGAATGCCGTTGATCGCGGAGGAGACGAGTTCGAATTGTCGATCCGGCGTTAGGCCGGCGAAATCCTCAAGAGTGAGATTCATCGCTTTCATCGCTTTGCTCGCCTCGCCGCCCCCTTCCGCCGCCGCGACAAGAAAGCGCTGCATTCGATTGACCGCCGTGCCGGTCTCGTCTGCCGCAAGCCCGCTGTCCATGAACGCGCGCTGCATGACGAGGAGACGACCCGCCGTGATGCCGGTCCGGGTCGAAAGGTCGGAAAGTGAGCCTCCGAGGTCATAGGCGGACTTCACGCCGACTGCGAGCGCCCCGCCTGAGATGACCGCGGCTGCGGCGACCCCCATTAAACCGACACGCGCCGCAGCAAAGCCTCGAGACGCCAACTCGTTGCCGAAGCGCTTGCCCTCAGTGAGCGAGCCTCGGAGAGTCCGGATGAACTGCGAGTTGTTGAGCGTGAGACGAGCTTTTAGTTCGGCGGCCATGGGTTAAAAAAATGTGAAATGCGAAATGCGAAATGCGGATTTTAAAAGGTCAGAGTTTGTTGAAGCGTTCCTGCATTTTTCGGTTGCCGTAAGCAGTGAGATCGGCTGTCACTCCGGAGAGGGCTTGGCTGAGCGCCGCCGAGCCAATGCGGGAGGCGGCAGGCGCTGTGTTGACGATCTCCGCAACGAGGTTCGCCGGGCGTGCTTTTTTTCCGCTGCCCTTAGCCGCGTCCGAGCGGGAGAAGCCTGGCTGCGTGCGAACGCCGCGCCCGCCAAAGGCAAGGGCAGCCTTGTGCCAGCCTGGGCCAGCCGTGTAGCCGCGAGAGCGCAGGCGGCGGGCGCGCTCGGCCTTGACCGCATTCCGCAACTCGGCGCGCGATAGGCCGTCTCCACGACGGCGGATGACGGCGGCAACGAGAACGGGGATCGGCATCCCTCGAATTTGTCCAGCATCCGCGCGCGGCGTGAGCTGGATCAGTCCTCGAAATCCGCGACCACCGATGATGACAGAGAGCCCCGCCTTGTTGAGTATCTCTGCGCCGTCCTTTCCGCTCTCGCGCTCGACGAAGGCGACGGCTTGAGCAAAGGCGCGAGTATCGATGTGAAAGTCGGCGGTCATACTGTTTTTGAAGAAATCGAGCCTTCACTCGCATCGCGAAGCAAGGGGATGCCCCGCTGCTCCCACCATTGCGCGACGTAGCTGTAGCCCTCAACAAGATCGAGGTCCCACGCGGCTTTTGGTGTAAGGTTTGTCATGACACAGATTTGGGCGATGTATTGCGACCAGTGGGATGGCCGCACTAGACTTTTGGGAGGCTGGTTCCTGTTTGTTCCGCCGCTGGGGTTGCAGGGGCCTGAGGCGGACGGCCTTGGAGCGTTTCGATGCCGCTCATTTTTTGAGTGAAAATCTGATAGGCTTCCTCGAATTCCCGACTGGAAGTCTCGACCAGCCCGGCGGATGCGGCCCACTCCTCCGCAAGCGCCCATGCTTCGCGAGGCTTGCGCTGAGCGCGCATGACTGTCGATTCCGAGATGTCGGAGCCACGGGAGTCATTGTGCTGGACGCGGAGCCACATGAAGATGATCACGTCTCGTTGAGCGCCCGGATACAGACCGGTGCGTTCGAGGGACTCGAAGCCGTCATCGCCGATGAACGGGTAAAGCATACCCATCGCCTGCGAGGCGATTTTCCGAGAAGGGTTCCATGGCTTGAGCGGCTGCCCGGCAAAGGATTCGCCTTGGATCGCCGTGGCGAAGGCGTCTGGCTTGGCTGCCGCTACGTTAGCGGCGGATTCTAGGTCGGGGTCTGTTTCGAAGTCGTTCATATCATTAGCTTAGTTCCACGTAGAACTTTTTTGCGTGAGTTTGTTTGTTTTAGCTTAGTTTCTGAGGATTGCTTAGAGGCGGATGGCTGCGAGCCGTTCATCGGTGGGCCACGGGCGGAGCGAGATCATCTTGAAGCTGCCGCTGATGATTTTGCCGCCATCCGTGCGAGGGTCGTTTGTCACGGTGGATTCGCCCGGCACGACGAGATAAGGGATGGCGGTCTGCCAGCCGGAGACGATGTGCTTTCGCGTCGCCGAAAAAATGCAGCACACGCGAGCGACGAGAGCGGGGTCGAGATCGACGCTGGTGGGAGCCGGGGCCGTACCGAAAGCCTCCGCAGAGAGTTCGTCGGTTTGCTTTGCCCAGGCGGCGGAAACCACATCAAGAATCGGAGTCCGCTCGAATTGATAATGGATGGCACCCGGGATTCCTTTGTCGAGGCAGTGCTGGACGGCCTTGAGGATTGGCATGCCCTTGCATCCTTTTTGGCGCAGGAGTCCGGGATCGTAGACGTTGATGAACGGAATCGTCTGCCCTGCGTCGTCCTTTGCGAACGGGACGCCGAGAATGGATAGAGTGGTTGCGAGTGCGCTGTCGCGCGTTTGGTAGTTTTTCATAAATTGAACCGTTACCGGTGGTCAGCCTCAGATTGTGCGAGCGGGCTCAACCCGCTTGACTCACAATCAGGGGATGCCGGCGTTGGCGCTGAACTCTGCCGTGACGCGTTGGAAGCCTTCGCGTCCGCTCGATACCTCGGCGGAGTCCAAATATTTTCCGGTAGTCGGAGCGCCGAAATAGGCGGTCGAGTTCGCGATGGTCGTTGCCGCGCCGCCGACCGCAGCCATGATCCCCGTGCTGCCAGTGACCTCGCCCTCGATCGTGACCGTGAGTTCCATGGGCTGGACGGCGAAGCCGCGCTTTTGCCCAACCTTGTCGAGGGCGAACGTTTTGTTTTCCGGCGCGACGCGGCAGCGGAAGGACTCGATGTTGACTCCGGTCTCGTCTGCTCCGACACCCCACACGAAGCCGGTGAGGTTAACCAAAGTGATGCCGAGGAATGGCAGAAAGGCAACGGAGGAGGGATCGGACAGAAAGGAAATGAGAGGCTGTAACATGGCGATTTATTTGGCGGCGGCGGTTGGTTTTTCGGATTGAATGGCGGCGAGGACTTCGGCCAGGCGGGCTTTCTCGATATTCGTGACTCCGACGAAATTCGGGGACTTGTCGGGCGAGGCTTCGCGGGCGGCGATGCTGAGTTTGAGATTTTCGGCTGCCTGTTCGAGTGCGGTCTTCATTGCAGTTCGGCGGATGTCAAACGTCGTCCTTGAGAAGCGCGGTAACAGTCCATCCGAGAGTGATCTCTCGGAAGTTCTCGTCGAGCCCCGCTTGCTCGCTCGGTTCGAGCGCCTGGAAATAAGCGAACTTGGCAACGTCCGCCGCCGTGCCCGCGTCCAACGCCGCCGCCGCTGCCTTTGCGATTGCGTTGAGCGTGCGCTCCGCGTCGACGGCGGATTTCTCGACGCGACAAAGAAACGTCAGCGCGATCGTGGCCGCCAGGTTGCGGCGATTCGGTCCGGTCCGGATGCGATAGTCGTCGCCAGTTTTTCTGGCGGAGACAATCACGCACGGATGCTCAATGTAGCCGGGCTGATGAGAAGCCCGCACGGTCACACCTCCCGCCATGCGCGGGGCGAGCAGGGCACGCATGGCAATTTCAACTTCGTTAGCGATGATGTTTTGACTCATAAAGCGCGGGCCTGAACAAGCAGGCAGGGATCTCCGACTGAATCCGTGACGGACGCGACGCGGAAGGATTTCGCGCCTTCGCGAACGAGCGTTGTTTCCGGAAGAATGGAAACGCCCGCAGGCAACGCATCGCGACGGATCCGCCACCGCACATCGATCTCTGGCAACATGCCATCGAGTATGTGCGAAGCCGTCGACGTGCTGCGGTAGCGAGCGGCGGGAACCACTTGGCCGTCAATCTCGATGTCGACGGGGAAGCTTTGCTCGATCACTCGGGCTGCCTGGTCGCGGAGGTTGCTGAGTTGAGATGGGCTGATCATAAAAAGAATGAGCCGCCGCATCCCTCAGACCGGGCGCGGCGGCTCGTGTTCATCAGAAAGCGCCAGCAGCGCTACTTGATATCGGGTTTGATCGAAAACTTCACGACGGCGTTTGTGGTCGTCGTAGAAGCCGATCCGTTGGAAATGCTTTGCAGCTTGAGAGCGCCGACTGCGCCGAGGCTGACGTTCGTGACGGCAACGACGGAGTTCGTCCCGTTGGCCGGAGCGGTGATCACGACGCTTGGCGTGGTCTCGTAGTTCACCCCGTCAAGGCTGCGGGCGAAGTTGAAGACGACGTTGTTCGTCGAAGCCCCGCTTTGCTTGAAGCTTGCCTCAATTCCGACGTTGGAGTTTTTGCGGGCCGTAATCACGGCGACGTTGGCCGGGATGTTGGTCGAGCCGCTGGAGGCAATGCTTGCGTTTCCAGAAGTGAAAAGCTGCTGCGTGGAAAACTGAGCTTGCGCGCTGAATGTTACGGCGGCGGTGATGGCGAGGATAGCGAGGATGGTTTTCATTTTGATTGGTTTTCTTTGAGAGTGTTGGAAGTCAAACGAGGGCTGGCCCCTCATCTCCGCCCGCTCCCGCCGCTGGCTGCTCAGGCGCGGGAGGGACGGATGATTTCTTTTTGCCTCGTGAAGCCGTCGCGTCAGCAGCTTGCGGCGACTCCGGAGTCGTGTCGGTGGTATTTGAAGAAGGCGGAGTAATCAGAGCCTGAGAGCGCCTCGCGCGGCGGAGGACGGGGAGTTCCCCTGTCTCCAACCGGTCGAACTTTTCCCAGTTCGAATCAATGGCGGCTTGGCAGTCCACTCCGGAGTCGCCGCAATAGACGACTTCGGAAGCGGAGGCTTTGTAACCAATGACGAGGCGAATCATGACCTGAGCAATTAGACGGTTGCGGCGGAGACGATACGCAGACCGCTGCGATCGATGGCGGAGTTTGCGGCTCCGGCGACCTGATCGCCGCTGCCGTCGAGGGCAAGGCGACCGCCGCTGACTCCGAACATCACCACGAAGGCCGCGTAGATGTCGTGCGTCGCTGTGTCGATCCACATGTAGGACGTGAAGGACAAGCCCGTCTGCGGGTCAACGCGGGTCTCATCGAGGATCGGAACCGGGATGCCGAGGCGGCGGGCCATGTCGAGCGTGTCGGTCATCTGCCGGATGGCGATGAGCAATGCGCGGGGATCGAACATGAAGGCGAGCAGGTTGTTGGCGGTCGGGAACTGAGCGTATTCGCTGACAGCCTGGAAGCCTTCGATGTTGTTGAGCGTGACGTAAGGATTGCCGTCGACGCGTTGGCCGTAGTAGTCGCCGGACGCGATGCGAGGATCGTTTGTGAGCGAACTCATGAAATCCGAACCGGCGAGGCCGAAGCGGCGGTCTCCCGCTTTGCTTTGGTTCATCGCAACACGAGCGCGGCTCAGCGTGACTTTGTCGACTTCGACGAGCGGCTCGACGAGTTCCTTCGTGAAGGTGGTCGGGTTGACGAAGGCGAGCGCTTCCGTCACGACCGACTCAGCGAGGGCGAAGCCTGCGTTCGCGATGGCTTCTTGAAACGCTGGGTCGAGTTCGAGTTTGACGGCGTCCGACGTAGGCACCTTGAGGATCACCTTTTTGCATTTGTTGATCTTCATCTTCACGTCGTCGAAGAGCGTCTTGATGTCGACCGAGTTTGCCGTGAGGCTGTTGCCGGGGACGTGGTCCAAGGCGGTCGGGATTTGCGGCATCT
Source organism: Verrucomicrobiaceae bacterium (assembly GCA_027489965.1). Lineage (GTDB taxonomy): Bacteria > Verrucomicrobiota > Verrucomicrobiia > Verrucomicrobiales > Verrucomicrobiaceae > Prosthecobacter. The sequence continues at coordinate 27,629 of JAIXZA010000111.1, forward strand.
GAGCGATGACTTCCTGACCGTATTTGACGCGCTCGGCGGTGGCGTCCATCGAGAAGTAGTTGAGCTGAGGAAGGCGCGACTTGAAGGCCTCCATCATTTTCTTCAGGAGAAGAGGAAGGATGAAGGTGGCGTCGTAAGCGTTCTTCGAGCTAGGCAGCAAGAGCGCGCCGACGAGCCAGAAGGCTACGACGGCGAGCGGCCAGTTGCCGCCCACTGCAATGGCGAGCGCGGAGATCGGGAGAAGGATGAATGAGAAGGTGCGGAGTTTCATTTTAATTTGTTTGTGAGCTTTTTCGTGCGGTGGTTGTGATTCGCGATGTGTCAAATCAGGAGACTTTCCCCTCCCGTGCCGCCTTGCTGAATTCGGAGAGAATCTGGTCGCGATCTTCTTGGCTTTTTGCGCTGGCGAGTTTCGCCTGAAACTCCGAGGTGGAAGTAGGATTTTGAGGCTCACCCTCTGGTGGCACTGCGCTCTTCGGATCGATGCCACGGAGCGAGCAGAGTTTTTCGAGACGGGTCACGTTCTCGTTTGTAGAGTTGAGGGACTTCTGCGCCGCATCCCGCTCGACGGTGATCGAAGTCACTTTCGAGTTTGCGTCCGCGAGTTCTTTGCGAAGGCTCTCGGCGGAGGTGGTCGCCTGGTCAAACTGAGCCTTGAGATTGTCGCGCTCCGTTGTGACGGAAACCAAATCAGCGGCGGATTTGTCGCGCTCGACGGTGATCGCGTTCAGCGAATCGGTCGCTTTCGTCAGTTCCGAGTTGGCGGTCGCCAGCTGTTGCTCAAGGGTGGGTTTACCCCCAGGATTGGTTTCGCCGCCTTTTTCAGGAGCGAAAAAAATGCCGAGGGTCTTCAGGTGTTGGAATGTGCGGTTGCGCATAAACGCGCCCGTCTGTCAAATCGCCACCCGCCGCCAGATTGCTCACCACTCGCAAAATTCCGCCAAATAACGCAGGCGAGAATACATCTCGGGACCGTAGGGAACGACGCGCTCCTCGCCGGTGCTCGTGTCGCGAAGAATGACAACCAGCCGCTGCCGCCGCGCCTTCTCCATCTCCCTCAGCCTCGATCTGCGCGCGCGATCTCTCTCCCACCGAATGTTGGCCATTCGACGCCCTTGCTCGCTCTTCGCTTTAAGTTTTTGCCGCAGATACCTCGTCATGAATCACTAGCAGCGCCCATGCATAAGGGCGCGGATTGGTCATTTACTTGTTCGGCACATCATTAGCCGGAGTCCGTATCTGGATCAGCATTCGAGCCGCCGCCGTCATTGCCTCCGCTGTTTCGAGCAGATACGCCACGGCTTCATCATGCCCCGCAGGCTTTGCTTTGAGTTCGCGGATTTCAGCCTCCAGTTTTCGCACTTGATCGGCCTTATGCCCCCTACACGCGAAGTAGCCTTTTCCATAGCCGCGTTTTTCCGCAGCCCGCAAAGCAGATGCCGAACAATTTCTTGCACCCAATCCCTCACTAGCCGGACTTTCGGCGGGAGGTATTAACTTCGATGTGGACTTAGGGTTGCTCATTATTTTTCTCCGTAGCGGGTGAGGGATTGGTGAAGAATGCGTTCGGCAAAACTATAATCAGCATCGCGTGTGTCGGTTCCCCGACCAGTCCAGCCCGGCTCGGGTGCGGATCGTGCAAGAGCCCGTCGTCATTCCAAACGACAGCGTGAGCTTTATTGCGCTCAGACAGTCCTCGCGCAATTATCGGCCCTCCAAGCATAGCAGGCATGTGATTCCACCCGATGAGCATCATGCGCAGTCCACGGGGGCGCAACCAGTCAGCAACACGCCGATAGAAGCCTCCCTCATCGGGTCCCGTGAAGTCAGGTACGTCTTCTTGCGGAAGGCTAAGCATCCAAGACAGACAGGCCGAAAAGCAGTCCGAGGTTGTGCGCTGAGTCGGAAATTGCCGAACAGGCGAGTGAGCCAACGGCGACAACGTCTGACTTGAAGTCGCGCTCATTTCCGCCGTGCCTCCTCTTGATCGTTCGGAGGACTGACATAGCGCATCCACTCTTCGCTAGTTGCGTATGGCCCAGACCAGTATTCATCGGGCTGGGAGCGCAGGTATTTGCACGTCTCGCCGGTGTAGCGTTGGACGTGGTAGAATCCGGCCTTCTGCCATTTCGCGCCTAGCCAGACGCCGCGCCGCGTTGGTTTGGATGCACTCCACGGGATAAGCTTCTTGGCGGCGATCCCTTGCTGGCGGCGAAGCCTCCGAACCAGACGGTGGACGGAATCGCCCATCAGTGGGCTGTCGGCGGTTTTTGGTGGCAGGGGCATTATCGTGTTGGTTGAGTGTTAGTGTCGGGCGATCCGTCACCTCGGTCGGTAGGCCGATAAGGCTCGCCGTCGATATGTGTGAACGAGCAGCATTCCAGTTCGTCGTCCAGGCCGTCGCATTGCCATAAACCGTGCCCCTCATCTTGGAGGTGGCCGTAGCATAGCGGACACGCCCTCGGGACGGCCTTTCCTTTGTGGTCACGCGGGAACGGCCTACCAGCGCGATGCACCAAACCGCTACGCGGTTTGTCGCTCGCTTGATTTACGTTTGATTCCTTCATGGCTTTGGTGGAGTTGCTTCGCGGCTGGTGATCTCGGTGGTCGCTGAATTACGGCCCTGCCGCGCCTGCCACTCGGACGTGTATCGCGCACACCGTTTATCCAGTAGCTTCACGGCCTTGCGATGCTTCGTCACCATGAGTTCCACAAGTTCCGCGCTGGCCTTACGAATCTCCCGCTCGCACCGGGCGTTTCTGTCGCGCTCCCATGATGGCGGTCCCTCAGCGAGCATGGCTTGGAAGCACGAGATTGTTGAGACGAGATGGTATTCGCGTGTTTTATGTTTTGGCGTTTTCACGGCTTCAAAGTGTCGGCAATGCCACCGCGAGCTTTTCTTCCGATTGCGCTTTCTCTGGAAGAATAGCTTCGAGCGAGGAAGCGATGCGGTTCATGTCTCCGACGTGCGCCCAATCAATTTGAATTTCAGAATCCGGAGCAGGGTTGTCGTGGATGGAGTTTTCCACGTCCTTCAGGGCCTTCATTGCTCGGGTGTAGGCTTGCAGGTAGGCTGCGGCTACTTTTTGTTTTTGCGTCAGTTTCATTGCGAATGAGTTTACGCAATGCGTATCACGTTGCAAGCGTTATTTTACGCATTGCGCATTTTTTTTCTTCTGATACGGTCGGGGGATGACTTGGAATGATTGCCTTGCCCTTGGCGCTACGCGCCTTTCCGCCATCCTCGGATGCCCGGTGACGACCGCCCATTCTTGGATTCGTCGAAGCGGACCTCCTGAGTGGCAGAAAGCGATTTACCTTGCATTCGTCGCTGCGGAGGTTGGGAGAGAAAGCAAGAAGACCCGCAAAGCCGATAAGGGGCAAGAAGCGGGAAAACGGAAGTCTTAGAGATGAGCGCATCGTCGCGAGGAATTGCTCACTCAATCATGCGGCGGAACTTCACGAGAGCGGCGGACATGTCCTTTGCCGTGCCGTGCGTGAAACCTCTCCGCGCGGCTTCCGAGCCGCTGAACCATTGGCCCTCCATGTCCGCGTCCTCGATGCCGGTGCGGTATTTTTTCACTCGCGCGCGGAAGGCGGCTCCGGCGGAGTCTGCGAGGCTTTGCAGGTAGGCTGCCTGGGCTTCGCTGAGACCGTCTTCGCCAAGGCCCTTGAGTTCTCCGGAGCGGAAGACACGAGACTCGATTCCAAGATTTGCCCAGTATTTTGAGTCGTCGAGATAGGCGATGTAACTGCCGACGCATCCGACCGCTGCGGCGTAAGGTCCGGCAAGGATGGCTTGGCACGAGGCGATGGCTTCGTAGCTTGTAGAGCAGGCGTCGCAGCCGTCTGCGACCCATCCGAAGACGGGCTTTTTCTTTTGCGCGATCTCGACGGCATCAAACATTTTGTCGCCCGCGATGGAGAGCCCGCCGGGGCTGTCGACATCGAGGACGATGACCGCGACGTTCGGATCGGCGACGGCTTGATCGATCTCCTCGACGATGTCGTTGGCGTCCGTGAGATTGAGTCCATATTCTTTGATCCAATCGGGGACGACCATTGAAACCAGCCCGCGAATCGGGATCACTGCGACGTCACCGACGACCTGCATCTTTGGAAGAGGGTCGCCGAAGACGTCCTCCGCTGGGCGGTCTGAGCGGACCAGGAGCCCGGCGATGTGGGAGAGCAGGGTGCGTCCACGGAGCTTGTCGATGTTCCATGGGCTTGAGAGAAGTTTGTCGAGGTATTGAGATTTCATAATTGAATAAACACGCGTTTATTGGGCTGGGGCTGGCGGAGGTTCGGCGTTGATTGGCATGGTCGAACCGGTGGGCGGGCGGAAGATGTCGGTGATCGGGAGCGGGGTGGCGTTGAGTTCGGCGGCGATCTCGGCATTCCGCGCCCGGCGGCGGTAGGCCTCGCGGATAATCTGATCCTCCATCTCCTCGTCGTCTTCCCCGTAGATCATGCCGACGTAGAGACCCATCGGCATTTTGCCGGTGGCGAGGCGCTCGTCGTAGAGTCGGCCTTCGCTCTTCGGATCAACAGTGATGTCCTTCGGACGAATGACGACGTAGGACCACCAATTGTCCGGGATGCCGCCTTGGACGTTATCCAGGTTGCCGGACTTGATGTTCTGCCAGAGCCAGAACGGCCACCACTCCTCGAGGAGCTGCATGATGAGTTGGAAGTCGCGGACAGTGTTGACCACGCGCTGAACTTTTGCCTGAACGAGACGGACGAGCGTGCCCTGCGTCATTCCCGCATGGTCAAACACATACTCGGGAGGATAGCCCGTCGTGAGGGCGACATCGTAAAGCAGGGTCTTGATCCAACCGCCGGACTCGCTGGATTTCTGCGACTCGATGACCTTGATCGTTTTGCCATTCGTGAGATCGGCGACGTCCACTTCGGAGCCGTCGCTGGCAACGATTTTTTGCATAAAGATTTTCGATCCATCGTCCTGCACGACCTCTTCGACTTCGCCGGTGCCCGGGAGGATTTGCGGGCCTTCGGAGGATCCGCTGTCTTTTCGCTCGATGGCGTAAGCGAGGCGCGTGCGAAGAAGCACACCGCTCGTCTCGGCGCGCTCAATGTCGTCGATGCTGAATAGCTTGCGAACCACCGGAGCGAGCGTGCTGAGCCCTCGTTGCTGCCCCACGAGGAACGGATCGTGAAAGTGGATGACGTCGTCGGAACTGGAATCGCTGAATCTGCCGCGATCCTTGTTGTCCACGAAACGCCATTTCATCGCGCGACCGCGCGAGTTGTTCATGCGGCCCTCAGTCCACTGCGATTGGTCGAGTCGCGTGTCGGCATTCCGGCATTGCCAACTCGGAATAAAGTGCAGCTGTGGACAAAGAGCGCCGTCACCGGGGCGAAGCTTCTGCGCGAAGAGTTCGCCACGCAGACGAATCTCGCGGCGGATCATATATTGCGCGCTGTAGAAGTTGTTTTCCCCGGCGGAGTCGAAGGATTTGTGGAACCCGCATTGCTGAGTCCAGAGGCTCTTCACCGCCGCGTTGAACGCACGCGAGGTGGTCCATGGTTTCGGCCAGAGGCCCGTGTCCACCTCATCGAGAGCGAGGCCATCAATGACGGCGCGCACCGCGCCGATGTGGTTGTAGCACCAGTTTGCTTTTTTCGCGATCTGCTCGCGGGTCCATTCCGGCATTTGCTCGGCGGGGTCGAGCGTCGGGAACCAGAAGAAGCCGCGATATCCGGAAGACTTCGCGGCTTCAAAAGCGTGAGTGAGCATGCCAGAGCCAGAGGCTGAGGCGGAACGAATCGGGCGGCCAGAGGTGTCGACAATCATAGTCCGAGGCGCACGACGGACCCGATGCGCGTGCCTCGAATCGAAGCGGGCAGCGGGCGGGTGTAAGGGTTAACGTAGGAAGAATCCAACTCGGAGCGCACGGCGTGCAGCGCGCGGACCTTGTGGATTTGGTCGAAATTTTGGACGCCACCGAAGCCGCCGCCGTCAAGGTTCACGCTCGTGGCCAACACGGGATCCATCGCGGTGGGAGCGACCTTTTGCAGTTCTGCCCACCATTTGTCTGGCGGGTCTCCTGCGCCTAGCGCCTCCTTTGTCCGGAACAGTGTCCGGTAATGCACCACCGCGTCGATGAAATCAGCTGCTCCCATTGTGACGGACGGGGAGTGTCAAAAGAGATGGTTGCGGCGGGCGGATTTGAACCACCGACCTCCGGGTTATGAACCCAGCGAGCTACCAGGCTGCTCCACGCCGCGATGAGCGAGGGGTGTCAAATTACGCCGCGCGGCGGAGCATGTAATCCGTTCCGAGAATGGCCTCCTTGACGGAGTCGCCGTAGTGGTTATTCGAGACTTCGTCATCCCAAATCCAGAAGCCGCGACGGTCCTGCTTTTGCTTCTCCTGGCACATTTCGAAAACAAATTGAGGGTCGTCTTGAACGTCGGACGGGAACCACAGGCGCTTGCGCATGCGCTTCAGCCGGTCAAGATAGAGCGCATCTTTCGCTCGCTGATCGTTGTAGTGCAGCTCCGAGAAATTGTAGCCGGGGACGCGGACGTAGGACCAGAGCTTGACGTTGATCGCCGCAGCGCCGCCGAGACCTTTCGTTGGAACCAGAAAGCCTCGGCTGGCGATGCAAGCGCGATAGACATCTTGCGGGCGATAGCGCGCATCGATCCATCCGGAGAGCGCTTTGCAGGCTAGCCCTGTGGAAGGCACGAGCCATGACTTTGTGAGCATGATTTCCCTAATCGCGTCCGGGTCCAACTCCGCGCCCCAGTCGATTACGGCCGAGTCGCGTAAATTCGGATGCAGGGCGATGACGACCCAGCGCGCGTAGTTGCCTCCGACGTCCGATCCAAGGATAAGGGTAGGGTGGGATTTCGAGTCCTTCCGGTAAGGATCCCACGGAACAGTGCCGCGAGAATAGGCCGGGCACACCGAATGGATGACGGGCGACTCCGCCCCGCGCAGCGATGCCGCCTCGGACAAACGGGCGGCGCTGGCCTCGTCGGAATAAATATTCCTCACGATCTGGCCGGAGGTATTCGGCGCGTCGACGAACCAGAGAGAGCGACCAGCGAGGTTCGTTTTGATGTCCGCCGCGACGACCGCGTTGGCTTCCTCAGCCCACGGTTTTCCGCATCGGTGGTTGTAGAACTCTTGAAGCTTCTGGATGTTTTCCGAGTGCTTCGACTCGATGTATTCGTTCGCGATCCGGCCCCAGGTCGAGAGCGAATCTTCCGAGTAGAAGTCGCTCATTTGCTGAGACACAATGCCGGGAGCCGCGTCAATGACTGTGGGCAGCCAGAGCCCTCGATCAATCATCCATCGCTTGTGATGCTCTTCGATCGGTTGCTGGCAGCTGGCGCATTCGTAGTAGGTCTCATTCAAAACCCTGAGGCGGTCCCATTTCCCGAGCAGGTTTTTGCAGTGTTCGAAAACGAAGCGGCCCGTTTTCAGCTTGCGCATTTCCCCGAGAGGCAGGGGGCGGGGCATCTGTGTCCCGTCCTCCAAAGTGAGCAGGTCATTGTAATCGTGAAACGGCACTTCGCGCTCCTCGGGAAAGAACGTGAGAAACTGCCGGTGATTGCAATGCGGGCACGGGACAAAGAACTCCTCTTGATTGCCGGACTCAAACGCCTGATCAATCGGCCCCCCTTTGAGCTTTGGCTTGGAAAGGTTCACCTGAAGTCCACCTGTGCTCGTTTTTTTTCTGGATGCCAGATCGCCGAGAATGAATTTGCCGTGCTCTTCCACCTCGTCCGAGAACGTGAGCGGGGCTTGTTTGTTGGCGAACTTGCCAGACGAAAAGGAACCGTAGAAAAGTAACTCCATTCCCCGCAGCTGAAACTCGAGGATCTTGAGATCATCAGGGTCTCCGGTGAAAATGGAACGGTCGAGATACTGGAAAGATCGCAGCAATCGACGCGCGATTTTTTTTGCCTCATCGGCGGAGTCGATGGCGTAGATGCAGTTGCGAGGGCGATAGGTGACGACCCAGCGGATCCCGTTGAGGCACGCTTCCGAGAAACCGGACTGCGAGGATTTTCGGACGTCCACTTCGCTGACGGGAACCGGCACCCAGCAGTTCAGCTTCCAACTCCACACCCACATTTGAGGGACGCGAATCAGGTCCTGAATCCGGCGAGTCCACGGAGTCTTGCTCGATCGGTAGGGCCCAGGCTCCGCCGCGTCCTCGTTTTTGAGCAACACGACTTCATCCGCCCAGTACCAGATCGGCTTGTCTGGCGGAGGCGTGAAGGCTCGGCTAATCGCAGCGGCGACGAGCGAACGGTTCCAATCAATGTCAAGCGCGCATCTCATGCATTAGGTCCGTTGTGCTCAAAGTGTCGAGACGGCAGAGCATTCGCTCCTCCGTCGCCCTAGCCCGATCGATCGCGGTCGCCACCTCGATCCGCTGTTCCGCCGACAATGAAGAGCAGCTTTCCAACACGCGGCGGGTCATCGCATCGCGGCTTTGCCGGAGGAGTTCCGCCGCGCCGGCCAGTTCGCGCTCGACGTCTACGCGGAGCAGAAATTGGCCGCGCTTTCTCATGCGTTCAACGGCTCGGCTTTCGATTTTATCAATCGTCTCCGTGAGTCGAAAATATTTTGTCTCGAGCGAGGTCGCGTCGTTGCCCGCGAGCAACGCTTCCCGAAGCTGGCTAAACTTCGCAACCTGAAGCTGCTTGAGCTCGTGGAGGCGGTCACCTTCTTCAGGATCAAATTCGCGGATGTCGATTTTTTGTCCTGATGGCAGGGGCGGGACGGCGGGCGGCCCGGCGGGATCAGAGGCGACGGGTAATGTCGGCTCCCGGGGTTGCTCAATCTCAGGCTCAGCGGGAAGCGCCTTGCTCGCTGAAACTGCGGCGGCCTCAATCTCAGCGGGCACTCGCCACTTCATGTTTCGCCCCCACCAATCGAGCATTTTCACAGGATCATTCAAAGGGCACGGGTCGCCGTTTTCTTCGCCGCGCGTGATCCAGCATCGGATCGTGCGCCAGTTTTTTTTGTAGATTTCCTGATACAGCGTTTCGTCAGCTTTGGTGAGTTTCGGCTTCCACTCCGCTTTTGATTCTTCCGGTTCCAAAACAGGAGGCTGCTCCACCGGTGGATGCACCGTGGCAAAACCGGGATGGGTGGCGCGCACCTCCTCCCACTGGGAAGGTTTCAGTTCGTGCCCGTCGCAGTATTTTTGGAGCAACGACAACGCTCGTTGCTGGGCCGCCATCTCGGGAGTGAGCGCGATGCCCTCCATGGTTTTCCGATGAGGCGCGGCCAGCTTGCTGCCGTCGCTGACTTCCTTGATGGCATTGCGAAGATCGGCGGCGAGGACTTTTCGCGCGAGGTCGGGAGATACTTGCGGGTCCATCATGCCAGATCCTCAATCCACCCAACGTGGAAGGCGCGGGTCTCGGCGTCGTCCGTGATGAGGATTTGTTCGATGTTGTCGCTCGATCTGAGATTCGCGCTGCCTTCGATGACGTAGTTCCGCCCGCTGCGAGTTGCCATGCAGATGACTTTTGCGTGACACCTGGTCACGATCATTCGGGCTCGGCCTTTGAGCCGGTTTTCGACGGCAAGAAAAACCGTCGCTTTGTCCACTTGCTGGAAGTAGTGGCTGACCACGAGCGTCAGCGAATCCACGGAGCCCGATTCCACAAGAGCGGCCAGCGTATCGGCATTTGCCAAGCTCAGACCTAGAGTGGCGATGTGCATCTGACTGACTCCTCCGCCTTTTGCCACAAGCAATGGGATCAGATCGCAGAGCACAAAATCTCCGCGCAGCAAAATGTGGCAGCGATCGTTTGGCTCGGCAGGTAAATGATCGAGAACGCACAGCGCGTTCTCGGGCTTGATGAGCGATTTGATGCCTCTGCGTTTTTTTGCCTGTTCCGCTTTTGCTTTTTTAACGTGGAAGCGATTGCTTGCCAGTGCGAATTGCGGCTCGGCGCGCGGCTGGTCTAGCCAGGCCGCTGCGGCTTCGATGTCCGTCTCGAGTGGGATGCGCTCAATATCAGCAGGATTCATGGCTGACCTTCTCGACCTTCAGTCCGGCGAGCGTCATGCGTTCCAAAATGACCGCGCAAAATTTCGGATCAATTTCCGTCGCCGCTCCACGCCGCCCTGTTTGCTCTGCCGCGATCAGCGTGGTGCCGGATCCGCCGAAGGGTTCGACGATGAGATCGCCGCGCTGACTCGAATTCCAAATCTGACGAGCGACAAGGGGAAGAGGTTTGATGGTGGGATGCAGGTCTCCCGTTCCTCGGGCTTCCCGCACGACCGTTGTTTGACGGTCATTTCTGAGCTGCCGCGCATGGGCGAGCAGTTCCTCTTTGCTCATTTTTTCGAGACGTGGCTCGTCATCGATCACTGTCGATTGAGAAAATCCTCCTTGCCAGTAGTGCGCCGCGCCCGGCTTCCATCCGTAAAGGATCGGCTCGTGCTGCCACTGGTAGTCCTGGCGACCGAGGGTGAAAGAGTTTTTAACCCACACGAGGCACTGAGTCACATTCAGCCCGGCGTCCATCAATGCTTTGCGGACCGCAAGTCCGGAGCTTTCAGCGTGGGCTACGTAAAATGCCGCGCCGGGTTTCAGGCGCTCGGCGACGGATGAAAACGCACCGTTGAGCAAAGCGACGTAGGCCTCCGGGCTTAGGTCGTCGTTTTGCATTGTGCTGGACTCCACGGCGGCTCCGGACTCTCGATCGATTCGCCGGGCGTCGTAGGCGACGTTGTATGGCGGGTCGGTCCAGAGCATGTCCGCCTTCTCACTTCCGAGAAGGCGAGCCCAGTTTTCGGGACGGGTGCAATCTGCGCACAAGAGAATTTGTGAGCCGGCCCGGAAAAGATCACCCGGAGCGACGTTCCATTTTTTTGCGAGGTCATCTGCCGCCGAGACGATTTCGACGACGGTGTGAGTGTCGTCCTCTACGGACGGCCCCTCGATCAGGGCCGCGAGGTCTTTCTCGCTCCACCCCGCCAGCCCGGCGGACAGACCGGCTTTATTGATTTCCTCCGCAAGAGAGGCGAGGAGCGATTCCTCCCATTCTCCCAACAATTGATTTGCTGCAACAAGTCGTGCGAGGTGAGTGGCGTCGTCGTAGTCCACGACCGAAACGTCAGCGTGCGTGAATCCTGAAGCGGTCAGGACCTTGTGGCGGAAATGACCGGAAACCAGAAAGCCGTTGCGTTGATTCCAAACCAACGGATCAAAATAATCGTGCCCCAAGCTGGCACGGAGCGCCTCCCATTCCGGGCTGCCCGGTTTGGCATGCACCCTCGGATTGCGAGGGTGCGGGTTCAGATCCGAGAGAAGCTTCCGTTCGATCCGGAGAGATGCGATCTTTTGGCTTTGCGCTGGTTCCACCTTCGGAGCGCGCTGTCAAATTGCAGGAAAAAAACGGCAAACTTGCGGAGAAACAGAGCGTCGAGACGCGGTAACCTACGGCCCCGCCCCCTTTCTAAAAAGATTCCTTACCCCCCCCCCCCCCCCCCC
>JAIXZA010000122.1 GCA_027489965.1 Verrucomicrobiaceae bacterium
ATGCCATCAAAGCGCGGGGTGTCCGGCGAAGCATCCTCGTCCTCACTGACCTCCACGCTCGTCAGCGTGAGCTGGCCCAGTTCGCCGAAATACTTGGTGATCAACCCACGCACCAAGCCAGCACGTGCCACGGTGACCTGCAGATTCCGCGTCTGCTTTTTGATCTCCTTTTCTTGCTCCTTCGCCGCATCGACTTCGGTCGGTGAGGTGGAGGCTTCCGCCGTTGCCTGGGCGGCTTTCACCTTGCCCAGCACCTCGGCAGAATGCCAGCAGGCACTCAGAGCCGTGTCATCATTCCCTTTGAGCGCCCCCACCATGGTCTCCACCAGCTTCTGCATCTCCGGCGGCACGGGTGTGTCATCATCCGCCCTCAAGGAAGGAGCAAGCAGGGAGAAAAGGGAGAGTAGAAGGAGTGTGGTTTTCATGGAAGCGTAGGCAAGGCCAGATGCCCGCGCTTTTCAAGCTTCGAGTGGTAACAATTCAGGCATGTTGAAGCGTCTCGATGAGCTGCGGGCAACGCTTTGCTCGGGCTTTGTCGATCCCGACCTGGAAGCCATGCGCCAGAAGCTGAGTGAGATGATTCTAAATGGGCGGAGGTAGATTTTCGTCAGCGGGCTGCTAAGGAGTGGGGCGAGGCAATGAACCGGCCTTCATGGGGTTCGATGCCTCTGCGTCCATGCTCTTGTCCCGATGAACAACATCTTACCTCTTTGCCTTGCCCTTTTAACCGGCATCTTGTGTCAACAGACCACCTTGGTTCATGCGGAGTCACCGGTGACCACGCCATCCATCAGGCAGCGAGGCCTTGTCTCCCTTGGAAATGTGAGCCGATTGGCAGCAGTGATGGCGAAGGCGCGGCGTGGGGAGGAGATCTGCGTGGCGGCGATCGGGGGATCGATCACGGCGGGTGGGTTGCAGACAAAGGACCCGAAGAATCGCTACATCGCGAGAGTCGCGGATTGGTTCACGCAGACCTTTCCCAAGGCGAAGGTGCGCTTTGTCAATGCAGGCATCGGCGGCACGAACTCGCTCTATGGGGCCATGCGAGTGCAACGGGATGTGCTGAGCAAGAAGCCGGACCTGGTCATTGTCGAGTATGCGGTGAACGACAATCATCCGGTGCCGATGTTCTGGGGCAGCTACGAGGGCGTGCTGCGGCAGATTCTTCGCGAGCCGCAGCAGCCAGCCCTGGTGCAGCTGTTCTTCATGCAGCGGAAGGGCGAGAACGCCCAGGAGAAGCAGCACATGCTCGGTCGTCATTATGATCTGCCGATGGTCAGTTTCCGCGATGCCTGGTGGCCGGAGATTGATAGCGGTCGCGCGGTGTGGGAGACGATGTATGCCGATGTGGTGCATCCGAACGATACCGGGCACATCCTTGCCTCCGAGCTCTTGATCGCGCTGCTCAAGGACGTGAATGCCAAGCCCGAATCGAGCGCCAACGTGACTGCGAAGACAGATCTACCCGCGCCGATGATCACCGATCTCTTCGCCAACTGTCGCTATGCGCAAGGCACCGACTTGAAGCCCACGCAAAACAGCGGCTGGACCCAAAACGCGGACCACACCAAGTGGGAAAGCCCTGCTGCGACCGATGGCAGCATCGAGTTTGGTTTCGCGGGTAAGCTGCTCTTTGTGGGCTACGATATCGATGAGGAAGCAGAACGCTTGGCCACGTTCTCCATCGACGGCGGCAAGGCCCAGCCTTTGAAAAAAAGTCCCAACCGATTGCCGCTGGCCGAGGACTTGCCTGCCGGTCAGCACCGCGTGCGCATCGAGTTCGCAGGCAGCCAAGCAAAGCCAGGATCAACGGCCAATGTGCGAATCTGGGCGGTCGGTGCCGCTGAAGCTCAGGAGTGACCAAGGTCACGCGGAAAGCACTCGCTGAGTCTCTGTGAACCACTCGCGCGAGGTCGGGAGAAGCGATGAGCACGGCTTGTGACCGGTGTGCGTTTTCGTCACCTGCTGGTGTGTGTCGGCGACTTCACTTGGAGTGGGGCAGGGGCTAGAGGTGTGTCTCCTTCCTTCCCGATTGTCCCGCAAACCACCGACTCCACCATCGCTATGCCCCAGGTCAAACATTACGGCTGCTTCCAATTCAAAGCCCACATCACTCCGGAACAGATCGACGAGTGTTTTGCCTCCATGTCGAGCATGGTCGGGCGCATTCCGGGTCTGCTGGATTTCAATCACGGCCCCTACGACTCCGGCGAGGGCCTGAACGACGGGTTCACCCACGGCTTCATCATGACCTTCGCCAGCCCACAGGCGCGGGATGAATATCTGCCGCATCCGATTCATGAGGAGGTGAAGGCGATCGTCGTGCCATGTCTTGAGCGCGTGGTGGTCTTCGACTTCAACCTGCCGCTGTAACACCTGCTTCACACGCCGACTCCGCCGATTATGCCCACCCATTCATGGCTCATTCTCTTTCTCCTGCCGCTTCTCACCCTTAGCGTCGCAGGGCAAAACGTCCCTACTTTACTGGAGGGTGAAAAGCTCGCGGTGCACAAGGTCAGCGGTCAGGCAAAGCCCCAGGATTTGCGCCGTTACAAGCAGGGTTCATGGAGTGGCTCAGCGCATCTCTGGTGGACTGGAGCCAAGCCCGAAGATGCGCTGGAACTGACTCTCCCCATTACCCAGGCGGGAGTTTACCACCTCGGCGCGGGTTTCACCCAAGCGCTCGATTACGGCATCTTCGACGTTTGGCTGAATGATCAGCTCTTGCTCGAAAAGCTCGATCTCTACAACCCTGCGGTGGTCCACACTGGCACCTTGCCGCTGGGGCCCCGCCTGGAGCTGAAATCAGGCGATCAGGTGCTGCGCTTGGTGGTGCGCGGTGCGAATCCTGCGGCGCGCAAGAGCTACATGCTCGGCCTTGATTATGTGGTGCTCGTCGCCGGTGAACAAGCAGACGTGGTGGCGGCGGCAAAATCCTTGATTCAAACGCCACCCAAGAGCCCGGAGGCACCCGCACGAGCCATGGGCTACAACAACGAATCCGTGCAGGCACTCAGTGCGACGGAGCAGCAAAAGCGTTTCACGCTGCCGGAAGGCTTCAGCGTCGAACTCGTCGCCAGTGAGGAAACGGGGCTGCCGAAGCCGACGATGGTCGCCTTTGACGACGCTGGCCGCATGTGGTCGGCCACAGCGACGATGTATCCCTGCGACAATGATCCCGAGATTTGGAAGCGACCCGGCAAAGACCGCATCGTGGTGTTTGATACGCCCACGGCACGCTCGCCGCAGACGCCGCGTGTGTTTGCAGATGGAATGGTGATGCCGCTTTCATTGCTGCCGCGTGGTCGCGGAGTGTATGTCGCGCAGGGGCCGGAGATCTTCTTTCTCGATGACAAGGATGGCGACAGTCGCGGAGACGAGCGACGCCTGTTAATGCAGGGTTTTGGCACGCAGGACACGCACACGCTGCCGCATCAGCTCACGTGGGTGCCGGGCGGGCGAGTGTTGTTTTCGCAAGGGCTGTTGAATCGCGGCACGATGACCGATGCCTCCGGCACATCCTTGGTTTTCAATCGCACGCTCGTCGCTTCGACGGCCCCCGACGGCACGGACACCCGCATCCTCAGCGCGGGGCTGAACAATATCTGGGCCTGGGGTCTTGGCCGCACTGGGCGCGTGTTCATTCACGAGGCCAATGATCTTGGCTACAGCGTGGTGCCGTTCGAGGAGGATTCCAGTTATCCGGCCTACATTTCCATGCGGCTGCATCCGAATGCGCCGATGCACCCACCCACGGCCTGGGAGCTGAACCTGGGCGGCACGGGCTTCTCAGGCCTGGCGATCTG
Source organism: Verrucomicrobiaceae bacterium (assembly GCA_027489965.1). GTDB lineage: Bacteria > Verrucomicrobiota > Verrucomicrobiia > Verrucomicrobiales > Verrucomicrobiaceae > Prosthecobacter. The sequence goes on from JAIXZA010000122.1 coordinate 3,807, forward strand.
TGATGACCTCAGCGGCAGTTTTCCAGCGCCATGGCACGGACTGCTCTACATCGCGAATCCCATCCTTGGCAAAATCCACGCTGTTTCCGCAAAGCTCGATGAGCGTGGCGTGTGGAGCTTTGAGAAACGCGGCGACCTGGTTTCCTGCAGTGACACGATGTTCCGACCAGTGGCGATCACCTTCGGTCCTGATGGATGCCTTTACATCACCGACTGGTATAACCGCATCATCTCGCACAACGAAATCCCACGCGACCATCCCGCCCGCGACAAAGATCACGGTCGTGTTTGGCGCGTGCGCCATAGCTCACAAGAGCAGCGCCAAACGGCTGACCTGACCAAGGTGCCCAGCGCCGAGCTACCCGCGCATCTGCAAGCCGCAAGCACTTGGGAGATGCGCGCCGCGTGGCATCAGATCGGCGAGCGGAACGCGAAGGAACTCATTCCCGCGCTCTCGAAACTCGCCGCTGATGGGCAAGCTGCTGATGACGCCCGCATTCATGCTCTGTGGTCGCTGGAAGAACTTGGCCACTTTGACGCCGCCCTGTGGAAGACGCTGCTCAGTGCCCCTTCCACTGATCTCCGCCGCGAGGCTGTGCGCGCGCTCAGCACCTTGAAGGTGGCGGAGGATAAGGCCTTCGAGCTGCTCCAGTCGCTCGCCTCCGAGACGCAGTGGACCGTCCGCTACGAGGTGCTGCGCTACTTCCGACGCGCCGCCGGGCCGGTGAATGCCAACCACATTGCCTGGTTGAAACAGTGGAGTGCCACGCCAGCGCCGAAGGACGAGATCAAAGGCTGGAACGGCAACTACCTCGCCCTTGGCGGCAGTTATGAGCGAGCCTTCCAAGACTTCTTGCTCTCGCTGGCGGAAACCAAATCGCCCGCCGCGCAGCTCTTGGAATCAAAGTGGGACAAAGTCATCGGCACGGCCCCAGCACCCACTGCCGACGAACAAACCAAGCTGCAAGCCCGCATCGCCGCGGTGACCGCGCTGCTGCCAAAGGCCAACGCTGCTGCAGGACGTCCCTTGTTTGAAGGCACCTGCATGTCCTGCCACGTCATTGGCGGCAAGGGCGTTTCGCTTGGCCCGCCACTCGACGGTTCGTCGAAGCGCGACATGGAGGGCTTGCTCACCTCCATCCTCGCCCCTGATGCCGCCGTTGAGCAAGTCTTCCGCCTCTTCCGAATCGAAACAAAGACCGGCCAGCGCATCGAAGGCTTCAAGAAGTCCGAGTCTGCCAAAGACATCAGCGTCCTCCTCATGGGCGGCGTGCTGCAGGTGATCCCTGTGACGGACATCAAGAGCGCCGGCTACATCGCCGGAAAATCCGTCATGCTACCGCTCGCCGGTGGCTTCTCTGACCAGCAACTCGCCGACTTGGTGGCGTTTTTGCGGACCCTTCCATGACCGAAGATGCCGCAAGCAGACACCAAGAACTCCAAATGAAACGCACCGTGAGACGAAGGGCATCCAGGCGGGCCATCTTTGCTACGGCGTCCTTTCGCAGAGAAATATCGTGCTCATGGATTCGAAGGTCGGCGTGATGAATCTGGAGATCCCGTGATCGACCACGACGCCTTGAAATCTCAGTGTCCGCTGGTGATCACTTTTGTCTCCGGCTGGCCGAGCATAGTGATATGAATATCGCCTTCCTTGTAATAGGACGCACGGGGCGTGGGTTCCGCCGCCTGTGATAGCGTGGTGATCAACAGGAGATGCAGGAGCGCTTTCATGGTCATGTTGAGTTTGTTAAACGCTTCTGAACCTAGAAAGTCGCGGTGCTCTTTAGCTCCAATGCTGCGCGATCTTCTTTTTCAAAAATTCCACGCTCCTCGCTAGCTGCTCCATGCCATCGACGCCGTCTTCGATGCTGATCCAGTTATCGAAGCCTTTGCTTTTGAGTTCGGTGAAGATGGCGTCGTAGTCGTTAAGACCCTTGCCGATCTCGCCGTGGCGGAGGCGTTTGGCGTAGCCTTGCGCGCCGCCTTCTTCCTTGCGTAGGTCTTCGATGGTCCCCTCGGCGAGATAGCGGTCACTGGCGTGCATGGTAACGACGCGGTGCGAGACGCGTTTGAGCAGCTCGATGGGATCTTCGCCAGCGAGGTAGGTATTTGAGGGGTCGTAGTTCACGCCGAAGTTCGGATGGTTCACGGCATCGACGAGCTTGCAGAAGACATCCATCTTCTGAGCGAACTCGGGATAGTCCCAGAAGTCGTCTTTGTAGTGGTTTTCGATGATCAGCGTGATGCCGCGCTCCTGCGCATACGGCAGGCAGGCGTAAATCGAATCGGCGGCCAACTTGACACCTTCATCCAGCGTCAATTCAGGTCGGCGCTGACCGCTGAGCACGCGGCAGTAGCTGCCGCCGAGCGTGTGGGTCATATCGATCCAGTGTTTCTGTTTGGCGATCTCCTTCTCGCGGAAAGCCGCGTCGGGGTGTGTGAAGTCGGGGGAGCAGCACATCATCGGGATCACTTTGCCGGTGTCCTCGACTTCCTTGCGAAAGCGTGACCAGTTTTTCTCATCGGCCATCTCCAGGAAACCTGCATACCATTCGAGGCCCTGCACATCGAGCGTGGAGGCAAGCTTGATCCATTCGGAGACGGTCATCGTCCCTTCTTTGCAAAGGGCGACCATGAAGGCTTTTGGGAAGGCGGCGAGTTTAGGCATGCGGTTGGAGTGGTGGAGTATGGAAATCACTTCGTCGGAATCGTGCTCGCATCCTTTGGTGGATTGCGGCCGATGAATGGGTGCTGTTCTAAGTCGAAGACCTGACCACTGATCGGGCCGCATTCATCCGCCAGCAGCCAGGCGGCGCAGGCGGCGATTTCATCCGGCCAGAGGATGCGACCAGCTGGGGCATAGACCTTGGGCAGATCGGCATACCAGTCGTCTTTGAGGCCGTGTTCGCGTTTGCGCTTGGCCTCGTTTTCAGTGAGCACCCAGCCGGGATTGATCTGGTTCACGCGCACGCCGTTTTCCCGCATCAGTGTATCGCCGAGATTGCGAGTGAGCGTCATGAGCGCGCCTTTGGAGACGCTGTAGGGCATGAGATTCGGCTCGCCACTGTAAGCATTCACACTGCCGATGTTGATGATGTTGCCACGGGTTTTTTCGAGCTCTGGCAGTGCCGCTCGTGTGATCAGGTAGGGCACCACGCAGTTGATTTCAAGCATCCGACGGAACCATGGGCCATCTGTATCATGAATGTTGCCGACACCCACTTGAGCTGCGTTATTGACGACCGCATCAAGCTTCCCGAAGGTCTGAATGGCTGTTTGGACAAGCCTTTGTGGCGCGTCTGCATCGGCGAGGTCTTGGAGCACGAGCACTGCTTTGTCCGCGCCGAGTTCTGCGAGTGTTTCACGGCCAAGATCGGCCTCCAGCCCATGAATGACCACCTTCGCACCCTCCGCGACACAGCGCTTGGCGATGGCCTTGCCGATGCCGGTGACACTGCCTGTGATGAGGATGATTTTGTTTTCGAGACGCATGAGACGATGATAAGAAGATTCGTTCACTTTTGACCACGACAAAGTGTGTGTGATATACGACCAACACTGATTCAAATCGGCACACCCTAGTTTTTCAAACGATCTGAAATTCTAATGCTTGTGCTACGGCTGCTAAATCGGCGGGCAGCGGGGCTGTGAGCGTGGTTTGGTAGCCGGAGGCGGGGTGCTTAAAGGTGAGCTGCCGGGCGTGCAGGGCCAAGCGTTTTAAACCGATCTGCTGACGTAGGCGGCGGTTCAGATCGAAGTCGCCATAGACGTCGTCTCCAGCCAGAGGATGCTGACGAGAGGCGGACTGGACTCGGATCTGGTGCGTGCGACCCGTGATGAGGGCGATATCGATGAGCGATAAGCGATGACCGACATGGTGGCCGAGGAGCTGATAGCGCATTTCAGCATTCGAGGGTCTGCCTTTGAGCACGCTGGTGCGGACGCGGCCTGCGGCTTTGGTGATGCTGAGGTGATCCAGCCAGGTGTCCTGCGGCGGTGGGCAGCCACGGATGAAGGCGAGGTAGTGCTTTTTAACGGCATCTGCTTCAAACAAGGCGCGGCATTTTTCAGCGGTGCGTTCGTCGAGGGCGGCTAGCAGGACACCGGAGGTATCTTGATCGAGCCGATGAATCAGCCAGACTTTGCCTGCGGGGCTATCGAAGCATTTTTGATCGAGATCGTAGCGGCCTTCAAAGGCACAGCGGATCTTGGGGGCGATCTTAGCCGAATTTGGGTGGGAGAGGACGCCAGCGGGTTTGTTCACCACGATGATGAACCGGTCCTGATGCACGATGGGGCAATGGGTATGGGCGGCTGTTTCAGACATGATGGGTGAGAATCAACTCGCGCGCACCGAGGGCGGTGTAATCTCCTGGATTGCATGTGAGAACGATGATCTGAAGGCCGCGTGAAGCACCTAAATCCAACATGCGCTGGAGAGCCTGAACGCGGGCAGGGTCGGAGTGGGCAAAGGCGTCATCGAATATCATGGGCAGGCAGCCATCTTGCGCTTCAGCCAGGATTTCAGCCATGGCTAGGCGGAAAGCCGCGGCGACTTGTTCCCTGGCACCCCCACTGAGGGTGTGGAAGTCTAGCGCACCTCGGCTGCCGCGAGTAAGGGTTAATTTGCCAAACTCCGTGCCGTCCATGACGACGCTGACCTGAGCCTCTGGGCCAAAGAGGCGCTGGAGATAGAGGGAGACGCGCTCGGCAAGCGGGCGGGTGAATTGATCGGCAAGCTGCTGCTGCTCCTGCTGGAAAAGCTGATGCAGCAGCTGAAGAGCCGAGGAACGGCGCTCGATCCCCGCGCGCTGCTCCTGGGCAGACTGGGTGCGTGCCTTGGCTAGAGTGACTGCTGCGACGGGGTCAAAGCTGCCATCCTGGCGCAGCAGGGCGGCCGCACTGGTAAGCTGAGCGAGGGCATTTTCACGTTTGGCATTCTGCATCTTGGACACTCGTAAGAGGCGCTCACGATCAGCCGTGATCTGGTCAGGCTGTAGTTCAGCGAGCTTTTGATCGATGGTGTTTAGTTTGGCCTGTTGAGTGCCGACTTCGGCCTGGGCAGATTGGAGGGCGCTGTTGCGCTGTGCTTCGGTGCCGTGTTGTTCCGTCAAAAGGGCCAATCTTAACTCAAGCGTGCGGATCTCCTCTTCTTCAAGCCGGAAGGTTTCCTGTCTTTGATTCAGGGAGGCGATGGTTTCTTTGTGACGCTTTAGTGTGGCGTCATGCGTGGTGCGGGCAGTTTGATGGTGAGCTTCGGCCTTCCTCAGATCTTCAGGCCTGTGGACTGGCTGAGCATCGCCGTGGGGCAGGGCAGCCATGCGGCGTTTCACCTCGGCTGAACAGGCACTAAGGTCTCGCTCTGTTGCTTGTAACTCAGATTGAAGGTTGTCTGCACCGAGACCGTTCATCTCGGCCTGCAAGGCTTTGAGTTGAGATTGTAGCTGTAGCCGCTGGGTCTGGATGGTGGCAGCTTCGGCAAAGGTTTGGATGCCGATCTTTTGCAAACTCTGCTGAAGACTGTGAAGGGCCTCATCAGCGAGTCGCCGTGCTTCTGCCAGTGAAGTGCCACCGCCGGGACGTATGCGGAGCTGGGTGCCAGTGCCGATCTGGATCTCACTATCCTCAGTGACGATGACGGCCTTGCCCGCGGGGATTTTTGCCCCATTAAGCAACACGTCGAGGTCTGAGCTAAGGATCTCTAAGCCCGTAGCCATGCCTTTGAGGGTGGCTTGAGCGTTTGCAGCATCGCGCTCTCGACCTTGGAGCGTGCGCAGCGTGTTGGCATCGACCAATGGCAGTTCTGCTAGCTCTCTTTCCAACGCGCTTTGATTGTCCCTCAGTGAGGCGAGTTTTGCGGCGCGGGTGAGCAGTCGGGCATGGTCTGCTTGTTTGCTGACTAGGAGCACCTGGGCCTGATGCAGGTCATGCTGGGCGCGGGCAGTTTGTAGAGTTTCTTCAGCTGAGCGCGCCTGTTGTCCGGCGGTTTCGACTTCGCTTCTGGCATGGGTTTCCGCGGCCTGAATCCGCTCCAGCTCTGCCTGACGCGGTGCTTGATGGGTACGTAGGTCTGATAGCTTAGTTTGGAGTCCGAGTAAGTTTCGGTGGGCAGTCAGCAGGGCGTCGTGCGCACGCTGGGCTTCTTGGAGGTGCCGGATCTGGTCTTCCTGATCGCGCTTCAATTGGCTGGCGGCGCTGTGACGTGCCTCTAGCTCATCCTGCTCAGAGGTAATGCCGGCGAGTGTTTTTTCCGCAGCCGCCAGGTCGGATGTCGCCTGCTCATGGTCGCGCACGGTTTGCTGAAGTTTGGCTAAAGTGGCATGAGCCGCGCTTTCTGCTTCGAGTGCTTCTTTTTCAGCGGCACGGGACCGTGAGAGCTCAGTATTCGCGCGGGCTTCTCCAGCTAGGGTGAAGAGTTCGTTCACCTGGTTGGAGATCTGCTCGATCACGCGAGCGTCCAGCTCAGACTGCATCACGGCAGCGCCGCCGTGGGTCTGTAGGCGCTGCATGAGCGTGCTACGCTCTGCGTTCGCATGTTCCATAGGATCGGCACCTGAGTCGCCCTGCCAGATCCAGAGGTGGGCCCAGAGGGCACGGATTTTGTTGGCTGCTCCAGCGCCGCCGAGTGGCTCAGTGCCTAGCAGGCCGGAGAGAGTTTCCTCAGCTTCGATGTCCAACCAGGTTTTGCCTCCTGATTGGGTGAGCTTGGTGACACCCTTCGCTCCACTGAAAATTTTATGAATTTGATACCGCTGCCCATGGAGGGTGAACTCGAGTTCCACCTCGGGATGTCCGGGATGCGTGATAGAGTTCATGCTCTGATGCAGCTCGGTCTTGCCCTTAGCTTTCAAAAAAAGCGCTCGGTGTGCCGCTTCCATGAGCGTGCTTTTGCCCGATTCATTAGGCCCGCCGATCAGTGTGCGCTCAGCATCGAACTCCACGCGCTGTTCGCGGTGGGCACGGTAGTTTCGAACCGTGAGTGAGATGAGACGCATGGGAGAATGGGATATGCCAAGAGAATCAGAGGGCACAAGTAAGACCTGATTTTCAGTGATGGGAAGTCGCTGCATGAACTTGCACATTTCCTCTGGGCCATGTAGTCCGTGAGGATGATGCAAACTGCGGCACTGGTTGTCTTTATTTTGGCACTCCTGGTCACTGGCGTGCTGGGAACAGAGACTCGTCTTTTGTTCTTTTGGCCAGGTGCGGCCCTACTCGGCATCGCCGGACTCCTGGCGACGCTGAAATGGCGTTTGCGCGTGATGTTTCCACCTAGCGATGTTTGTTTGGCAACGGTTCTGCTTTTCTCAGCCTACATCCTGGGACGTGCCATTATGTCGCCAGTGGCTGCTTATGCCCGAGAGGACGTGATGATCCTGCTTGGCTGTCTGGTGACCTATGTCCTAACGGTTACGGCTGCCAGTCATCCGCGCTGGCGGATTACGCTGATCGTCTGCCTGCTCGTGCTGGTGCTGGGGAATTTGGCGGTGGGTTCGGTGCACTTATCGGGAAACTGGGGTTTTCATATTTTACCGATCTTTCTTCGTGGCACGGAGGCTGGAAGAATCGGCGGTTTCTTTGTGAATCCGAATCATCTTGGAGCGTTCTTATCTTTTGTGCTCTTTTTGTCGTTAGGCTGGCTTTGCTTCGGGTGTGGTGGTGCAGCGTTAAAGCTTTGGTTAGGCTTCATGAGTGTAGCCATGGCCGTGGGCATGTCTCTGACGGTGAGCCGTGGGGCGCTCATGGGATTGGCTGCAGGTGGGCTGGTTTATACGGTGCTGGCTTTGTGGATCGTTTGGCAAACTCAGCGTCACTTTTTCTGGAGCCTGCTAGGCGGTGGATTGGTTCTCATTTTATTGGCAGGCGCGGTGCTCTGGAAAGTGAACGATGAGTATCTGCGTCAGCGAATGGTCAATAACTCCATGACGGATGACATCCGCTTTGGTATTTGGGACACGGCTGTGGTGCAGTTCCAGCAGGCTCCGTTGCTGGGGGAAGGGGCGCGTATGTTCTATGTTGGCGGCATCAAGTACCGTTCTGAAAAGATTTCCACGTGGCTTTCAGAACCACAGTTTGCGCACAATGAGTTCCTCCAATTGCTCGCTGATTACGGGATCGTCGGCGCATCATTTTTAATGATCATGATCCTGGCGCATGGGCTGAATGCGCTGCGCTTTATACGATGGTTTGTGCGTGAAAAATTCATTCTCACTGGGCGCGTGTTGAGCATGAACTTAGCTTTGTGTCTCGGTGCGTTGAGTGCCTTGGTGGCGACGCTTGTTCATGCCTTGCTTGAATTTCATTATCATGTGCCAGCCACAGCCATGGGCGGCGCTTTGGTTTTAGGATTGCTGGCTAATCCTGGCTTTGAAGCCATGCAAAGACCGCTCATGCGTGTGATCGGCGTTCGCGTCGCTACCAAGATCGCGCTTGGTTGCAGCGCCTGTGCTTTGCTGGCAGGATTTTGGATCTTTGGTCGTGGCGATTACGCCTTGGTTCAGGCTCGACTTGCCGAGGCGCGCAAAGATCCGAAAGCCTATGATCAACATTTGGATGAAGCAGTCCGGCTTGACCCCAATAATGGAGAAGTATTTTATCTGCGCGGAATCAAGATCCTGGATACCCCTACCAACAAAGATGCCAAAGAAATTCAGGCTTCACTGACTGAAGCGGTTGCCGACTTACAGCGTGCTGTGGTTTTGAACCCTTATAATTATTTGTATCATTTAGCCTTGGCGGATGGCCTGGATGCGATTGGTCGTTATGATGAGGCTCTGAAGAGCATTCAAAAGGCGCTGATGGAAGCGCCTTATCACGAAGAGGCCCGGTTAGCTCTGGGTGTGCATTGGCATCGGCTCGGGCGCTGGAAAGAGGCTGAAAAGGCCTATCTTTGGGCCAGCAAGTCCCGTGCAATGAACAAAGAAGGTGTGATGAACTGGTATGCGAGCTACAGAATCATGCTGAAAGATGCAGCCGCTTCTCGTGGCCAAAAGCCGTAGTTTCAGGGGCTTGTGTCGTCGAGATCAGAGGCAGAAGCAGGGGCGTGCTTTGAATAGTTTTAAAAAAACTTCAAAACAATGCAAAAAGAAGTTGCAGAACTTTTGCCATACGCCACTATCTCACCCCCCGGCCCCGGCTTTCACTCGTGATTGCTAGGACCATGAGATGCGAAAGCACCTCCTGACTTATCGGAGCAGTGATCCGGAAAAACACTGTGCTGACCTTGCCTTTGCAAGGTGGAAGCACTGTCTTTCCAGTTCTTTGTCCCACGAGGCCAATTTAAAGATCGGAATTTTTTCTCAGACAACATGCCCACCATCAATCAGCTCGTCAGATTCGGCCGCAAAGATAAAGCGACCAAGTCCAAGTCGCCTGCCCTCGCCAAGTGCCCTCAGCGCCGTGGCGTCTGTTTGCAGGTGATGACTCGCACGCCGAAAAAGCCGAACTCAGCTCTTCGTAAGGTGGCTAAAGTTCGCTTGACCAATGGTTTTGAAGTCATCGCATACATCGGAGGTGAAGGTCATAACCTCCAGGAGCATAGCATCGTGCTAGTCCGCGGCGGTCGTGTGAAAGACTTGCCGGGTGTTCGTTACCACATTGTTCGCGGAACTCTTGACTGCCTTGGCGTGGACAAGCGTCGCCGTGGCCGTTCCAAATACGGTGCAAAACGTCCGAAGGCTGGCGCTGCAGCAGCTGCTGCCACCAAGAAGAAATAAGCTTCGCTCTTCTCAACTGATCTTTCTCAACCTCTCTTAATATCGACTTATGGCCCGCAGGAAACGCGTTTACGACAAGCCAGTCCACAAGGACTCCCGCTACGACAGCCAGCTTGTTGCTCAGCTCATCGCTCGTGTGATGCAGTCAGGCAAAAAATCGCTCGCTGAGCGCATTGTTTATACTGCTATCGAGCAGCTAAATGAGAAGACTGAGACGATTGATCCTCTCGAGCTTTTCCACCGCGCTATTGAGAACGCTAAGCCAAAGGTTGAAGTGAAAGCTCGCCGTGTTGGTGGTGCTACTTACCAGGTGCCGCTTGAAGTGAGCCCTGAGCGCTCCGAGTCCCTCGCAATGCGTTGGATCGTTGCTTATGCTCGTGGCCGTAAGGGTCAGCCGATGCACCGCGCGCTCTCCAACGAGCTCAAGGAAGCTTCCCAAGGTCAAGGTTCATCCGTCCGCAAGCGTGACGATGTTCATAAGCAAGCTCAGGCCAACCGTGCCTTCGCTCACTTCCGCTTCTAATTAGAAGTCTCCCTTCCTCTTTTTCCACACACCATAGCTTTCCAGACACATGGCCAATTTGAACTCCCCTAACCGTGAATACCCGCTTGAGCGCACCCGTAATATCGGGATCTGTGCCCATATCGATGCGGGCAAGACCACGCTGACGGAGCGAATCCTGTTCTACACAGGTATGATTCACAAAATCGGTGAAGTTCATGACGGTGCTGCTACGACAGACTGGATGGAACAGGAAAAAGAGCGTGGTATTACCATCACCTCCGCTGCTGTTACAGCTCGTTGGAAGCAGCTCAAGGAAGCTGGTATCTTCAAGCTCCGTGAGGAAGAGGATATTCGCGTTAACATCATTGATACACCTGGACACGTGGACTTCACGGCTGAAGTGGAGCGTTCCCTTCGTGTTCTTGACGGTGCCATCTTCGTTCTTTGCGGTGTAGCTGGCGTTCAGCCACAATCTGAAACTGTTTATCGCCAAGCTGAAAAATACAGCGTCCCGCGTATTGCTTTCGTCAATAAGATGGACCGCACAGGTGCCAACTTTGACAATGTCGTTAAGGACGTCCGCACTAAGCTTGGTGCGAATGCCTGGCCGATTCTTATTCCGATTGGTGCGGAAGACAATCTGATTGGTCAGATCGACGTGGTGAATCAAAAAGCCATCATCTACAATGATGATGCCATGTTTGGTTCTAAGTACACCATTCGTGAGCTCGAAGGCGACGAAATCGCCAAGGGCAAAGAAGCTTACCAAGGTCTTCTTGATGAAGTTTGCAGCCAAGACGAAGAGCTCGGCATGCAGTTCCTTGAAGAGAAGCCAATTAGCATTCAAGAATTGAAGTCCGCTCTTCGCCGCACTGTGATCGCCAATAAGATCATCCCAATGGCTGGTGGTTCTGCTTTCAAGAACAAAGGTGTTCAGTATCTGATTGACGCTGTGATCGATTACCTCCCAGGACCACTCGACATTGAACCCCAAAAAGGTCACGTGATCGATGAGCCTGAGAATATTGTGACAGCAATGCCTGATGACAATGGCAAGTTCATCGCTCTTGGTTTCAAACTTTGGTCTGATAAATTCGGTCGTCTTGTATTCTTCCGTGTATATTCTGGTTGCGTTCGTAAGGGTGACACCATTTATAATCCTCGCACTCGCAAGTCTGAGCGTGTGGGTCGCTTGATCCAGATCCAAGCCAGCGTGCATAAGGACATCGATTGCTGTTACTCCGGTGACATCGCTGCTCTTGTGGGTCTCAAAGACGTTCGCACCGGTGATACCTTCTGCCACGAAAGTCTTGATGTGCTTCTTGAGCCGCCGACCTTCCCTGAACCAGTTATCTCGATGGCTGTTGAGCCAAAGACCAAGGCTGACCAGGAGAAGATGGGTAACGCTCTCCAGCGTCTCTCTGAAGAAGATCCAACCTTCTTCGTCAAGACTGACGAAGAAACCGGCCAAACCATCATCGCCGGGATGGGTGAGCTTCACCTTGAAATTCTTTGTGACCGTCTCAAGCGCGAGCACAAAGTCGAAACCAACACTGGCAAGCCACAGATCGCTTATCGTGAGACACTCACGATACCTGCCGATGGCGAAGGTAAACTAGTCAAACAGTCCGGTGGTCGTGGTCAATACGGACACGTTGTTCTGAAAGTCTTCCCAAGCGAAAAAGGCAAGGGCGTCACTGTTGATAACAAGGTTGTCGGTGGAACGATCCCGAAAGAGTTCATCAATCCAGCGAAAGCCGGTTGTATCGAAGCAACGCTCAATGGCATCATCGCTGGCTATCCGGTCATCGATATTCATATCGACCTGGTCGATGGATCCAGCCATGACGTTGACTCCAACGAAAACGCTTTCAAGATGGCAGCCATCTTCGCGATGAAGGACGCCCTGAAGAAAGCCAAATGCATTCTTCTTGAGCCAATCATGGCCGTTGAAGCTTCCACGCCTGAAGATTATCAGGGTGACATCATGGGTGACCTTAACCGTCGCCGGGGTAAGATCCAAGGTATCGACACCCGTGGCACAACCGCCATCATTCGCACGGAAGTTCCTCTGGCAGAAATGTTTGGTTACTCGACCGCCATCCGCACTCTGTCCTCAGGTCGCGCTTCCTACTCCATGCAGCCTTCTCACTTCGAGCAGGTGCCAAACAACATCGTTGAGCAGATCTCTGAGCAGCGCGGCACGAAGAACGCCTAATTTTTTGAAGTAAACTATTCACGCTGGACTAACGACATGAGCAATCAACGAATCAGAATCCGCCTCCGCGCTTACGATTACCGCGTCCTCGACAAGAGCACGGCAGACATCGTAGAGACCGCCAAGCGCACCGGAGCTAAAGTTGCTGGGCCGATCCCGCTTCCTACCCGAATTGAAAAATTCACCGTCAACCGCTCCCCGCACGTTGACAAAAAGTCGATGGATCAGTTCGAAATCCGCACTCACAAGCGCTTGCTCGATATCGTTGACCCAACTTCCCGCACCGTGGATGAGCTGAAGAAGCTCAACCTCCCATCCGGCGTGGACATCACGATCAAAATTTAGTTTCCACCCCCGAAACGATCTCAACTGGAGGAACACATTATGGCTATTGGCTTAATTGGAAAAAAACTTGGAATGACGAAGGTATACACCGATAAGGGTGAAGCCATCGCCGTGACCGTCGTGGATGTCAGCGGGAACGCTGTGATCCAGACCAAACTAACTTCTGGCAAGGACGGCTATAGCGCCATCCAGTTGGGTTACGAAGACCGTAAGGAATCAAGAATGACCAAGCCTTTGCTTGGGCACTTCAAAAAACACGGTGTCGCTCCAAAGCGTATCGTCAAAGAATTCCGCGTTCCCTCTGACGAACAGCTCCCGACTGCCGAAACTAAAATTGACGCCAGCTTGTTCAGCAACGGTCAGTGGGTGGACGTAATCGGCACCACCAAAGGTAAAGGCTTCCAAGGCGTTGTGAAACGCTGGAACTTCGCCGGTCAGCCTGCAACTCATGGTCACATGATGCATCGTCGACCAGGTTCCATCGGTTGCCGCTTGACTCCTGGTCTGGTTTGGAAAAACCAAAAGATGCCTGGTCAAGATGGTGTTGATCGTCGCACGACTCAAAATCTAAAGATCATCCAGAGCCGTCCAGAAGATGGATTGCTTCTTATCAGTGGCTCTATTCCTGGCAACAAAGGTAGCATCGTCGTGGTGCGTCCGGCCAAGAAGAAGCTCGCACCCGCCAAGTAAATCCCAGAGGAACTTGAATCATGTCAGCTACTATTTTATCCACTGAAAGCGCTAAGCAAGCCAATGTGAACCTCGTCGAAGGTCACCACGGTAAGCAAGCTCTCAATGACACTCTCGTTGCCTATCGTGCGAACCGTCGCCAAGGTAATGCCAACACTAAGAATCGCTCTGAAGTCCGCGGAAGTGGCAAGAAGCTCTGGGGTCAAAAAGGTACCGGTAATGCTCGTATGGGCAGTAAGCGCTCCCCTGTTTGGTCTGGTGGTGGTGTTGTCTTCGGACCTCGCACCCGTGACTACAGCGTCAAGATCCCTCGTGCGATCAAGAAGCTTGCTCTTCGCACTGCTTTGACAGCTCGCATCACTGATGGTGCTGTATTGACCATCCCTACTTTCGCAGTGGCTGATGGCAAAACGAAGTCTTTCATCGCCGCAGTTGACGCTCTCTCAACCGCCAAGAAGATTCTCATCGTCGGTCAAACTTTCGACGAATTGACTTTCCGCTCAGCACGCAACGTCCAAAATGTTCAACTTGTCTCCGCTGACGATGTGAACGCCGAACATCTTTTGCTTTACCCGCAGGTGATCGTAACGACTGAAGCTCTTGAAACCATTGCTCGGAGGACAGCCTGATATGAAAGACCCACATTCCGTCATCCACACCATTCGCCTGACTGAAAAGGCGACTCGGCTAGGCGAAGAAAACAACGAGTTTGTTTTCATCGTGAACCCAAAATCCACGAAGATTGAAATCAAGATGGCAGTCGAAAAGCATTTCGGCAAAAAAGTCGTCGCGGTTCGCACTCTTAATGTCGATGGCAAAGCTCGCCGTCAAAAGCGTGCTGACGCAGGTCGCACTAATCATTACAAAAAGGCTATCGTGCGTCTTAAAGACGGCGAAACCATCGAGCTCGTATAAGGGCAAATCCGGTTCACAACCTCTTAATCTGAAGGACGCACACCATGGCGCTGAAAACATTCAAGCCTAACACCCCATCAAATCGCTACAAAGAGTGGAACTCCTTCGAGGAGATCACTAAGGATACCCCACAGCGCAGCCTCACCGTTGCCCTGCGTAAGTCCGGCGGTCGTAACAACACAGGTCGTATCACTTGCCGTCATATCGGTGGTGGACACGAGCGCCGTTACCGTCTGATCGACTTCAAGCGCGCTCGTCGTGATGAAGCGGCCAAGGTCATCGCTATCGAATATGACCCGAACCGCTCTGCACGTATCGCTCTGATCGAATACAAAGACGGTGAGCGCGCTTACATTCTCGCCCCACTTAATCTTGGTGTCGGTGCATCAGTCATGGCCGGCGAAAAAGCCGCTCCTGAACTTGGTAACGCCCTCCCACTGCGCAAGATCCCTCTTGGTACCAATATTCACAATATTGAGCTCGTCGTTGGTCGTGGTGGTGTTGCCGCTCGTGCCGCTGGTCAAGCGGCTGTTCTCTCTAACCGTGAAGGTGAATATGCCCTTGTGCGTATGCCTTCTGGTGAAATCCGCAAGATCCACGCTGAGTGTTACGCAACCATCGGTCAGGTGGGTAATACCGAGCACATGAACGTTGTTTCAGGTAAAGCTGGGCGCACACGCTGGCAGGGCACCCGCCCAACCGTTCGTGGTATGTGTATGAACCCGATTGACCATCCGAATGGTGGTGGTGAAGGTCGATCCAAATCTGGTGGTGGTCGTCAGCATCTTCTCAGCCCATGGGGCCATGCGAAAGGTGAAAAGACACGCAACAAGAAGAAGTCCACGAACAAGCTTATTGTTCAGACTCGTCACGCTAAGAAGTAATCCTTTCCTAATCTGAATCACTGATACTATGGCACGCTCACTCAAAAAGGGACCTTTTGTCCAGCAAGCACTGCTCGACAAAGTGGACAAGCTCAACGATGCCGGACAAAAGCGTCCGGTGAAGACTTGGGCCCGCAGCTCAATGATCACTCCTGATCTGGTCGGTCACACTTTCCTCGTTCATAACGGTAAAGATTTCGTGAGCGTCTATGCTACGGAAAACATGGTCGGTCACCGCCTCGGTGAGTTTGCCATGACCCGTATCTTCAAAGGTCACGGTGCTCACACAGTTAAGGCTGCTAAATAATTACCATCGTCAATTTTCTTTCTCTTTTATGATTTCAAGCCTGTTCCAACGCTTCAACCAGTGCGCTTTGCTTCTTGCAGCGGTGGCCCTGTGTGCTGGCGTGCAGGCTCAGACATCCTTTGAATTGCAGGAATTAAATATGACGTTGCAGGTAGCAGCGCAAAAGATCCAAACTTTGGAGACAGCCTTAGCTGCCTCTAAGGACAAAAACGCGGCGCTCGCTCAGAGCGCTGCCGCTTCAAACCAGGAAGCAATCGATCTCAAGGATCGTTATGATCGTCTTCGTGGCCTTTTGGAAGGTCTCGGTATTTCGGCGATTGAAACCAATCCTGAAAAAACTCAGGAACGTCTCCTTTCCTCGCTCAGCGATCTGCGTCTTGCTGAAACATCACGTCAGAAGTTGGCTGATAGCCTGATGGAGCTTGCTGAATCGTCTCTTGCTTTCGCTAAGACAGTTGCGACTCCTGATGCAGTCACTGGCGACCGTCTTCAGAAGTCTCTTTTGAATGCAGAATCTAATTTGGCTGCAGCTTCGGCTCGCCCATTAGAAAGCACCGCACCTGCCGCTGATTTGCAGGATGCACGCATCGTTAGTTTGAAAAATGAGCTCGGCATTGCAGTCTTGAGCGTCGGGGCCCGCGACGGCGTGAAGCCAGGGATGCCCTTTGAAATTTACCGCGAAGATAAACCCATCGCGAAGGTTCTTGTCACCGAAGTCCGCAACTCTGTGAGTGGCGCTGTGGTGCAAGAATTGGCAAACATCGCTGACCCTGTCCAGGTTGGTGATAAAGGCAAAGTTGATACAAACCGGTCACTCTAAGTTTATGGAAGTTCGTTCAATCCTTAAATACGCTCGTATTTCTTCACAGAAAGCGCGTCAGGTCACACGTGCCATCACAGGCATGCCAGTGTCACAGGCGCTAAGCGTTCTTGATTTCACCCCAAAGAAAGCCGCCTTCTTGGTTGGCAAAGTCCTCCGCTCTGCTGTTGCAAATGCTGAGAATAACCACGAGCTCGATGCTGAAGACCTCATCGTCGCCAGCGCTGTGGCCACTCCGGGCCCTTCTTTGAAGCGCATCATGCCACGTGCTCGTGGATCAGCCTCCCCAATCATCAAGCGCATGACACACATCACTGTTGTTCTCGGCAATAAGCCTGAAGAAGCTGCTAAACCAGCCAAGCGCATCAATAAGTCCAAGGCCAAGGCCTCTGCTGAATAATCTCCACACACCACGCATTTATGGGACAGAAAGTTAATCCGATCGGCTTCCGCCTCGCAGTCACTAAAGACTGGCGCTCCAAGTGGTACGCTCCAGAGAAAGAATACGCTGACGCTCTGCACAGTGATCTTGCCATCCGCAGCTATCTCAAAGAGAAGCTCATGCAGGCAGCACTGTCCAAGATCATCATCGAGCGTGCCTGGAACCAAGTTCGTGTGACTCTTCATACAGCTCGTCCTGGTCTGGTCATTGGCCGGAAAGGTCAAGAGATCGAGGTGATGAGCCAGAAAGTCTCCGAAATGTGCGGTGGCAAACAGGTCAAAATCGACATCTTCGAAATCAAACAACCTGAGCTTGATGCACAGCTTGTTGCAGAAGGCGTCGCCGTTCAACTTGAGCGTCGTATTTCTTTCCGCCGCGCTATGAAGCGTTCCGTTCAGACCGCTATGGACATGGGTGCTGATGGCATTCGTATCCGCGTCGCTGGTCGTCTTGGTGGTGCTGACATTGCTCGTGACGAACAGTATCGTCAGGGCAAAGTGCCTCTTCAAACGCTTCGTATCCCGATTGATTATGGCTTTGCTGAAGCCCGCACCGTTTACGGTATCATCGGTGTCAAAGTTTGGCTCAATCGCGGTAACGCCCCTGAGAACAGCCAACCTCGTCAAGAACGTCGTCCACGTCGTGACGGTGATCGTGGCGGTCCACCACGTCGTGGTGAGCGTGCAGGCGGTGGCTATCCAGCAGCCCCTAGCGCAGATGCCCCAGCCCCAGCTCCAGTAGCTGCAGAGTAGTTTTCCACCCCTTTCTAGAACAACAGGTAATCAGGAGTTTGACCCATGGCCCTTCTTCCAAGTCGAGTAAAATATCGTAAAACCCAGCGCGGAAGCCGCTCTGGCATTGCCACCAGTGCTAACAAGCTGGACTTCGGTGATTTTGGTCTTCAGACGCTTGATCGCGGCTGGATCAAAAATAACCAAATCGAAGCCTGCCGTGTTGCCATCAACCGCTTCCTCAAGCGTAAGGGCAAGGTTTTCATCCGCATCTTCCCCCACAAGCCAGTTACGGCTCGTCCACCTGAAACTCGAATGGGTAAAGGTAAAGGCTCTCCAGAATTCTGGGTAGCTGTGGTTCTTCCAGGTCACATGCTTTTTGAAGTGTCTGGCGTGACTGAAGCCATTGCGCGTGAAGCTTGCCGCCTCGCTGCAAACAAACTGGGTCTTCGCACTCGCTTTGTGACCCGCACCATCTCCCATTAATTCTATTTTCTGATTCGCCATGCTGACCAAACAACTCCGTGAAATGACCGTCGAAGAGCTCGGTGCTCGCCGCCGCGAATTGCGCCAGGAAATGCTGAACCTCCGCGTTCAACAGCAGATCGGCCAACTTGAAAACCCTTCCCGCCTTCACATCCTCCGTCGTGAGGTGGCTCGCATCGAGACCATCGTGAATGAGCGCAGCCGCACTGCCAAGGCCGCTTAATTGATTCAAACCCTGCTGAACTGATTCCCATTCCATGAGCGATACTGCAACCGCCACACCAGACCAAGTCAAAGCCACTGTGCGTAAAACGCGCGTTGGTAAGGTTGTGTCTGACAAAATGAACAAGACCATCGTGGTCGAGGTGGAGCGCCGCGTGCCGCATCCACAATTCAAGAAGATCATTCGCCGTACGTCCAAGTTCTATGCTCATGATGAGCAGGAAGTGGCAAAAATTGGTGACAGGGTTCTCATCTCCGAAACCCGTCCACTGAGCAAATTGAAGCGCTGGAACCTTGAGGAAGTGCTCAAGCACTAATCCACTGGAGCGATTAACCCAATCAACTGAGGAAAAAAAGCTATGTTGCAAATGGAGTCATCAATTCCGGTGGCAGATAACACCGGAGCCCGCCTGGCCACTATGATTGGCGTGCTGGGAAAGAAAAACAGCCGATTCGCCTACATTGGCGACATCATCACCGCCCATATTCGTGAGTCCACACCGACTGCGAATGTGAAGAAGGGTGAAGTCGTTCGCGCTGTGGTCGTCCGCACCGCTCATCCAATCCGTCGTAATGATGGTTCGATCCTGCGCTTCGACAGAAATGCGATCGTCATCATCGATAAAGACAACAATCCAAAAGGAACTCGTATCTTCGGTCCTGTAGCTCGTGAGCTGCGTGACAAGAACTTCATGAAGATCGTTTCCCTTGCCCCAGAAGTGCTATGAGCCGAGTCAAAACCCACGTCAATACTGGCGACAACGTCGTCGTCATCTCCGGTGCCCATAAAGGTGCACAAGGAATCATCAAGGAAGTTCAAACTTCCAAGAATCGCGTTCTCATTGAAGGCGTTCGGATGATCAAGAAAACCGTTCGCCCAAGCCAACAAAATCAGGCCGGCGGGATCATCGAAATCGAAGGTCCAATTCACATTTCCAACGTGAAGCTTGCAACTGCAGATGCCCCTAAGGCAAAAACAGCCAAGAAGAAGGTTGCTAAAAAGAAGTAGTCCACTAACATGTGCCCCCCCCTGCACCCCGCCATCTAACGAAGGCCCCAGAGGAAAGGCCACGCAGCACTAAAACTGATACATGATCCCAGCATTACAGACTCTCTATAAAGAGAAACTCCGCGATTCGCTCAAAACGCAACTCGCTCTTAGCAACGTGCACCAAGTGCCGAAGCTCGAAAAAATCGTCATCAACTGTTCTGTAGGCTCCCAAGGTGAGCGCAAGCAGGCCATCGAAGATGCCGTCAACGAAGTGACTTTGATCACCGGCCAAAAGCCTGTCATCACCAAGAGCAAAAAGGCTATCGCTAACTTCAAACTCCGTGAGGGTGAAAACGTCGGTGTGAAGATTACTCTCCGTGGTCCCCGCATGTATGACTTCCTCATGCGTCTCGTTCGCACGGCTCTCCCTCGCGTTCGTGACTTCCGTGGTGTTGCTCCACGTGCTTTTGATGGTCGTGGTAACTACACTCTCGGTGTAAACGATCAGTCTATCTTCCCTGAAATCGAGCTCGATAAAATCAAGCGCACTCTGGGTTTTGACATTACTTTCGTTACCTCCACAAATAACGACGATCATGCGCGTGAATTACTTCGTGCGCTCGGCATGCCCTTCCGTGGTAAGGGGAACCTCCTGCAAAAGGCTGATGGATCTGAATCCGAAGCTGCTGCTGCATAACCTAAACTGAAGCGTCCGACTCCACCGAGCCATGACTGATCCTATTTCCGATTTCCTCACCCGCATCCGCAACGCCGCAAACGCAGGCCAGCAGGAAGTGTTCATCCCCTTCTCTAAAATGAAGAGCGAACTTTCCCGCATCCTCCAAGAAGAAGGTTATTTGTGGAGCTACGAAGTTGATACCAGCGCAGCGTTCCCACGCTTGAAGCTGAAAATCAAATATCAGGGTAAATCCCCTGTTGTTCGTCACCTGTCCCGCGTCAGCAAGCCAGGTCTGCGTAAATACGTTTCTTGTGACCAAATCCCTCGTGTTCTCGGTGGACTTGGTATTTCAATCCTCTCCACTTCCCGTGGTATCATGACAGGTTCACGCGCCAAGAGAACAAAGGTCGGCGGCGAACTTCTGGCACAAGTCTGGTAACCCAAGAAGCACTTTATTATGTCACGCGTCGGCAAACAACCCATCACACTTCCAGAGAAAGTCTCTGTGAAAATCGGAGAGGACCGCAGTGTTCTCGTCGAAGGTCCTAAAGGTAAACTTAATTGGACACTCCCTATTGGCATCAGCGTCGCCTTTGAGGGCAAAGACGTCAATGTTACTCGCACCAGCGAAGATCGTCGTGTTCGTGCCATGCATGGCACCTCACAGCGCCTCATTGGTAACATGGTCGAAGGTGTCAGCAAAGGCTACACTCGCAACCTTGAAATCCACGGCGTCGGTTTCCGTGCGGCTGTTAAAGGGAACGTCATCGACCTCAATCTTGGTCAGTCGCATCCTCGTCTTCACCCGATCCCTGAAGGTGTTAAAGTGGTTGTCACCGACAACACTAAGATCGCCATTGAAGGCATCGACAAACAAATCGTCGGTCAGCTCGCTGCTGACATCCGGGCCTACTATCCGCCAGAACCTTACAAGGCTAAAGGTGTGCGTTATGTAGGTGAACAGATCCGCCGCAAGGCTGGTAAGAGCGTTAAATAACCTTTTTGGAGATCAGTCATTATGGCAGCGAAAAATCGCAAACTCACTCGCACGCGTATTCATACGCGTATCCGCAAGACCCTCAAGGGCACTTCCGCCCGTCCACGTCTGGCCGTTTACTTTTCCAACACCAATGTTTATGCCCAGCTCATCGATGATGAGGCCGGTAAGACCATTGTTTCCGCTTCTACAAAAGAGAAGGGCTTCGGTGAAGGCAAAGCTAACATTGCTAACGCTACTAAGGTCGGACAGACCGTCGCCGAACGTGCTATCGCAGCAAACGTTACCCAAGTGGTCTTTGACCGCGGTGGTTTCATCTATCATGGCAAAGTGAAAGCACTTGCCGATGCCGCCCGTGAAAAGGGTCTGAAGTTCTAATCCCTTATTATACTCATTTATGGCAGCAGAAAATAGTCGTCCAGGTGCTGAGCGTGATAGCTCTGATTCCGTCGAGAAAGTCGTTCACATCAACCGATGCGCAAAGGTCGTTAAAGGTGGTCGTCGCTTCAGCTTCTCCGCACTCGTTGTCTCTGGTGATCGCCAGGGCAAAGTGGGTTGGGGTTTCGGTAAAGCGAACGAAGTCTCCGACGCCATCAAAAAGGCTACAGAAGCCAGCCGCAAGAAGATGAATCGTGTTCATCTCTTCAATAACACTATCCCTCATGAAGTGATCGGTGAACACGGTGGTGGTGCCATTATGTTGAAGCCAGCTTCCCCTGGTACAGGAATCATCGCCGGTGGCGGTGCTCGCGCTGTGCTTGAAGCCGCTGGTGTTAAAGACGTTATCGGTAAGTCCCTTGGTTCTAGCAACCACGCGAATGTCGTTAAAGCCACTCTTGCTGCACTTGGTGCTCTTCGTCCGAAAGACGAAATCATGCGTGCTCGCGGTAAGGAACTCAAAGAGCGTGCAGCTCTCTAATTGATCCCAAATTTTAATTC
The DNA here is from genome assembly GCA_027489965.1 of Verrucomicrobiaceae bacterium. Taxonomy (GTDB): domain Bacteria; phylum Verrucomicrobiota; class Verrucomicrobiia; order Verrucomicrobiales; family Verrucomicrobiaceae; genus Prosthecobacter. The sequence goes on from JAIXZA010000122.1 coordinate 25,697, forward strand.
TACATTTCCATGCAACTTCAAGATGTGAAACCCCGCCCAGGTGCTAAAAAGCGCCGCAAGCGTATCGGCTGTGGTGAAAGCTCCGGTCACGGCAAAACCTCTGGTAAAGGGAACAAAGGCCAGAAAGCCCGTGCAGGTGCCGGCATTCGTCCTGGATTCGAAGGCGGTCAGATGCCACTCTTCCGTCGTCTTCCCAAGAAAGGCTTTAGCAACGTTCAATTCCGTGATGTTTACGAAGTCGTTAATGTTGGTTGTCTCAATGACGCCTTCGAAGACGGTGCTGTCATCAACGAAACAACTCTCCGTGAGAGCGGTCTCGTGAATCGTAACTGTGACGCTATCAAGATCCTCGGTACAGGTGATCTGAGCCGTAAGTTGACCATCGAGATCAAGAACGTGAGTGCATCTGCCCGCGAGAAGATCGAGAAGGCTGGCGGTTCTGTAGCTGCCTGATACATTCCCAGAAACTTTGAGCGGGCCGGTCTGAGCTCAACCGAAAGGTTGTAACAAGACACGGCCCGCTTTCCTTTTACCCGATTAAGACAACCGACTATGATTTCCGCCTTCTACGATAGCTTTAAGATCCCTGATCTTCGCTCACGCATCCTCTTCACTTTGGCGATGATCGTCATCGTGCGCATTGGCACCGCCGTCACACTTCCGGGTGTGGACATGTCGGTGCTCGACGAGTGGATCAAAATTCGCACCGCTGATTCTGCTGGTGCGGGGGCCCAGGTCGCAGCCCTTCTGAACGTTTTCAGTGGTGGTGGATTGCAAAATTGCGCCATCTTTGCTCTTGGAATCATGCCTTACATTAGCGCCAGCATTATGCTGCAGCTTCTGACTGCAGTGGTACCTTCGCTCAGCAAGATGGCTCGTGAAGATGGCGGTCGTCAAAAAATCACCCAATTCACGCGTTTGGCTACCATCGCGCTTTGCCTTTTCCAAGGCTACTTATTGGCTAAATCCCTCGCCTCACCTGGCCAGAATATTTTCTTGGGTGGACTCCAAGAAGTGATTGATCGTCTGGGTCGTCCCTTAGTTCCAGATTATGGCTTTGGTTTCATCTTTACGACGGTCATCACCATCACTGCGGGCACCATGCTCATGATGTGGTTGGGTGAAATGATCACCGAGCGTGGCATCGGCAACGGTGTTTCCATCCTGATTTGCGTGAACATCGTTTCCGATCTTCCAGGCGCTTTGGTTCAAGTTTGGCAGACCTATGTCGGTCCAAATGTCAAAAGTATGGGGGAACCCGCTAAGTTAGTCATGTTGCTCGCTTTCATGATTATCGTGATTGCTGGCGTCATTGCCTTGACTCAAGCGACACGTCGCATCGTGATTCAATATGCCAAGCGTGTGGTCGGTCGTAAAGTTTATGGCGGCCAGACTCAGTATCTGCCTTTGAAAGTGAACTATTCCGGTGTCATGCCGATTATCTTTGCTCAGGCCATCCTTCTTTTCCCGGCCCAGATTCTCAGCTCTATGTTTCCTGACGTGCGCTGGGTGCAGACTTTCTCTACTTGGGTCAGTTCTGGCTGGATCTACTATGGTATCTCTGCGGCTTTGATCTTCTTCTTCAGCTACTTCTGGGTGGCCACGATGTTCCAACCCACACAGATTTCTGAAGATCTCAAAAAGAGTGGTGGTTACCTTCCAGGCATCCGCCCAGGCAAGCCGACAGCAGACTTCCTCGACTTCACCATGAGTCGTCTCACCTTTGCTGGTGCGATTTTCCTGACCGCTCTTTATGTCATGCCGGCCATCATCAGCCGCTTGATGGGTATCGCCCCACAGACGGCTCAGTTCTTCGGTGGCACGAGCCTCTTGATTCTTGTGGGTGTTGTGCTCGACGTGATGCGTCAGATTGAAACGCACCTCCTGCAAAGTCACTATGACGGCTTCCTCAAGAAGGGTCGTATCCGTGGACGTTTTGATCGTATGGCTCAGACTGGTCAGGTCGCAGACTCCACGACTGTAGTTTGGCTCTGGGTCGGTATCTCGATCATCGCCATTCTGGGTGTGGCATACTACATCTCGACAGGCGGGAAGTGAGCCGACATGGGACTTCTTTCCAACAAGATCCCCGTTCGACATGCTTCCCAACAAAACGGGATGCGTGTCGCTAACGGCATCGCCAGAGATATCCTTTTAAAAACAGCGGCTCAAGCAGCCGCTGGCATCACGACTGGTGAGGTAGATCGCTATGCAGCTGCCGAGATGAAAGCTCGCGGCTGCAAAAGTGCCTTTCTAGGTTATCGCAAGTTTCCAGGTCATATCTGCATCTCCATCAACGAAGAAGTCGTTCATGGCATCGGTGGGCCTCGCGTCATTCAAGACGGTGACATCGTCAAGATCGACGTTGGCATCGAGTATGATGGTTGGATCGGAGACAATGCTCTGACCGTTCCCATCGGCAACGTCGCCAAAGAAACCCTGCATCTGCTTGCAGCCACAGAAGAGTCCCTTCACTGCGCCATTCGCCATGCGCGCGATGGCTGGATGCTGGGAGACCTCTGTGCATCGGTTGAAGAACATGTGATTCAATACGGTTATACCGTCGTTCGTGAATTTGTGGGGCATGGCGTTGGCCGTAAGCTTCACGAAGAACCGCAGGTGCCCAATTACGGGAAAAAAGGTGAGCGCCCCCGTCTCAAAGCTGGCATGACCATTGCCATCGAACCCATGGTGAATATGGGTACCGCCAAGACACGAGTCTTGAGCGATAACTGGACCGCCATCACTCAGGATCGTGCGCCGAGTGCCCACTATGAGCACGTCGTCCTGATCACCGATAAGGACCCCGAGATCCTCACCTATCGTAAGCGTATGTTCCCCAAAGGCGTCAATGATCTGACACCTCTCCCCATCTCAGCTTTGTTATAAGCTTTCAAGTTTGGAAACTTGGCTGGGAGCCCGTTGTAATCAATCGTCTGTTACCTGGTGAGTGTTTCGTCAAGCGTTTACAGACGTCGGATGATTTGTGTCATTACCTCAGTGCCTTTGCTGCCGCCTTCTGAAAAGCTTCTCGCACGGGGCTGGCATCGCTATTCGGGAAGTTAGCGCGTTGGACGATCAGCAGATAGATGATTTCTTTTTTCGGGTCGATCCATGCTTGTGTGCCCCAGGCACCGCCGTGGCCAAAGGTGCCGGGTGAAAGCATATCGGCAAGGCCTACATGGGGTTCCTTCAGCACACAGGTGCCGATGCCCCAGCCGTAGTTCTTGCCGTGATTACCGAATGCTTCTTGCTGAAAAAAGCCGCACGGCAGATCGCCAGTGTGCACGGAGGAAAGCACCTTCACGGCCTCGGGACTGAGCAGGCGATTGCCATCAAGCGTGCCCTCATTGAGAAGCATCTGGCAGAAGCGGGTGTAATCCTTGGCGCAGGAATACAGGCCGCCATTGCCTTGCGGAGGAAGACCACGCTTGCCGAATTCGCGACGCGGTGGTGCGACTTCGAGATTACCTGTTTCCTTGTTCTTTGCATAACCCGTGGCCACCCTTGCCCATTGCGTATCGCTGAGATAAAAGGTCGTGTTTGTCATGCCTAGCGGATCAAAGAGACGCTTTTGTAAAAACTCGTCGAAGCTCATGCCGCTGATCACTTCGACGATGCGAGCGGCTGCATTGATTCCTGATTGGCAGTACTTCCATTGTGCTCCTGGCTCGAACTGCATCGGTGTCGCGAGCCAAATGGGGACCAGATCAGCCAAGGTGTGGGCTTGTTGAGCTTTTGGTCCGCTTGCCTCACCCAGACCCGAGGTGTGCGTGAGGATTTGTGTGATCGTGAGATTGGCGGGCTTGCCCGAAGGCGTCTTTAGCGCTGCAAATTCGGGCAGGTATTTGGCCACTGGGTCAGCGATGTTCAGTTTCCCTGCGTCCTGCAGCATGAGGATTGCTGCTCCAGTGATGGGCTTGGTCATCGACGCGATCCAGACCATTGCGTCCACACTCATAGGCTGCTGTTTGCCGATGTCTGCCAGGCCGTTCGCTTCTAAGTGGAGTATGCCGTTCTTGTTTGCCACCACCGTGACGACTCCAGCGATCTCATTCTGGGCGATCATCTGCTTCATCGACTCGCCAATGCCGGGCAGGATCGGTGTGTCTGAAAAAGCGAACGATGAGAAAACGAGAGAAAGGAGGAGTGAGCGCATGGTGGTGGTTCGGGCTGATGCTAAGAACAGAGTTTCCGCGCTTCAGCGAGAGCGGCATCGACCTTCGACACATCCTTGCCGCCACCACGCGCGAAGTCCGGCTTACCGCCGCCTTTGCCGCCGACGATGGGGGCGATGGTTTGGATGATTTTACCGGCCTGAATTTTAGCTTGAAGCTGTTTGCCGACGTTGGCCATGAGGGTGACGTTTCCACCGCCGGTGGCGGCGAGGATGATCACTCCATCGAACTGGCCTTTGAGAGCGTCGTTGAGCGCCATGGCGTAGTCGGCATCCACGTCGCCGAGGTTGGTGATGATGAGGTTGCCTTCAGCGGTGGCGAGGAGGTCCTTGGCTTTGCCGCTGGCTTCGCGCTGCTGGGCGGATTTGAGGGCTTTTTCGAGCTCTTTTTGCTGGGTGAGCAGTTGGTCGAGCTTCTTCTCGAGGTCGGCGGCGCCTTGGGCGCTGACTTTGCCAGCGAGGAGCTTCAGGAGGTCGGCATCGGCTTTGGCGGCGTTATAAGCCTCCATGCCGGCGATGGCTTCGATGCGTCGCACGCCCGCAGCCACGGCGCCTTCGGCGACGAGGCGGAAGAGGCCGATCTCGCCGGTGTGGCGGGTGTGGGTGCCGCCGCAGAGTTCCATGCTCCAACCATCGAGCGCATGCGCTTTGCCGCCGATTTGCACGACGCGGACGTTCTCGGGGTATTTTTCGCCAAAGAGCTGCATGATGCCGCTGTTGGCCTTGGCGTCGGTGTAGGGCACTTCGGTCCAGGAAACGATGTCGTTGGCGACGATGCGCTCATTGACGAGTTTTTCGATGTCGGCGAGCTGAGCGGGGGTCAAAGCGGCGCTGTTGAAGTCGAAAGTGAGCTTGTCCGGCGTGACGTTGGAGCCTTTCTGCGTGGCGTCCTGGCTGACGACCTCATGCAACGCCCAATGCAGGATGTGCGTGACGGTGTGGTGGCGCTCGATGGCGTGACGGCGTGTGGCATCGACGCGGAGCGACAATGACGAATGAGGAATGACGAATGACGAATCTTCAGAGGAGATGAAGTGGAGCCAAGTGTTACCGACTTTGGTCGTTCCAGTGATAGGGATGCTGTTGGCTCCGATGATGAGTTCGCCCATGTCGCCGATCTGGCCGCCCATTTCGGCGTAGCAAACACTGGAGTCGAGCACCACCGCTGTCTTGTCCTTCATGGAAACGACTTCGAGCACCTTGGCGTCGGTTTCGAGCGTGTCGTAACCGATGAACTTGGTGGCGTCCTTGGTTTCGATCTCGCTGACGGAGACGACCTGCTTGTTCTTCTGACCGGCTTCGCGGGCGCGTTGCTTCTGCTCGTCCATGAGCTTGTCAAAGCCTGCGGTGTCCACGGTGAGACCGCGTTCACGAGCGAGGAGCTCGGTGAGGTCGATGGGGAAGCCGAAAGTGTCGTAGAGTTGGAAGGCGAAAGCACCACTCAGAGATCGGTCTGATCCAATGGATGCGACCTGATCTTCGAAAAGCGCCACGCCGCGATCCAGCGTCCGGTTAAATGCCTCCTCCTCCAGCTTCAGCACGGCTTTGACCTGATCTTTCTTGACGCGGAGTTCGGGGAAGACATCGGCCATCTGCGCAGCGAGGACATCGACGAGCTTGTAGAAGAAGGGCTCTTTGAATTCGAGCGTGCGGCCATACTTCACGGCGCGGCGGAGGATGCGGCGGAGAGTGTAGTTGCGGTCGCTGTTGCCGGGCTGGATGCCGTCGGCGATGGAGAAGCTGAGGGTGCGCAGATGATCGGCGATGACGCGGAAGGCGACGTCGATCTTTTCCTGCTCGGTGATGGGGATGACGTGGCCCTGCTCGTTCGGCTTTGGCAGCGTGCTTTGGTAGTGCTTGCCGCTGAGCTTCGTCAGCTCATCGAAGATGGGTTTAAAGACGTCGGTGTCGTAGTTGCTGATCTTCGCGGTTTCGAAGTCGGTGAAGTTTTTGGTGCCCTGGATGATGCTGGTGAGGCGCTCGAAGCCCATGCCGGTATCGACA
>JAIXZA010000037.1 GCA_027489965.1 Verrucomicrobiaceae bacterium
CGCTGGCTCCGCGGGGGCATCTGAGGTATGATGGGGACCGGCCGCTGGCGGATTTGTGGCTGACGCTGGGGCGCGCGGCGGGGTTGAAGCAGGAAAGGTTTGCGGACAGCAAGGGGGTGCTGAGGGAGTTGGGGTAGGAGGGGGAGGGGGATGGGGGATTTGAGATTTGAGATGGCTCGTGGGGGAGAGGGCGGGTAGGCACACTCCGTGCGCAGGGAGAGCTGTAATGCTGACAGCAGTCCAGAGCCTGCGGCTATCTTGTCCGGAGGGTCGTGTTGGGAGGACTCGAGTGCGGAGCCTCGCGTGCCGAGGGCGTCTCCGGAGAGGTGGAGATGGACTCGCGTGGGTGGGGTGCTGCGGCTCAGATGGCGGAGGAGGGGGTGGGGCGGGATTTCTGGTGCCAAATTAGTACCAGGAATTTGGGCGAAAGGACGCAATTTGGTGGATTTTGGCCCGATTCCGGCGATTCTCCGGTGGGGAGCGGGATGGTGGCGAATCCCTTGAAGTTCAGCGAATTAGCTGGAGCCGGTGAGCGGATTTGAACCGCTGACCCGCGCATTACGAATGCGGAGGTGATGTAGGAAATACCTGGGGTTTTTAGGGCTGTAACCAATGTGTAACCACGTTTTACTTGCGTGCGGCGCAATGCAGTGTTATGCATCTATATGCAGAAATCTCCGTCATTAAAGAAGGTGTCTCATCCCCGCTATGAGTGGCGGGTGCGGTGGCGGGAAGGTGATAGGGATTGCCAGAAGTATTTTGCGGCCGGGCAGAAGCTGGTGGCGAAGGCGTTTGCCCAGTCGAAAGGGATTGAGATGGGAAACCATGGCGCGAAGCACGGGACAATTTCTGATGCCGAGCGCGCGGCGATCATCGCGTTTCGTGAAGCGGTGGCCGGCATGGCAGAGCCGAAGCCGACCTTGCAGGATTGTGTGAGTGCTTTCCTCTTCGGGATAGCGAACCGCCTGACGCCGGTTACGGTCGCCAATCTGGTGGAGAAGCGGATTGCCGCGGCGGAAGCGAAGGGCGTGCACCTGCGCACGCTGCGGGACCTTGGGGGGGCGGATGGGACTAAAGGGCGGTTGGGGGCGTTCGCTCTGGTTTTTGGAAAGCGTCAGGCGGCGCAAGTGACGGCAGAGGAGATTGAGCAATGGGTTGCGGGGCATTGTTCGACGGATGCGAACCGGCGGGAGATGATGGTCAGGCTGAACGGCCTGTTTGCCTACGGGGTGAAGCGTGGGTTTCTCCGGGAGAATCCAGTGCGGCGGCTGGAACTCCCGCGGCCGAATGCTGCGCGAGCCCACATTCTGACTGTGAAGCAGGTCCGTGCGCTTCTGGCGCATTGTCCGTCCGAGGTGCTTCCGGCGGTGGTGGTGCAGTTGTTTGGCGGCCTGCGGCGAGCGGAGGCGGAGCGGCTTGACTGGCACGATATCGACTTCGATTCAGGCACGCTGAAGGCGACGCAGCACAAAGGAGCGGGCGGCCGGCGGGAGCGGTCCCGGTTTGTTCCGATTCTTCCAGTGCTTCGTGCATGGCTGGAACCATTCCGGAAACTTTCCGGCCCGGTGTTCCCTGTGACCGGGAAAGGAGTTCGCATGGGGTGTGCAAGCCCGCAGCTCTACCGGAAGGGATTCGCGAAGGCGCGGGAGGCGGCGAAGATAGAGGGCTGGGATGAAAACACCCTCCGCCACACGTTCGGGTCGTATCGTGTGGCATCAATCAACGACCTTGAGCGGGTGCGGGTGGAGATGGGGCATAGCAGCAGCCGGACGACGTCGGAACATTATGTGAATGCCGTCCGAGCTGCCGAAGCTGCCGCGTTCTGGGGCATCTTCCCTGATTCGGGGAAACCTCAAACGGTGCGTTCCGCTGCGCGTGTGCGAGCCAAATCCGCCTGATTGCTATGCCACGCCCCAAGACCCTACCTCCCCCCGCCGAGTATCATCCGTCGCCTGTAGAGGTTGCGACGCTGGCCGCCCGCTTTCTGCCGTGCATCGAACTTCCTGATGGTTGGGAGGCGTCGGACCCGGACACGCTGCGGCGCAACCTGGGGAGGCCAACCGGAACACCGTTCCCTCACAATCCAGCGTATCGACCCGACGAGGGCTGGCGGCTTCCGTGGGAAGTGGTTTGCGAAGAAGCGGTGAAGCGCGCGCGCATCTTGCTCGATGCCGCCGCGGGAAAGGTCCGGGAGAAGGTGAAAGAATGGGACGCGGCGACGGATGAGGCGACGACAGAAGCCGAGGCGAATGATGCAGAGGCTGAAGAACTGCGGAAGCGGTTCGACAAGTTAGCCGGGAAAAGGTTGAGTCTGCCGATTCTTGAAGTGCTCAAGTTCTGCCAGCCGCGGGTGACGACAGATGGCCTCCGGATGAGGTATTTTAACAATTACCTCGAAGGGTGGCGGACGGATTACAACGACAGGCACCCGACTGCTCAACAGCCGCCGATTGCGGATCAGGCAAGCCGGACGGTTCGTCGGGAGGAATTTCCTCAATTTGTCCGAAGCTTCAAGGCGGCACTCGCGATTCACGGTGAGGCGTGGCGCAAGGAGCTGGCGCGCGAGGTAGGAACAGAGGGACAGGCGATGGGCGTTGCCAACCGGCAAACCCGGGAGGACAAGGAGGGTGCGATGCCAGCATTCAAAAAGAATGACGCGAAGAAGCTTGATGCAGCCGCGAAGAAACATAAGCCCACAAAGGGCGGGGCATGATGCAAGAAGATGCATTTTTTCGTTTGACGCTGAATCCCCATTCATCCGGCCCGCCAGGCGGACAATTGAGGCGGACGCATGCAACCCCTGGAGTGAGGCTAGGGATGTGAGAACGAGTGAAGCGGACAATGGGTGTTGTGCGGTGCAATACCCCCGGGGGGTGCCGCAGTGCGGAGCGGACACCCGCCGGTGACCCTGACGAACCCCTGGGATGCGATTGGTTATCTCGCCAGCCATGAAGGCCGGCGCGATATACCCGATGAACCCAGACAAACTAAAAACGAGACAGGAAGTGGCCCGCGAGTTGAGCGTGAGCCTACGCACCATCGACAACTTGATCGCCGGCCGTGCCATTGAAGTGATTCGCATCAATGGTGCTGTGCGGTTCTCACCGGCGGCGGTGGCGAAGTTCAAGCAATCCCGAACCGTCACGGCGGCCGCATGATCCGGATGGCGCGCTTCTGATGATTGCCGCTGCCCGCGCCCATAGCGGTGCCGGCGGACAAGCCCAGGGGCGCGCCGCCTCACCTGAATAGCATCATGATCATGCTTCCCCAGAGTTCGAGTTTGGAGAGCTTGCCCGCATGGATTCGGGCGCTGCTTGCGAGCCCGCCAGCGGCCGGTGACGGCATTCACCGGTGGCTCTACCGGTGCGCGTGTGCCTTGCGAGGCAGTTGCGCCGCAGCGGATTCGACGAGCCTGCTGAAGGCGGCCACGGAGCCGTGTGGGCGAATAGTCACAGACCGGGAGATTGCGGACGCGGTGCGGAATGCCCGCTTCGAGCCCTGGCGATCTCGCGGAATCTCCCCCGGGTTGCGGGTGATGCTTGGCAATGGCAGCGACGTGGAACCGTCTAGGGCCGGAATAGGTTGGCCGCCGCCTGACTGGTCAACCATCGCTGCTATTGCGCGGACGGGCGTGGGCATCCCTGAAATGCTCAAGGCCTCGCCGGAGCAGTTGAGCGACCGGCACACCGCGGCGTTCATGCTTGACGCGCTTTTCCCGGGGCAGCCCCTGCTTTGTCTTGCCAGGGAGCACCCTGCGGACGCCTACACGGCCCCGCGGGCGAGATGGCCCGAGCCACACCGTTGCGGCCTGATGGTGCCGTCGCCGATGCGGGCGAGAATGGGTAAGCGCAAAGACGGCCAGCCCTCGCGGCGCTGTCTCGACAATGTCGGCCCCCGGCGGTTTCTGGTGGTGGAGTGCGACTTCAGAGCCGGTCAGGGCGGAGTGCCCACGCCAGCCGTGCCCATTCTTGCGAGCCTCGCGGCCGAAGATCCGCCCCGGACCGGTCCCGACCTTTGCGCGGCCGTGCTCCTTCACCTCCTCAAGAAGGGCGCGCCGCTAGTGCTCGCGGTCCACAGTGGCGGGAAGAGCGTGCATGGGTGGTTTCCCGCAGTCGGGACGCCCGAGGCGGAATTGCGTCGCTTTTTTGCGTGTGCCTGCCGCCTGGGTGCTGACCCCGCGACGTGGACCGCATGCCAGCTTGTGCGCCTGCCCGGCGGCACGCGCTCGAATGGAGCGCCGCAGCGAATCCTTTACTTCAACCCTCACCTGATTCCAGCCCAATGAGACCCTGCCAAGAACCCGCGGAAACGCCCGATGCTGCTATACCCGCCCCTGTGACACCGACACTGACGCCCGACCTGTGGAAGGACTTCGATGAGACCGCCCCTGGCCTGCTGGAGGTGCCGCAAGGTGCTCCCGATGAGGACGGAGGCAAGGACAGCGCTCCGGGAGGGTTTGAACCCGAACCTGACGATGCGGATTTTCTCGCCTTCACGCCGGAGCCTCAGGCTGATGTTCTGAGAATCTGGGAATACCCAGCCAACGACCACGGCCGCGCGGGATTCGTGCTCGCCCATATCGGAGCGATTGTGCGGTACGTGCCGGAGCTGTCCTTGTGGAGAGTGTGGCATGGCCACCACTGGCACGACGACACCACCGGGCGCGTTGGGCATTACTGCCAGTTGCTGTCACTTCACGCGCTAAAGGAGGCGGCGGAGTTCAGGGAAAAACTCATGGTCGAGCTGCTGGCGGAGCATGGGGCGGAGCCGCGGAAGGAAGCAATACGCCAGGCCGAGAGCAGAGCCAAGAACGCCATGAATGCCGCCGCAGGCCTAGGGCAAGAGAAGGTTATTGCGTCCACGCTGGCCGCGGCTTCGAGGTTTCCGAAAGTCATTGTCCCGCTGGAGGAATGGGACGCTGACCCGGAGCTTGTCGGAACGCGGAACGGCACGCTCGATTTGAAAACCGTGCAGCACCGCGCGGGGGACCCTGGCGACTACATCACGAAGCGGCTGGCCGCGACTTACGATTCGGAAGCGACGGCACCGGACTGGGAACGCTTCGTTGCCAAGATTCTGCCGGCAGAGCTGGCCAATTATGTGAAGTGCCTTGCCGGGTACTCATTGACCGGCTGGACGGATGACCAGTCTTTCTATTTCCTCTATGGCAAAGGAAACAATGGGAAGTCCGTGTTCGTGACGACGGTTGCCCGAATCTTCGGCGACTATGCGAAGCACGCGCCCCGGAATCTTTTGGAGCAGCCCGCGCATGGGGGAGGGTGCAAAAACGAAATCGCAGGGCTTCCGGGCGCGCGTTTCCTTTACGGGGAGGAGGCGCAGGAGCGACCATTGCGGGAGGACTTCGTCAAGGCACTCACCAGCGGCATGGACACACTGACGGGAGAGAAGAAGTTCTGTGACGAATTCAGCTTCACCCCTGTCGCAAAGTTGTGGGTGATGGGGAACGAGATGCCGACGGTTCGAGGCACCGATGACGGCATCTGGCGGCGCATCAAGGTGATTCCGTTTGAAGCCCAGATTGGCGAAAGCGAGCGGATTCCGCAGTCGGAATTGCAGCGGATTTTTGACGCAGAGCGGTCCGGGATTCTCAACTGGATGCTGGCCGGACTGAAGGCCATCGGGTACGCCAAAAGGATTCCAGTGCCGGCGGCGGTGAAGGAAGCGAGCACGGCCTATCGGGAAGACCAGGACACGGTTGGCGAGTTTGCCGCAGAATGCATCCGGGACGCTGGCCCGGAGTGTCTCGTGACGAAGACGGCCGTTTATGCGGCATATCAGGCGTGGGCAATTCGGAACGGGATCCGGCCCCCATTGTCGAAAAACGCGCTGACGCGGAAGCTGCGAGCACGAGATGGTTGGAAAACCACCCCCGACCGCCGCAACTGGATTGGCAAGAGGGTGATGGTCGCGCCCAGCGGCGAGGCGTGATTGTGCACTTGTGCAGATTTAGGCCCTTTTCCCGAACGTCCCCTAGGCGAAAAAATGGAGAGGAAGGAAAATCACATGGAGAAGGTATGGGAAATCGCCCGGAAACTGCACAAGTGCACATCGGCCGGCGCAAACGCGCGCGACGATTGCACGACCGCGGGGTCCGGCGGGTGCAACCAAAGCCACATCCCCGATGATGAGCCGACGCGGCTGGCCCTGTATTCTGACGCAGGAAGACTCGGCGCGCCTTCTGGCGGTGCTGGCCCGACAGGGGGACTCGTTGTGACGCCCGCGGGCTGGTCACCGCTGGTGACTGCCGATCACTTCTTCACGATCCGGGTGCGGAAGAAACGCTTCACGGTGTTCCCTGAATAATCGCCGGGATTCGCCGCCGTCCATGTGATCAGGTCGGTGCTGCTTTCGAGAATGACGGTGAACGTGCCGCTGGCGTCCACGGGAATCACTGCGGCGTTGGACGGCGTCACTGAAGGCGCGGCCGGGCGGGTGACTTCAAACGTCGCCATTATGGACAGGATCCCTGTGTCGGTTCCGGGCGTCAGACGAATAACCGCCGGTCCCGCGATTTGAAACGGGGTCACTCCATATGAGACTGAGCCAGCAGAGAGGAACTGGATCAAATCCGTGTCTGTTGACTCAGAGTCCTTGGTGACCCTCAACCGGACCCCCAAAAGGCTGGTTGTGTAACTCGCAGTGGCGGAACGATTCACCCCACCCCATAGCGCTTTGACGCTTTCGCCCGCTGCAAGGTTTAGCACGCCCGTCTGCAAATTCGTTGTCGCGTCCTTTTTCCAGGTGAGGGTTTCGACGTCACCCGCTGCTGCGCCTGCGAGAGTGGAAAGCATGACGAGCGAAGCGGCGGAAAGAATCGGTTTCAGTTTCATGATTCCGCTGAGTACACGGCCGAACCGCCGTTGTCGAGGTGCTCAGCTTTCCAGCGCCGGCTCCATCGCGCGCAACCCGGTTTCAATGGCGAGGCGGAGAACATCCCCGGCGGTGAGCCCGGTTGATGCAATGGCTTCGTCCAGTTTCGCCTTCGTGGCTTCGTCTATGGTGACGGGGATTTCTTCGTGGGAGTCTGGTTTCATTGCCGGATGATCGCCCGATTGCGCTGGGTTCGACAAGTGCGACCCTCCCGCATTCTGGGCACCCTATCGAACACTCCATGAAATCTACCCACATCCTCGAAACCAGTTCTGGCCCCGTCGTGACCGCCACTTTCGACGAAACGTCAGGGGATTTTGTCTGCGCATGGGAGCCGTGGCCGCTCACCTCACAGCAGATCGAGGCGCTGCTGCCGGAATATGAACCGTGGCGCGACGCTATCTTCGAGGAATGGGGCCGGCGCACCGGGTATCGGGTCAAGGTCGTGACCAAGTGAAGTGTCACCCGCACGGCCCCGAGGGGATGCGAGTCCGAGATCCTGTCCCGCACCGCGTTGCTTGGTTGCCGCGTGCTGTCAGGTGCGCACTCTATGGCAGATCGGGAAATCCATGCGCGCTCCTTATCCCTATCCATTGACCAGCGACGAGACTGCGCGGCTGGTTGCTGTTCTCACTCGCCATGGCGGCACCCGAACGCTGCGCGACCTTTACCGCCGGCATTGCTTTTGGGACGCCAGGCACTTGGAACTGGCTGCCGCGGCCGGCATCATCCGCATTGAAAAGCGCAAGCCGGCCACGGGACGCCCGTCGGTTGTTGCCGTTCTGAATTCCGATGGAGTGAACAATTGTCCACCTGCGAAACTGCCGCGCCGGGCCGACCTGCCTCTCGGTCTCACTTGGAAAGAACAACGATTTCTCGACCGGTTTGCATTCCGTTGGGGAACCTCTTACTTCGGCGAGGGCAGGAATGGAGGCTGTGCCACCAATGCCTATGCCGCCGCCTTCGGGCTTTCTCGGAAAACATCTAGGGCCAGCGACCGATCGTCGGCGTCCCGCCTGCTGCGACGACCGTGGATCAAGGCAGGTTTCCTACTTGATCGCCGACTCATGAACTTCGGCGGCCGGACTCACTGGCCCTCAGACCTCCGAAGCGCCGCTGACGAGTGGATCGGTTTGCTTCAAATCCTTAACCGCCTGTGGTCTCCCTGGCCGCTCGACCTTGCGAGCGCCATACGTAGAGCCCGCACCTACCCGGAGGCCATCGGCGGTCTCGGAGACCTCGCCTTCACGCGGGCCGCCACCGTGGCAGCCCGGGCCGATACCAGTGAGGTGGGTGTCCAATTCGCCGGGATGTCACCTCCTGGGCGACGCATGAGTTGGGAGGATTCTGGGGGCGGGGGAAGGGAAACCGAAGAGCCTGCGCAGGCGGCATCAGCTATCGACGCGTGACGCGGAGGCGGACGAAGCGCCGTCCGGCGGTGGCTGCGGGGGTGTTGACACGCACCTTCTGAAGGTCGGCGGTTTCTTCGAGAACGGTTTCCACCATACCCCCGACCTGACTCCATCCCCCGGCGAGTGACTGTGAGAATTCGCGGACGAATGCGATCTCCCCGAGCGCTGCCTTCGAGCGCCAGTAGGTGAATTCAAGGGTGCCGCCGCTCCTGACAAGGGTCCCGGGTCCCGGGTGCCGGCGCGCCTCTACCTTTGCGGCGAGGTCGTCGAGGACGGCGGTGGGCTGGAAGCTGAAGCCCTCAGTGCTTTTCGGCGCTTTGCGTTTAGCCTGTCTGCCTCCTTCATCGCTTCCTCCAGTTCCTCGTCCGAGTATTCCGGGACGTCGTTGCTGAAGTCCGCCGGGAATGCTGGTCCTTTCAAGTTTGATGAGTCCATGGTCGAGAATGAGTTTGGCGTTGGTTCTGGATGAGTGGGTTCCCTCGGTGTAATAGAGGGCGGCGAAGGTTTGCTGGTAAACGGCTTGAGCCGAGAGGCGATTTCAATCGGCCGCTGATTCCGTGCAGCACCAGTCAGCCCCGGTCATCAGGCTGGGCCAAGGATACGGGCCGCATCCGCGGCCGATGAGGGAAGCGCATGTGCCGGCCACCAGCAAACGATGCCGCCGCCCGCCGGGCGAGTGGCGATGCGATCTCTAATTTTGAGTTCTGCGTCGTGGATATTGACGCATCGCGAATCTCAGAGATACTCGCGATTCGGTGCGTCACCCCGGTCTGGCCCCTAAAATCATATTCCTTCCCATCAAAACCCCCAGCTTGTCCCTCAGGAAAATTGTCGCTAAGACTGTCGCACATGGCACACTGGACCAGCATCTCAGAATCGGAGTTCCCTTGGGAACGGGACGCTTTGGCGTTCATCCGCAACGGGCTGCCAGCCTCCTCCCCGATCCAAGTCTGGTCCAACTTCGAGTTCATGGCAGAGGGTGGCGCGATCTATGAGGTCGATGCGCTGGTGGTCGGCCCATGGGGGGCATTCCTCATCGAGATCAAGAGCCTTCCCGGCGTCATATCAAGCCAGGCCGGCAGCTGGATCTGGCGGGACGGCACCACCTACAAGACGCGCGACAATCCGCTTCCTCTTGCCAACCGGAAGTGCAAGGCGCTCAAGTCGCTCCTGGAGAACCAGGCCGCGTTCAAGCGGAGCAAGGTCCATGTGCCCTTCATCGAGCCGCTGATCTTCTGTTCGGACGAGAACAACGTGCTGCAGCTCCTCGGGCCACAGGTCAATGGTGTCTGCCTCAGGGATCGGCCGGATGGCTCAGTCTCCGGCATCATCGGCGCGATTTCCCGCCGCGAGGCACCGGGCTTGAGGACTCACCAGCGCCCGCCTGTCTCCAAAGACCAGATCCGCGCCTTCGTCACCGGCGTCGAGCAAGTCAGCCTGAAGCCTGTTCAAAAAGTCCGGAAAGCCGGCGACTACGTGCTCGACGGACTGTTCCACGACAGCCCACTGGGCACCTACCAGGAGTGGCTGGGTCATCACGTGCGGATCAAGTCAGGGCCGCGCCTGATCCGAGTCTACCTCGAAGGACTCCAGGGTGAAACGGAACGATCCACCCTGCGTCGTGCCGCCGAACGGGAGTTCCAGATCCTTGAACGCATGGAGCACCCGGGGATCCTCCGCGTAGACACCCTCACCGAGACCGAGTCCGGCCCTGCATTGGTCTTCCGCTGGCAGGAAGGCGCGCAGCGGCTGGATCACTATCTGGCCGGACTGGAGCAGCCGCTTGCCGCCCATGCCGCGCTCGACATCCTCCGGCAGATCACCGAGGCCATCGCCTACGCTCACCGGAAGAAGGTCATTCACCGCGGCCTCTCTCCCCAGGCGATCATCGTCATCCCGGATGAACCCGGCAGCGACCCGAGGGTTCAGATCTCCAGCTGGAATCTCGGCTTCATGGATGGCGGAACAGCCAGCAATGCCACGCGCACGCGCTTCTCCACATCCCTGCATGCCGGCCAGTTCGTTGAGGATGAGGCCACCGTGTTCTTTGCCCCCGAAGCGGTCTCGGGGCAGAACATCGAGGGGGAGCAACTCGACTCGTTCTCCTTGGGTGCCTTGGCCTACTACCTCTTCAGTGGAAAACTGCCGGCCGACTCGGTGCTAGATCTCGACCGGAAGCTCAGGCAGAAGAGCTACCTCGACCTTTGTGCCGTGCAGAATGGGGTGGTTCCCGCACTCGAAAAGTTGATCCGTCACACAGCCTGTTCGGAGCGCTCGCTCCGCTACAGCCCTGAGGAGGTCCTCGAACTAATCGACGAGGTATGGGATGAAATGACGGCCCCGGAAACCGCCGAGGCGGTCGACCCCAGAACCGCGAAGTCCGGGGATCCGTTGGAACACGGCTACAGGGTCATCCGGGATCTCGGGACGGGGTCCTGCTCGAAAGTCCTGCTCGTGGACTCACCGGAAGGGGAGCGACAGGTGATCAAGGTCGCCTCCAAGCAGGAATACAGCAACCGCCTGGAGCGTGAATACGAGACCATCCAGAAGATCCGTCACCCCAACGTCATCAGGGTCTTCAAACTGTTGAAGTTCGACGGGCTGGCAGGCTTCACCATGGAGCCGGCGTTCTCGTCCAAGAAGACCGACAGCACGGAGGGGCGCGAGTCCTCGCTCGCACGTCGTCTGAAAGAAGACGGCCCGCTGGACCTGGCCTTGCTCCAGCGATTCGGGGTTGAGCTGCTCCAGACCATCGACGAACTGGAGCGCCTTGGCGTCACCCACCGGGACATCAAGCCGGACAACCTTGGCGTCCGCTCAGTAAAGAAGGGTCCGCTGCAGCTTGTGCTGTTCGATTTCTCGCTGAGCACGGCCTCGGCCGAAGACATCCGCCTCGGTACGCCACCGTATCTGGATCCGTTCCTCAGCCTGAGAAAAGCACCACGTTGGGATCACCATGCCGAGCGCTTCGGCGCTGCGATGACTCTCCACGAGATGGCCTGCGGAGCGGGCGTCTTCCCCACTTGGGGAGATGGCGGCAGCGCACCTCACCTGATCGATGCCGAAGTCAGCCTGCGCCCGGAATTGTTCCCCGAGTCGCTGCGCGAACGGCTCGTCGAGTTCTTCCACAAGGCGCTCGCCCGCCAAGTGAAGGACCGCTTCGACAACACCGAGTTGATGCTGAGGGAGTGGCGTCATATCTTCGAGAAAATCGACCAGCCGGCCGTTACGCCAACCCGGACTGAACATGATGAACGTGGCGACCAACCGTCACTTGCCGAGATCCTCAAGGCGGCCACGCCGGACATGCAGCTCGTGCTGCTGGGCCTTAGCGTCCGCCTCATGAACGTGCTCGACCGCCTCGAGGTGGTCACCATTTCCGACCTGCTGCGCTTCCCCATCGGTCGCATCAGGCGGATGCGCGGTGTCGGCTACAAGACCAGCCAGGAGGCGGTCGAACTCTACCAAGCACTTCACGAGCGCTTCCCCGACATCGAATCCCGGGAGCGTGTTGACGAAGCGGCGAAGGACGCTTCATCCGAGCCGGAACTTGCCAGCGTCGATCTGATTGCCCGGGGCCTCATTCTTGCCGCCGGCAAACTGGAGAGTAGCGAGCGGGAAATCCAGGAGCGCTTCCTAGGCTGGCGAACTCCGGACGATGACCCGTCCGCCCTACGCTGGCCAAGCCAGACCGAGTTGGGTCAGCAAGTCGAAGTGACCCGCGCCCGCGTCGGCCAAGTGGTCACCAGCGCCCGCGAAAAGTGGCTCAAGAACCCCTCGATCACCCGGCTGCGCGAAGCGATCCACGCCACGCTCCTCTCGCAAGGCGGCGTCACCACCCATGCCGAACTGATCCGGCTCATGCTTCTACTGCGCGGCTCCACGCTCTCCGAGCCAGACTCCATGCGGATGGCATCCATTGCCACCCGGGCTGCGGTCGAGGCAGAGCGGCAGCTCCAGTCTCCTCGCTTTATCGAATTCCGTCGCCAGGGAGTGCTCTTCATTTCAGTGGATCCCGCCCTCGTGAACTTCGCACAGCAGCTGGGCGACGTTGGCGAGGAACTCGCAACACGTGATCCGTTGCCCACCGCATCACGCGTGGTCGAGACGCTTGGTGCGATTCCTTATCCTGATACCAGAGTGGAAAACATCCGCCCGCCTGATCAGGCCCGGCGCGCCCACCTTGCCGCCGCTGTCAGCGGCAAAGTGTCTGTCAACAGCCGTCTCGAACTCTACCCACCGGGGCTCTCTGCGGAGCGAGCCCTTGCACTCTCCCGCAGTGCGCTCTTCGGTGTCCGTGAACTCCGCTTGGAGGAGATCCGCAGCCGCGTGGCCAGCCGGTATCCCGAAGCCGAGCCGCTGCCCGGACGTCCCCAGCTCGACCGCCTCCTGGAGCAAGTCGGCTTCCCCCTTCAGTGGGACGACTGCGCTGCCAATGGTGCCGGAGCCTACAAGTCGAAGCACGTCGCCTTCAGTACCGGGGGCTCCTACACCATCGGCTCCCGCGCCCGAACCATCGACGCTCGCCCGGCCGGCCAGCCCGTCAGCGAGGAAGTGGCGGAAGCGCAGAGGCTTGAGGACAAGCTTGCACGGGCAAAGGCTCAGGGCTCCTACCTCGTCCTCACCATCGATCCCAAGTATCTGGATGATGCCACCAACCAGCTGCAGCGCATCGGCGCGAAGCTCCTCAACGCCAGCGAACTCTTCCTCGATGCCATGAAGGCCAAGGCAAAAGAGCTTGGCGTGCCATGGGAAGTCGTCCTCGAAGCGGACGCCGCGGAGCGAGGCAGCGCGGACTGGACCCGGCTACAGGAACTCGTCCGTCGATCCATGGCGGGGATCTTGGAACCACTGCGCAACTCAAACGAGGACATCCTCCTCACCGAGGCCGGCCTCTTCGCCCGTTATGGGCGCATGAACGAGATCGACGCCCTGCGCAACGACACCGGCACCCAGTCCGGCCCGCGTTCCCTATGGCTGCTGGTGCCCGGACATGGTGCAGCCACCACGCCCACCCTATGCGGCGAAGCGGTCCCCATCACCAACGAAGCCCAGTTCGAACAACTCACACCCCATTGGGCACGGAACTTTCACCGGGGAGGTGTGGCATGAGCGATGACCCTGTCAGGAGAATCTGGAGGATGCCACCGAACCTGGATTTCGACAAGGTGCTCAAAGTCGTTCAGAACGAAGTGGATCTTGCCGCAAAGCGATGGCAGGATGGTCGTCCCCACGACGAAGCAGCTTTTCTCAATCACCTAACGGGCATCATGGGCAGACACCGTCGAGGATGCGATGTCGGTGTCTCCGAGAGGATGAAGGCACGTAGCCAGCTCTATTTCCTTCACCGCGAGGAAACGGACTCGTCCGACAAATATGGTGCTGATCTAGCTATCACCCTGCGCATCGGGACGTCTTGGACCAAGACGGCAATCTTCCAGTTGAAGAAGGCGAAAGAATACAAGTTCAGCCTCAATAGGGATGACCTGAAGGCTGCGCATGAAGACCAGCGCATCGCCGATCGCAGCTTCCTCATGGCCATTGACGAGAACAGATTGGGCGTTCGCTTCAA
Organism: Verrucomicrobiaceae bacterium; assembly: GCA_027489965.1. Taxonomy (GTDB): domain Bacteria; phylum Verrucomicrobiota; class Verrucomicrobiia; order Verrucomicrobiales; family Verrucomicrobiaceae; genus Prosthecobacter. The sequence goes on from JAIXZA010000037.1 coordinate 13,876, forward strand.
GAAGATCTCTGATCTCAAAGAGGATTTCGACCGAACCAGACATGAGTCGATGACTTGCAAGGCCAGCGATTGGACCAATCTGAGCAGCTGGTTGAAGCTGTGGCTTCAGTGCCAACTCTCGCCACCGACTCGAATTGATGATCCAGCTCCGGTGGAAGGATTATTGGAAGCATTTCGACATGATGTGCCGGATCCGGATCCAGAGTTCGACGTCCAACCAGCGCAAGTGAATCATCTGAACTCAATCCCAGCGAAGGACTGGTTGAAGATTGAGCTCAAGTAGCCGCCCCCATGGACATCGAACGCGACCACTACGAATTGGCCTACCATCTGGGCAGGCGGATCCACGAGGGGAAAATGCGGCTCACCGAGGCTAGGGATGAAGTGGCGCGCGCCGGGGTCAATCTGAACAGCGAGGTGGCCCTGCTCAACGACTTCAGGCACATGCTCGAAGGCACCCGCTACACCCGGGCGCTGAGTTCCTCGGCCATCGACTCCTGCCTGCGCCGACTCAAGGCCGCCGGCACCATCCGCCAGCTGGCCCGAGGACTGTACGACTACCCCGTGAATGACCCGGTCCTCGGCACGGTCGCCCCGTCCGCCGACGCCATCGCACGTGCCTTGGTGGCCAGGGATGCCATCCGCATGCAGCCTTCCGGCGCTTACGCCGCCAACGTGCTCGGTCTCGCGAACCAAGTTCCGTCGCGCATCGTCTTCCTCACCGACGGCCCGGCCCGCAAGGTGAAGATCGGGAAGCGGGAGATCATCCTCCAGCGTGGATCGCCGACCTGCTCCGGCGCTTGATTGAATCCTCAGACTAACGATTCATTGGCCGAACCACTCATGATCATCGATCTCCTCCGCGAACTGAACGAACTCGACGAGCACCCGACGCTCGAAGCGAAGGCTTGTTCGAGTGGTGATCTGGGCGATTCGGTCTTTGAGACCGTCTGTGCATTTGCCAACGAACCCGACCTTGGAGGCGGCCGGATTGTCCTGGGAGTTACGAGGAGCCTCGAAGACTTTTTCGGAGGTTACGAGGTGATTGGTGTGGGAGATCCGGACAAGCTGCTCAAAGACATTGCCTCCGGTTGTGCCACCCGCTTTAACCATCCCGTCCGGCCACGTGCCTTTACCGAGTCTCTCGAGGGAAAGACCGTCGTCATCGTCGAGATCGACGAATTGTCTCCCTCCCAGAAGCCCCTCTATTTCGCCAAGCACCACCTACCTCGTGGTGCTTGGAGGCGGATTGGCTCCACCGATCAGCGCTGCACCGACGAGGATCTCGTCCTCTTTTACGGCAACCGCCAGGGCGACAGCTACGACCTCTCCATTCTTGGCAACGCAACGATCGAAGATCTCGACCCGGAAGCCCTCGCGCACTACCGGAAATTGCGCGCCAAGGTGAACCCGTTGGCGGAGGAATTGGAATGGAGCGATCACGACCTTCTCCAGTCTCTCAATGCCATTCGCAGGGAAAACGGGATTTGGCGTCCCACACTCACCGGCATGCTGCTATTTGCCACCCGCATGGCATACCGCCGCGAGCTTCCAGCCGTCCGAGTGGACTACATCCGGGTTCCCGGTAAGGAGTGGGTGGAGGATCCGGAAAAGCGCTTCTCAAGCACCGTGGACATGCGTGGACCGCTGCTCCAGATCGTCGACCGCGCCCAAGCGGCGGTGATGGATGACCTCCCAAAGGGTTTCGACCTCCAGGAAGGCCAGATCCAGGCCGAAACGCCGACACTGCCCGCCCGGGTCCTCCGCGAGGCCATCGTCAATGCTCTGATGCACCGCTCCTACCGCGAGCACCGGCCCACTCAGATCATCCGCTATTCAAACCGCATTGAGATTCACAACGCCGGATTCTCCCTGAAAAACGAGGATCAGCTCGGCGAACCGGGCTCCCAGCTCCGCAACCCCAATCTCGCCGCCGTCTTCCACGAAACCAACACCGCGGAAACCAAGGGCAGCGGCATCCGCGTGATGCGCGAGCAAATGCGCTCCCACGGCTTCAGCCTGCCCACCTTCGAGTCCGACCGCGCCAACAATTCCTTCACCAGCAGGCTCCTGCTCCACCATTTCCTCCGGGAGGAGGATCTCGAATGGCTGCGACAAGCCCCCGGAGAACTCAGCGACTCCCAGCGCTACGCCCTGATTTTCCTCCGTGAACAGGGAGCCATCAACAATCAGACCCTCCGCCAGCTCACAGGAGCCGACGTGCTCGCCTCCAGCCAGGACCTCCGCAAGCTCCGCGAACTCAAACTGGTAACCCAGAAAGGCAAGGGTTCCGCCACCTACTACCTGCCGGGGCTGCTTTTCCCTTCGACCCAGGCGGACGCCGCACCAGTGCCGAAGGAGCATACGACTTTGCAGGCCAAGCATACGACTTTAGACCCTGGCCATGCGACTTTGGGCGGAGGGCATGCGACTTTGAAGGAGTCGCTGCCGCCGGCGCTCCGGGGTCAGGTCGATGAATTGGGGAAAAGACCGGGCGAGAAAATACGCTCGGTAATCCTTGGCCTGTGTGCTTGGAAGCCGCTCTCATCCAGCGAGCTGGCTGAAATCCTGGGACGCAAAGATAACGAGGCGATCCGCCGTGATCACCTCAAGCCGATGATCGAATCCGGCCAGCTCGCCTACCTCTACCCGGATATGGAGCGCCACCCCCAGCAGGCCTACCGTACCAACGAATCTCTCGAACCATGACATTCGATCAACGAGTCATCTTCGTCACCGAACTCGCACCCGCGTGCGAGACCGGCGACGTCGATGCGATCAAAAAGGTCATGGACAAGTATTTCCATCAACTCCACACCGCAAGAAGCCTCTTCTGTGTCACCGACGAGAAATACGAAATGCCGTTTCTCCCGGAGTCACGCGACTTCCTAGGCAAGGGATACCTGCACTCGTTCCTCGCCAGCCGTCGGCTCATGACGATGAAAAACCTGGGAGAAGGTGAGGACTTCCGATACACCTTCACGATTTCCCTCGACACCCAGTTCCCAAGTTTTCTCAGGAGTCGGCATCGTGGGTCACCCATCCCCGGCCATGATGATGCTCTGACGGAATGCCTTCGGTTCCTGGCACCCTACCGATCCGGGGTGGGCATGGAGCCATACCTGTTCGAAAACAATGAGCGACTCGATGATCCAAGTGTCCGGGAGACCATTGGAGCCTACACCCAGTTCCGGCACTCCTCCAAGGAGTCATTGTCCGAGGGACGAATTGAAGCAGCGCTGAGCGGATCCGCTCTCGCGAGTGATGTTGATGCGACCATGGAGATGCTCAAAGGCCCCGATTGGCAAGTTATTGCTGCAAATGCGAAAAAGAACTGGGCGATCTGCTACATCATCCTCTTGATCGCTGCTGCGGTACACCTCACCTCGGGAAGACGGTCGGCAGCTTACCGTTTAAGCCGATTACTTGAGGGGTTGGACGGCATCATGGTCTTCCCGAAGACTGAGATCCATCTCGTGCACACGTTCTTCGAGCGGGGCAATCAAGAGAGGTTCTTCAGGCAGATCCAGGCGAACGGCAGGGACTTCACCCGGAAGCTGAGAAACATGGCATGGGATCTCTCCTGCTCGCGGACGGTGTTCCAGAACGTGTCGGGCGTTGCCAGAGTGAATCCTGATCATGCCGATTTCGTGGCTCCCTACTTGCTGACCTTCGATGGACCTCTGCGGGAACTTTTGGCAGGCTTCAAAGCCAACGCCTTGATCACCTACTTACAAGATGGTGTGAAAAGCATTGTCGTCTATCCGATGGCGATTGAAACCGCGCTCGCTGAGGACCTCAAATCATCGCAGCCCCTGCTCACCCCGGAGCGTAAAGCTGCCCGTTTGCTGCGGGGCCTTGAGTTTCACCAAAATGAGAGTCGCCGGGAGGCGTGCATCCAGCATGCCGAGGGTCTCCTCAAGACCGCCATCTCAGCAACTGCCGCGCCATAACATCAGCAATCCTTCCAACATATAAGAACTTCATTTCAGGATATGTATCAGCAACGAGTCACCGCATTCATCGACATCCTGGGTTTCGGCGATCTGGTCGCTCGGAGTGTGGGTAATTCCGAACTCCAGAAAAGCATCAGCGCCGCTCTTTCGGCAGCAAGCCCCGAGACGATGAAAAGCCTGGATCTCATCAAGGTGAACGAAGAACGCGTTCCGCCCGAAGGATTGGAGAAAGTGAGGAGAATGGCGAAAATTTTAGGTGAGATTGTCCTGAAGGAGCACCCCGTCTGCGTTAGCTACTTTTCCGATCTGGTGGTGATCTCCGCGGAAGCATCTGACCTGCTGGCGAGCCAGATGGTATTGGAGCTTACTTGTAAGCTCAGTATCCGCCTCTGGTCGGAGCATAGGCTCACTCTTCGCGGCGGCATCGTTGTGGGCGAACTTCACCACGTCGATGGGGGGCAGATCTTCGGGCCTGCTATCGGTAAAGCCTACGACCTGGAGAGGGAGAAGGCGGTTTACCCAAGAATCCTGATTGAGAAGTCCTGTGCCGATCACTTCATGCAGCAGCCTGCGATTGCCCCGATGCTTCCGCTCATTGAGTCCGCCGAAGAAGGTTTTTCCCAGATCACTTTGGGCTCCTGCTTCCACTACACCCTGACATCGAGCGCTTGGCTCCTCGGTGATCAGCAGCTATTCGACCGCTTGTTCACTGAAATGACCCAGCTTCGCGATGCTCTGGGAGCGATCCAAGCTGCAAGCGGCTCAGACAGGGTTGCCGCCAAATACAAGTGGCTGGCTGAGAATTGCGAACGGCACGTATCACAGACGCCATACCGCAAATGGGACTATCCAGATGGCTCCTCCACTTCCACCGCTCACTGATCACCGCCCACTTCCCACTCTTACCCAATGCCCATCTCCCGCGCCGCCCTACTCACCGACCTGAAACGCTGGGTCACCCGCTTCGAGGATGATCTCCGCCAGCAGTGCAAGGACGTCCCCGCGCTGGATGCTCGGCTCAAGGCGCAATACAAGCTGGCCAAGGACGCCGGGCGCACCGCCTTCTCCTATGCCGTGTGGCGGGATGGCGAGCTGACGCAGTCCGCCGTTGGCTGGGTGCTGAGCTGTGTGTTCGTGCGCTTTCTGGAGGACAACGACCTGCTGGAGCGCAGCTTCCTCTCCGGCGTTGGGGAAAACCGCGGGGTGGCGGACGAGACACGCGCAGCGTATTTCCGGGAAAACCGGGCTGCCTCGGACAATGACTACCTCGCCCACGTCATGAGCGAGGTCGGCACGCTCCCCGGCATGGCGGACCTGATGGACGCGCGGCACAACGCCCTGTGGAATGCCGCCATCTCGCCGGATGCGGCGAAGGCGTTCATCGAGTTCTGGCGGCGCATCGATCCAGGGACCGGGAAGATGGCGCATGAGTTCAACGATCCGGACTGGGACACCCGCTTTCTCGGCGATCTCTATCAAGAGCTATCTCTGCAAGCTCAGAAGAAGTTCGCCCTGCTCCAGACGCCGGACTTTGTGGAGGAGTTCATTCTCGATCGCACGCTCGATCTGGCGATCAACACCTTCGGCCTCGATGTCGTGCGCATGATCGATCCCACCTGCGGCTCCGGTCACTTCGTGCTCGGCGGCTTCCGGCGCTTGCTGGCTCTGTGGGAAAAGGCGCGCCCGGACCTCAGCAACAAGGAACGCGCGGTCAAGGCGCTGGACGGCGTATTCGGCGTGGACATCAATCCATTCGCCGTGGCCATCGCCCGATTCCGGCTGCTGCTGGCGGCGTGGCGCTATTGCGAGGTGAAACGGCTACGTAGCGCGCCGGACTTCAAGGTGAATCTAGCCGTCGGCGACTCGCTGCTGCACGGTGCCCGCTTCGATGCCGAGGGGAAACCCTACACCATGGCCCGCGAAAGCCTCTTCGGCGGCGACGAACTCGTCTTTAAAGACGAAACCGCCCACCACTTCGAGGTCGAAGACGCCAAGGAACTCCACCGCATCCTCGGCCAGCAATACCACGCCGTCGTCGGCAACCCGCCCTACATCACCGTCAAGGACGCCGCCCTCAACGAACTTTACCGCCAGCGCTACGACTCCTGCTCCGGGAAATACGCTCTCTCCGTGCCATTCATGGAGCGCTTCTTCGATCTGACGCTGGCCGGCAGCGCCGATGGTCAGAAACCAGCAGGCTTCCAAGGCCAGATCACCTCGAATTCCTTCATGAAGCGAGGTTTCGGAAAAAAACTCATTACAGAGTTCATCCCGAAGTGGGATCTCACCCATGTGATCGACACCAGCGGGGCCTACATCCCCGGCCACGGCACACCTACCGTAATCCTCTTCGGCCGCAACGTGAAACCGAAAACCGCTACCGTGCGCACGGTGTTGGGCATCAAGGGAGAACCCTCCACTCCGGAAGACCCGGCAAAAGGATTGGTCTGGTCCTCCATCGTCGATCAAGTGGATCGCCCCGGCTCAGAAAGCGACTTCGTCAGTGCAGGTGACACCGAAAGGGATAAGTTCCTCAAGCATCCTTGGAGCATCAGGGGGGGAGGTGCAGCGGAGTTGAAGGAGGAGATCCAAGAAGCCGCTGATTCAATACTTTCAAATTGTGTTTCGGTCATAGGTGTTCTCGGTATGACCAATGCTGATGAAATTATGTTAGCATCAAGGCATGCCTTCACGCGGTTTCGGGTAGAAAAACAAGCCACGAAACAGGTGGTGGTTGGAGATGTGATCCGCGACTTTGCAATCAATGATTCAGACCACGCCGCATTTCCCTACGATAAGGTAAATCTGATTCCTATTAGTGTGCTAGGCGGCCTCGGGCGTTGGCTTTGGATGGGACGCACCCCTATGGGAAATAGGGCGACTTTCGCGAAGATGACTTATTTCACTGAGGGGCGTCCTTGGTGGGAATGGCATCAAATATCTTTAAATAGACTCCAGATCCCTCTGACGATAACTTTTGCGTTTAATGCTACACACAATCACTTTGTTATTGATCGCGGTAATAAGGTTTTCAAGCAGACTGCCCCGATCATAAAACTGCCTCCCGATTCCACGGAAGAGCAACATTTGCGACTCCTTGGACTTCTAAACAGTTCAACCTCATGTTTCTGGATGAAGCAAGTCGTGCAGTGCAGGGGAAGCGCAGTGGACCAACGCGGCGCCCGTCAAACCACAGTGCCATTTGAAGATTTCTACGATTTCGACGGCACCAAGCTGAAGCAATTCCCGGTCGTCGAGATGCCCGACCTGACGTTGGTGACGGCGGTCCAGAATGCGGCCGACGCCATGGCCGCGAACGCACCGGACAAGGTGCTCGCCTCCTGGTCCGGCAGCGACGGTTCGCTGGCCGAGACGCTCGATGCCGCCCGCAACCTCTGCGACCTCCACCGCCGCCGCATGATCTACTGGCAGGAGGAACTCGATTGGCAGGTCTATGAACTCTACGGCCTGATTGATCCGGAGGACCGGCTCGCGTTGCACGGCCGCGAGGCCGTCGAGCTGCTGCGCGACCGCGGCCTCACCCTCGGCGAGCGCACCTTCGAGATCTTCATGGCCCGGCAGATGGCGCGGGGCACCTTCGAGACCACCTGGTTCGAGCGGCACAAGGAAGCCGGCTCCCGCCCCATCACCGAGCCGCCCCAGGATTGGCCGGAAGCCTACATGGCGGTCTTTGTCCGCCGCCACCACGCGATCCAAGAGAACAAGAGCCTCAACCTCATCGAGCGCCCCGAGTTCAAGCGCCGCTGGAACACCGAGCCCTGGGCCAGTCGCCAGCAATCCGCGCTCGAATCCTCGCTGCTCACCCGCCTGGAATCCTACTTCCACGACGCCGACCGCATGGTCGATGCCCCGGACGAGGCCGCGCGCGAACGCCTGCTGGCCGACATCCGCCCCATCCGCGCCCGATTCGCCGGCGGCACCGAGCCCCGGTTCGTCAGCGTCCGCCAGCTCGCCGTCGCCGCCCAGACCGACGCCCGCTGGATGGAAGCCGCCACCGTCCACACCGGCCGCGCGGATTTCGACGTGGTCAAGCTCGTCGAAACCCTCGTCCTCGCCGAAAGCGTCGCCGCCCTCCCCGCCGACCGCTACAAGGACACCGGCCTGCGCCACCGCGTCGAGTGGGAAAAGACCTGGGAACTCCAGCGGGCGGAAGACGCCGTGGAGACAGAGACCAGAGCCCAGAACCCAGAGACCAAAGAAGAGGAACTCAAGATCTTGATCCGCAAGGCCCAGCAGGAAAAGGTCGGCGACATCCCGGTCCCGCCGAAGTATGCGGGCAAGGACTTCAAGAAACCCACCTACTGGAAGCTGCGCGGCAAGCTCGACGTGCCCAAGGAGCGCTGGGTCCTCTACCCGGGAGCCGAGGGCGGCATCGACACCTCCCCGGTCATCGCCTGGGCCGGTTGGGACCACGCCCAACAGGCGCAGGCCATCACCGGCTTCTACCAGCAAGCCACCGACACCTGGGGCTGGGAGCCGCAAAAGCTCGCCCCCCTCCTCGCCGCCCTCAAAGACCTCCTCCCCTGGCTCCACCAGTGGCACAACCAGATCGACCCCGAATACGGCGACCGCATCTCCACCACCTACCAGCAATTCTACGACACCGAACGCCACACCCTGCGCCTGACCGATGAGGACATCGAGGGGATCCGGATGGGGGGCGGGAATGCTTAGGAAAAGCGAAATATTCAAAAAACCCGGGACGTTTTGCTTGTTCGAGGTATCATGTGATACCAAACAAGGCCAAGCATGATGTCCGAAGTCAGCCATGTCCCACCAGTCCAAGCGGCCCAGCCACAAAGAGTGCACCAAGAAGCTCGCCGATGCCCTTGCCGCCCTCTCGGCCGGCCGCCGGCTGGTGATCGACGAAGAACGGCACTTCACCGCCGACATGGATGAACTGGGCAGCTCCAATGCCGCCGAACACTATGCGAAAATCACCGGATTCCTGGAAGAGGTCCAAGCCGCCGGCGGACCGGACCGCTACGTCGGCAAGTTTCCACCCTACAAATGCTACCATGCCGGATTTGAAGACGTCGAACTGTTCGCCTTCGCCTGGGACAGCCCGGGCATGGGCAAATGGATGTATCTGAAATTCGGGATCCGCCTGAGCAAGAGGGGCGATCCCACCTACCTCTACCTGAACTGCCATGAAGACAAACCGGAGAAACGAAACCGCTAAAACCGCACCACCCACCGACGAGTGCGTGGCTTGCGGCGCGGAGGACTCCTACGTCCGCGCCCTGACAAGCACCCAGAAGGAATTCCGGGGCGAGCCCTTCTCGGTGAAGCACCATCACTGGAAGTGCAGTAAGTGCGGCGTGGCCGTGCTGGGTGACGCCGAGATGGACGAGGCCATGCGTGCTACGGTGGCAGCCTACCAGTGCGCTCACGACCTGCTCACCGCCGAGGAGATCCGCACGGCCCGGGAGCGCATGAAGTGGAGCCAGAGCCAGCTTGCGGATCGCACCGGCCTCGGCATCGCCACCATCAAACGCCTCGAAGGGGGAGGCGTGGTCCAGACGGAAACCAACGATGAGTGCCTGCGCGACATTCTGGGCAGCGCACTGAACGGTGCGTTCGTGTTCATGCACACCGAGAAGTTCGGCGTGGGCGAGGCACACCTCACCGAATTGTGGGATAAGGGCTGGACCCCCCCCGTCGAAGTCCGGGACCACGAGGTGGCCCTGGACGCATGTTTTGATCACCCTTGCTTCGCCTAAGCCATGCTAAGCGCCATCCAAATCAAGCAGCACGTCTTCACCCACATTGAAGTCGATTGCGATTCAGACTGCCTCAAGGCTCCGGAGAACGAATCCTACGAAGTCACTCTGTCGGCCACCGAGCCCAAGCTGGAGACGGATGACGCCCCGTGGAAGATGAACGTGGACGTCCGCTTCGGCCCCAGTGACAAGGCACAGCCGGTCCGCTATCGCGGCCATCTGACCGTGATCGGCTTCTTCGATGTGCACCCCGACTTCGCCGAAGACAAGCGCCTCGATCTGGTGCGGATGAACGGCGGCAGCCTGCTGCTCGGCGCGATCCGGGAAATGGTGCTCACCCTCACCTCGCGCAGCGCCCGGGGACCCTTCGAGCTGCCCACGTTCGATGCCCGGATGTTTTTGAAGCAGCCGGAGGCAACTAAAGCGGACGATAACTGACCCCCCGCCATGAGCTATCAGATTGATCGTTCCGGGCCATCACCACAGTTTCTCAACGCCAGAAATGTGGCTGGTGTCACCCTCCAAGAGCAGTTCAAGAAGCTGGGAGGAAAGTTGGATTCTCCGCATGATTTCCGGTGGGTGAAGACGGAGCTGACGTGGCCGTCCTTCGACCACCTCACCTTCGCTTACGGCAACCAGGTGTTCTCCGTGCTGGTGGATGCCATGCAGGGCGGACGCTCCAGCATTTCAAGGCAGGCGAGGGATCGCTTCCTTGAAGCCACCAATGAGAACAATCTGGTTCCCTGCATCTTCCCGGTTGAGATTGAGACGATGCTCCCGACATCGGCAGACTGGAACCTGTTCGACGCGGTAGAGCTAACCCCTCTCGATCCCGAGTCATTCGACACGAACGGGCAGGTGGTGATGTCCGAGTGGGAGCTGAGAAACTTCGCGATCCAGATCGTCAGGGACGCCATCACCCGGGACAGCAGCTCGGAGATCCTCTCCTTCACCGATGAGCTCGGCGTGGATCCGCAGGTGTGGTTTCAGGACGCGGATGGCAACAGGGCCTGGGTGATCGTCCGGCACTGCCCGCAGATCACTGGGAACGAGTGGGAACCGTACGCCGGAATTGAAAAGTCGCATCCGCAGTTGCAGTCGTATAACGGTTACTTCGCCGCCGTGTCCCTCGCCTCCTCAGCACCTGTGCTGCGTGACCTGGACGGGAACATCGTGCCGCTCTCCGCGCGTTTCACCGGCAAGGCTCCACTCTACCGGGGTGATGGCTTTCACATCAAGTTCGATGGGCTCAGGCGCATCTATGTCAGCTGAAAAAATCACCCATGTTAATCAGAGAACTCATCCACATCCAGGAGCGCGTCAACAAGGACGACTTCGTCCTGAAATTGACTGCAGGTGTCGCCGACCCGGGAACCACGTTGGGCAGCTACGTGGTTACCAAGGAGCTGGTCCAGAACTTTGATGATGCGCTGGGCTTCATCAAGGGAGCCATCGACTCGAACAAGAGCCGGGGCAGCTACCTGCATGGCAGCTTCGGTTCCGGTAAGTCGCACTTCATGGCGGTGCTCAACCTGCTCCTGCAGGGTCACCACGAGGCGCGGGCGCTGCCGAAGCTCGCCCCGGTGGTAAAGAAGCACGACGAGTGGCTGAAGGGAAAAAAGTTTCTGATGGTGCCCTACCACATGATCGGGGCCAAGACCTTGGAAGACCGCATCTTCGAGGGCTACGTGGACTGGGTGAAGGAGCATCACCCGGACGCACCGATCCCGCCGCTGTTCCGCTCACAGGCGATTCTGGAGAACGCCGACGGCTTGCGGGATAAGATGGGTGATGAGGCGTTCTTCAAGGCGCTGAACCAGGGGCAGCAGGGCGGTGATGCGAGGTGGGGAGCCCTGACCGGCGGCTGGACGGCAGAGAGCTATGCCGAGGCCGCCGAAGATCCGACTTCTCAGCGCCACGGGGATCTGGTGAGCGATCTGGTGCAGCACCTGATCACCTCGGTCCAACAGGAAGGCGACTATCTGGATCTCGACAAGGGACTGGCCGCGCTGAGCCGCCATGCCAAGAGCCTCAAGTATGACGGCGTGATCCTGTTCCTGGACGAGCTGGTGCTGTGGCTCGCCAGCCGCTCGGGCAGCGTTGACTTCCTCAACCAGGAGGTGAACAAATTGGCCAAATTGGTGGAGGCACAGGAGATGCGCCGGCCCGTCCCGATCATCAGCTTCATCGCCCGGCAGCGTGACCTGCGGGAACTGGTGGGCGACAACGTAGCTGGTGCCGCGAACCTGAATTTCCTCGACCAGTTGAAGTATTTCGAAGGTCGCTTCGAAACGATCCGCATGGGCGACAGCAACCTACCCGAGATCGCGGCGGAGCGCCTGCTCAAGCCGGTCAACGCGGACGCCCGCAAACAGATCGACGCCAAATTCGAAGAGACCGTAGCCGTCCGGCAGGAAGTCCGGGAAGTGCTGATGACGACCAACTCCAATCCGGAAGCCTGGCGGAATCTCTATCCTTTCAGCCCGGCGCTGGTGGATACGCTGGTGGCTGTTTCCTCACTGCTCCAGCGGGAGCGCACCGCCCTGCGCATCCTGCTGCAACTTCTGGTCGATCAGCGCGACACCATGCAGCTCGGCGAGCTGGTCCCGGTGGGTGATCTCTATGATCAGATCGCCCGCGGAGACGATGCCTTCAGCAGTGAGATGAAGAAACATTTCCAGACGGCGGATAAGCTCTACCGGCAGAACCTGAAGCCAATGTTGGAGGCGACGCATGACCTGGGCTTCGCCGCCGCTGAAGAACTGCCGCAGAACGACCCCAAACGGGTGGCGCTCCGCAATGATGACCGGTTGATCAAGACCGTGTTGTTAGCCGCTCTCGCGCCTGAGGTCGAGACGCTCCGCAGTCTGACGCCGGCACGCCTCGCTGCCCTGAACCACGGCACCATCAAGACCCGGATCCAAGGACGCGAGGCGTCCATCGCGGAAGGCAAGTTCCGGGAGTGGGCCGGTCGGGTGGGTCAGCTCAAAGTGGATGATAGCACGCCTCCGATTATCTCTCTTCAACTCACGGGCGTGGATGTGGATGGGATCATCGACAAGGCGGCCTCTCAGGACAATTTCGGCAACCGCCTGCGCTGCCTCAAGGAGATCCTATACAAGCAGCTGGAGTTGCGAAGCCAGGACTCGCTGTTATTGGAGCATAACTTCCGTTGGCGTGGTACCGACCGCCGTTGCAAGGTGATTTTCAAGAACGTCTGGGAGGCGGATTTCGACTTGTTGGAATCCAACGACGGCGATTGGAAGCTGGTGATCGACTACCCGCTTGATGCGGATCCGAACAAAGGACCATCGGCGGACCGAGCCCAACTTCAGAAGTATCGGGAAGAACGTGGTTCCACCCGCGCCGTGGTGTGGCTGCCTTCGTTCTTCAGCCAGCAGGCGCTCCAGGATCTCGGGAAACTGGTAAAGCTGGAGACGATCCTCGCGGAACACGCCTATGACGGCTACGTGAGTGACCTTTCGATGCAGGACAAGACGACGGCCAAGTCGATCCTGACCAACCAGCGTGACGCCCTGCGCAACCGGATGGTCACCCACTTGCAAACCGCCTACGGACTGAGGGAGGACAAGACCGGGGTCATCGATACGATGCGCAATCTGGATGGCGTGGATCATTTCCAGAGCCTCGACTCCGGCCTGCAACTCAAAGTCCCCGGCGCGACCCATCTGCAAGGGGCGATGGGTGAGTTGCTCGAACAGGCGCTGAGCAGCCAGCATCCGCAGCATCCGGAATTCGACGACGGCGTGAAGTTGTCCGCGACGTTCGTGCAGAAGGTTTTGGATGTCTTCCTGGATGCGCTTCAGCAGAGCGAGGGACGGATCGAGGTGGAGAAATCCCAGCGTGACATGATCCGTATGATCGCCAATCCGCTGAAGCTGGGCGAAATGGCACCCCAGTATTTCGTGCCGGGCGAGCACTGGAAGGATCACTTCCGGCGCAAGGCACCCGACGGTTTGGACGGTGTCAAAGTCTCGGAACTCCGCGCGTGGATCGGCTGGGGAATTCCGCCGATGTTGGAGAACCTCATCATCCTCGCCTGCGCAGCCCAGCTCAACTGCTCGTTCTCTCTGCATGGCAACTCGTATGATGCCTCGCTCAAGGATCTGCCCGCCGATTGCAAGCTCAAGACCCAGGAGCTGCCGGCTCAGGAAGAGTGGGAAAATGCGCGCTTAATTCAGGACTCGCTGCTCGGTCTCGCCGGGCTGCCCAAGCTGATGACCGCGCAGACGCTGGATGACTTCAGCACGAAGGTCCGCGCCGAGGCCGCCAGTTACGAGAAACCGGTGAACCAGTTGGTCAGCCTTCTCGCCAGTGAAGCGGTTCGTCAGGGAATGGAGGAGGATTTCGACCGGCTGAACGCGGCCAAGGAAGCGCAGCGTTTCCTGGCTCTGGTGAAGGCCAACCATGGATGCGCGCTCATCAAGGCGATGGCGGGATTCAAGAGCGACTCTCCGGACGAGGCGATTTCCACGAGCATCAAGGGCACCGAATCGGTGATCCACGTGCTGCCGATGAATCGCAAGACGCTGGATATGGCGCTAGGTCTTGAATCACCGCTCAAAGAGGAAGCGCAGAAGCTGGAGACCGAGCTGCTCAGCGCCCTACGGTTCAACGAATACGTGGCCGCGCTGGCCCCGGTGGTGGATCGGGTCAACACCAAGGCGCTCGCGATTCTGCAACGGCAGATCCAAGCCAGCAAAGGTGCTAGTCAGCCCGTCACCGTTGTTCCGGTGGATGGTGGCAATGTGGATGGCGTCACCATTGTCGTCCCCCCAACCCCGGACACCGGGAGAAGCGTGGTGTCGAAGAAAGCGGGATGGGCCGGCTCGGACGAGGCCGAGGTCCTACTGAAGTATGGTGACGACCGCGTGGCTCTCGAACGCAACCGGAAGAAGGTGAGCGAACTGAAGACGCTCTATCGGGCGAGCCAGGTGGAGGGCGACGTGTTGCCTGCCTGGGTGCCGGACAGCCTCGTGGAGCTGCTGCTGGAGGTACACCACATCGAACTACTCGGCGAGGGTGGCGAAGACGAGCGATCCAACATGATCGTGCTCACTCCCACGCTGCACGCGCTGATGCATGCCTGTGACGATGCCCGGATCGACTTGAGGAGCGGTGTGCTGTCGATTCCAAGCAAGGGGATCGAGCGCAAGATCACGGTGAATGCGAACCACAACGGATAACATGATTCCATGCCAAGTTTGATTCCAGAACAGTTGAGGGCACAAGTTGACCGCTGGCGAGACCGCCGGGGGTGGGAGTCGGAGCGCGTGTTCGCGGTACGGACGGACTTCGATTATGTGGGGCCGGCGCAAATCACCTGCGATGGTCTCGCGGTGAAGGTCGCGGATTGCCGATCCGATTTGGAAGCCAGGGACCTGCTGTTAGGAATGAATTCCGGAGACGGTCACGGACTCCTGCTGCTGATGCGGACCGACGAGGAAAGGATCGGCGAAGACGTGCGGGCGCGTTTCGCAGGGAAGACGATTCATACACTGGATGCGCGGGAAGTGCTGAAGGAGATCTATCAGGCCACCTCCATCGATCCAAGAATCTCGAATGACGACGCCCTGCTGGATGCTTTGATGATGTCCGGAGCAGCTGGGTCCGGACGCAAGGCCCCCGGTGGAACCCTGGATTTGGATTTCGCTTGGAGCGTGATCCTCCGCCAGCCGGATCTGATGCACCAGCGGCCGGACTTGGTGGAAATCCTGCGCTGGAGTCTGGACGAGGAGCGCTGGACGGCGGTTCGTGTGCTGGAGCGGACCTTGGTGCCCTCGTTTTTCGATTGGGTCGGCGAACGGGCGGGCGACGTGGCACGTTGTCTGGAAAGTCTCTTCACCACGGACCAGACCAACCTCTATCTGCCGCTGGGACTCGTCGCCGGTGACCTCTATCATGAACGACTCGATCAGGCGGATGGGGTGGTGGGTGCCCGGACGCGGATCGAGAACTACCTGAACGGCAAGTCCATAAAACCCGCCGAGGCCGCGATGTGGAGCCATGCGGCCCGGGAGGTGCTGGACAAGCGACCGCTCGAAGACGCCGACCGGATCTCGGCGCAGGTGGATGCGGTGTTAGAAGTCATCAAGGCTATCCCGCTGGCGACCGCCTTCAGCTACTCGAAACAAGGGTTCAAGGATCGTTGGCTAACATTTGCGGATGACATTGACCGGCTGGGCAAGCGCAAGTGGGAAACCGGGAGTCGCGCCGTTGCGCGCAGTCTTGAGCAACTTCAGACCCATGCGCTGGCAAACCTCCACAAAACCCGGATCGCGAGGGCGGAGATGGCGGCCCGATTGGCCGGCTATGAGGTGAGCTTCGGAGCCCTGCGGAAGCGGGCGACCGGACTGAGCGCCGCGGCCCGTGAGTTCGCAGCCAACGACTCGTTCATCGACTGGGCGAGGTTCTCAGTTTCATGGGGTGATCCACTGCCGGAAGTGGCGGAAGTGTATGGCCGGTTGATCCGGCGGATGGCCAAGTCCCGCATCGAGGCGCAGGTCGGCTTTGGCGAGCGCTTGTGCCACTGGCATGCCGACAACGAGGAGGGCACGAAGGGCTTGATCCCGATCGAGAACGTGGTCGCCCAATGTATCGCGCCGCTTGCCTCGCAGCGCCCGGTGCTGCTTCTGGTGATGGACGGCATGAATTTCCCTGCCTTCCATCAACTGAGCCGCAGCCTTGAACGCTCCGGATGGGCGGCGCTGCGGAAAGTCGGTGAAGAATTCCCGACCAGGGTGATGAGCGTCCTGCCCAGCGTGACCGAGCATTCACGGTGGTCTCTCTTTTCCGGGAAGGTGCAGACCGGTCCGCACAGCGCCGAGGTCGTCGCGTTCCGTGAGAACCCCGCTTTGGCCGACATCCGCAGCAAAGGCAAGCCACTGCTCTTCACCAAAAATGACCTTGGCTCCGAGAACAGCGCGGCCTTGTCGATCAAGGTGCGCGATGCCCTCGCCGGCAACGAGCACCGGGTGGTCGCCGTCGTGATCAACGCCATTGACGATCAACTGAAGACGAGTGGCCAGCTCTCGCTGGATTGGAAGGTGCAGGACATAGGAATCCTGCCGGCCATCCTCGAAGCGGCGGACCAAGGGAAGCGCACGATCGTCATCACCAGCGACCATGGCCACATCCCGGAAATGGAAAACACCAAGGCCATCGAGCGCCAGTCGCCCGGGGAGGCTCGCTTCCGCCATGGCGAGGTCAGCGACGACGGCGAGCGGAAGTTTTCCGGGAAGCGCATTGAGGCCGCCATCGGTTCTGCTTCACTCATCCTGCCGATCACCGAGGCTCTACGCTATGGTCAGAAGGCCGCCGGTTATCACGGCGGTGCCTGTGATTTGGAGGTGCTCATTCCTTTGGCGGTATTCGGTGCGCCCGACGACGACATCGATGGCTACGAAGCGGTGGATGCGCCGCAGCCTGAATGGTGGAACTGGCGCAAGGTCTTCCAAGGCGATGGTGCCGCCGCTCCGGCTCCAGTCCAACCGATTAAGACCAAGCCGAAGCAGAAACCGCTCACCAATGTCGATGAGCTGCTGTTGTTCGGTGAGACTCCGTCGTTGGTTGCCAGCTCGCCCGGTGAGCCGGCTTGGATGGTGGAATTCCTGAAGTCCGATGTCTTCGCCGAGCAGGATCGTCTGCTGGGTCGCGCCGGGCCTAACAAGGATCACATGAGGAAAGTCCTTTCCGCCCTCGATGCCAACGGTGGGACACTCCTGATGAACGCCTTGGCACAAGCGATCGGAGAACAGTCGCTCCGCATGCAGGGGGTTCTCTCGCGGGTAGCCCGCTTCACCAATGTGGACAGCTATGAGATCCTCGAAATCGACAAGGACTCCGACACGGTTCGCTTGAACCGGAAGCTGCTTGCCAGCCAATTTCAACTCAAACTGTGATGGATGTACCGGTAATCAGCGCGCAAAAAAGAAAAGAAATCCTCGAAGCTCTCCGCCGGGGCACGGTGCCTCGGCGCGGCTTGGAAGAGCTGGCCGTCGGATTGAATGGCTTCGAGAAGACGGTCGATGAAATGCTGGAGCACGTGGAGGCGGGCAACGCCGCCTTCAAGGCTATCCGTGGCGACTACGGCTGCGGCAAGACCTTCTTCTCACGCTGGATTCAGGAGCGTGCCAAGCAGCGGAACTTCGCGGCGGCGGAGGTGCAGATTTCCGAGACGGAAACTCCACTGCACCGGCTGGAGACCATCTATCGAAGGCTCGTCGAACGCTTGAATCTAGCGGGCACCCGGGAGGGGGCTTTTCGCGATGTGATCGACAGCTGGTTCTATGCCTTGGAGGAGGACGTGATCGCCGCCGGAGCATCTGAGGCCACCCTGCGCGAAGAGACCGACAAGTTGATGGAGAAACGACTGGGCGAAGTGGCTCGGACTGCCCCGGCATTTTCAGCCGTCCTGCGTGCCTATCGCCGCGCACTGGCGGAGGGCGATACCGAGACGGCTGAGGGACTGATCGCGTGGCTTGGAGGCCAACCCAACGTAGCGGCCAAGGTGAAGCGGGCCGCCGGCATCAAGGGCGAGATCGATCACAAGAGTGCCACGACGTTTCTCCAGGGGCTGCTGACGGTCTTGCGCGACAGCGGCAATGGCGGATTGGTTCTGGTGCTCGACGAGGTGGAAACCTTGCAGCGCGTGCGCGGCGACGTGCGGGAGAAGAGCCTCAACGCATTGCGGCAGTTGCTCGATGAGTTGGACTCGGGGCGCTTCCCGGGACTCGTGCTCGTCATCACGGGGACTCCGATTTTCTTCGACGGCCCCCAAGGGATCAAAAAATCGCAACCACTGGCGCAGCGTCTGGCGACGGAGTTCCAGCAGGACAACCGCTTCGACAATCCGCGGGCACCGCAGATCCGGCTGATGCCGTTCAAGCATGAGTCGCTGGTGGAGATAGGGCAGAAGGTCAGGAGAATCTTTGTGTCGGGTCTCGCGGACGGAGAGCGTGTGCTCGCGAAAGTGGACGACGACGTCATTTCATCACTGGCCTCCGGCATCGCCGGACGACTGGGCGGCGATGTTGGACTGGCCCCGCGGATATTCCTCAAAAAACTCGTCACCGAGCTGCTGGATGTGGTGGAGCTTCACCAAGGATTTAACCCACGGGAACACTACAAACCCGTGATCACCGGCGAAGAACTCAACGATGCGGAGCGCACGGCAGTCGCGGCGGCCTCTCCGGATGACATCCAAATCGATCTGTGAGTGAGCGCCCGTCAGATTCCTTTCACCCGCTTCTTCGGCACCATCTGGTCAACACCCTTGGGTGGCCGGGACTGAGGCCGCTGCAAGAATTGGCAGCTGCGCCGATTCTCGCAGGCGAGCACGCATTGATCATCGCACCAACCGCCGGTGGTAAAACCGAGGCTGCCGTGCTGCCAGCCATCTCCCGACTTCTCTCGGAAAACTGGGAAGGCACATCGATCCTCTACCTGTGCCCGCTGAAGGCGTTGCTCAACAACCTGCACGGTCGTCTGGAAACATACTTCGGCATGGTCGGCTACGAAGTCGGCTTGTGGCATGGAGATGTGTCTCCATCTGATCGGAAGAAGATCGAAACTAACAAGCCTGCATGTCTGCTGACGACTCCCGAGTCTCTGGAGGTGATGATGATTTCGAGCCGCCGGGAACTGCGGGAGCTTTTGGTCAACGTAAGGATGGTGGTGATCGATGAGATCCACGCCTTTGCGGGAGATGATCGCGGTCTTCACCTGCTTGCAGTTGTCGAGAGAGTTCAGCGTCTGGCGGGGAGGGAGTTTCAACGCATCGGGCTTTCGGCGACGGTAGGCAACCCGGAGACTCTAATCGACTGGCTCGCGGGGCACTGCCAAGGTACGCGGCGCGTGGTGTCGGTCGCAGCGGCCAGCGTCGAAGCTGATGTCTGCGTCGATTATGTCGCCAGTCTGGAGAACGCCGCTCATGTGATCAGTAGGCTCCACGAAGGCGAAAAGAGACTCGTGTTTTGCGATAGCCGGCGACGCGTCGAGGAGTTGGCCGTGATGCTGCGGGAACGTGGTATCAGCACGTTTGTCTCCCACAGCTCGCTCAGCGCCGGGCAGCGGCGCGAAGCCGAGGCCGCGTTCAGCTCGGACTCGAACTGCGTCATCGTTGCGACCAGCACCCTCGAACTCGGCATCGACGTGGGGGATCTCGACCGTGTCATCCAGATCGACGCACCCGGGACAGTGGCTTCGTTCCTCCAGCGGATCGGGCGCACCGGGCGGCGGCCCGGTTCGTCGCGCAACTGCCTGTTTCTGGCGACCTCGGACAACGCGCTTCTCCATGCGACCGCCTTGGTGTCACTCTGGGAGAAAGGCTACGTTGAACCCATCGTCGCGCCGCATGACCCGTATCATCTGTTCGTCCAGCAACTTCTCGCGCTGGCACTTCAGACCGGCGGTATCCGTGCCGATGGCTGGAGAGATTGGCTGGGGAGGTTCCCTGCCTTCGCCAACTTACCGGCAGAGGATGTCGCAAGTCTGATCCAATACCTGATCGACTCGGAGATCCTGTTCTCAGACGGCGTCCTGCTATCCATCGGCGACGAAGGCGAGAAGCGCTTCGGACGCAGGCACTTCCTCGAACTCGTCTCAGTCTTCACATCGCCACCTTTGTTCGACGTGGTGCATGGCAACAACAGCATCGGCATGGTCGACTGGCTGACCGTAGCCGTGGAGGAGGGCAAGGAGCGGAGACCTCTGATCCTGAGTGGCCGTGCGTGGGACATCCATGACATCGACTTCTCCGGTCGCAAGGTCTTCGTCACCCCAAGCACCGCGAAGGGTCGCGCCCGGTGGTATGGCCAGGGACAGGGGCTATCGTTCGAGATGGCTCGCGGCATACGGGACATTCTTCTCTCCGATGAAAACTCGCCGCGCTGGTCGAACCGCTGCAAAATCCAAGTCGGAATTCTCCGGGACGATTACCGCTCCAAGGGCGTGGAGAGTTCCTGCTGTGTCGTTGATCAGGCGGAGAACCACGTGGTCTGGTGGAACTTCGCCGGCCGTTTCCTCAACGAGGCCTTCGCCTCGGTCTTGGAGTCCAATGCAGGCACCAACGCTCGGTTTGACGACTTCTGCCTCAGGGTGCCCTACGAGACGGATGTCAGCTTGGTAAGCAGCACGATCAGGAGGGTGCTCGCCGAGCCTGACGCACTACAACACCTGCCCATCTCGAAGCAGTGGCTGGACGGATTGAAGTTCTCGGACTGCTTGCCGGAGCGCTTCGCCTCAATGGCCGCAAGGGGGCGCGTCAGGGTGGACGAGGAAGTGCTCAGCAAGATCCAGATTTAGAGGCGACTCGGCTCGAAGCGTGAAAGTACGCTGCGACCTCGTCACTTGATACCCACTCCACAGCATTCACGGAACGACTTGCTGCTGCCGCACACGCAGGTGTCACTGGTCACTTCAAAGTGCACCACTTCGGAGGTGGTGCTTTCCACTGATCAGGGTGCTGCATGGCAAGTGGGGATGCCGGGAGCCGCGCGCGGCCTTCGCGTCGGCTTTGGCTGCCTTCCCGTCAGTTCCGCGGTGCGCCCGGTCATCTCGATGATCTCGGCCTTGGAAAGCAGGCGGTCGAGGATGGCTCCCGCCGTCGGAACGTCTCCGGGCAGTTTTCCCCAGTCCTCGACGGGACGGTTCGAGGTCATGAGCGTCGACCGCGACCCGTGACGGCGCAGGATGATCTCAAGGAGGATCTCGCCGCTCCTGGCGGGCAGTTCCTTCAGCCCCATGTCGTCGATGATGAGCAGCTCAGGTGGATGGGGGGATCTGTAACCATTCTGTAACCACGAAAACCCGCAATCCGGTGCAATTTTCTGCATTCCGGTGCAATTTTCTGCACTTCCGAAGTTTCCCTGCAAGTCTTTGATTTCCAGCGAATTAGCTGGAGCCGGTGAGCGGATTTGAACCGCTGACCCGCGCATTACGAATGCGCTGCTCTACCACTGAGCTACACCGGCGAGTGATTTGGGGGGGAGAGGGTAATTTGGGGAGAGGGAGTGGTTTGTCAAGTGGGCTGGTGAGTTTGTCCCTTGCGTGTGGCTGGGGTGCTTTCTATAAGCGGCGCGTCTGATGAGTGAAGCGATCTTATTCCAGCGAGTGACG
>JAIXZA010000047.1 GCA_027489965.1 Verrucomicrobiaceae bacterium
ACATAAACGCTGAACCACAGCCAAAACGCAGCCTCGACTCGACACCATTCGGAAAAGGAACGTGAGACAACCTCGACGCCATGTTGGTAAGTGACCTCTGATTGACTGCCATGAACAGATTTGAAAAGAGACTGGGTGGCTTCGTGTAATGCAGTCGTTTTCGACTGACTCATGACCACGTTTAGTTCTGCCTTGTGCAAAGGTGATCCATCCGGCCATTGGCAGCGAAAGCCGACGCTTAATAATCTTGTGCCAGCCTTAAACCATTGACGGCGTGTGCCCGGTGCCGTGAAAAAGCTCTGACCTGCTTTGACAGTGATTTCCTGACCATCAGCCTGAATCTTCACCAATCCCTTTTCCACCCAGAACCAACCGGCTGGAACCGTGATCTCAGCAGACCATTCTTGAACTTTCGGCACATACCCATGATAGACCCAAAGCCAATCAAAAGTCAGCTCCTGCCAGACAGCAGATGAAAGCAGCGGTGTTAGAGGTTTGGCCATGGACAAAGAGTAAGCGATTTCCACCAAGCATAAGCGGCAAGTCTTGCTTTGCAGCGAAGGATTGTGCTTTGATCGAGCTATGAGTCGAATCATTGCCAGTCTTCTAGTTGCCACAACCCTGCTCCATGCTGAAGAACCCCGCCAAATCAGCGGCATCTATCCGCATTTAGCCATGTTTAACAATGAAGGTGAATGCGGCACGGGGGCCGTGGTCCCCTGGGCAGACCGCCTTTGGGTCATCACCTATGGGCCACATCTACCTTTTGGATCCAGTGACAAACTCTATGAAATCACGCCAAGCCTGAAGCAGATCGTGCGGCCTGAAAGCGTGGGTGGCACACCAGCAAACCGGATGATTCATGCAGAAACGCAGCAACTACTCATCGGCCCCTATGTGATCGATGCTGACAGAAAGCTGCGCGTCATCCCACCGAGCAAGATGCCGGGCCGCCTCACAGGCAACGCGCGTCATTTAACTGATCCAGCCGGCAAGGCCTACTACGCCACAATGGAAGAAGGCCTGTACGAGGTGGATCTCAAGACTCTTGAGGTCACGGGCCTGATCAAAGATGGCAATGCGCCAAAGAAGAATTTCTCTCAGGAAACCCATCCTGCCACACTTGATTCAAAACTGCCTGGCTACCATGGCAAAGGTCTCTACAGCAGCCAAGGGCGCTTAGTTTATGCGAATAATGGCGACCGCGACAAACGTGTGCTCACGGATCCGACGACACCCAGTGGCGCTCTCGGCGAATGGACTGGCAGCGGCGACTGGCAGCTCGTTCGGCGCAATCAATTCACCGAAGTTACCGGCCCCGGCGGAATCCAAGGCAGCGATTCAAACGCACCCGTGTGGAGCATCGGTTGGGACGCGAAGTCTCTCATCCTCATGCTGCTGGATGGTGGAAAATGGCAGTCCTTCCGCCTGCCAAAAGTCAGCCACAGCTACGACGGCGCCCACGGCTGGAACACCGAGTGGCCGCGCATCCGCGACATCGGCGAGGAAAACCTGCTGATGACCATGCATGGTGCCTTTTGGAATTTTCCAAAGACATTTTCAGCCGCGAACACCAGCGGTATCCGTGCCCGCAGCGCCTACATGAAGGTCATCGGTGACTTCGCACGCTGGAACGACCGCCTCGTCTTCGGCTGCGACGACTCGGCGAAGTCCGAATTCCTGAACAAACGCAAGGTGAAGGGCAAAATCGACAGCGTCGGCCAGTCACAGAGCAACCTGTGGTTCACAAGCCCCGACACGCCGAGCAAACTCGGCCCCGCGCACGCCAGCGGTGCCGTCTGGCTGCACGACAGCGTCAAAGCGGGCGATTTGAGTGACCCCTTCCTCATCGCCGGATGGAAGCACCGCAGCGCCTGGCACATCGACCACGCCACCGGCGAATCGAAACGCATTGAAATCACTGGCGACGACGAATGGCTTCGCGTGAAGGCCGAAAAAGACTCCAAAGACTTCAGCGTGCTCATCACCCTCTCAAATGGCGATGCTCGCGAAAACACCGCCGACCCCATATTCGCCGGCATCGCACGAATCGGCGATGAAAACGCCCAAACTGGTCTTTTCCGCCCGCGTGGCGAAAACAAGCGCACGCTAAGTTTCGCCACGAAAGACGGCTACTACGAGATGGAAGCCGATTCGGCCCTCAAACGCGTCGAAGACGCCAAAGCGAAGGCCTTTGTCGAAAAAGCCGTCGCTATTCCGAAGAACGTCATCACGCTCGATGAGGCCAGCGTGCTCGTTGTCGATGATCGCGGCCGTCGCTGGCGGTTACCCCGTGCTTCCAAGGCCTACGACGGCCCCACGAACGCCGGCGAGCTTCGTGTATGCCGCGAGGTCGCCACCGAGCGCGACATGCTCAGCGCCTGCGGCACCTTCTTTGAACTACCCGCCGAAAACGCCGACGGCTTTGCGAAGATACGCCCTATTTGCTCGCACAACCTGCGCGTCACCGACTTTGGTGGGTATCGCGGCCTGTTTTTGATGAGCGGCATCCAACCCGATGCCAAAGCCAGCGACCACATTCTCCGCAGCGACGACGGCAAGACCGCCCTGTGGGCCGGAGTCATCGACGACCTCTGGAAACTTGGCAAACCTCGTGGCGAAGGCGGCCCATGGAAGACCACGCCAGTCAAAGCCGACGAAAAGAGCGATCCGTATCTGATGTGGGCCTATGACCAGCGCAGGCTCACACTCAGCCATGATCAGAACGAGCCCGTGAGCTTCCACATCGAGCTGGACCTGACCGGCACTGGCCTATGGGTGACCTACAAGCACCACGAAGTCTCCCCCGGCGAAGTCACCAGCCTCACCTTCGAGGCTGCCGTGCAAGCGCGCTGGCTGCGTGTGACCACTGACAAAGCCTGCTCTGCGACGGCACAGTTAAAGTATGATTGAGGTGTGAAAGAACAGAAACTCACCCTACCATTCTTGTAATCATTGATCGATAGCGCGAGCTTCCCGAAAAAGGAAGTCGATCTATCGCCACCGCTACTGGATACCCTTTTCCGATCAATCCAAAAATTTCCCTGGATTGAGAATGCCGTGAGGATCTAGCGCGGCCTTCAGTTGCAGATGCACTTGGTGGGTGGCAGGGCTAACGGCTTCTTTCCACCAGCGCTTTTTGGCAAGACCCACGCCATGCTCGCCTGTGATGGCTCCGTTCCAAGCGATGACTTGGCGGAAAAGCTTATCCAGGGCAATCTCGGCACGCTCACGGAGCACTGGGTCGTCCATGCTAGAGACCATGATGTTTACGTGGATGTTGCCATCGCCAGCATGACCAAAACAGGCGACGGGAAAGCCACATTCATCTTGTAGTTTTTCAGCAAAATCCACGAGATCCACAAGCCGGCTACGCGGCACAACAATGTCTTCATTAAGCTTGATCAGGCCAGTGTTTCTCAGGCTGTAACTGAACTCACGACGGAGTTTCCAGAATCGTTCACAAGCCTCGTCTCCAAGCGCTTCTTCAAGGCAGGTACAACCCAGATCACGCACCAACTTGGCAAGCGTTTGCAGCTCACCTTTCACGGATGACTCCTGTCCATCGATCTCCACCAATAGATGGGCATCACCCTGCGGTGTCACGGATTCGCCAAGATAGTCACGGGCTGCACGCAGGGTGAACTTGTCAGCGATCTCGAGGGCGCTGGGAAGAAAGCCAGAGTTCAAAATGCGCTGCACGGCATTCGCAGCTTCAGCAAAGGAACCAAAACCTGCGGAAAGCATGGCGCGCATGGGCGGGTGTGGGATCAGGCGCAGCGTGGCTTGCGTCACGACACCGAGCATGCCTTCACTGCCGACCATGAGACCGACGAGATCAAAGCCCGTCTTGTTTTTATGACAGCGACCACCCGCCTTCACGATACTTCCATCTGCCATGACCGCCTCAAGCCCCAGCACGTAATGCCGGGTCACGCCATATTTCAAACAGCGTGGTCCACCTGCATTGGTGGCCACATTGCCACCGAGGCTGCATTCTTTGAGCGAGGCCGGATCAGGTGGATAAAACCAACCTAGCTTGCGGACTTGCGCCTGCAATTCTCCGGTGATCACCCCCGGCTCCACGACAGCCACACCATCAGCAGTATTGATTTCCAAGATGCGATTCATCCCCGCTACTGAAAGCGCGATACCACCTTTTAAAGGCACGCAACCCCCGACGTAACCCACACGCGATCCCTGAGGAGTCACGGGAATGCGATGCTGATGAGCATAGGCAAGTACTTTGGAAACGTCTTCTGTGGATTGTGCATGAACCACGACCAGAGGCGGATTCGAGGCAAACCATTTGTCCGTGCTGTGAGTCGAGAGGTCTGCCGCAGAAACGGAAATGCGTTCAGGACCGATGAGTGAAATAAGATCTTCTGCCAGAGAGGCCATGACGCATCCTTCATGCAAACCTTGATAAGAGCAAGTGATGCGACTTTAGCAGACCAAATTTAGTCTCCTAAATCACAGCTCGATCTTCATCGGTGGCGGAGCCTTGAGCTTGATGATAGGTGCTTCAATGGGTTCCCCCCCCTCTTCAGGACCGATAGGAACCGCGCGGCGGATCGGGCTGCCATCTTCATTCACAGGCCGAGCTCGCAGGACAGGCTGCTCAGAATTGTAGGGATCATCACCGATGATGATGGGATCACGCATATGAACTGCCTCTAAGTGGGCGTATCGAGTGAGGTCCGCAGGCAAAACTGTCTCCGAAGAGGCGGCGGCTGTCATGTTCTGGTGAAAGGCCGCCAAATCGGCAGGCAATCCCTCACCAGTATGGATAGGGCAATTTGCACTGAAGCTGCTACCTGGACGGAGATATTCAAAGTAGGTGTTACGGACCGAACGTGACACACCATCCGGACCTTTGATCTTTTCATAACAGTAGTCGGTGGCACGCAGGCCACTGGTCCGGCATATCTCGATACGGTCGGCCGAATCCGGCGGAGTGAATTCTTGGGGCGTGTGTCCTTCCACGGAATGACCAATGATGTCGGTCCAGATCGGTAGGGCAATTTTATTGGAGAAGGCTTCTGGGTAGATGGTTTTTTGTTTATCAAAGCCAACCCAGACACCGCAGGTAACCGCCGAAGTGTAGCCCATGAACCAAAGATCTTTGTATTCATGATGTGTGCCGGTTTTCCCAGCGGCTGGAAAGTCACCAAGTCCATACTCTTTCGACTGCGATCCAGTGCCACGATGGAGGGCTTCATCCAAACAGGTATGTGTTTGCCAGGCGGCGATTTCATCCATGGCGCGCACGGTTTGCAGGGAGCCTTCATCAATTTGAAAAACCGTCTTATCATTGGCATCGGTGATCCGCTGGATCAGATGCAGCTTGGCGGGACGCTTACCGCCCGTGGCGAAACATGAGTAGGCCAGACACAGTTCATCCAGTTTGGCTTCACTAGCCCCAAGGCAGGACGAAGCAGCATCGCGCAGAGGTGATGTGATACCGGCATTTTTGACAAAGTCTTTGAAGTCTTGACGCAACAGTCCGCGCTCCAAAATTGTATTTTCTCCCAGTCGAACGGTCGCAGAATTGTGTGAAGCGACCAAAGCCTCTCTGGCACTGATTTTAGTGCGTGACCATTTGGGATTGGGAACCTCCATTCCATATTCACCGAGAATACCCGTAAAACCGCCAATCATGACACGATCGTTACCGAGTGGTTCATCGGCCAGCGGCGTCATGGGATAAACATTGGGCTGAGAAAAAGCAGCCGCATAGACAAAGGGAATGAAAGCTGTCCCCACTGGACGAACACTGCCCGTGGCACGATTGTACTGGCTATCCAAAAAGTCGCGGCCTCCGACGAGGGCTAAGATGGCCCCATCTTTATTATCCACGACCAGCGCGGCTCCTTGCAGATATTCAGGCTTTGGGCGTGGGGTCGATGGATCCAGCAAACCGTCCGTCATTTTCTTCCGCCAATCCGCGAGGATCGCCCTGAATTGGTCATAGGTCTGATGTTCATAACCAGGGTTTTTTTCAACTTCAGCCAGGCGCTTCTTCACCGCCTTTTCAGCCTGACTTTGCAGGTCCTTATCGATGCTGGTGTAGATTTTAAAACCACCACTAAAAGCACGTTCTTCACCGAGCAGCGCCACAACCTCTTCACGCGCTGCATCAAAGGCATAACTGAGCTGCGGATTGATCGCCATCGGCGTTGTGACGATTGGTTTTAGCTTTGCGGCCTCAGCCTCCTCGCGCGAGAGATGATTCTCGATCACCATGCGCTCCAAGACCCAGTCACGTTCTTTTTTAGCCCGCTCCGGGTGGCGAATAGGTTCAATGTTGTTGGGACTTTTGATCAGCGCGGCGATGGTGGCTGATTCCCAGAGATTCAAGTCTTTCGCATCCTTGCCGAAGTATCCCCGCGCTGCCGCCTGAATACCATGGAAGTTTTTACCAAAGAAAATGCGGTTGAGATAAAGCATCAGGATCTCTGATTTGGAGTATTCCTTTTCAATCCGTTGAGCTACGAAGATTTCGAGGATCTTACGGCGATAACTTCTTTCCATCAGACCAAAGGTTTGACGGGCAAGTTGCTGCGTAATGGTGCTGGCCCCCTGAGTATCACGGCCTGCTTTAAAGTTCAGCCAAACCGCACGAATAAGACCGATGTAGTCCGCTCCATCATGCTCAAAGAAGCGACTATCTTCCTGTGAAATCAGGGCATCAATGAAATGATCGGGAATATCCTTGATGGTCACCGGCGTGCGATTCAGCACATAAATGCGAGACATTTCCTCACCATTCCGATCATAAATCAGACTCGCTGATTCTAACTTTTTGATTTCAGCCAAGTCGTAAGTCTGCGCCTTGGCATGAAGCGGGGCCACGATGATGGCGTAAATGCCCAGGGCTGTCAGCGCCAAAAGAAGAATCAAGATCAGCAGAGCGCTGAACCAGACTCTGGTGTAAAATGGCTTCTTGAGCCCGGACTCGCCGCGCCAGTTGGTATTGGGTTTTGGTTCTAGGCCAAACATGAGTGGTAGATCCTTCCGATAAGGGCCACTAGTGTAACCTGATCATCTCTCCACGCCAATTGTTTCCCGTGACTGCCCTGCATCAAATTTTACTCGACCGCCTGAATTCAGCTGAGCCCCTGACCTTTGCAGAGGTCATGACCCAGGCTCTTTACCACCAGGAACATGGCTATTATGGCCCCGCCCCACGCCGAATCGGCCGCAGTGGCGATTTTTATACGTCTGTCAGCGTCGGACCACTTTATGGGCGACTCTTGGCCACCTTAGCCCAGCAGACTTTCGAAAAACTCGGACAACCCACCGATTTTTGTGTCATCGAGCAGGCCGCGCATGACGGTCAGCTTGCCGAGGATATCCTGAGAGCTTGCGACTACAATTATGTCATCGTGGAGCCGAATCCTCGATATGAGACCGTCCAGAGGGAAAAACTCGCAGTCTTTGGCCATCGCGTCAGCTGGGTCAGCCGTCTAGCCGATCTGCCAACACGTCCGGCTCTCTTCCTTTGCAACGAACTGCCAGATGCCATGCCAGTGCATCTCGTCCGCTGGGATGGCTCAATTTGGCACGAATTGTGGGTCAAAGCCGATGACCATGGAAAGCTACAGTTTGATCCAGGCCCGGTTTCAACGAAGGAGCTTTCGGCAGAAGTCGCACGACTGCCGCGAGATCTGCCTATCGGCTACACCACCGAAATCGGGCTTGCCTCACTGAATTGGCTACGCGAGCTGGCTTTGGCCCCCTTCCATGGGGAAATTTTCATTGCCGATTACGGCTTGGATCATGAAGAACTCTATTCGACAGAGCGGCACACGGGCACCATCCGCCGCTACCGTGATCACAAAACGGATGATTATGTTCTAGAGGATCTCGGTGAATGTGATCTCACCACGCATGTGAATTTCACCCGCCTCATGGAGGTCGGTGAAGCCGCTGGGCTGAAACAACAGCTCTACTCGCATCAGGGACGCTATCTCGGAAAGCTCGGATTACCCTGGCTAGCCACACTGGAAGGACGACCGCCTGACACAGCCACTCAGGCCCTCTTGCGGCAGTATCACTCACTGACGCATCCAGCCTTTATGGGTCGCTCCTTCCGAGTGCTACTCATGGCAAAAGAAAAAACGCTCTGACCGCTTGGGCCAGAGCGCTTTTCAAAGAGAACACAAAATAAAACTAAGGCAGCTTACGCAGCCAGATATTGCGCAGGCGGACCGGTGGATCATTCTTGTGATCCTGAATGCGGATCGGTGCAGCCGCAGGGAAGGAACCACTGTAGTCGGTGACATTCTTGTGCTTCGTCGGTCCCATGATCTTGGTGTGGACCTGCACACAAACGCCGTTCACAAAAGTGGTCACGTAGGCTGGCTCCACGACT
Source organism: Verrucomicrobiaceae bacterium (assembly GCA_027489965.1). Classification (GTDB taxonomy): domain Bacteria; phylum Verrucomicrobiota; class Verrucomicrobiia; order Verrucomicrobiales; family Verrucomicrobiaceae; genus Prosthecobacter. Next base: position 8,378 of record JAIXZA010000047.1, read on the forward strand.
TTATCACCTTCTAGCTTCGGCGCAGTAAAGATGATGTCGTAGGTCTGCCATTCACCAGATTTTTTCACCGCATTCACCAGTGGCGGTGTTTGGCCATAAATGCAGCCCGTCATGCCATCGGCATAGGTCGGATTGTTATCGCAATCCAGCATCTGGCACTCATAGAGATCCATGAAGAAAGTACCGCTATTGCCCTTCTTTTGGGAATTGCCCTTGGTATGCGGCTCACTCTTCCACTCGATGTGGTATTGGCAGCTGGCGAAGGATTCCTTCGTCCAAGAATCACCGCCTTCGACGACGAGTTCGCCATTGTCGATCTTCCACACGCAGGGGATCATTTCATTGGTCGGCTTACCCTTTTCATCCAGCTTCTTCGACAGAAACGCATCTGCATTTTTACCATCGAAAAGGATGATCGCATCCGCTGGCGGCTGGCCCAGCTTCTCCCCCGGAGTCACCACTTCAGGACGTGGACGGTCGATGTCATGCACCTTCCATTGTGTGCCTGGAATGATCGGCGTATCCGAGTAACCGATCGGGGATGGTTTATCATCAGCTGCAAAAGCAGCCGTGCTGCTCAGGGCGAGCACAAAAAGGAGGCTGGTAGGTTTCTTCATAGAGGGAGGAAACAAACGAGCAAGCTTAGCCAATGTTGCAAGAAGGCTTGTGCTAGAATCATCGACTGGCAGAAGAAACAATGGAGACCGTCTGCCCATTGCGGAACGCTTTCAACTCAGCGCCAGCGGCCGTAAAACCCACATTCACACTGCCTGTTATCTCCAGATCAAAGAGATGAATCTGATTCAAAGTGCAATAATCACGCAATCTCATAGGCAGCGTCTCTTCTGGAAATCGTGAATCATTGGAAGTGATCAGTACCTTGGGTTTCGCATGAACCAGGATCTCTGTAAGTCCGGAAAAATCCGCCGAATGCTGTCCCCGAACCACCACATCGCAGGTCAGATCTGTACAGCGATCTAGCAGCTTCTTTTCAGTGATGAAGCCTGCATCTGCCAGCCAAAGAACACGCATCTTACCGACATGCAGCATGAGCACTAAACCGCGATCATCTGCCTTCTCAGCATCATCTTGCAGTAAGGGATAAAGCACCTCCGCATGCACGGGCATGGCATCGCTGCCCTGAATCTCGATGCGATCCTCTGCCTGATAGCGATGCCAAGCCAAGCTATCCACGGGAACCTTTTTCGCCAACTGCTGAATCGCCGCGAAAGGTGGATCAAATTGCCAAGGCTCATGCACACTCGTACAGAGGCGCGGCTTCCCAAGCCGATACGCCAGATCAGCCGCGCCTACATGCGCCATGTCACCATGAGAAAGGATCACACCCTCGAGCTGATTGATTCCCTGATGACGAAAGAAGGGCCTCAGCACCCCACGCCAAGCGCGCACATTCCCCGTATCCAGCAGCCACTGGCTATCCCCAGCGCGAAGATGGCTCGCCGCACCTCCACCTGATAGATGAAAAACACGTAACTCCACTGGCGGCGGCGCTTTTTCAAACCGCAGATCCAGCGTGAAATTCGCCAAAGGCAACGAAGAAAACCAACTCGCCAGCAAAACCATCAGCCACGCTAAAAAGGCATTCAACCCGTTCACCAGAACCTGAAGACCCGTGGCACCGGCTGCCGCACAGACAAGGCTGGCACATGAAACCCCGATGCTGATGCCTGATATTGGCACCAGGAAAAGATTCGCCAACAATCCAACTGGAGTCACTGTCTGAAAATGGCCTAACATTAATGGCAAACTGCCAACCCATGCCGCCAAAGAAACACACACCAAACTCGCCAACCACTGGCGACTGTCCGCGCTGAAATGCTGCCATCGGCTAGCAATCGCAGGTGGCAAAAAAGGATCTAGCTCCGTCCAAGGACGCAGTGCCGCTAGCAGCGGTGGCGCAAAAAAAGCGATGGCCCACAGCACCCCGAAGGATAGCTGAAACCCTGGCAGGAAAAGCTGATGACTATCATAAGCCAGCAGGATCAGCACTGCCGCGCCCAGACTGTTTTGCACTGCGGATCGGCGATTCCACCACGGAGCAGCCAGCACCAGCATGATCATAAACGCCGCCCGTGCCGCAGAAGGCCGCCAACCCGTGATGTAGGCATAACCAAACACAATCGCGATCAGGCAAAACACCGCCCTGCCCTTGCCCAATCCCAACCACCGCAGAACAAAAGCCACCACCGCTGCCAGCATCACCACATGTAACCCACTGACCGCAAAAATATGCAAAGTCCCACTGTCGCGGAAAGCATCCTCAATCTCCTCACCGGCCGCATCAGAGGCCCCCAGCGCCATCGCTAGCAACACCGCCGTATCCTGCTCGCGATCCTCGATCCCCCGCGCCAGCGCCTGACTGATCCACTGCCGAGAAATCTCAGCCCATAGCAGCAAATGAAAGCTTGGTGCCCAACGTTCAAGCTTTTTTAAAATCACGCTATCGGCCCTAACCACAGCCACACAGCCCGAGCGCAGCGAATACTCCGCCGAATCAAACTGCCCCGGATTCTGCGGAGCTCGCGGCAAAGACAAATTCCCCTCCAGCTCATAAATCCCTGGCTGTGTAAGCCTGAACTCACGAGGCAGTGCCACTTTGATCCGAGCACGCACTGGCAGAAATAAACCAGTCCGCCCCCAGCGTAGTTCTGTCACATCACAGAGAGCCTGAGACTGATCGATCTCAGAACCCTCAGTCCATGGATACAGCCGCCCCATTACCCCCACAGCTGCCGGGCGATCCGGCATTTTTAACAATCGCTCACGCAAAGGATGTGAAAAGGTCTGATCCAGCGACCAGGCATGCAACAGCATGAACCCACAAAAGACGAAGGGTGCCCCCCATAACACCGAGCGCCGCATCCACACGGCCCATAATGCCAAGACAGCCGCCCCCCAAAGCCACACACTCACCGAAAACCGCATCCAATCCGAAACAATTACCGCCGCCACCGCTACCAGACCTAAAAAAGCCAACGGATTCAGACTCAGCCATCGCCCCAGCCACAGGGCTAAAGCCGAAGAACCAAATCTGATTTTTAGTCCATTGATCATACGCCACGAGGCTAAATCGACACCTCTCCAAGTAAAACCATTATTTTAGATTCAAAACAGAGCGATCAAAACGACTACAAATCACAGCAACCAGTTGGCATCCTTGCACATTCTCTCACTTGCCCCCGCTGCACCTCTGCGTGATAGCTTCCCACACATAGAACACATGCACGCCGCCGGACCCAAAAACCCACTCCATGGCATCACCCTGGAGAGAATGCTCACTGAACTCGAAGCTCATTACGGCTGGGAGATGCTTGGCCGGATGATCAAAATCAACTGCTTCAATTTTCATCCGAGCATCAAGTCCAGCCTCGTCTTCCTACGCCGCACGCCTTGGGCGCGGCAAAAGGTCGAGGAACTTTACATCGACTCGCTGCCTGATTTAAAGGCCAAAACGGCCGAACCGACGAAAGAGGCTTTTGAGGACGTACCCGCCGAAGAAGCACCGCTTCAGCAAGCCACAGCTGAAGAAGAAGCAGACTTTAACCGCTAATAAAAACCCAAAAAACGCTAATCTAAGAAACCTTGAAAATGGGGTTCTGAACTCTGAATATGAGCGGCTATCAGCGTTTATTAGCGGTTTAAAAATCCGGGATTCTACCTGCACCAGCCCTCACCCCGGACGATCTCCCACAAAAATCGTGTGAGTCTTCCGCTTCGCTTGAGGGTAGGCTTTGCAAGGCACCACCTCGGCTTTGAAATTGCCCTTGGTCAGACGCTTGGCAAAAGCTGTGTCCTGACTCGCCGACCAGAAGGCAACACGCCCACCTGGCTTCAAGGCACGCGTGATCGCCACAAGCCCCTGTCCCTGATAAAGTCGTGCATTGCCGTCCTGAACCATGGCGATGGGGCCATTGTCCACGTCCAGCATGATCGCGTCATAGTGCCCTTTCGGAGCCTCTTCGATGATTTTAAAAACATCGATCATCGTCACCTCCACACGTGGATCATCCAGAAGCTTTCCATTCACTTCTTGGAGATGCTCGCGATTCCACGCCACCACCTCCGGCAGCAGCTCCGCCACCTGAACTTTGGCATCTGGGCGCAGCACCTCCAGTGTCCGTCTTAGTGTGAAGCCAAATCCCAATCCACCGATCAGCACCCGTGTTCCTGGCTGCTCGGTAATTTTGGCGCAGGCCAGCTCCGCCAGCACTGCCTCAGACTCGGAGGCATTTGTTCCCATCAACGGTTGACGATTCACCCGCAGGTAAAAATGTCCGTCATGGGAATGCAGGGTGAGTTCAGCTCCGTCTGGAGTCCGGGCTTGGGCTAGATTGAGAAAAGGTTTCAAATGGCGAGACTGTCATTCGCGCTAAAAAGGCAACTGTGCATCTTGAAATGCAGTTGCGCACGAAGCATACTCATGCGAACACCTATCCACATTCACTCACCCCATGCTTTCCTTTCTCAAAATCCGCAACCTTGCTCTGGTGGAAGACGTGACCTGGGACCTCGCCCCCGGCTTAGTTGGTGTCACAGGCGAAACCGGCGCGGGAAAATCCATCATCGTCGGTGCACTCAAACTCATCCTCGGCGAGCGCGCCGACCGCAGCCTCATCCGCACCGGACAGGATACCTGCACGGTCGAGGCCAGCTTTCACCTCAAAGACAGCCGAGCCGTGGATGCCGTGCTGAATGAAGCAGGACTGGACCCCTGCCAGGATGGCGAATTGCTCATCAAACGTGCCGTCAGCACTGGTGGCGCTAACAAACAGTTCGTAAACTGCTCACCTGTCACGATTCAGGTGCTAAAATCTCTCGGCGAGCTACTCGTCGATCTTCACGGTCCGCATGATCATCAATCGCTCAATTCCCAGGAGCGCCAGCTTGAGATGTTGGACAAAGCGGCTGGACTAGAAGACACCCTCAGCACGTATGAGGATGCCTGGAAACAATGGCGTTCCGCTGTCACTGAGCTCGATGACCTGGAAAACAGCGAACGTGCCGGGACCCAGCAGCTCGACATGCTCAAGTTTCAGGTCAATGAGATCGCCGCCGCGCAGCTAAAACCTGGCGAGGAAGAAGAGATTGAATCCCGCCACCGGATCGCCGCCAATGGTGCGCGTCTGGCCGAACTCTGCGGAGCCATCACTAGCCGACTCAGCGGTGGTGAAGACGCTGGCCTGCTCGATGCCCTTCGCGAAATCGGCCGCAGCATCCACGAGTTGGAAAAAATCGATCCCGCCTCTGCCAAACTGTTTGAAGGCTTTCAGTCCGCCCAGATCGAGCTCACCGAGCTAGAAAGTAGCGTTCAGGATTACGCCGAGGACTTGGAGATTGATCCTGCCGAACTCGCCCAGCTCGACCAGCGCATCCACACCATCCAGACCCTGAAACGCAAATACGGCAACACCGTTCAAGCTATCCTGGATTTCCAAGCCGAAGCCGAAGCCAAGCTGGCCAAGATCGAAAACCGAGGTGAAGAACTTGAGCGTCTCACCAAGCTCGTCGCCGACCGCCGTGCCCTGGTGAATAAGATTGGTAAACAACTCAGCGACAAGCGTGGTAAAGCCGCCCCAAAACTCGCTAAAGAAGTCGCCACACACCTCGCCGACCTCGGCTTCAAGCGCAGTGTCTTTGAAGCTCAGCTCGACAAGCTAGAAGCTCCCTCCCGCCATGGTTTTGAAGCGGTCGATTTCCAGTTCGCCCCGAACCCTGGCGAACCTTTAAAACCCCTACGCCTTACCGCCAGCTCGGGTGAAATGTCCCGCGTGCTACTCGCCGTCAAAAGCGCGCTGGCCAAGCAAGACATCGTCCCGCTCATGGTCTTTGATGAGATCGACGCCAATGTCGGCGGCAACATTGCCGAAGCTGTCGGCAGGAAAATGGCCTCACTGGGAGCCACGCATCAGGTCATCGCCATCACCCACTTCCCGCAGGTCGCCTCACTGGCCAAGAGCCACTTCGTCGTCACCAAAGACATCATTGGCGACCGCACCAAGTCCACCATCCGCGAAATCACCGCTGACGAACGCCTCGAAGAACTCGCCCGAATGCTCGGCGGTAAGATCGAGTCCGCCAGAGAACACGCCCGCGCTTTGCTGGCTGGAGCTTAGGCTCAACAGAACTCGCTCATAACAAGGTGACATTTCGTCTTATGAGCCGCGACTAGACTTGGATTTCATGCGGTGACAAATTCCCAGTTGGAATCTTCATTTGCCTGCTTAACCTAAAGACGGGTCGGCTGGAGTGGTCGCTCGTCGGTTTGGCTTCGGCTGGGCGCGGACGAGAGGAAAGTCCGGACACCGTAAGGCAGCGTGCCGCGCGCAAGCGTCGGAGGTTCTGGGGCAACCCAGGGCAATGGAAAGTGTCACAGAAAAGAAACCGCCCTTCGTAGCTCGTGAGAGCGAAGAAGGGTAAGGGTGAAATGGCGGGGTAAGAGCCCACCGCTCCGACAGCAATGAAGGAGGCAAGATAAACCCCACGCGGTGCAAGACAGAACAGGAGAAAGGCCCGCCTGGCCGCAAGTCCGGTTGCGCAAGCAGCAGGATGGATAACTCCGGGTAATAGTCGCATCCTGCGCAAGCAGGAGTCGGCTCTGAAAGGAGCCGTCAGATAAATGACCACGCCAGAAGTCGAAAGACCGAAGGAACAAAATCCGGCTTATGAAGGCCGACCCACTTTACTTTTTTCTGTTGGTAATCACACCTCGGCGGCTACTATCGCGGCCTCTTATGGCGGAAAAACTGAACTGGAACTCATCTTCTCTCACGCATGGCTGGCAGCGCGGCGTGAAATCTTTTTACTGGGGGCTTGGCTTTCAGGAAGCGGACTTTGATAAAGCCCAAATCGGTATCGCGACACCGCTTCTAGATGGGAATCTCTGCAATCTACGCGCTCATGAGCTGGCCCAACTCATCCGCCAAGGTTGTGAAGAAGCGGGCATGATTGCCTTCCCTTTTGGAGTCAGTCCGGTGAGTGACAACATCACTCAAGGCCACGAAGGTGGAGCGGCTTCCCTTGTTTCTCGCAACATCATGGCCAATGGAGCCGAGATGATCTGCAGCTCACATCGCTATGATGGCATGATCGGCCTGCATCATTGTGATAAAAACGGACCCGCCTTTGCCATGGCTCTAGCCCGCATGAACTGCCACGGGCTTGTCGTCAATGGTGGCAGCATCTTACCCGGCTGCCACCTGGGAAAAGACATCACGATTCTGGACGCCTATGACTCCCAAGCACAGTCAAACAGTGGCACAATGAGCTTTGACGAGTCCGAAAAAATCATCCGTGCGGCCTGCCCCGGCGCGGGTGGCTGTGGCATTGCGGCTTCGTTTAACACCTGGGGAATTGCGCTAGAAGCCATGGGGCTCAGCTTGCCCGACACCTCCTCCATCCCAGCCGTGGACGATGCTAAAAAGGCGGACTGTCTCCGTGTCGGACAAGCCATGCGCCGTTTGCTCGAGCTCAATCTGCGACCTCGAGACATCCTAACCAAGGCCGCGATCACCAATGCCATGACCGCCATCGCAGCCATGGGCGGCTCCACCAATGGCGTGCTGCACATTCTGGCGCTGGCTCATGAGGCCGGGGTAGACTTCACTCTGCGTGACGCTCAGGAAATCTGCCGTCGCACGCCCGTCTATTGTAACTTTGCGCCACGTGGCCGAGGCACCATGGCAGATTTACACCGCATCGGCGGCACTGCCATGCTGCTGCGACATTTCCTCAAAGCAGGTCTGCTGGATGGATCATGCATCACGGTGACAGGGCAGACTTTGGCAGAAAATGTCGCTCACTGCCCCGATGTGCCAGAGGGACAGGAGCTCATCGCACCCCTTGGCCGTCCCTTCAAAGATTACGCCGACATCCAGATCTGTTTTGGCAATCTGGCTCCGCACGGCATGGTCTTTAAAGTCTCATCCAGACTCAATCCGCAATTCACAGGCAAAGCCATCTGCTTTGACAAAGTCACGGATGTCTCAGAAGCGGCAGCCCAGGGTAAGATCAAGCCTGGCCATTTCGTCGTCTTACGCGGTGTCGGACCCATTGCCGCAGGGATGCCCGAGCTCCTTGTGGCCAGTGCTGCCCTGGCCGTGCCAGAGTTGGATGGCAAAGTGGCCTTTCTCTCTGACGGTCGCGTCTCTGGAGTGTCTCATGGAGTCATGGGCATTCACTGCTCGCCCGAAGCTGCCGTCGGCGGCCCCATCGCGGCGATTCAAGATGGCGATGAGATTGAATTCGATCTGCTCAAAGGCACCATTCATCTTCATGCCGATCTCGACGAACGATCGGCCTCATGGCCAACAACCCAATACGGTCGAGGTTACCTGGCAGACTTCGCAGCCACCACTGCTCAAGCGCATGATGGCTGTGTCTCGGCCTGGGTCTTGCGAGATCGCTGATTACTTATCCATGCGATAAATCGCGCCATTCCAGTCCAACACGAGAATCTCACCTTCAGCGTTGGCACAAAAGGCTGTGGGCTTCACCAGCACACTTGGCTTCTTCTTCGGATTATCGCCAGCGGTCTGTGGGCTGGTATAGAGGAGGGTATTGCTTTCTACTTTACCCTCATCATTGGCACGTAGAGACCAGATTTTGCCGATCACGAAGTCACCATAAACATACTGTCCAACAAGATCAGCATGTCCTTTGCCTGCATAAACGATGCCGCCCGTGATGCTTAAGCCTTCACCATGATTGTATTCAAAAATGGGATCAATCAGTTTCGCCTCAGCTGGCGGTGCATCGGTGCGTAAAGGAAACTGGCGCGCGCCTTCACGGAAACTCCAGCCATAGTTACCACCGGCAGTGATCCAATTGATCTCTTCCCAAAGATCCTGACCCACATCCGCGAGCCAAAGGTGACCTTTGGCATCAAAGCTCATGCCCCAAGGGTTACGAATGCCGTAGGCATAGATCTGCGGCAGCGCGTCCACACCATCGGCAAAGGGATTGCTGGCTGGGATGCCGTAGGCTCCATGATACTCGCGGCTATCCACATCGATGCGCAACACTTTACCTACCATCACCGCCGTGAGCTGGGACATGCGCTTCTCGTCATTGCGCTTCGAGGTATCACCCACGCCGATGTAAAGAAAGCCATCAGGGCCAAAGACAATGTTTCCACCATGATGATTCCAGTTGATCAACGGGATCTCCAGCAACACACGCTCCGTTTTTTCGTCTGCTTTATCACCCTCTGCCTTCATCTCGGTGATGATGAGGCGCTTTGGTTTCTGCTGGGTGTAGCAAAGGTAAAAAAGGCCGTTGTCCTTAAACTTCGGATGGAAGGCAAAGCCATTCAAACCCTCCTCAAACTTCCCATTCACAGCTTCCATATTGTGGGAAGCGAGATCCAAAAAGACCTTGGCTTCAGCGCTAGACGTGTCCTTGGGCAAAATCAGAATCTGGCCACGTTGAAGTGCTAAAAATTCACGCCCAGATCCATCCGGCGCGATGGCCACTGCAATCGGCCATTTCGTCTCGATCTTCTCATAGAGACGAGTCAGCTTCACCGCATCCGCAGCAGCGGCGGTATCATTGAAACAAAGAGCGAGAGCCAGAGCGGCGAGTGTAGATAGCTTCATATTGGATCGAGAATGCGCCAAGGAACCCGTCATCGGCAACACCAAATAACGTTACAAAAGAGAAAAAATCTCAACCAATAGACATCCCCATAATCGTCGGTATTGGGAATCGCCCAAACAACCGTTTCGTCAAACGCATGAATGAGATCCCAACCCTTCCTCGACTAGCCAGCTCCACCGGTGGCCTACCTTCCGCCGTTGGCTGGGCTCAGCTGCTCATGGCTGATCGCCTGAAAAAGGGAGATTCGGCCGTGGATGCCACCGCAGGCAATGGTCATGACACCCTCTTTCTCTCACGTCTTGTCGGCGACTCCGGCTGCATTTGGGCCTTCGATCTGCAAGAAGCTGCGGTCACTGAAACCAAAAGGCGACTCAGCGAAGCCGGTATTTCCAATGCACGCGTGATCCATGCCGGCCATGAGACCATGAAGGATCATCTACCTGCAGGATGGCATGGGAAGATCAATGCCATCATGTTTAACCTCGGCTACCTGCCCGGCTCTGATAAAACGGTTATCACTCGCACAGAGACCACCCTTCAAGCCCTCGCCATTGCCTTTGAGATGTTGGCACCGAGTGGACTCCTCACCATCGCCGTTTATCCCGGCCACGAAGGCGGCAGTGACGAACAACGCGCCATCACCGAATGGGCCTCTGCACTGCCCTCACGTGCGTTTGAGGTGCAGCTCTTCCGCCCGATCAATCGCCAGGCGAGTCCACCCGAATGCTGGGTCGTGTGGAAGCGTGGATGAATTCGAATTAAGGAACGGGTTGCTTATCGCTGCCGATGCACCAGAGCATCTTCTCAGTGCGCACGTAGAGGCGACCATCACCAATGGCTGGGCTCGCGTTGATTGGGCTATCCAGCTTGCTGGCACTGAGTTGCTCAAACTTCGGTCCGGCCTTCACCACGATCAAATCTCCCTGCTGACTCCCGGCATAAAATTTACCGTCACCTGCCACTGGGCTGCTGAAAAACTTACTGCTTCCAGCACTGCCATTAAGCCTCTCTTCGTAGAGCTGTTTACCCGTCTTAAAGTCCACCAACTTCAAGATTCCACCATCACCTAGCAGATACATCAGTCCATCCATGACCAATGGAGACGGCACATAGGGCAGACCTTTGCTAAACTCAAAAGGCACGGGTTTTGGCTCAGCACCGCTCACATCAATGGCTGCAAATTCCTTCACGCCACCACCAGTGCCGAAGGTGCAGAAATAGCGTTCATCCTGAAGAACACCTGAACCCAAACTGCGCTGAGTGAACCCAGGGTTATACTGCCAGTTTTTCTTTCCTGTCGTCGGATCAATGCCCATCACACCACTGGCGTTATTCGTGCAAATCACTTCGTTTTTGCCGTCAGCTCTCACATGCACCACGGGTGTTGAAAAGGTATTCAGACAATTTGGCAGGTCATCTTTCCAGAGTTGCTTCCCCGATCTCGCCTCCAGGCCAACGATGCAAGCTTTCCAGGCCTGCTGGGCTGGATCTTCCGTATAGACCTTGCCATCACGCTGCCAATCGAACTCACTGCGCACGATCACCACGCCATCCACCACGATGGGCGAGATGCCAGTGCCGTGCTCATGGATGTAATCGGCCACATGTTCATTCCTCCAAAGCACTTTCCCTGCGTGATCCAGCGCCAAGGCCTGAATCGTGGTGCCAGTGCTCCAATTGATGTAAATGCGCTCTGCATCCACAAAGGGCGAGCTGCTTGCAAAGCTGTTAAAATTATGTTTCTTATGTTCGGCAAAGCTCTCTTCATGCCGCCAGAGTTCTTTTCCAGTCTTAGCATCGAGCATGATCACCGCACGCTTTCCAGCATCCGTCTCGGCAGTGACCACAATCTTATCCTCCCACAGCACCGGAGAGGACCAGCCCTTGCCCAGTTCGACTTTCCACAGCGTCGTCTCCTCGTTCACTGCCGTTGGCAGGCCCTGAGTATCCGCCACACCACTTCCATTGGGACCGCGAAAACGGCTCCAATCAGTTTTGGCGGAGGCCGAGATGGCAAAAAGAAAAGCTAGAGCAGGGATGAATTTCATGGAGATGCGATGATGGCAGTTCCGTGAATCGTCGGCGAGTAACATTTTCTTGCCTCTAATTTTTTCTCCCTGCTCTTTGACCATTTTAGTCCCGACGTGGCGCTTTACCATAATAGGGGAACTTGTCCCAACCGTCGTAACTTGGGTCGAGCCGAGGATCATGAGTCTCTTTCATCCATTCATCCACGCGTCGGCGGTGTTGTTGGATCGTTTCTTGATATTCAGGCTTATCGGCGACATTTATCAGCTGATGTGGATCACTCCGCAGGTCATAAAACTCCTCAGCGGGACGCTTGCCAAAAATGAGCGCCATGTTTTTCGCGTAGGCAGGGTCGTTTTGATGGGCTAAAAGAAAGGCTTTAACTCCTGTCGTATCCACATCCCCATAAGGACGACCATGCAGAAACAACACATCGGGATCACCTGCGGGCCAGCGATCAGGACGCAGATTCCGCAGGTAAAGGAAGTCGCGGGTGCGAACGGCTCGAATCGGATAACTCCAATTATCCTTTCGAACATTGGCATGACGTTCACGCTCGATGAAAACAGCGTCACGTTGAAAGACATCCGATTTGCCCAGCATCAGGTTCTTGATGCTATGCATGGACATCACTGACGGCGGCGTGAGTCCAGCCAGTTCAAGAAAAGTGGGCCCCAAATCAGCAACATTAACAAATGCGTCCACCTTGCGCCCAGCAGCCAGATTTTCACCCCAGCGGATAGCTAACGGCACACGCGACCCCGAATCATAACAATTGGCTAAACCACGCGGCATCTGCCAGCCATTATCGCTCGTGTAAATCACGACCGTGTTATCCAGTTCACCCGCTTTTTCTAAAACAGCGATGGCTTGCGCAGCCGCCTCATCCAGCCTCATCACACCACCATAATAGTTCATGAGATCATCACGCAACTCCGAACAATCCGGCAACTCAGGCGGCAGCGTGAGTTTCGTGGCATCCAGCTTAGCTTTGGCAGTGGCTAAGTAAGGAAGTTTGCCTGCTTTCGTTGCGGTGTCGGTGTTACCCAGCCAGAAAAAGAAAGGCTTCGCAGAATCGCATCTGGAATGAAAAGCGGCAAAATCCATGAACTTCGGTCCTACAGGATTCTCCGTCCAACCAGAGATCTCATGGTTACCCGGCGACCAAGGTTTACCCGCGTAACCAATCTGGTAACCAGAGTCCCTCAGTAACTGTGTGACCACTGGCGTGTCTTTGGGGAACCCACTCCACAAGCTCGCGCGCTCGCCAAGTTCATGGGCCTTTCTCCCGGTAAGCAAACAAGAGCGGGTAGGCGAACACGAAGGCACTGGATTAAAGGTGTGCGTAAAAAGAAGCCCTTCCCTGGCGATACGGTCAAATGCTGGCGTTTTCGCCATCGGATCCCCCAGAATCCCAGCCGTCGGATAACGCCAGTTATCACCAAGGATCAATAGAATGTTTGGTCTGGATTCAGCCGCATCCAAGCGACTCAGGGCTATCAGCAAGACAGAGAAAAGCAGGTGCCAGTATTTCATCGGTAGCAATTCAAAAATCTTCAACTCAATCATTTGCTCGGCTTTCTCACCTGCTTGCTGAATTCCTTCAGGGAAACCATGCCATCCTTGTTTTGATCAAACATCTCAAACCGTTCCTTGGCACTTTCTTTAGCCGAGGCTGACTCCAAAAACTCTTCCCAGTTGATCTTGCCGTCGTGATTGGCATCACGCTCCAAGAACCTGTTTGATCCCGACTTAGCATCACTCTTTGCAACTGATATGGCCTGCTTCTTCATGGGCTTTTTCTCTATTGAGCCCTCAACACCCCCTGCCTTCATTTCGTCAGCCTGTTTCACAAAATAGTCCTCACGAGGATCTTCATGCTGCTTCAGGATTGCCTTTAACGTGGCTTTTGTAGCCTTAGCCGATTCATCAAGATTAACCTCATCAAGAGGTGCTTTTTCAAGATCATCCTTGGCTACGTTGAAGAAACGCCCGTCCGCATAGAGCTTGTAATTGGCATCATGAGCAAATTCAAACTTAGCCTCAGCACCCCCAGTGGGATTATACCACACATAATGTGCCGATCTCGGAGTTCCTTGTTCTCCGCGAAGTTGCGGCAGGAAGCTTTGACCATCAATCTTTAACTCAGCGGGCACTTTCACACCTGCGACCTCACACATAGTTGGCAAATAATCGATTGGATCAATCATATCACGACAAATCACATTAGGGCCGAAGTGCCCCGGCCAATTGCAAATACCTGGAACTCGAGAACCCCAATTCGTGCTTGATCCTTTCCCTCCTTGAACATCTCTGCCCTGAAATCGCGATGGTGTTCCTCGGCCCGTGCCATTATCTCCAAGGATCAGCACCGCGGTGTTTTCGCGTAACTTGAGTTCCTCGAGCTTGGCAATCAGTTTACCAATAAGCTTGTCCGCATAAGCTACCATATCGGGGAAATGCCCCTTCTTCGCGGTGCCCTCTTTAGATTCGGCTTCGAGGTAATCAACGCTATCCGGCGTGGCGTCATAGGGCGAATGCGTTAGCATCATCGGGTAGTAAAGAAGAAACGGTTTATCCTTCTGCCGCTGGATGAAATCGAGCGCGTAATCGCTCACGAGGTCGGGCCCATATTCGTTGTCTGAGTAATCGTGTTCCTTGCCATTGATCTCGAGACCCGGGTTTTTATAACGCCCGGGACGACGCACCAGCTGCCAGAGGCAATACTCATCGAATCCAAAATGCGCCGGACCTTGAAGACCATTGTCGAGCTGCCATTTACCTGTGATGCACGTCGCATAGCCTGCGTCTTTGAACAAATTCCCAAACGTCTTCTGAGAAGGATCAAGGTGACCAAAATGCGTGTAATTATGTTTATTGATCCTGCCCGTCATTAAAGCAGCACGCGTCGGTGTGCACAGCGGCTGCACATGCAGTTGCTCAAAACGCACACCGGTTGCTGCAAGCTGGTCCATCACCGGCGTCTTGTAGCTTTCACCTCCATTGGCCGTCAGGCACTCGTAGCCAAAGTCATCGATAAGAATGAGCACGACGTTGGGCTTTGTCGTGGCACCATGAGCTGTGACGGCTAAAGCAAGAGCTAGGAAGGCGATAAGTCTCTGTTTCATGGGGCTGTGTTTTACGAATCAGCAGGCAACGATGAACTCATCACGACCTTGCAACCGAATCCCCAAATCACTCCTCAAACGCACCCAAACGAATCTGATCCATCGAACGCAACTTTCCCTGAAGATCATGAATGGGTAAAATCTCCCATGCGCCGCCCACGATTCTCGCGGGGCTTTGATCACCAAGATGGTAATGCTCTTGCAAATCCGAATAAACTAAACCTTAAAGTCCACTAACCAAGTCGCTTTACCAAATCCAAGCTATTAGCCAGTGGGGGCTTCAAGGTATCAATTGATTCAAATAGCGCTCCAAATTTGTATAGCCATCATCCCGAATCGAGTTGCCGTCAGCGGAATCGGCAATGTTTAGTCCATGAGCCGCTTCCCACTCATCACTCATGCCATCACCATCGCTGTCTTTTTTAGGAGCACCGGGCACGAGGTCTGGCCATCCACCTACTTCATTCTGGCTATCGATCCGACGGTGTGTGCGATCTTTCACACCTGCAATCACTCGCAAATCCGCCGCATCGCGTGTCATGCTGGCTCCAGCTTTTGCCAAAACAATCGCATAAGATTCTTCAGCGCTGTGCGTGAGTGGTCGATCACCCAAAGGAACTATTTCAGCGTTTTGTTTAAATTTATCCACGGTGACTTCACCGATGTACTTGCCGCCGCGCACGCCCCACTGAAAAGCCGCATAATTGTCACGACTCCACTCGGGCTTAGACTCGAAAACATTCGCGTTTAGGAAGCCGAACGTGACATTGTGTGCCTCTGCCTTGGGCTGAATGGGCATCTCAGCATCATAAGATTTTGTGTTTGGACCCGGACGCCAGTAGTTGCCAACGAGGTTGAATCGCCCTGTGGCGAGATTGCATGCGCCTTCCCAATTATAGATGACGTTGTTGCGAAAATCGAAGATCGATTTCGCATCACTCTCTGGCGGTGGATAGCCGCCGAGTGTTGGGTGACGGTCGCGACTGCTAAAGAGAAGATTGTGATGGATGCTGATATTACCTTTAATCTTGCGAAAGGACATCAGCATTGCATGCGGCTCTTTTTTGTAATGCGTGCTGTCATTGAGTGCCTCGCCAAATAGACACCACTGCATGGTAAAGCGATCCGCCGCATAGACATCCATGATGCCGTCAATACCCCACGTTGCTGTCACATGATCTAAGATCACATCTCGACACGTCCCATCCTCTGGACCGAATCCGAGAACATCTTCCGAGGTCTTAGTTTCATCGCCCAAACGAAAGCGCAGGTAGCGCACGATGATGTCCGAACATTTCCGAAAGTCGACCCCATGATCTCGAACCGTGATTCCGCCGCCAGGAGCCGTCTGCCCAGCCAAAGTGAGCCCATTTACACCTTCGATGCGCAGCTCCTTCTTCAGCTTAATCGTGCCTCCGACATCAAACACCACGGTTCGCGGCACTTCCGGCTTCTTTGACTTGATGGCATCCCTCAGGCTCCCCTCTCCGCTGTCTTCAAGGTTCGTCACATGATACACATCTCCGCCGCGCCCGCCTTTGGCAAAGCGACCGTAACCTTCCGCACCAGGAAAAGCGGGCACTGGTTCAGCCGCATTCAGTATCGCAAGATAGCCTAAAAAGCAGATCAGGCTGTGTTTCATGATAATAGCGATTGGATGTGTCTGCATAGGATCGAAGTGATTGTTATGGACGCTGCTTGAGGCGTAGCACGCGATGATTGCGAGAGTCGGCAATGTAGATGTCACCCGTGCGCGGATGCGTGACGACGCCGTGCGGTTCGCCGAGCAGGGCTTGCAGCGCTGGGCCGGGGACGCCTTCGCTGCCTTTGGCTCCGTTGCCGGCGAGGGTGATGAGCTTGCGCTCGGAGACGATGAACTTGCGGATGCGATGATTGCTCGCGTCAGCGATGAGGAGGTTGTCATCGCGGTCCGCCCAGAGGTGCTTCACGCCTGCGAGCGGCGGGATCGCGGTGGGGTCTTCGAGAGTTTGTACTTTGCCATCGGGGCTTCTCATGCGCACACCGAAGCGCGTGGGGATGAAGACGTTGCCCTTGGAGTCCACGGCATGGGCGCGACTGCCGCTGAGACCGGTGAGCGTGCTGATGAGGCCGGTGCGCATGTCCACGACGCGGATGCCGCTTTTGCCATCGCCACTGATGCTGAGCTGGGTGCAGTCATGGTTGAAGGCGAGGCAGGCGATCCAGCCAAGCCCGGCAGCAGCAGCGGGGCCGCCATCGCCGGAGACTTCCTTGTCACCATTGCCAGCGAGGGTCGTGACGATGCCAGTCTGGGCATCAACGCGGCGCACGCGGTAGTGAAAGGTGTCGGCGATGTAGAGATTGCCTTCCTGATCGGCGATGAGGTTATGCGGTGCGTGGAAGCTGGCATCTCGGACGGGGCCCGCATCGCCTATGGGGGCGCTGGGTTTCGCCGCTGAGACGACGGTGAGCACGCCGGTTTTGGCATCCACGCGGAGAAGGCGATGCGTCTCTTCGCAGATGAACATGTTGTCCTGCGGATCAAAGGCGATGCCAAAGGGCTGCGTGACCTTGCACTCGGTCGCGGGCTGATTTTCCACGGCACGGCCACCTCCGGCGATGATCTCGACGATGGGCTGCGAGGCCGCCTGCTGAGCGATTTTGCCAAAGACAGTGCGGATCTGCTTTATGGTGCCGAGAGCTAGCACGGTCTCGAACTTGAAGCTCATGCCGGGCTGGAGTGCCCATGTCTGCAAGGGGGCTAGGTAGGAGCAGTTTCCCACGCCGCTGTCGCTGACGCGGTAGGAGGTGGCCATGGCCGTGTGTGGAAAGAGGATGCCGATGCCTTGATCCTGCGCATCCACCCACGCGGCCCAGCGTTCGCTGCTGTGGAAAACATTCCCCTGAGTGCCCGGCGGACCCGGTTGCCTGCGAGTGAGAGGTGCATCAGTCCAGGCGGCTTCCTTGACATCGCAATACACGAGCGTGTGCCGCTGCGGATTCACAAACACGGCGGGCAGTTCTTGATGCTTGCGACTCTGATGCGCCGTCTTGCCTGTGTATGTCATGCGATAGCGGAGACGTGCCAGCCCGCCTTCCACACGGTGCCACTGCTCCATGATCATGTCGGCGACCTCCTCACCATTGGCCCACTGGCGCGGACGAGTCTTCACATAGAGGCTGTGCTCTTCCACTTTGGATTCGAGCACGGTGGCAGGCAGGCCTTTCCAGCTTCCGCCCTGCACGGGATTGTAGCACCAGGGCTTGCCATTCCAGTCGGAGCCATCTTTGTCGCCATAAAACGACTGCTGAACGTAACGCCCATGGTCAAAAGCATTCAGTGCATTGTCCGTGGAACGCGAGGGCGAAAACCACCCGATGCTGCCGCCCGCGTCCATGTTCATGCCAAGTCGGATGTGACCATTGTCCAAGTAGATCCAATGCTCAGCACCGATTGCTTGAGTGGTGAGGCCCGCGCAAGTTAGGATCGCGATGAGGGCGCTTTGAAGCGGGAAACTTAATGGGCGTGTAGTCATCATGGGGCAAAACCAGGCGTTATGACGACCTTTCGAAAAGCGCCGAGATCATCAAAGGAACCGAAGCCGATGCGACCTTTACCAAAGATCTTGTCAGTGGCCTCAAGCACCAGCTGATCCTCAAACCACACCTTGATGCTGCCCGATGAAGCGTCGCGCACAAGTTTGATGGGATGCCAATGCTCGGGTTTCCAGGGCAAGATCTTCGCGCGATTCGTCGTGATGGCTTTGCGGTCCGCGTTATTCACCACATGCAGCTGTAGATGCACGCCGTCTGCCGTCTCGCCGAGATGAGCATAGTAAAACTCGGATTCGCTGCGACCACCGAAAGCGATGCACACGTCATTGTTCCCTTTGTTGAAGACATCCAATCGAGCCTCACAGGTGAGCGTGAACGACTCCAACTCAGTTCCGCCAAACCAGGCTAGATTGAATGGACGACGAAACTTAGGTTTGTAGTGCGATGTCTTCTTCAAGACCAGGGACGTCGACTCGCCATCTTCCTGCCATTCCCAGGCCGCAGGGTCTTCAAACTGCCATTGATCGCGCTGCAAGAGCGGGTGAAATTCCCCATCAGCGGCCAGCAGAAATGGGCTTGCGATGAGGAAAAAAATCCAGCAGATGATGGTGCTCATAGAGGGCGTATTAGATTCTCCATCCATCACGAGCAGATGGGCCACTCATCAATAAGGAGGCTTCTTCATCGCCAAGGATGCTCCGCGAGCTGGGATCAATCGTTAGATTGCGGTTCAAATGCAGAGCGATGTTGCCATAGTGCATGGCTTCAGTGAGTCGGCCTCCATAGGCGAAGCTAGAGCGGCAGGCCTCCTGGCCTTTGATGGCAAGCAGCCAGTTGTCCCAATGGTCCGAGCGCTTGAGATTCAGCTTCGGCAGAGTTGATGCCATCTCACGCATCTTCAGCTCCGGGATCACGCGTGGCGTGCCTGCGTGGGTGCTCATGAGCACCGTGGCCTTACTGCCACGAATGATCGTTCCGCCCTCAGGAAACTTGCGTTCGGCTTCCAGTTCAGGTGGGCGCGGCATGGCATGATTTTCGCCATGGAACCAATGCAGCTTGAACTCGCGCCGTGTGGACGTGGCCGGGAAAGTGAAGGTCAACCGCACCGTTTTGGGAAACGAAAGCTTGCTTGGCCCTGAGGACTCAATCTCGACCTTGCTCGGACAATTCAGCGCCCACACATGAAAAGGGGCATCCATGTTATGACAGGCCCAGTCACCCAGCGTGCCGCAGCCAAACTCAAACCATGCCCGCCACGCGCCGGGTAGATACTTCGGGCTATAGGGCACCATCGCTGCGGGGCCGAGCCATTGATCCCAGTCCAGCCCCGCTGGCACAGCAGATGCCGCAGGCCGCTCATCAGGCACGCTCCACTTTGGACCCGCCCAGGCATAGGCCTCATTCACCTCACCCATGATGCCCGCCTTGGCCCATTCTTCGAGCATGAGAATGCCTCCGCCTGAGTGGCCTTGATTGCCCATCTGGCATGCGAGGCCGGTTTTCTTTTCCAGTGCCATGAGATCCCGCGCCTCCGCGATGCTGTGCGTGAGCGGCTTCTCCAGATACACGGGCTTTCCAGCCAACATGCAGGCCTTGGCATTGAAATGATGCGTGTGATCCGGTGTGGAGATGATAACGCCATCAAGCGCCTTCCCGTGGCGGTCCAGCATCTTTCGGAAGTCGGAATAGAAAGGCACGTCCGGCTTCGCTTGTCGTGACTGCGTAGCGCGTTTTTCATCCACATCCGCAAAGGCCGCATGATTCACCAGCGGATTCTCCAACAAACTCTGCACGGCATGCCAGCCTTTACCACCCGCACCGACAAAACCAATATTCAGCTTCTCATTGGCTCCAAAAACGGAACGTGGAAGGAATTGAATCCCCGCAAAAGCGGCTGCGGATTTGCTGAGGAAGAGGCGGCGATTAGGCATGAGGTGCTGAGAAGGTGTTGAAGGTTAGCGCGAAGGCTGGAACCAAATATTGCGGAAGCGGACGGGATTGAGGTGATCTTGAAACTTCAGCGTGCCAGCCTGCACGGAGCCAGGAAACTCCAACCGATCCTGCACGAGCACGTTGTTGTGCTTCACCGTGATGGTGGCGGGTTGCGTGACCTTGCCCTTTTCCACCTTGGCACGCTGGATGAAGATGTCGTAGCTCTGCCACAGTCCGGGACCGCGCGAGGCATTGACCAAAGGCGGCTGGCGCTTGTAAAAAGCTGCTGCCTGACCATCGTGATAGGTCTTGTTGTTGTAGGAATCCAGCACTTGCAGTTCAGGGAAGCCCTCAATAAATACGCCACTATTGCCGCGCCCCTGACCATTGCCTTTGACTTCCGTTGGTGTGGCCCACTCGATGTGCAGGTGACCACTCGTGATGAGTGGCTCCTTGGTGGAAATCATGCCTGTGCGCGGCACCACCTCCATGTAGCCGCCCTCGATCCTCCAACGAAATCGATCCGTTTGATCAGCGTCTTTCTTATCGGGCAATTGCTTCCAAGCCGTGGCGTCTTTACCATCAAAAAGCCTGACCGCACCTTCAGGGGCAGACACAAGTTGACCGTCATACTTAGGTTCCACCACAGGTGGTTCTGGCCAGACTTTCTCAGGAGACTTGGGTGCTGGTTTTGCAGGCCCTTTGGCATCATCAGCGATGAGGTCAACAGACGACAGCAGAGCAAAAAGAAGGAGGAGAATTTGTTTCATAGCATTGATGTTTAAAATTGAATCCCTAACCGCTCCGCCACCCGTTTGGGGCGACGCAGAGCCGCAGCCATACGCGAAGCTTCATCAGCGCCACGCAGGTCCTTGCAGGCTGGGTGAGCCTCAGGGGATGCGATGATGCCGAGATTGTGCAGGACATGAGCGGTACTGTGCTTGTAAGCAGAGGCACTCATGTTCGCATCCAAACGGAAAACTTGGTCTTCCAACGATTGGAAGGCTTCAAAAACTTTATAGACTCGGGTGTCGAAGCGACCTGTGCCGGTGGTGAATTTCTTCGCGACTGAGTCGTCATTCAGCCACATATCCTTCGCTGCACAGATCAGCGGAGCCCCACTGACGGCTGCACCGATGAGCAATGGCAACCCCAGTTTGATCGCGGTGGCAATGCCGAAGTCGTCGCCACTGTGCGGGGCGAAATCGAGACCGAGGTCGCGGCACATCGCAGCCCAGTAGAGAAAGTGCGGCTCGTCCAAGGTACTGATTTTGCCACCGACAAACTTCGGATGAATGGCGAGCTGATGCAGCAACCAAGGACCAAACGGACGAGCCCAGGGCACAAAGGCTGGCTCCAAGGCATGAACGATACCCGGACGAATGAGCCACTTCGCGATTTCATAATAAGCATCGCGACAAGGCTCCGGCTCCAACGCACTCAGCCACTTCGAGGTCATGATCATCACCTCGCAGTTATCATGCTGCTGCACGATGTCGATCAACGGACGATACCGCTCAACCTTGAAACAGGTGTCATCCTGAGCACCTCGAGCCGTGACGCCTGCGATGAACTTCGTGGTCGGAAACTCCGCACGGAAGCGGCGCAGGACTTCGGCATAAAGTGCATCATCGAGATCGAAGATGTAGCCCGTGTCTGCATTGAGAACGACGACGAGTTCCACGCCAAAATGATCTGCCGTTGCCTGCATCCAGCGGATACTTGCGACGAATCCCTCCCAGTCCGGCTTCTGATCGCGGAACGGCAAAAGTGCCGCTGCGCAGAGGCGTGGCTTGGAACTGTGGTCGATGAGTTCTTCCTCGCCCGTCCAAGCCCACTTGGTGTCTTGCCAAGAGGTAGTCGGTGAGAGGTCTTCAGGTTTGGAGATGAGTGATTTCATGGAGATAGTTGAGAATGGCTGCGGCTTTAGCCGCATCTGTACTGCTTTGAAGATCCAGCTAAAGCCGAAACGACGCTATTAGACCAGCGGCTCCACTGGCAGCCACTTGCGCTGTTCCCAACTCTGCAGGCCAAGCTCCGCAAGCTGCACTCCTTTTGCGCCTTCACGCAGCGACCATGGAAACGGAGTCCCTACGGCGACATGCTTCAAGAACTCCTCCCACTGGATCTTGAAAGCGTTGTCATAGGTCGTGGTATCCGGCACTTCCTGCCAGCCATCGAAGAAGTTGATCGGCTGATCAATATCAGGGTTCCAAGTCGGACGAGGCGTGGTTCCCGCTGCCTGCACCCAGCATTTCCGCAAGCCCACGATAGCGCTGCCATGAGTGCCATCGACTTGCATGGTCAGCAGATCGTCACGACGTACCCGTACTGTCCAAGAGCTGTTGAACTGGCATACCACGCCGCCTTCGCATTCAAAGGTCGCGTAGCAGGCATCATCGCTGGTGGCAGGATAGGCATTGCCTTTTTCATCGATGCGTTTTGGCAAATGCGTAGCTCCGAGACAGCTCACTGCCTTCACTTTGCCAAAGAGATCATCGATCACATAACGCCAGTGGCAGAGCATATCGACGATGATGCCACCGCCGTCTTCCTTGCGATAGTTCCAGGATGGACGCTGCGCAGGCTGGTCTGCATCTTCACCCGTGAAGACCCAGTAACCGAACTCGCCACGCACACTCAAAATTCGGCCAAAGAACCCTTGATCGCGCAGCATACGGAACTTGCGAATGCCAGAGAGCCAGAGCTTGTCCTGTACCACGCCATTCTTCACACCTGCATCCTCACACAGTTTCGCCAAACGCAGTGCCTCCGCCGATTCCACCGCTGTCGGCTTCTCACAATAAATCGCCTTCTTGGCCTTCACGGCCTTCTCGATGAAGCCTGCGCGCTGCAAGGTGCCGCTGGCATCGAAGAAGATTTCATCCTCAGGATTCGCCAAGGCTGCATCCACATCGGTGGTGAACCGAGTGACGCCGGTGCGAGCTGCCAGCGCCGCCAGTTTGTCATGATTGCGTCCCGTCAAAATTGGGTCAGGCATCAGGATGAGATCCTCCCCGACTTTAACTCCGCCTTGATCACGAATCGCTTTGATCGAGCGAATGAGATGCTGATTGGTGCCCATGCGTCCGGTGACGCCGTTCATGATGATGCCGATTCGTTGTGTTTTCATAAGTGAAGTAAGTGTGCTACGAGAACCCATGTCTAGCAGCTGGTAAATCAGTTCTTTCCGATGCTTATGAGCGGAAATAGTGATGATAAGCAGCCGACTGCTCACCCAAATGCTCCTCGCCAAAGTGACTGTGGCTTTAGCTGCAGCGCTTCCCTGATTCGTCTAAAGCCGACGCTACTTTAGGATGCCACTCAATCCTCTCCCACCTTGAGAAAAGTACAGACGAGCAAGACGCCACCAACAGCCCACCCAAAGATCCATAGCGTGCCCGCAAAAAGTAAAAGAGCTGCATTCAAAGCAAGCACACCCAGGCAAAAGCCATACTTTGCTGGACGTGAGAGTTCAGCCCACCAGTCAATGATCGAATGAATCATGCTGATTTTAAAACAATCAATCCAAGGCCAAGAATCGCACGCAAACGCAGCCACCGACGTTCACTTTTTTACCCGTAAAGCTGAGTTTGCCGGTGGATTGATCGACTTTCATTAAGGCAGCTGTATTGCTGTTTTGATGGGCGACGATCATCCATTTGCCCGAGGGGTCGAGGCAGAAGTTACGAGGGATTTGGCCTTCAGCAGAGGCGTTTTGGATCAGGGTGAGCTTTCCGGTAGCAGGGTCACAGGTAAAGACGGCGATGGTATCATGCGTGCGGTTCGAAACATAAACAAACTTACCATTCGGATGCGCCACGGTTTCAGCGGTGCTGAGGCCTTTCATGCTGCGATCTGCCTCTGGGAGCGTAGAAACGGTCTCGACTTCTGTCAGGCTGCCTTTTTCAGCATCATAAGCAAAGGTGGTCACTGTCATGAGCATCTCATTGTTCACAAAGGCAAATTGACCATTCGGGTGGAAGGCAAAATGACGAGGGCCACTGCCTGGAGGAACCACACCATGACCATGAGCTTTGAACTGACCAGCAGTTGGATCGAGCTGGTAGATGAAGACTTTATCGAGCCCGAGATCACAGGCAAAACCATAGCGATTATCAGGGCTCACATTCATGCTATGGGCATGGGGCCCAGCCTGGCGCTTGGGATCGGAGCCACTGCCTTCATGCTGGACAAAGGTCTTAGCTTCACTGAGTCCGCCATTGTCCAGAATAGAGTAGCCTGCCACGCTGCCGCCACCGTAGTTGGCGATCATGGCCATCTTGCCTGTCTTATCGACTGAGACATGACATGGGCCTGAGCCGACGGTGGAAGACTGATTGATGAGCGTCAGCTTGCCATCTGTCGGAGAAATCGTGAAGGCACTGACGGCACCGCCCTTTTTATCGGCAGAACCCATTTCGCCAACAGCATAAAGATACTTCTTCGTGGGATGGATGGCTAAAAAACTCGGGCTCGCAGTCTCAACGGACAGTTCTGGATCGGTGAGGTCGCCCGTGGTGCTGTTAAAATCAGACTGGTAGATGCCTTTGCTGCCAGATTTGGCATTGGTATAGCAGCCGAAGTAAACTCGGAAGTGATCACCGGCAAAAGTGGATGTGGCCATGACGGCAAGGAACAAAGAGAGGGCAGTGCGTTGCATAGAAAAAAGCATACTGACAGAAAACGCCGCTAAGCGTCAATTCCTCACTCAAAACTCGCGAGCTTCTTTTCATCCGACCAGACAACAACCACGCCGCCGCCAAAGGGAGCACCTAGTCGCGTGCCAACCTTAATTTGCGGCAAGTGGGACTGCAAAGCGCTCTGAACATCTTGACGCCGCGAGCGGACTCCTAGGACAAAGAGAGCCAAAGCGCCCATACCGCTGGCGGTCGCAAACGCGACGGCGAGCCGACGATGGTCGCGAGTGAAACTCTGATCCATCTTGGCCTGCTGCTGCTTGATCTCGCGCATTCCACGCAAGAGCTTTCCCATGAAGTCGGTGAGCCGTTGCTCGGGAGTCTTGTTTGCATCCGACATGATAGCACCGCCGGTTTGCATGAGAGTGGTCAAAGCGGAGGCCGAATAGCGGTTCCAGATGCTGGATGAAAGAGACATCGCCGAGCGATCCGTCCCACGATCATAAGCCAAAAGAATGGCATCGTTCGTGCCGCTCCAGGCCTTCCGCAGATCCCGGGAAAAATATCTCACCGTCTGTCCAGAATCCAGAAAGGTGGAGGTCACCAGCCAGACATCACACCCCATGTCACGACGAAAGTTAGCCATCTGTTCGACCAGCTTTTGATGAGTCTCTGAAGAAAGCGCGTGAGTATCGTCGAGAATCCCATCCGCCGGAGCCACCGGCACAGCCATGACCGATCCCGCGCAGAGAAGCGCAAAAATCATGAGCAGTCCGTGACGAGAAATCATGTCCAAAGCTGCATCAACTTTAGCCTAATGACAAGATGCTGATTATCTTTAAAAATAAGATTACCGCCGCATCATATTGACGACGCGATAAACAGTCTGTGTCAGCTCGCCTGCCTCATAGGGCTTTGGCAAGACACCGACAAAGCCTTTTTCCAGGAAGGTCAATTGCACGTCCTGATTCACACTGCCACTCGTGACGACGAGGCGGGCATCGGGGTCAAACTTGAGGATTTCGGCAGCGGTCTCGCCACCATTCATGCCACCACGCAGGGTGAGGTCCATGAGCACCACATCAGGTGCGGTGCCGGTGCGGGCTAGGCTTTGATAAATTTTGACGGCGTCTTGGCCATTGTCACACTCGATGACTTCATAACCACAGCGCTTCAGGATCATGTGCGCCACTTTACGCAAGTCGTCCTCATCATCGACAATGAGCACACGGCCCTGGCCATGCTTTAGCGGGATGGGTGCAGCTGAATTGCTGGCAGCGGCAGGTGCGCCACGCGCAGGGGCGGGGACGGAAGGCAACAACACGGAAAACTCTGTGCCGACATTGAGTCGTGAATTGACGTGGATATCACCTTCATAGGCCCGGATGAAGCGCTTGCAGGTCGTTAGACCGATGCCGTTGCCATCTGCTTTGGTAGTGAAGGACTCGCGGAAAAGGCGTTTCAGATTCTCAGGTGAAATGCCACAGCCACGGTCGCGGACGGTAATCTTCGTGTAGGGACCAGGTTTGAGAACGGCATCCTGTCCGAGAGCAATCGTGACATCCTCAGCCTCCACATCCATGTAGCCACCCTGAGGCATGGCCTGGATACCATTCAGAATGAGGTTTTGCAGCACTTGGCTGACCTTCACGCTATCAGCCACGGGCCAACGGAGGTTGTCTGGCACGTTGACATGCATTTGTACATTCGCCCCAGCTCCGGCAAACTTGACGGTGTCATTCACCACTTGAACCAGATCGATCGGCTGCGACTCATTTGGGCGACTTTTGCAGGCGCTGACCACTTGAGAAGTGAACTGACGTGCACGTTTCAAACCACCAAAAATAAGCTGCAGCTCTTCACGCATCCCAGGGTCCTTCACTTTCTGCACAAGATCAGAAAGCCGCACGGTGACAGGCCCCAGAAGGTTATTGACATCATGGGCGATTCCCTGCGCCAATGCGGCCAGATTGTCCTGCTTCAGCTGCTCTGACTGGCGATCGAGATCATCCATCTTTAGGGGCACTGTCTTGGCGGCAGGCGCTGATAGGAAATCCTGTTGTACGGATTCAACGCGCACAGGCGAGACGACCAGTGTGTAATTCAGCAGTTTTCTCAGGCTGTTAAATACCGCGCGCACACGCCAGATACAGCGTTCAGGTTCACGACCATAGAAATTTTGAATGCGGCATTCGCTCTCATGAGTACCACCGTTTTCCACCGCTTGATTGAGGCTTTGCAAAAGAGCAGCAGCGTCCAGATCCCCTACAGCCAAATCGGCCAGGGACATGCCGCGCAGACCTTTGTCAGGCTCCACCCCGACCAAAACGGCAGCCGCCACATTGCTAAAGAGAATTTTGGGTCCGCTAGGATGGCTGCTCTCCGCCTCCACCATGATGACGCCTTCTGGAACTTGATCCAAAGCCACCCGAAGGAAGTAATTGGCCGTCTTCATTTGATCGAGATTGGCTTCTAACTCAGTTAGAGTCTCGGGGCGAAGGGTGTCGGGTGAGAGGGTCATGGGAGCTATGAGTTACCTCATTTAGCAATCATGAATAGTTAAGTAAACCTTAATTTCAGGATAATCCTCTTTTTTGCCTCTCATTTTTGAAAAACCCGCCTATGATGGAGATTACAATCGTAGCCTGCCCAGCGTTACAGTGGCTCAGCGCTGAACTCGTGAATCACCACCTTCAGCCAGCTTTTGCACCTCGATCAGCGTCGCCATGCTCGTATCTCCTGGAGTTGTCATAGCCAGTGCACCGTGGGCGGCACCGAGATCGACGGCTTTTTGCGCGTCTTTTTCGACCAACAACCCATGAACTAGACCTGCCACAAAACTATCCCCTGCCCCAATGCGGTCGAGAATGTCAAATCGTGGGTAATTTCGACTCCGATAAAACTGCCCTTCGTGATAGCAAAGCGCACCCCA
Source organism: Verrucomicrobiaceae bacterium (assembly GCA_027489965.1). Lineage (GTDB taxonomy): Bacteria > Verrucomicrobiota > Verrucomicrobiia > Verrucomicrobiales > Verrucomicrobiaceae > Prosthecobacter. The sequence goes on from JAIXZA010000047.1 coordinate 36,187, forward strand.
GTCATTCACGGAAGCGGTATGCACACGGCGCAGAGTTGCAGCCACCGTCTTTAAATTGGGAAATTCTGCGATCAACTTAGCGATCATGGGACGCAGTTTTGCATCCTCAGCGGCAAAAATATCCTCAGGATCTGTCGGCGTGACACTTGCCACAGGCGGGTCGTCACTCAGAACACCAATCATCACATCCACGAACGGCGCAAGGCGGCGATTCAGTGCCTGCGCTGCTGGGAAGCCTCCACGCTCCTGCCAAAGAGAGGCGCGGTAGTTGAGATCATAGCTGACGGTGACTCCGTGACGCTTGGCAGCCTCGCAGGCTTGAACGGTGAGTTCGGCGGTCGATTCCGACAATCCAGCGAAAATGCCACCCGTGTGCAGCCAGCGACAGCCAAGTGTGCCAAAAAGATGATTAAAGTCGAAGTCACCCACTTTGAGCTGGCTCGCCGCGCTCCATCCGCGATCCACGCTGCCTTTGGCCCCGCGCACGCCGAAGCCGCGCTCGGTGAAATTGATCGGATTCCGCACTCGTTTGCCCATGCCATCATACGGCACCCATTTCACCAGAGAGGCGTCCACACCGCCCTGAAGAATCATGTCCTCGATCAGCCGACCGATTTCATTATCCGCAAAAGCTGTTAAAATACCCGTGCGCAGACCAAAGCAGCGACGGGCGCCACGCGCCACATTGTATTCTCCGCCACCTTCCCAGGTGGTGAAATGCCTTGAAGTTCGCACACGGCCCTCGCCGGGATCGAGGCGTAAGAGCACTTCACCGAGAGAAAGGAGATCGTAATGGGGTTGGCCAGACATGGGTAATCAGTATATGAAAAGGTCTGACTCACTTGCAACCGCCCCTTGACTCTGGGCCAAGAAGTAAGCACTGAAACACTTACACATCATTTTTCCCACCGTGGCCAAGAAATCATCCAAGACCGAAGACAACTCCCCCATCCTTGCCGTCAGCGCAGCTATGGAGAACAAAGCCGTGGACGATCTCTACGGTGACTGGTTCCTGGACTACGCCAGCTACGTGATTCTGGAACGTGCCGTGCCCCACATCAATGATGGCTTCAAGCCCGTGCAGCGCCGCATCATGCACAGCCTGGAAGAGCTCGAAGATGGTCGTTACAATAAAGTGGCCAACGTGGTGGGAAACACCATGAAATACCATCCGCATGGCGATGCCAGCATTGGCGATGCCATGGTGCAGCTGGGACAAAAGGACCTGCTCATTGATACCCAGGGCAACTGGGGAAACATCCTCACCGGAGATAATGCTGCCGCGCCGCGATACATCGAAGCACGCCTCTCCAAGTTCGCTCTGGACGTCGTCTTTTCCCCCAAAGTCACGCCCTGGGCCGCCAGCTATGATGGCCGTAATAAGGAGCCGATCACCCTACCGGTGAAATTTCCTCTCCTGCTCGTTCAAGGCATTGAGGGAATCGCTGTCGGACTGAGCTGCCGCATCCTGCCGCATAATTTCGTCGAGCTCTGTGAAGCCAGCATTGAGGCTCTGCGCGGTGAAGAAGTCTATCTTCTGCCCGACTTTGCCCAAGGTGGCATCATGGATGCCAGCGAATACAATGGCGGCATGAGAGGTGGCCGCGTGCGAGTTCGCGCCAAGATCGAAGAAGGCCCCAAAAAGAACACCCTACGCATCATCGAGATCCCCTTTGGCACCACCACCGGTGGCGTCATGGACAGCATCGTGGCCGCCAATGAGAAGGGCAAAATCAAAATCGCCCGGGTCGATGACAACACAGCTGAGTTTGTCGAGATTGTTGTCCAGCTGCCACCAGGTACCGATGCCGAGCAGACCATTCAGGCGCTTTATGCCTTCACCGACTGTGAAGTCTCCTTAGCGCCCAATGCCGTCGTCATTCAAAACGACAAACCACGCTTTGCCAACGTCAATGACCTGCTCAAAGAAAGCGCTGAATACACCAAAAAGCTTCTGGGTGCCGAGCTAGAGATTCAGCTGGGTGAACTGGAAGAAAAATGGCATTTCAGCAGCCTGGAGAAGATCTTCATCGAAAACCGCATTTACCGCCGGATCGAAGAGGCTGAGACTTGGGAAGCCGTGATGGCCGCCATCTGGAAAGGCCTGAAGCCCCACCTCAGCATCCTGAAACGCGAAGTCTCTGACGAAGACGTCGCCCGCCTGACCGAGATCAAGATCAAGCGCATCTCCAAGTTCAACAGCTTCGAAGCCGACGAACACATTCGCGCTCTGGAAAAAGACATCGAAGCGGTTCAGAAAAACCTCAAGCAACTCACCCGCTTCGCCATCGCTCACTTCGAACGGCTCAAGAAAACCTATGGTCCTGGCCGTGAACGCCGCACCATTGTCAGCAGCTTTGACCGAGTCGCCGCTGCGCAGGTCATCATCGCCAATGAAGTTCTCTACCTCGACGCCAAAGAAGGCTTTGCCGGCACTGGCCTCAAGAAGGAAGGCGAGCCCATCTGCAAATGCTCCAATCTGGATGACATCCTCTTCTTTACCAAAGAAGGCAGCATGACCGTCTCCAAAATCGCGCCTAAGCTGCATGTCGGTAAAAACCCGCTCTACATCAACCTCTTCAAAAAGGACGAAGAAGCGGTTTACACCATGATCTATCGGGACGGCAAAAACGGCCCAGTCTTGGCCAAGCGCTTCCGCATCGGTGGGATCACGCGCGACAAAGCCTACGCCATCACCAAGGGCACGCCAGGCAGCATGGTGTTCTTCTTTGCACGCCACGAGACCGAAGAGGAAAGCAACGCCCAAAACTTACTCATCCATCTCAAACCAGCCCTCTACCTGCGCACGTTGTCCCTGAAATTCCCCGTCATGTCCCTCGCCGTCAAAGGCCGCGATTCCCTGGGTAACGTCGTCACCAAGCACGCCGTGGACAGAATCGTCAATGAGCGGAAGACGGCAGAGTGATATGAGTCAGGCGGATTTTCTCCAGCAGCGCGCCGAAACGATCCGGCAGCTTCGTGAAAATCCGCACACCGATTGGGTTCTGGATTTATTCGATTGGACCAATTTACCTCTATTGCTGATTGGCCTGGCTCCCTGCTTAGTTCGAGTGTGGAAGAAAAATCGAATCGGATCAGGCATCCTAACCATATGGTTTGTTTTCATCCTCTGGTACATTTGGGGATGCGTGATTGCGCCCTACATCGCCTTTAAGTGGACAGGTGAGCGCAGAATTTTGACCTGCTTCCCAGAAGGGCCAGCAGTACCAGCAATTACATTTATGGGCTGGCTGCCAGCGCTACTCTTGAGTTCGCTGACTTGGATCATCAAGTGGCTCTATTTTCGAGTCATCAGCAGAAAGAGAAGTCCTGCCGATTGAGACTCACAACATCCGCTTGGAAGTCGAGACGGTCCGAACGGCGCTCAGCGTTTGCCCTTCCGCAAGTGTGTCCGCGATGAACTTGAGGAACCCGCCATCAGGCCGACACGGGATTACATCAAACAGAACCAGCGTGTCCTCAAACCGCACCAAGTTTTTAGCGTGCTTCAGCAGAAAACCCAAACTTCTCGCCCATTCACGAAAGTCTTCTTTCTCCCTGATGATAGAGGACGTCCGAGGTGAGTTTCCACCTGACGATAGAATTCCTCGGAGGTGATCGAGCGCCTGGACGATAAGATCCGCTCCATTTGCTCGACAGTGAGCAGTGGTTTCACGGGAACTTGGCTGGAGGAAGACTGGGACATCAGAGCACTCGCAAAGTGCAATGGGTTTGGAAGGATTTGGCAACCTTGTACAGCTCCTACTGCCCCAACCCACCATAATAAGGGGCGAGCCGGCGTGCATGTTCATCATAGGCAGCCTCAAAGATCTCTGCGGCACGCTCAGACCCAACAACCACACCCGCAGTCAGCACCTTGGGAGGTTGGCCGGCTTTCACCAGACGATCGGCGACCTCGGCCTTGATGGCATTTACGAGCAGGCAACCGCCAACCGTGCTGCCTGGCGCGACGGGTGTGTCTAGGCCTTCGATCTTCACCATAGCATCTCCGATTGGAGCACCGGTATCCAAGACGATGTCGGCAAAGTCTTGCAGCTTCTTGCCAGCGTGATGGCGCGAGGTGCTGGCTTCTGAATGCACCTGAGAAATGATCGCCACGACCTTGACACCTCGACGTTGAAACTCTTCGGCCATCTCGACAGGCACAACATTGCAACCACCTGAAGACACCACCAACGCACTGTCGCCAGCCTTCAGATCAAAGTTCCGCAATATACGTGCCGCGAAGCCACTGACGTTTTCCAGAAACATCGCCTGTCGCTGTCCATTGGCTCCAACCACGAGATTATGAAACGTCAGACTCAGCTCAACGATGGGATTGAACCCTGGAAACGAACCATAGCGCGGCCACATTTCCTCCACCAAAATGCGACTGTGTCCCGATCCAAACACATGCACCATTTGCCCCGCGAGAATGGTCTGAGCGAAGAGATCCGCCGTTTGCTGGATCTGTGGAAGCTGAGCGCGCACACGAGTGATAAGGTTTTCGCTGGCATTAAGATATTGGAGAGCTGGAGACATGAGGAAGAATATTTTTGAACCGCTAATGTAACGCTGATAAAACGCTAATGACAGATTCTTTAATTAGCGTCAGATAAGCGTCACATTAGTGGATAGAAAGATTGGAGGCCGCGCCAAACGCTCCCGCCCACTCTCCAGCTGAAGCGAGCGCAAGTCGAACGCGGTGACCACCTGGACGCCATTCGAATTCGTCGAGATAGCTTTGCAGCGGCTGCATCAACTGCTCACCAGCCCCTGAGGCGATGCCGCCGCCGAGGATGATCAGCTCAGGATCGAGGACGTTGATGAGAGACGAAAGACCGATGGCCAAATAGCGCACAGACTCCAGCCACAGGGCTTTGGCCTCTGCATCACCCGCCGAGGTGGCAGCGAGCAAGGTAAGCGTGTTTTCATAACGGCCCTGACCACGCTGCTGCAGTGTTTGGTTACCCAGAAAAGACTCGAGGCTGCCGGGTGTATTAAAAATATCCTTCGGTGCACCTGCCTCGACCGTGATATGTCCGAGGTGTCCACCGCGTCCGATCGCTCCTTTCAGCAAGCGACCATCGCTGAGCACCGCTCCGCCGACACCGGTGCCCAGGGTGATCATGAACACATCTCGGCAGCCCTTGGCCGCGCCGATCCAGACTTCGCCGAGAAGCGCCGCATGAGCATCATTCAGTACCTGCACCTCACGTTCCAGAAAGCTCGGCCAATCCAGTTTTTCCAGTCCCTGCATCCGCCCCGGCATCCAGTCGATGCAGCGGCCCTTCGGATGGGCCAATCCCGGCGCAGAGAAACCCACACGAAGCTTCCCCTTCCCAGCCTTAGCCTCCAGCTCATGGACGATCTCCCGCACCGTATGCGCAAAGCGTGGCACGTCGCCGACAAACTCACCATCCTGTGTTGGCCTAGAAACACTGGCCAACATATCGCCCGAAGCGCAATCAATCAGCGCTGCTTTGATGTTCGTCCCGCCGAGGTCAATACCGATCGCTGTCATTGTTTCATCCTTCCCTCAGAAATCGTCCAGCCACCGTCGACGGCGAGCACTTGACCGGTGATGAAATTTGCCGCGCGGGAGAGTAGGAAAAGAGCAGCACCCTCCACATCCTGCGGAGCACCGACTCGACCGCCATCCAGAGGCTGTTTGGCGGCGATGAAGCGCTGGATGTCCTCGTTGCCCACGGCACGCTGGGACATGGGTGTTTCCACCAATGCGGGAGCGATGACGTTCACACGAATGTTTTGCGGCGCATAATAGCTGGCGATGGACTTGCTAAACCCGATGATGCCCGCTTTAGCAGCGGCATACGCATGACTCGCAAAAAACTCAGGGGATGGCGACCAACCGAGCACACTGCCCATATTCAGAATCACACCACCGCCGCCCTGCTTCATGAAATGCTTCACCGCTGCGCGATTGGAAAGGAGGATCGAGTTTAAGTTTAGATCCAGCGTGTAACGCAGCCCCTCATCGGTCAGCTCATGCAGCGGCCCGTCACCACGTGAGCGACCACTGCCACCAGCCACATGATAAAGCGCATCCAGTCGGCCAAAAGCCTGCACGGCTAAGGCAACGGCACGCTCAGCCGTCTCTGGCTGAGCCGCATCCCCGGCAAAGCCGCGTGCATGGTCACCCAGCAGATTCAAAGCAGCCTGAACATTGGCTTCGGATCGGCTCGATACCACCACCCGCGCCCCATTGGCGACAAGAGCCTGAGCTGCCGACAAACCCAACCCCGTGGTTCCGCCCATGACGACCACCACCAGACCTTCAACATCGTATCGTGCATTCATTGTTCTCTCATGATGAAAAGCCCCCGTCTTCTCACAATCCCAAACTGTCGATGACAAGTTCAGCGGCGGGATAGAGCATGCAACACTGTTCTATTCGATGTTCAGGATCTTGCCCTCTGCGCGATGAAAAAGAGACATAAATGGGTAGGTGTGGTCTGTGACGTTTTTTCTGTTCACAAGAAGTATAACAGCACTATAATTCGCAATGATCTTCAAGGCTTTAAATCTGACCGCAGGGCTTTTTATCTTATGCGGAACTTTCGTTTATGCTCAGTTTGAGATAATCGTCGATCCACTCCAGCATCTTGGCTACGTGGGATCTGATTTTTCACTTTCCGTATCTGTTCCTGAGAACGATGGATACGCGCGTTACCAGTGGATTAAAGATGGGGCAGTTATCCCAGGGGCCACTTCTTTTGAATATGTTAAATCAACGGTTCGTCCCCAAGATGCGGGGAACTACCAAGTCCGAGTCATGCTTGAAGATGGACGCTCAATTACCAGTAAAAAAATTCCTGTTGTACTTGGATTGAGTTCGCAGAACTATAGTATATATGTTGATCGCAGGCCCATCACTCTGCGAACTCGCTTTTGGGGACCCGGACCTGTGAAAGTGCGCTGGGAAGATAGAAACTATAGATCAGGCGGAATTCTCAAGGATAATTGGTGGATACGCGGAGCAAGCACGAAAACACTCCAATTACTTTCTTCAGATCTGCTACCAAGAGCAATACAAAGTAGTATTTCATTGAATGATGAGTCTTTGGTATTGGATACATTCGACATCGAAAAATCCCCAGGAGTCAGGCCGTTTTTTTTCATTTCATCGGCTGATGATATTGTGCAAATTGGAGATCCGTTAAACAATCCGAAATACAGTATTGAGGTGGACCCCGAAATTCGGGCCAGTAGTGAAGTTATGTGATTATAGTGATTACAGTCTTGGGGAGCACCCCAAAAGACCAAAACCTAATGAAAGCCAAACGTAAAAGACACGATG
>JAIXZA010000095.1 GCA_027489965.1 Verrucomicrobiaceae bacterium
CGCATCGCCAAGGACGATCAATGGCAATCCGTGCCCAAGCCCAAAGCGCCGCTGCCGCAGCCGCCGGAAGGCCGTTCCGGCGTGGAGGAAATCAAGCTCATGTATGACCTCATGGTCGCGGCGCTCCAGACCGATAGCACCCGCGTGCTAACCTATCGCCTGCCCATTGCCAACCTGCTCACCAGCCTCGGCGTCAAGGTCGCCCCGCACGACATGAGCCACTACAGCCCCGGTGAACGCATGGAAGCCTCCCAGAAACGCGACGTCGCCCATAGCGAACTGCTCGCCGGTCTGCTCGACAAACTCAAGACTGTCAAAGAAGCTGACGGCACCCGCCTCTTCGACCACAGCACCGTCGTCTTCGGCAGCAACATCAGCCACGTTCACAACCTCACGAACTGCCCCACGCTGATTGCAGGCGGCGGCTCCGGCATCAATCTCGGCCATCACCTCGTCGCCTCCAAAGACACGCCACTCTGCAACGCCTGGCTCACGCTGCTGCACGGCAGCGGCGTCAATGTCGAACGCCACGGCGACAGCTCAGGCCTGCTGAAGGAACTAATCGCATAACCTTGTTCCATGGCCTCTCTCATCATTCGTTCACACTTGGGTGCCGCCATCGTGCTCTCTCTCGGCACGATCTCGCTTTTCGCTGCCGAGGCCCCACAGGCCGTCTTTGCGGAGAAACATCGCGCCGTGCTGAAGGAGCACTGTTTCTCTTGTCACAATGAGGAGAAGCAGAAGGGCAAGTTCCGGCTCGACGATCTTCCTTTTTCCATCGGCGACAATCGCAGCGCGGAACGTTGGCAGAAGGTGCTGAACGCGGTGAACTCCGGGGACATGCCGCCGGAGGATGAAAAGCCGCTGCCTGTCGCGGCAAAGGCCGACCTGCTCGATGACCTCGCGAAGACCATCGTCATCGCGCGGCGGAATCTCAGCGACTCACGCGGTGTGATGACGATGCGTCGGCTGAATCAACGCGAGTATGGAAACACCATCGAAGCATTGCTCGGCATGACGATGGACGTTCACGAGCTGCCCCCCGACACCAGTGCGAACAACTTCGATACCACGGGCAGCAGTCTCTTCATGTCGGGTGACCAGTTTGAGCAATACCTCGATCTCGGACGGGCCGCCGTGACGGAAGTTTTTCAGCGGCACGACAAGGCGGGCGTGGCGGTCATGAAGCGCTTTGAGGGTGAAAAGGATACGCTGGAGAAAGTGGCCAAATCGCTGAAGGAGCGAACGGGCAACCATCACCGCTATGTTGAGTGGAAGGGTGAGGTGGAAAGTGCCGCCGCCAAACCGCAGAACCGCCCGGTGGTCGATGCGCTCATGCAGAAACACAAGAATGAGCACCAGCTCATCCTGCACCGCTGGAATATGATCCCCGGCGCGCCGTCGCCGACCAAGTTTGGTTTCAAGGACACCTTTCAGGCCATTCACGACGGGCAGGGGGGATGGGAATATGTGCCGAGTCAGACCCGGTATCTCTCCATGCCGGAGAACCGCACCGGCACGTGGCTGACGGTGGGCGACCACATGGTGAAGACCCATTTTTCCTTCGTCACGTATGACTGCCCGCCGGGTGATTACATCGTCCGCCTCCGCATAGCCGCATCGGAGAAGGTGGACGCGCAACGGCGCTTCATCGAGTTCGGCATCGGGGCTGCGAATCCTTACTATCACGACAGCAGGCACATGGTGAGCGGCACGCTCGCTTCACCGCAGATCATCGAGATTCCCGTGACGCTGCATGGAAAAATCGTTGTGATCTTTGTCCGCGAACGCGGCACGGCGGACGACGACGACCAATCCGGGCGCAAACTGAGAGCGGGCATCAAAGAAAATGGCGTTGGTCCGGATTTCGCCATCTGGCTCGACTACGCAGAGCTGGAAAAGCTGCCGACCAAACTCGATGCGCCGGGCGTGAAAGCCATCACTCCTGTGCTGGGCGATGCGCGGAGCAAGTTCGCACCCGAAGAGCTGCGCAAAGCACTGGAGGCATTCAGCGTCGAGGCGTTTCGAGGCAAGCAGCCATCGCCTGCGTTCATCGACCGGCTCCTCGCGATCTATGATGATCAACGTCAGCACGGCGCAGATCATCGTGCGGCCTTGAAGGAAGCTCTTGCTCTCGTGCTCGCCTCACCGCGATTCCTCTATCTGAATGAGCCGAAGCCCATCGTCGCCGATTCGCCGCAGAAAGCTCCCGCTGGCAATCTCTCCGCCGAGGATCTGGCTACACGGCTGAGTTATTTCCTCTGGGGTGCACCGCCGGATCGTGAGCTGCGTGAACTCGCGACGAGCGGCGCTTTGCCGAAGGCCGATGTCTTGACAAAGCAAACCGACCGCCTGCTCCACGACGAACGCTCGGCGGGTTTCGTCCGTCCATTCCTGCACCAGTGGTTGCACATGGACCGGCTCGACTTCTTTCGCTTCAACGGGACCCGCTATCCCTTCTTCGACAAGTCCTCCAAGGAAACGGCGCGGTTGGAAGTCTTCGAGACCTTCGCCTACTTGCTGCGCGAGAATCGCAGTGTGCGCGACTTGCTGAAGGCTGACTACGTCGTCGTGAATGCGCTGCTCGCCAACTACTACGGCCTCGAAGGCGTGAGCGGCGATGAGTTCCGCCCCGTGAAACTTCCCGCTGACTCACCGCGCGGTGGATTGCTCGGCATGGCGGCGATTCATGCGATGGGTAGCAACGGCGAACATACGAGTCCCGTCGAGCGCGGCGCGTGGGTGCTGCGCAAGCTGCTCAATGATCCACCACCGCCCGCGCCCGCGAACGTGCCGCAGCTCACGCGGCTCGAAGACAAGCTCCTCACGACTCGCGAACGCGTCCTGATGCACCAAGAGCAGCCGCAGTGCGCCAGTTGCCATCGCCGGATCGATCCCATTGGTTTTGGTTTGGAGAACTTCGACGCCGTCGGCCAGTGGCGCACGGAAGACAGCTATGAGCGAGCCGGGCTGGGGAAGAAAACGTGGCAGATTGACCCCGCGGGCGCCTTTCACAACGGCCCCGCCTTCGCCAGCTACGCACAGCTCCGCGACCTCATCGCGCAGCGCACCGATGACTTCGCTCGGGGCCTCAGCACCGCGCTCGTCGAGTATGCGCTCGGCCATCCCGTAGGCTTCAGCGATGAGCCGCTCATCGAGCGTATGGTCACCGAGGCCAAGGCGCAGAACTTCACCCTCCGCACCTTCATCCACACGCTCATCCAGAGTCGCGAGTTTCAAACCAAGTAGCCCTACACCATGCACACTCACCACCTCCTCCGCTCCAGCCTCGCAGTGCTCGCGTTGCTCCTGCCGTTCACTGCCACCCATGCAGCCGATGTCCCGCGCACGTTTGAAGAACTCTGGGCCGGCTATGCGCAGCTCGATCGCGAGACACCGCTGGAGGCCGAGGTTTTAAAGGAATGGGAGAAGGACGGCATCGTCTGCCGCATTGTGCGCTGTCAGGTCGGTGTTTTCAAAGGAGCGCCGTCTCGCGTCGCGGGACTCTATGCGTTTCCAAAGGGGGCGACGAAGCTGCCGGCCATTCTGCATCTGCACGGCGGCGGGCAATCGGCCAACCTGGACAGTGTCGTGACTTACGCGAAGCGCGGCTACGCGAGTCTCTCGCTGAACTGGGGCGGAAACAAGATGGGCATCGGCGGGGAGACGTGGAGCGGCCCGCAGACCGATTGGGGGAAGCTCGACGCCACCCATCCACCGCAGCGCAACAAGGCGAACCATTTCGCGGGAGCGCTCACGCCGGATGAGTTCACGCTCGATGCCGTGGAGTCGCCACGGAACAGCAACTGGTTCATCGTGCTCACCGCCGCCCGTCGCGCGATCACCTTTCTCGAAACGCAGCCCGAAGTGGATGCGTCGCGTATCGGTGTGCACGGTCACTCGATGGGCGGCAAGCTCACGACGAACCTCGCCGGAATCGACCCACGGATCAAAGCCGCCGTGCCATCCTGCGGCGGCGCAGGGCAGGTCCTGGAAAGCGATACCGCGGCGGTCGGAGCGATGCGCACCAGCCCTTCACCGATGGAACTCGCCTGTGTCTCCGACAATGCCTACATCCCGCGCATCAGCTGCCCGGTGCTGTGGCTTTCACCGACGAACGACTTCAATGCGAACATCGACAACATGGCCTGGAACTGGCGAAATGTGCCCGACGAGCGCCTGCGTTTTAGCATCGCGCCGCACCTGAATCACCGTCACACGTCGGAGCACACGCTCACCGACTATCTGTGGTTTGAGGAGCACTTGAAAGGAGCGGCGTTCAAGATGCCGGCCACGCCGAAGATCGCGCTGAATCTGACATCGCCCGACGGCATCCCCCGCGTGAGCGTGACGCCTGACAACTCGCAGCGCGTGCAACGCGTGGACATCTACTACTCGCACGATCCCCATGCGCTCACGCGTTTCTGGCGCGATGCTAGAGCGGTGAAATCGGACGCGCAGTGGCAGGCTGAATGCCCGGTGATGAGCCTCGATCAGCCGCTCTTCGTCTTCGCAAATGTGGCCTACGAGACGCCGCCGAACTATCGCGCCATCCCGTTGATGCCGGGTGATGGAAACAGCGAGACCTTCGCCATCAGCTCCCGCGTCCTCGCCGCCGGTCCGGCGCAGTTGCAGGCGGCGAAAGTGAAGCCCACCGACAAGCCGGAACGTCTCGTGGATGACGGCGCACGCGGCTGGCACGACTGGTATCGGCTCAGCTGGGGACACGCGTCGCTCTGGACCGCCGCAACGCGCAAGCTGAAGGACGCGAAATGGCGCGGGCCAGACGGCGCGACGCTGCACTTTGAGACCCAATGCGAGACCGACAACCAGCTCGTGCTCACCTTCAACTGCAATGCCTGGGGCGCATTCGCGCCGGGCAAGCCAGCGGTTGATTACACCGTGCTGAAACCACTCAAGGGCTCACCAGATTGGCAGGAAGTGAACGTGCACCTCAGCGAACTCGTGGCTAACGATCCGAAGATCACGACACCGCTCGCAAACTGGCAGACAGTCACGGAGTTCAGCCACTCACCCAAAGGTGAGATCGTGAAGGACGGTCAAAAAGTGAGCATCAGCGGCAAGCCATGGAAAGGGCAGCCCGCGATTCGCAATCTGCGTTGGGAGGGTGGCGCATATTCGCAGCAAAAAGCCACGGATGCCCCGCTGAATGCGGAGGAGCTTCAAAAGGGCTTCAACAACGCCATCAAGAAGTCGCTGGAGCAGGAGAAGGCCGACCAGCGTCCGAAATAAGACCGTCACCTCATTGAACCCTCCATCACCAGACCGCCCATCCCCATGAAAACCCGCCGCCACTTCCTCCGCAGCACCTCCGCGTGCATCGCGCTGCCGTTTCTGGAGTCGCTTGGCTTTCGTCGCTTCGCCTCAGCTGCTCCAGCCGCGCTGCCACCGACACGCCTGATCTTCCTCGCTTTCGGTTGGGGCGTCACGAAGGAGACGTGGTTTCCCGATGTGAAGCAAACAGGCACGGTCTACACGCTGCCGCCCGGGCTGGTACCGTTGGCAAGGCATCAGAAGGACATCACCGTCGTGCAGGGCTGCTCGAACAAATTCAGCAACGAAGCGCACTGGGGCAGCACCTTCTGGCTCACCGGCGCGAACCGCTACTCGCAGCCGGGGCAGAGCTTCTGCAACAGCGTCAGCGTTGATCAAGTCGCCGCGGCGAAACTCGGCAAAGACACGCGCTTTGCCTCCCTGCAACTCGGCACGCCCGACGCAAAGGACCAGGGCCACGGGCCGGGGCTGTCGCTCGCGTGGGATGAGCGTGGGAAACCAGTCGCTGGCATCGATCATCCGTTGCAGGTGTTTCACCGGCTCTTCTCCGCCGAGGACGCGCCGCTCGCCGAGCGCGAGGCGATGCTGGCGCAGAAACGCAGCGTGCTCGATCTGCTCACGGGCGATCTGCGACGTGTGAAGCGCGGTCTTTCTAAAGATGACACCGACAAGCTCGACGAATACGCGCAGAGCATCCGCGACATCGAGACGCGGCTCGGCAAGGACGAGCAATGGCTGGCCGTGCCGAAGGCCAAAGCACCGCTCGCCGAGCCGAAAGAGAAGTCCGCCGGTCGCGAGGAAGTGCAGGTCATGTATGACCTCATGATCGCGGCGATGCAGACCGATACAACGCGCGTGATGACGTATCGCCAGCCGGTGAACTCGGTCTTGAAGGACATCGGCGTGCCCTACACCGGCCACGACCTCAGCCACTACGAGCGCTCGCAGGGCGACCGCATGGAGTTCTCCCAAAAACGCGACGAAACCCAGAGCGCGATGTTCGCGAAGTTCATCGACAAGCTCAAGGCCACCAAAGACGCCGCTGGCACCAGCCTGTTCGACAACGTCATTGTCGGCTACGGCAGCAACATCAGCTCCGTCCACTTCCTCAACAACTGCCCCACCATCCTCACCGGCGGCGGCGCAGGCATCAAACTCGGCCATAACCTTGTCCTGCCCAAAGACACACCGCTGTGCAACGTGTGGCTGACCCTGCTCCACGGCCTCGGTATCGAAGCCGATCGACATGGCGATAGCTCAGGCATGGTGAAGGAACTGATTGTTTGATTGCAACTTACTTTCAAAGTTTGTTGCTCGGTTTCCGAGCTTCACGCACTAAGATTCGTCATTGGGACTTCGTAATTCATGGGCCATTCCTAATTTTGGTTTCCTCGTTCCCTGCCTTGTCATGAAAAACACCCTTCTCTTCTTCGCACTCGCTCTGCCCACTTTCGCCTTCGACATCACTGTCGCTGAGAAAGATCACGTCGCCGTCGCCAATGGCGGCAAAGTCGTCGCCAAACTCATGATGGCGAATGATCTCAGCACGCCGGAGAAGCATCACGAGACCTACAAGCCCTACATGCACGTCTTCAGCACCGATGGCTCCACGCGGCTCACGAAAGGCGCGGGATTTAACTTCACGCATCATCGCGGCATCTTTCTCGGCTTCAGCAAGATTGGTTACGACGGCAAATCGTATGACCGCTGGCACATGAAGAAGGGCGATCAGGTCGTGACGAAGGTCACGCCCGGCGAAAACACCTTCACCGCCCACATCGATTGGCAGGGCGACACCACCGCGCCCTTCCTCACCGAAGAACGCAAATTCAGCTTCACCACGCCTGCCAAGCCCTTCTATCTCGGCATCGAAATGAACAGCGCCATCAAGACCGTGAGCGGCGAGGCCGACATGAATGGCGATCCCGAGCACGCGGGTGCACAGTTCCGCCCGAGCGAACTCGTGGACACGAAAACGACGACCTACCTCTTCCCCGGCGAAAACATCGACGCCCACAAAGTCCGCGACCTGCCCTGGGCCGCCGAAATCTTCACCACTGAAGGCAAAACCTTCACTGTCGTGATCCTCAACCATCCCGACAATCCAAAGGACACCGCCACCTCTGCCTACCGCGACTACGGTCGCTTCGGCATGTTCCCGAAAGGCAAAGCGACCGCAGAAGCTCCCTTTAAACTGCGCTACCAATGGCTCATCGCTGAAGGCGACGTGCGCGACGCCGCCGCCTTCCAAAGCGCCTGGAATGCCTTCGCCGGCAAAACCGAGCCTGTGCCTGCGCTGACGATCAATTCATCCGAGCAGCCGAAGCCGAAAGCGAAGAAGTGACTACCCGCTCCGCGGGAATGATGAAACCAGAATGGCGAATGAGGAATGAAATCCGAATGTCACAATGCCCCAAAGTTGATGATTCGAACTTCGTCATTGATTCGGCATTCCTCATTGATTCACTTCGTTCTCCCTCCGGGCTCGTTTCACTCGTCTGTCTCGCTTCGCTCGGCTCTGGTTTCGTCATTCTTGATCCTTACACGATTCCCATGAACAACGAAGACGCCTTTTGGACACCCCATGAATCGGGGAACGTCCTTCGAGAAGAACCTCCTGCCTACGGCGCAACCAAGCCTGTCTTCGATCTGGAGGAACGGACGGCTCGTTTTGGTGAGGCGGTGATTCGTTTTCTCAAAACGGTTCCGCATGGGCCGCTGACGAACCGGCTGATTGACCAACTCGTCGGCGCTGCCACGAGCGTGGGGGCCAACTACTGCGAAGCTGACGACGCGGTGTCCAAAAAGGACTTCAAGAACCGCATTGGCACCTGCCGTAAAGAATCGCGCGAATCGAAGCACTTTCTTCGCATGATCGCCGCTGCCGTGCCTGACAAGCGTCTGGAAGCCCGTGACCTCTGGCGCGAAGCCCACGAGCTGAACCTGATCTTTTCCGCTATCTTCAAAAACACGAAAACCGACTCCAAATGACCGCTCGCTACGCAAGAATGACGAATTCTGAAACCAGAATTCCGAATGAAGCCCCAATGACCAAACTCCTTCGGGCTTCGCGTTTCGTCATTTATTCCTCATTCCTCATTCTGGTTTCCTCATTCCCGCCGCAGGCGGGCGCTGTTCACAGCAAGAACGCCGGCCCCGAGAAGGTCGATTTGAAGTTCAAGCTCCCACCTCCCGCGCCGCTTTCGCCAGAGGAGGCGATGAAGACGTTTCAGGTGGAAAAAGGCTTCCGCATCGAGTTGGTGGCGAGTGAGCCGATGATCGAGTCGCCGGTGGCGATGAGTTTTGATGATCAGGGGAGGCTGTATGTTTGCGAGATGCGCGGCTACATGCACGATCTGGCCGGCAGCACGGAGAAAGAGCCGACGGGACGTGTTTCACTGCTCGAAGACACGGATGGTGACGGACGCATGGACAAGGCGACGGCGTTTCTCGACAAGGTCGTGATGCCGCGGGCGGTGATGGCGGTGAATGGTGGCGCGTTGATCGCAGTTCCGCCGCAGTTGCTCTTCTGTAAAGACACGGACGGCGATGGCGTGGCAGATGTGAAGGAGATTGTTGCGACAGACTTCGGCTCCTTCGGTGGACAGCCGGAGCACATGGCGAACTCGCCGCTGTGGGCGATGGACAACTCGATTTGGAGTGCCGGATACAGCTCACGCCTGAAACTGCGCAGCGGCGTGTGGCAGAAGGACGTGGGCCTCGGTCGCGGGCAGTGGGGACTTTGCCAGGACGACCACGGGCGGCTCTACTTCAACTACAACTCCGACATGCTGCGTGCCGATTTGCTGCCGACGGAGGCTTTTGCGCGGAATCCGCTGCTGCGCAATGCCACCAGCATCAATACCAAGCTCGCCGCCGATCAGTCACTCTACCCCGCGCATCCCACGCCGGGCGTGAATCGCGGCTATGATACGAAAACATTGAGTGCCGACGGTCGATTGACCCGACCCACAGGTACCTGTGGAGCGCTCATTTATCGCGGCGATGCGTTTCCGGTCGCGTATCGTGGCAATGCCTTCGTGCCCGAGCCTGCAGCGAATTTGGTGAAGCGTTTCACGATGAGCGAGGTCGATGGTCTCGTGAAGGCCACGAACACGGCCAAAGGCAGCGAATTCCTCACCTCCACTGACGAGCGCTTCCGCCCGGTGAATGCCTGCAACGGTCCCGATGGCGCGCTTTACGTCGTGGACATGTATCGCGGCATCATCCAGCACCAGAGCTTCCTCACGCACTACCTCATCGCAAACATCCAGGCGCGGAAACTCGAGCAGCCCTTCAACATGGGCCGCATCTGGCGAATCGTGCCGGAAGGCAGCACGGCGAAGCCTGTGAAGGTCACGAAAGACGCGAAACTCCTCACGCATGCCAACGGCTGGGTGCGTGATACCGCGCAGCGACTCATCGTTGAGTCCGCCGATGCCTCCGCGGTGCCCGCTTTGAAGGAGTTGCTGCAAAACGAAAGCCCCATCGCCCGCGAGCATGCGCTGTGGACACTCGACGGCCTCGCCGCCATCACGCCCGACCTCGTGAAGACCGCTCTCACCGACCCAAGCGAGCACGTCCGCGCCGCTGCGGCGCGCGTGGCACCTCGCGACTACGTCTTCAACCTCGCCGCTGAAAAGCATCCGCTCGTGCTAGCCAACCTCGCGATCAAAACGATCAACGAGGCCGCTTTGGCCCCGCTGCTCGTCACGCACGGCAAAAACGCCCTCATTCGGGAAGCAGCGCTCACCGGCCTGCGCGGCAAAGAGGCCGCTTTTGCCAAAACACTCGCCCAAACGCCCTCGGATGGCTCCAAGGCCGTCATCGGCGCTTTGGCCGAATTGATCGCCCTCGCCGGAAAAGCCGGTCCCATCGCCGACATGCTCGAACTCGCCGCCAACTCGCCCGAAAACCGCGACACCATTCTTAAAGGCCTCGCCAAGACCGACAGCAAATCGAAGACCGTGAAGCTGGTGTGGCTAGACAAAGAGCCAGAGCATTTGAAGCAGCTCAAACTGGCTTCCAGCCTCGCGAATCGACTCGTCTGGCCCGGCAAACCCGGCGCACCGGCCCCGCCCGTCATCAAACCGCTCACCGAGACTCAGACCGCGCTCTTTGAAAAAGGCAAAACGATCTACGCTACGCTCTGCGCCGCCTGCCACCAGCCGCACGGCTTCGGTCTCGACGGCCTCGCGCCGCCGCTCGTCGATAGTGAGTGGGTCCTCGGTAAGTCCGAGGTACTCGCCCGCATTGGCATGCACGGCCTCGCCGGCCCCGTGAAAGTCAGCGGCCGCTCCTACAACCTCGCCATGCCCCCGCTGCCCCAACTCACCGACGAAGACATCGCCGGCGTCCTCACCTACATCCGTCGCGAATGGGAACACACCGCTGGAGCCGTGGAAACGAAAACCGTCACCGCCATCCGCGAGCAGGAAAAAAGCCGCATGATGATGTGGACGGAGACGGAGTTGAAAAATCTTGGGAAGAAGAAGTGATTTTGTTTAACCTCTCTTTCATGAATGGATTCAAACCAATATGCGCTGTATTTGCATATAAAAATTGGAGGGTAAAAGGTTTCAAACTTTTATTTAGAACCTTGTACCAACCAAAAACGATCCTTATGGCCTTGGGTCTGCTTTCTTACACAGCATCAGCTCAAGAACCTCAAGCCACACTCGACGCGAAACATCGTGCCTTTTTCAAAGACAACTGCCTGAGCTGTCACAACGCCGAGAAGCAGAAGGGGAAGGTTCGGCTCGATGACATCGCGTTCAGCGTGGACTCGGTGGAGAAGGCGGATCTATGGCAAAAGGTGCTGAACTCGATCAACTCGGGCGACATGCCGCCGGAGGATGAAAAGCAGCCGGATGCGGCGACGAAGACGGATTTTCTCGATGACCTCTCGCGCATGCTTGTCACGGCGCGGGCGGTGCTGAGTGACAGCGGCGGGAAGATCACGATGCGTCGGCTTAATCGGCGTGAATACAAGAACACGATCCGCGATCTGCTCGGCGTGGACTTGCGTGTGAACGAACTTCCTGCCGATGGTGGCGCGGGCACCTTTGATACCGTTGGTTCGTCCCTCTTCATGTCGTCGGACCAGTTCGAGCAATACCTCGCACTCGGGCGTCAGGCGCTGGATGAGCACTTCGCGCGATTCATTGCGCCCACTCCGACCAAGCCGCGCTTGATGCATGTGGAGGTGGAGGATAGGAATGCGCGCATCGCGGTATCGCTGAAGGAGCGCACGGATGCGCATGAGCGCTACGAGAAGTGGACGGTAGCGGTGAATGCAGCAGCGGCGAGGCCTGAGAATGCAGATGTCGTCGCGCAGATCCGCGCGGAGAAGAAGGGCAATGCGACGCATCTCTTCTTCGCGTGGCAGAAGATCCAAGGCGCGCCTTCACCCGCCGACTTCGGCTTCACCGATGCGGTGCATGCGGACGAGCAGGGTCGGCGGAACTGGGTTCATTCCGTGCCGCAGCAGCGCGCTTATCTGGCGCATCCAGCGGCGAAGACGGGCAGCTTCCTGACCATCGAGGATGTGTTCGCGAATCCGTATCAACCCTTCCGCATCCCTGGGAACTGGCCTGCGGGCGATTACGTCGTGCGGGTGCGCATCGCCGCCACGAGCAACACGCCCAAGGAGCGGCACTTCGTCGAGTTTGGCTCGCAGCATGACACCGGCGTGCGTGCGGTGACGAGCAGCCATCAGGTCACCGGCACGATGGAGAAGCCGCAGGTGATCGAGATTCCGCTGAAGTTCTCGCCCGTGAACGGCCACGGCTTTTTCTTCCAGGAGAAGGGTAGCTATGAGTCTGAGGAGGTCGCTCATCGCCTTTTTGCTGAAGCAAAGAAACGCAACGGCATCGGGCCGGAGTTCGCGCTGTGGATTGATTGGATCGAGGTGGCGACTGCAGTCAAGCCCATCGCCAAGACCATCAAACAACGTCGCGAGGTCGAGTTGCATGCGAACGCGATGGTTGGCGGCACTTACAAGGGCTACTTCAAAGGCGGCTACGAGGCAGCGAAGAAGTTCATGGAGACTAAGCAGCCGCAGAAGGGCATTCCAGACGAGCAGGAGGCGAAGTTTCGCATCCGTGGCTTTGAGCAGCAGGGGCCGACTTTTGAGCGTTACTTGAACGATCCGCTCACCAAGACCGGCGCGTATTTGACGATCTACAACGTCCACAAGGAAGAGGTCATCACGCTGCCGCCGGATCAGCCCTCCGGCTGGCTCAAAACCAAGCACGAGGTCGAAAAAGCGGAGTCGGGCGATTACCTTCTGCGCTTCCGCATCGGAGCGGTGAAGGGCACGCCAAAGGAGCGGCACTTCGTCGCGCTCGGCAGTCGCAAAGCGGGCGATGAAGACTTCACGTTGATGCAGACCTTCCAGATCAGCGGCACCACCGACGCGCCGCAGATCATCGAGGTGCCGGTGAGCCTCGCCGCCGATGGACCGCGCACCTTTCTGCTGCGCGAGAAGCGGGATGTGAAGCTCGATCACGAACTCTTCACCACCGCGCAGAAAGCCACCGGCGTGGGACCGCCATCGGCGTTGTGGATCGACTGGGTGGAGTGGGAAGGCCCACTCGTGAAGCAAGCGTCCCTCGCCAAAGTCGAGCGCATCGAGCCGGAGAAACGCCGCGCCGATGTCGAGCGCGGTCATTTGCGCTTCCAATACCTCAACGAGCAATACGCCAAGTGGAAGGACGCAGGCGGCGATGAGAAGCGGCTGAAGGAGTTCGACTTCACCGACAAATCCCACGCCGAGTTCGCCAAGGTCGTGTGGGACAGCAACAACCGCTGGTTCCAGCAATACCTCGACCGTCCGCTCTCGAAGACCGGCCTCTATCTCGACAACACCGTCCAGGAAACCAGCGAGCACGCCATCGACCTGCCTGCCGACCTCGCCACCGGCGACTACGTCATGCGTGTGAAGATCGGTCGCGTGCCCGACATGCCAACGGAGCGTGCCTTTCTCTCCTTCGTGGAAGCCAGCCCCATCGACAAAGACGACCGCACCTTCCTCGCGAACAAACAAATCACCGCCACGCTCGACCAGCCCGAGATCATCGAGCTGCCCTTCCAAATCCGCCCCGGCGGTCCACGCAAGTTCATCCTTATGGAAAAGCGTCCGCTGAAAAAAGAAGCCATCAGCCTACCGGGACGCACGCGCCAGATCACCGACGCCAAACAACGCGATCCCGTGCTCTGGATCGACTGGATCGAGTGGCAAGGACCGCTGAACAAGGCCGAAGTCGGTTCGCAGGTGAAACCTGTGATCGCTGCTGGTGAAACGAATCCACGCACCGTGCTCCAAACCTTCGCCGAACGAGCTTTTCGCGGCAAACAGCCTTCCGCCGCCTTTTTGGACAAACTCACCACTCTGTATGATGTGCGCCGCAAATCAGGCGATGCGCACGAAACAGCCCTCAAAGAGCCACTGAGCGTGATTCTGGCGTCACCTGGGTTCTTGTATCTTCAAGAAAGTGGCTTGAGCTTTAGCTCAAGTGAGAAGGAAGATCTTGGGCTAAAGTCCAAGCCTCTTTCTCAGCCCGAACTCGCTTCCCGACTGTCCTACTTCCTCTGGAGCGCACCACCCGACGACGCTTTGCTCAGAGCCGACCTCACCAAGCCAGACATCCTCGCCCGCGAAGTGGATCGCCTCATTGCCAGCCCGAAGGCCGACGAGTTCGTCAGTGGCTTCGTGCATCAATGGCTCGGCATGGACCGGCTGGACTTCTTCCAGTTCGATACCAAGCAGTTCCGCGACTTCGACGAAAGCGCCAAGGCCGCCGCGCGTCGCGAAGTGTATGAGACCTTCGCCCACCTGCTGCGCAACAACGGCAGCCTCACGAAACTGCTCAAGAGCGACGAAATCCACGTCAACGGCCTGCTCGCCACCTACTACGGCATCGAAGGCATCAGCGGCGATGCGTTTCAAAAGGTCAAACTCCCCGCCAACTCCCCACGCGGCGGCCTGCTCGGCATGGCCGCCATCCTCGCCATGGGCAGCAACGGCGAGCGCACCAGTCCCGTCGAGCGCGGCGCCTGGGTGCTGCGCAAACTCCTCCACAATCCACCTCCGCCCGCCCCGCCGAACGTCCCGCAGCTCGACCGCCTCGCCGGCAAACCCATCAGCCCGCGCGAACGTCTCCTCGCCCATCAAGAAGAGCCGCAGTGCCTCCAGTGCCATCGCAAGATAGACCCCATCGGCTTCGGTCTCGAAAACTTCAACGCCGCCGGCAAATGGCGTGAGGTCGATCATGACTCCAAAACCAAAAAAGACTGGCCTATCGACCCAGCCGGCCAATTCCACCACGGCCCCACCTTCCAAACCTACTTCGACCTCCGCGACCAAATCGCCGCGAAAAGCGAGGACTTCGCGCGAGGCTTTACCGAGGCTCTCATCGAGTATGCGCTTGGCAGGCCGTATGGCTTCACGGATGCGGCGCTCGCGGATGACATCGTCAAAAGCGCCAAAGCGAAGGATTTTGCGATGAAGGAGTTTTTTATCGCACTGGCTTTCAGCAAAGAATTTTACAGGAAATAATCACTCGAACGACGTTCAACTCTCTTCGTCCCATGAAAACTCGCCGTCACTTTCTCCAGTCCAGCTCCTCACTCATTGCTTTGCCCGCTTTGGAGTCGCTGGGCTTTCGTCGATTCGCTTCCGCAGCGACTCCAGTGGCACCGCCGAAGCGGCTGGTGTTCCTCGGCTTCGGCTGGGGGATCACGACGGAGACTTGGTTTCCAGACATCAAGCAGACGGGGAAGGATTACACGCTACCGGAGGGCTTGAAGCCGCTGGCGAGGCACAAGGCAGACTTCACAGTGGTGCAAGGGCTTTGGAACAAATACTCGAACGAAGGGCATTGGGGCAGCACGATGTGGCTCACGGGCGCGAACCGCTTCGCGGAGCCGGGGCAGACGTTTCACAACAGCATCTCGGCGGATCAGGTGGCCGCGGCAAAGCTGGGCATGGAGACGCGGTTTGCCTCGCTCCAACTCAATGGTGGCGAGAACGCGGAGGCTTCGGGACATGGGCCGGGGCTTTCGATGGCTTGGGACGTGAGCGGCAAGCCCATTGGCGGTCACAAAGGTCCGGTGGAGGCGTTTCATCGGCTTTTTTCCAAGGACACGACGCCAATCGAGCAGCAGAAGGCGATGTTGGCGCAGAAGCGCAGTGTGCTCGACACAGTGATGGAGAACGCGAAGGCGATGCAGCGTGGCCTTGGCAAAAACGACAAGGCCAAGCTCGACGAATACTTCCAGGGCATCCGCGACATCGAGACGCGTCTCGCGAAGGACGAGCAATGGATCGGCGTGCCGCAGCCGAAGGCACCGATCCCTCAGCCGCAAGAGGGCCTCGCAGGCAAAGAAGAGATCAAGATCATGTATGACATCATCGTCGCTGCGATGCAGACGGACAGCACCCGCGTGCTGACCTACCGCCAGCCGGTGAGCACCTTGATGACAAGCATCGGCATCAAAGTGGCCCCGCATGACATGAGTCATTATCACAGCACCATGGGCGAGAAGTATGCGGCTTCACAGCAGCGCGACCTCGTGCAGAGCGAGTTGCTCGCTGGCCTGCTCGACAAGCTCAAAGCCACCAAGGAAGCCGATGGCAGCCGCCTCTTTGATCACGTCGCCCTCGCCTACGGCAGCAACATTCGCACCGAGCACAATCTCGACAACTGCCCCACGTTGCTCACCGGCGGCGGTGCCGGTATCAAACTCGGGCACAATATCGTCGCGCCGAAAGACACACCCCTGTGCAACACCTGGCTTACCCTGCTCCACGGCATCGGCGTTAATGCCGAGCGGCATGGGGATAGCTCCGGCGTGCTGAAGGAGATCGTAGCCTGACAAAAACTTCGTCGATCGGACACGTTCTTTATCCAGTTCCAGCGGCTCGCTTGGAATCAGGATTTTGAAGATAGTGCCACACATCCACCTGCGGAGAGAGTCCGCCCATGAAGGGAATTGCTTTATGCTTGAGTCGGGAATGGAAGATCGTCAGCGTCCTTCCTGTCACCCATTTTGGGCTATCGCCAAGTTCCGCTTAAAGCCCTCGCGCACGAGAGATAGGTCGGAGTCCATCGCGAGCCAGTTTAGGCCGAGCGCTTTAATCTGCTCCTTGTCGTCCGCATGACGCACCAGGATGCCGCAGCCTTTACCCTGATCCTTTGCAGCTTTCACAACGGTGCTCAAACATTCGTCGTAGCTGCGTAGTGAGTTCCGCGCTTTCAAATCGTAGCTCAAATCCGCCGGGCCGATGAACAGGGCATCAATGCCTTCCACGGCAGCGATTTGAGAGGCGTTGGCAACTCCTTCTGCGGTCTCGATTTGGGCGAGGATGATCGGTTTGGGCATCTCACCAGAGGGAACTCTCATGCCATAGCCATACGCCCGAACTGTGCGAGAAACACCGCGATGGCCTCGCGGCGGGTAATAAGCCGAATCCACACAATGCTGTGCTTCCGCCACGGTATTGACATGTGGGATCATGATACCATCCGCGCCCCAATCGAGCACACGGCTGATCAAATCGGGATGCGGAGCACTCACACGCACAATCCCCAGCGTCTGGCTACCGCGCAGGGCACGCAGTTGATTCGGCAAAGCAGCTTCGGATTCGCAGCCGTGCTCCAAGTCGATGAGAACCCAGTCATAGCCACACTCGGCGGCCAGTTCCGTGACTGCGGGAGATCCGATGGAGAGAAATGTGCCGATGTGCGTTTTCATGGTGAGAGAATGTCGAGGCCACTGCCCTTTCGCAAGCCTTGCAAAGCCAGCGCTAGACGTGATTGAGTCGTTTCACGCAAACTAGCCCCTGAGGAGCCGCTGCCGATGAGAAAGAAGCCATCGTCGCGATCAAAGTAACCCGCACCAACGCGGATCACCGCCTTTACGATCATGTTCCGCAGTAGGTGCAGCCAGAAGCGGCGAAGATGATACTCGGGAAGGGCGCGGATGCTTTGATAGCCCACGAAGGCCCGCTGTAAAAAGGCCGCGTCATGAAAGCAGGCCAGCAGGGAGAGATCGTCCATTGGATCGCCACTGATGGCGTCGTCGAAGTCAATGAACGCGGAGATTTGATCGCAGGTACCGAGGATGTTCCAGAGCGCGAGGTCTTTATGGACTAGGCAGCCTTGTGGGAGATCGAGCAAAACTCGATGACTGTCGATCTCCGCAGCAATTTCGGCACGTTGCGTGGAAGTGAGAAAGCCACGCGAAACAAGAAAGGCGAGATGCTCATCAAGACGAAGCTGGAAGTAGTCAAAGTAGCTGGAATGTGGTCCGCACAGTCCTCTGTGCGGTTCGAGTGTCTCACGGCCCCCACGCCGCACAGAGGGCTGTGCGGACCACTCTAAGATACCAAATCCATCAAACGTGATCGCTTGCCATTTCGCTACCGCCTGACCAATCTCAAACGCAATGCTCGGCACCTCCAGCATTCCTTGCTTGAACCAATGATTCAGATCGGGGGCTGGAATCCTCTCTAAGGCCTGCCAAGCAAACGAAACGCGACTCCTGGTGGCATCACAGCCAAACACCTGCGGTGTGACGACGCCTATATCACGCACGCGATCCAGACCAGCGGACTCCACGGCCAGGTGACCATCCATCTCAGGTCCATTCTCGACGCGCACGAACATGGCTTTGCCATCGATGTTGGCATTCCAAGTGAGATGATTGCCCTGACCAACACCAGGTTTCATATCGACCTGCTTGGCATCAAAGTGACGCCGCAGCTCCTCATGAAGTTGATTCTCGATGTTCGCATCAGTAACGCCACGCGACTGCGTGCCGTGAAACGCGGCCGGGCGGTCGCATTTCCAGTAGTAGACATTGCGTCGGCTCATGACCAGTGCGCCGCAATTAGACTGCTCATCGTAGCATCAAGCGTTTGGAGACTAGGTGTGAACTGAGATGCTCGCAATTCGAGCCAGAGCTTCGCATCGGCCTCATAGGCATCCAAATTTCTGGAAAATTGCGAATAGTCCTCGATGCTATGCCCCAGATGTTCCTTGGTTTTCTCCGAGGGAAGACCATCCATATTTAAAGGGAAGGTCGCGATGATCTGGCAGGTGTTGTCATCTGACATGCCCAGAAATAGGTAATGCATTTGACCGCGCCGGATGAGTTCAGGCTCGATCGTCCACTGCGCGACCATTCTGATCCCGCGACCACCTTGAAAGTCAATGCGCTGCTTCAAGCAAACGAATGTCAGGCTGGCGTCCATAAATGCTGGCGAGCCATGAAGAAGGTCTTTTCTTTCCCACGACTCCATGTCAAGCCGCAGCTTACGCCCAACACTAGAGATCGGGGTTTCCGAATGAATTCCATCGCTCAATACGAAACCCCACTCGTCCGTTTTATGAATGAGGATTTGGGGAGCGGTTTCATTATCGCCTGCCGTCTTGGGATCAAATTGCTCGCCGCGAAGTCCAGCCGCAGGAATGCGGATTGCCCAATGCTGAGGCCGGTTGTTGTATCCAGGCTTTAATCTGTAAATGCCGTCCCGCTGATACTCGGCCCACGACTTCGGCGTGTAAAGAGGCTGAATGGGAACCTTCTCAATGATAGTGCTTCGCGACCATTTCTCAGGAATTGCGACCGAGAAGGGCCCAGCCTCAAGCCTGGTGGTTGGCGAAGGTGATGTGGCACAACCGCCGAGGCCAGCGGTGGCCAGTTGAAGAATTTTGCGACGTGTCATAAGGTGGCTTGGTGGGAACAGAACAATGGACTAGTCCGCGCCGGCTCATGCGGACGGCGGACGGCGTTTCCACCAGGCGGCTAGCAGGCCGCCGATAACGTTTTGCAGCACGCCGCTGAAGACGCCTGCCGCAGCCGCGAGCGGCATCGTCGCGAAATGCTCGCGGGCGAGGGAGGCTGCCATGCCGCCGTTTTGCATACCGACTTCAATGCTGACCGTGCGGGCGACGGACTCGGGATAGCGCAGCACTTTTGATAGGGCATACCCCACGCCAAAACCGAGCACATGCAGCGCGAAGGCTGCGAGCGCGAGCTTGCCAAAATTCGCCGCGATGGCGTCTGCGCTGGCCGCCACGATGCCACCACTGACGAGGGTAAAGGCCAGCACAGCCACGGTGGGTCCGCAGGCACCGATTTGATCCGCCGTGCGCGGCAGCTTCCATCGAATGAGCACGCCGAGCACGACGGGTGCGATGGTAAGCTGAAAAGCGGACACACAAAGGCCCCACGCGTCCACGGGCACATACTTGCCCGCCAGCAGACTCGTCCACATCGGCGTGAAGAAGAACGCCAACATCGTCGAGGCCATCGTGAGCACCACGGACAGTGCCACGTTCGCTTTCGCCAGGTAGCTGATCATGTTGGACGCCATGCCGCCGGGGCAGCTCGCCACCAGAATGATGCCCACGGCGAGGCCCGGCTCCAGCTTCAACGCTGTTGCCACCATCCAACCGGAGATCGGCATGATCGTATATTGCGCCACAAAACCGAGCGCCACGCTGCCGGGCATCTTCCCGATGGCTTTGAAGTCGTCCAGACTCAAGGTGAGTCCCATGCCGAGCATCGACGCCGCCAGCGACCAGAAGATCCACGGCTTGTCGAACCACAGCATGGTCTGCGGCTTGAAAAACGCGATGACCGCCAGCGTAACGAGCCACACGGGGTAGAGATTGTTGAACCAGTCGAGGAAGCGCTTCATGAGGTCAGTTGGAGGTATCACGCACGCCGTTGAAGGCCGGACCACCCGCGCCGACATAACCGCCGCTGGCTCCGTTTTCATCCGAAGTGACCCAAAAAGCATACAGGGAACCCTTCGTGAGATGGAAGCGGAATTTCACATTCTTGCCTGATTGATCGGACAGATCGGACGCATCCGCCCACTCGACTTTGAGCTTCGTTTGATCTCCCGAAGCCACTTTCGAGCTTCGGATAATCTTTCCAGCCTCATCGAGCAATTCCACGCGCACTTCGCCGTCCACGTTCGCGAAGAGATGTTTGCCTTTGAACTTCACTGGACGCGTCGTCAGCTCGCCAGAGCCATCCATGCTCGCAAAACCATCGCGTCGCAGCGTGGCAAGGCCGATGCTCGCTCCACCGTAGATGTCTCCACGCCCGCCCCCGGCATCGCCGGAGTAGGCGCAGTAAGGAAAGACCAGTTGGTCGTCCAGCACGACAAAGACACCAGTCGTCGTGTGCAGGTAAGCCCGGTCCCAGGCGCCTTCCCGACGCTCTCCACGGATGAAGCCACGTCGGTCTGGCCGATCCCAATGGAAACCGTCGCGGCTAAAGCCGAGTTCCAGGTCCGTGAGCTTGGGAAAGCCTCCTTTGGAGCAGATGCCATTGTTTGGTCCGCGATGAATCTGATGCATGCCGATCATGAGGCTTTCATAAGCCACCGCCGCCAGGCTGTAGAGCTGCGGTGGATCACCCTCCTGCGGATTGCCTGCATAGCCCCCCGCTGGCTCCGGTTTGTCCTTGGCATCCGCATTGGTCCAATACACCGCCTTATCCCAGTCGGCTCCTTCCAAGAAGGTGTCGCTTTCCACATAGTATCGGCTGCGCCCGCGCGGCCCATCCTGTTTGATGCTCTGCACCCATTTCTTTCGGAACGGATTGTAGAAGATCGAGCCATAATCTCCCGCAGGCGTCGTGCAGGGCACCGGCCTCGACCACGTCACGCCATCGGACACCTGCAGACTGTGAGTCAGCCCCGGCAGCTGCTGGTCTTTCGGCACATGACTCCAGCAGGTCAGGTATTTGATCCGCTCCTTCGGATCGCTCGCATGGCTGTCATACCACAGCGCATTGTCCGTGCCCGCGCTGGTCCCCGCGCCGTTGCTCCAGGCCGCACCTTCGGGAAGTAGAAGGTTGCCTCCATGGAGCCCCAGTTCCGGCCGTGTCCATGTCTTCAAATCCGGACTCGTCGCCAGCGCCAGCGGTCCGCGCCAACCCGCCGTGTAGAACATCTTGAAGAGCTTCTCCTTCGGCTCATAAAACACCCCGCCCTGGCCGAGATAGACGACGTTGTTGAGCTTTTTCTCCAGCTCCGTTTCGGCTTTGAAGATTGGATTGCCCTCAAATTTCTTCGCCTGATGAAACGTGCGTTTGAGCGTGGTTTTCTCGATGAGTAAATCATCCACAAAGAGCTGCCTGCCGAGGTCGATGGGGATCACCTTCGGCTTCTTCTTCAAATACGGCACCTCCATCACCGCATCGCTCGCCTCGCGGAAGCGCGGCGGCCATTGATCGGGCAGTTCGATGCCGTTGTAGAGCTTCTCCGGCTTCGGGCCGGTGGCCTTGTTCGCGAGCATGAGCAGCTTCGCGTCCTTCGACACGATTTTGCCCGCGAGCACGTCCTCCTCGCGAAACTTCGCCACCAGGATCTCCGCGTCGCTGTGCCGATTCCAATCATAGAGAATGTGGATGAGCCCGTCCGGCGCTTCGAAGCCATCGGGATATGACACCGCATTGCGTTCATCGAGCAGCAGACCGCCCTTCCACGTCTGGCCTTCATCTTCGGACAGCCACGCGCTCATGTGCGTGCGCTTCGGCAAGCGCTCCGCTGGCGATCCATTCTTCACCAGCAAGATGCGACCCGATTTCAGCCGACGCAGGAAGAAGCGCGCATTCACATTTTGCACCGTCGCGGCTTGTTTGGGCGTGCTCCAGGTCTTGCCGCCATCGTTGGAAAAACTCTCGTGCGGCTGGCCCTTCGTGCGGGCGAGCATCCACAGGCGACCATCCTTCAACTCGATCATCATGTGCTCGTCGTACTCCCAATCTGGGAACTGCAAGCTGCCGCGCTCCTTCCACGACGCGCCTTCATCGGTCGATTCAAACACGCGGCAGGTCTTTTGATGCCAGTCCGATACCGGCAGCAACCACGTGCCATCCTTGAGCACCGTCGGTTTGTTCAGCGTGCAGCCTTCCGCAAACATCACCGGCGTGCTCCACACCGGCTCCGCTGCATCGGGATCATCGCAGCGCATGAACCAGTTCGTGATGCGCTTCTGCGGATCGCCGAGTTGCTGATCGAAAAAGAGCCACAAGCGCCCCTTCGGGTCCGTCCACAGATTCCCCACCAGCGCCCCGCTGACCTTCTGCGCCGCCTCCATCCGCGGTCCGACTGCCACGCGTGGCTTCGACCACGTCGCACCATCGTCATCACTCGTCGCCAGCAGGAAATACCCATCCGGCTTGTCCCCCGTGCCCGTCCAGCAGCCCCAGATCCGCCCCTTCGCCGTGCGATCCATCCCGATGATCATCGCGCCGCTTCGAGCATCGTCTTGAAACTCTGCGCCGGGATTCGTGATGACGGAGGGTGTCAATCCATCCATCTCCTGAAGCGCCGCTCCGTCCGCGAGCACCAGCAGCACCATTTTTTTAAACTGAAACCGCTCACCGGCCTTCACCGCTTTTCGATACAGGCTCACGCGATTCACCTCGCCCGGAAAAAACTGCACTTCCGGCGCGTCGACCTTCGAAAAGCCCGCTCCTCGCAGCGTGTCCTCCTGACTAGACGCTTTCGGTCGAATCGTCGGAGTCAGCGCGAATAGTGTCCCGGCTTTGGTGACTGTCACGTCCGTCTTTTCGATGCTCGTGCGATGAAACGGCAGGTCTTTGACCGCATCGGGCATTTCGTCGATGAAGTAATCGCGGTCGGTGAAGAGAGTCACACCGCGTTTCATCACCGCAGATTCATCCGCAGTAAGAGTGGCGGCGAGGAGGCCAAAGAGAAAGGACAGAGCTAAGAGCGGAGCACGCATGGAGTCACAAACGCCCGCCACGCCCGCTCCTCGCGCCCGAAACTAGCAAAGCGGGTGTTATGGTAACTTCTGGCAGCCTGTTCTTGCCAAAACCCAGTGTGATACTCAGAATCGCTGCGTGATCGCCTCCCTGAACATTCTCACACCCAAAGGCCCGCAGCCCGTTCGGATCGAAATCGGCGGCCCCAAAGATGATCGGGCGATTCGGGGATGGCGGACACCTTCAATCCATACGCGGCCGGAATTGGCTGCTGATGCGATTGAGTTCGCCACTCTGGCTGGCAAGCGCTGGCGTTACTATCTCCGCCGGGGCGAAGCGGTGACAAGCATCCAGACACTCCAGAGTCGCATCGCGGATCAGCCGGACGGTGAGTTTGGCTTTTTGCTAATCGCACGTCCGACTTGGAAGCCTGCGCCCTCGGCGCTAGGCATCGCATGGTGCCGCCGCACTTGGTGTCATCACATCGTGCTCGACTTTCTCGCCGTGCACCCGAAGGCAAACGATCCAGCAGGTGGATTTCGCGGTCTCGGCGGCGCGATGCTGATGGGGGTTGCTGCCGTCGCTTCCGCCATCGACTCACCTTTGGTCTGGGGAGAGGCCACAGCCGCCTCTTCGACCTTTTATCAGAAAATCCTTGGCGAACCGTCGATTCAGGATCACTTTTTCATCGCTGCCGAGCAATTGGAGAAACTCCGCAACGAGCTTCTGCGACGAACCGACAGTTGATCTCTGTGCAATCATGAAAAAAGCCACCAAACCCTTTGAGCCTTGGGTCCAGACGGAAGTTTCCGACTGGATGCGTTGGCTTTGGGAGGTGGAAGCCGAGAGTTCCCCGATGATAGGGAGTCGCTTGAAGTTCGCCATGCCGCTGATGCCCACTACTGGCAGAAAAGCGGCTCGAATGCCCGCTAAGCGTCGCATCGCAGCCAAAGCTTAAAATTCATTTTGCCCTGATCTGCACGGGCAAATCCCATCACGCCTTCCCCAGCTCTCGGAGCGTCTGGCCGACGGTGCGGAGGCTTTCGAGGTGGGATTAACCCCATTCATGGGTTCGTAGCGTGGACTACATCCCAAGCCACTTTTTGAAAATACGCGGCATCTTCGGGGCTGACATGCACGGGTGGGTCGGAGTCTTGGTCCCAGTCGCGATGGTGGAGGGGCAGACTGGCTTTGGTGGGATCGGTGGCGGTGACGACGGCGAAGAAGGTGCAGACATTGAGATACACGCTACCGAGGCCGGGATGGCCTTTCACTTTGGCATCAAAGAGTGGCTGCTGCGGGCGTTCGGCGGCGACTTGTTTCATCGTGCTCCACCATGGGATGATGGTGCTGTGGTGTTTTTTGGCAAAGGGGAGGAGACGCGCCATGCCGCGCTGGCATTTGTCGCCGAAGTCATTGCCGTAAGGGGCGAGGTAGAGCCGAGCGGCGCCGTTGCGGCGACATTGATCGAGTAAGAAGGTGATGGTCTTCTCAAAGGAGGCGTCGTTTTCTTCCTCGGCGATCATTTCGAGCTGTATCGTGGCCACAAGGATGTCGAACTGACGCGTGGCCATGTTGGCGATGAGTTGCTCCAAAGTGCGTTCTTTGCTGTAGAGCTGCATCTTGCGCTTCCCGCCGTCCATGAGCGCATGCAGTGGCCAGACGCGGTCGTGGCTGTGCTCGATCTTCCCAAAGCCTGCGCGGTCTTGCAGGGATTCGCTGCATTGGCTGGCGATGCCGTGGAAGTTCATCCAGGCGCTGCCGATCCAGTGAATGCGTGTGGTGGGCAGCGTTGCTTGGGCTTCAACCCAATCGGTGAAGCCAAGCATGGTGATGAGTGCGATGAGGAGTTTCTTCATAAGCTATCGGTTCCACTGCGGGCTGCTGACGATCTCGATCACCAGGGCGGAGAAGGTCTTGTGCGATTTCATGCGCTCCAGCAGGCGTTTGTCGCCGGGGAGGACGGCGCGGCCCAGGGCGTAGCCGAGGAGCTTGCGATGGAAGTTTCCGGTGAACTCGTCTTCGCGACTGAGTAGCCATTTTTTCAAACCATCGACGCCGCGCATTTCGGTGCCGTCGGCGAGGTGGTCGGTGTTCACGATGGGGCTGCCATCGCGCTCGGTGTCACGCCAACGGCCGATGGGATAGTAGTTCTCCAGGGCGATGCCGGGTGGATCGATTTTGGCATGGCAGGCGGCGCAGTTGGCGTCGGCGCGATGTTTGGCGAGCTGTTGCTGAATATTGAGTCCGGCCTCGTTTTTCTCGTCGGCGGAGATCTGCGGCACATTTGGCGGTGGTGGTGGAATGCGGCGGCCGATGAGCGTTTCGACGACCCAGGCTCCGCGTTGCACGGGGCTAGTGCGCAGCGGCAGGGATGTTTGGGTCAAGAACAGCGGCTGGGTGGCGAGGCAGTCTTCCGCGAGCAACCGCGTGAGGGGTTCGTCGTTCATGAAGACGCGATTCAGAGCCGTGATGACTTCATCGAGCATTTCGCGGCGGCGTTGAGCGGTGAATTCGGGGAAGCGCTTCTCATCCGGACCGGTGAAGCTTTCAAAGTCCTCGAAATGCCAGACTTGAGCAGCGAAATCGGTGGCGAGTGAGCGTGCGCGGGGATCACGCAGCATGCGGTGCACTTGATCGCGGAGCGTGGTGGGATTGGCGAGATCAGCGCTGAGCAGTTCTTGATCGGGAAGGCTGGCCCAGAGGAAGGAGGCTAGCTTTTTGTTCTTGGTTCCTGGTTCTTGGTTCTGCGTTCTTGGGTAAATGAAATGCGGGGACATGAGCACGGCCAGCAGTGGGGCTTTCATGGCGCTGTCGAAGCTGATGCCGGGTTTGTTGGCATCACGGTAAAGTTGGGCCAGCGTGGTGACTTCAGACTCCTGCAGCGGGCGGCTCCAGGCACGTTCGGCGAACTGTTTTAGCCATGAGATGGCTTTGGATTCATCGCTGGGCTGAGTGAGGGCGTAGAGGCGATCTTCGAGGCTTTGCAGGACCCGCAGATCCTCAGGCGTAGCGTTTTGGCGGACTTGAGCGGCGGTGTAGTGATAGGGGGAGTCCGGCTCGTCTTTGTCAGCGGCTTGATCCGGCCATGGGCCGCCGATGGTTTCGAGCGGGGTGCGAGACCAGGTGGCGAGGACATTGCGCTCGGCATTGAGGCCCACTTTAGTGAGGTTGGCTTCAGAGATATTGCGACGGCTCAGCAGGCGATCTCGCTCCTTGTTGCCTTCTTGCTTGGCGTCGGCTTCGCGTTTGCGTCCGCCGAAGACATAGCGGCCAGGGATGTAGCTCTGGGACTTCGGCTTCTCCTTCAAAACGAGCGCCTGGATGCTGGCGATCTTGGTTCGGTTCTTATCGAGCGTGAGGTCCACCTCGAAGACCGTGGCATCCTGTGGCACGGCGAACTTCAAAGCACCGGGTGGACGCACGCCGACGGCATCCGCGCCGAGATTCATTTCACCTTCTCCATCGCGACCGAACGCAAAAGGGTTGCCGCTATTGGCACCGAGGAGCTGCACCGCGTTCTGCCAGGGCTTGGTGCTGCCGTCTTTGAAAACGAAGCGCCCGCGTTGCCAGACGGCGTATTCACCACGGCCGCGATCTCCGGCATCGGTGACGATAAGAAACAGCTCTTTCGCATCGCCAATATCAATGCGGAAGGGCCAGTGACCATGCTTGCTGGCAGCTTCGAGCACCTCCTCCTTGGCCTCGTGAAAACTGATCTCGTAGGGCGGCGCGAAGTCTTCGCCGTTCACCTCCGTGGAGCCGCCACGCTTCCCCGTGGCGATGGCTAAACATTCAGCGCGGAGCTTTTCGGCACTGAGATTGGCAGGCAGCGCACGCCAAGCTTTTGCCCAATCGGCGAACGGTAAATCGAGCGAGGGATGGGTGAGAATGCGCTTCCATTTGGCGAGAGCGACGTTGGAGAGTGAGACAGGCACTCTTGTCTGTCCTTTCCCTTCACAGACAAGAGTGTCTGTGCCACGCTTCGCTGCCTCCAGATAAGCCGCGTGCGCATTGCCAAACATCTCTGCCAGTGCCTCTCGATGTTCCGCGCCCCACTTCTGCTGCTGGGCGACATGCCAGTTGATCACATCGTTCACCGCTTCGGCGATGGCGGCTTTGGATTCGTTCACGGGTTCGCGTGGCACCGCGCTCCACACCCATCCATCATGCGGCGACACGCGGAGATGGCTGAGAGCGCCTTTCGCGGCTTCCAGGTATTTCTCGAACTGCGCCACACCCATGCCCTGCGCCGTGCCGACGTTGGAGAAGCCTTCACCGGCACCGCCTTCATTGGGCAAATACTGGCCTGCATTCAAAACGATGCCGCCCGTGAGGTCGCGGAGAATGTTTCGATACTCGTGCCGGGTGAGACGCGGGATGACCACCATTCCCGGCTCGTCCATGCTGGCCTCCGCCATCGCATCGAGCTGAGATTGAGCCCAGGCCATCATGGCCGTGCGCTCGGCATCGGTGGGTTGCTTCTTGGCTTTTTTCGGCGGCATGTCGCCCTCTTGAAGGCGCACGATGATGTCCTCCAGCGTGCTGACTGAGCCAAGTTCAGGCTTCTTGGCGAGGAATCCTTCGAGATCGAGATCACCCTCGGCCTGGGTGGCATCGTGGCATTTGATGCAGTGCTGGCTGAGGAGTTCTTGCGGTCCGGTCGTCTGCGTTTGAGCGCAGACGCGGATGGAAAGCAGAACGAGCAGAATCAAGCGGCGCATAGAAATCGCTGACTAATGGCTTCCGGTATGCACCACGCGGTTGATGCCGTTCTTGGTGAGTTCATTGCCGGGTTCCCACTTTTGGCCGTCCGCGCTCCAGGTCATTTTACCGGGCCAACTGCTTGTGATGAAGCGTTTGCCATCGCTCCACAGGACGTTGCCTTTGGCGCTCACTTCGACCGCTTTCCATTCAAGAGCATCGGTGGAGGTGAAGGCGTCTTTGCTGTTGCCTGCGAGCAGCACGTCGCCTGCATGGACCAGCCAGCTTACTTTGGCATCACCTGGCAGGCTGGCAGCGGTCCACTCGATCCCATCTTTGCTGCGAATGAGACCAGTATTGTTATGGCCAGCCATCATCACGAAATGGCCGCCGCCAAAGACGATGCGGCCCTGCCCTGGCAGATCATTGCGCTCGCTGGTGATCTTCTCGCCATCGGGCGTAACGATAGCCCAGCTCGTGCCGCCACTGCCGCCGCCGTTGCCGGTCAAAACGAAGACGCCATTGCCAAACGCACCTCCACGAAAGTGCGTGTAGCCCTTCGCGGCGATCTTGGCTCCATCGGTCCACTTCACCGCATCCGTGGACCACATGAGCTTGCCGCTCGGATACGATGACGTGCCGACCACGAAGCGCTCGGCACCAAACACGATGGGATTGATGCGTGCCTTGCTCGTGTGCGTCTCCGTCCACTCGCGAGCATCTTTCGAGATCAAAATGTGCCCCGCGCCGTCTTTTCCACCACCGCCGCCACCGGTGACGACGAACTGATTCTTCGCCCACACGGCGGACATGAGATTATTGCCATCATCTCCGCCTGCTTCCTGCCATTCGGCGGTGATCTCCCACGTTTTGCCATCCGTGGAAATCATGCGACGGCCACCGTAGCCGACCGCGAGCCAGAGGTCGGCGGCTTGGAGAGTGGTGCAGAAGAGGAGGAGAAGCGTTGTCTGGGCTTTAACCCAAGAAAAGGAGGGGCTCATGGTGAGATGTTGTGTGCTGTTTTTAACTGAGCGGCATGGCTTCTGTGCTATCGCCGAATTTGTCCAGCTTCACGCCCATGCGTTGCGCGAGGGCGAGGTAGAGATTGCAGGCGCGTTGTTGCTCTTCGGGCTTGGCGCTGGTGTCGATGACGCGACCTCCCGCGAGGGAGCCGCCGCCGTGACCGGCGAGAATCATCGGGAGATTGCGGCCGTCGTGGCTGTCGCCGTTGAACATGTTGCTGCCGAATTGCAGCATCACGTTGTCGAGCAGCGTGGTGCCGTTGCCTTCGTCCACCTGCTTCATTTTTGCCATGAGGTAGGCGAGTTGCTCGACGTGGAACTGATTGATGCGCTGATACGACGCGAGCTTCTTTGGATCTTCTTTGTGGTGCGAGATGCCATGAAGCTGCTCGTTGAGCACGCCATCGAGGAAGCCGAACTTCATGTGCGAGACATCGCGATTGAAGATGAGCGTGGCGACGCGGGTCTTGTCCATGCGCCACGCGAGCAGGATGAGGTCGAGCATCATGCGCATGTGCTCGGCCACATTTTGCGGGAGCTCGGCGGGGAAAGTAGCTCGAGCTTTGGCTCGCTCACTTGGGCTAAAGCCCAAGCTACTTTGGGGACGCCAGCCTTCGAGGCGCTTTTCCTTCGTCGCGCGTTCGATGCGCTGCTCCAGCTCGCGAATGCTTTGCATGTAATCGTCGAGCTTCTGCTGATCTTGCGCCCCGAGATGGCGGCGCATGTCCTTGGATTGCCCGAGCACGGCATCGAGGACGCTTTTGTCGCGCAACAAACCGCTGGTGTCGAACAGGCGATCAAAAACCGCTCGTGGATACACCTCGGGCGCGATGGGCGTGTTCTTCGACGACCACGAAACGGTGCCGTAATACACGCTCGGCACGCCGCCGCGCAGGCCGCTCTCCGCGGGCTCCACCGCGAGCACGAGACTCGGCACCGCCGTCTGCTTGCCCGTGTGGCGTGCGATGACCTGGTCAATGGACTCGCCGCCTTCAGGGATGAGCGTTTCCTTGAACCGGGCACCACTCAGGTAGTTCGAGAACAGCGGCCAATGCGGTCCGCTGGTGTTGTTGAAGACGTGCAGGTCCTTGATGACCGTGATGTGCTGCTTCAGTGATTCGAGCGGCTTCAGCGAACTGGAAAGCTGCATGGCCGCGCCTTCGCCCTGCACATGCCATTCATGCGGATTCACGCCATTGGCGAAAAGCAGGCAGCCATAGCGCAGCGGTGCCTTGGCGTTTTCCGCAGCCTTGCCGCCTTGTGCCCAGGCGAGCGAAGGCATCCAGGGAACAGTGAGCGTGGCACCAATGCCACGGAGGAGATTGCGGCGAGTCTTCATGGCTGTGGCGAAAGGCTGAACTGCGAGACGGCGAGTTTGTTCTCGGTTCTTCCCGTGTGAATCAGAATGCCGGTGAGGATGTTTCCAGCAGGCGAGGGGTGGCGGTCTCGAATGTATTCGCGGGGATCGATGGCCTTGAATCGAATGAGAGGAATGCGGACATCGCACCATCCATCGGCATCAGGGTGAAGCTCACTCGTGGCGATTTCTGCTTCAAAATTGCCGCCGTAGTCGCCACTCGCTGTGTGGGTCATCAGCAGCACGGTTAACGGGCGGCTGGCGCTCTGCCGGAGGCGATAGCGGATGACGCTCTGCTCGGTGGCGAGCAGCTTCGCAGGCTTCTCCAGCATCGCGGTGCGGATGGAGATGCCGTGGTGGGTGATCACGCTGCCATCGGGCAGTTTTTTGGCGATGAAGGGCATGGCATTCATCCGGCCTTCTTTGGCAAAACCACGCCAGTTACGCGGCGGTGCCTGCTGGGTGAAATCAAAGCTCCAACGCGTGAGCGGCTCGGGGGTGGAGGCGGCGCTGAGTTCGGAGTCCGGCTCCGACGAAGCCACGGCGCTGCGATTGGCTGCCACGGCGATCTCGCGACCATCCGCGAGCCGTTTTAGCTTCACGAGTCCGCTGTTCACATTCAGCAGCGTGTCCTCGACGCGGGCCGAGAGATCAAAAGCTGTGCCCACGACCTCAGCCACGGCGCTGGGCGTGTGGATGAGCATGGGGCGACCCGCAGGCTGTGGCTGCACCTCGGCGGAAAGCGTGCCTCGGGCGAGCGTGAGCACTTTTTGCTTCTCGTTGGCAAAGGAAAGCTCGGCGTCACCTTGCAGCGTGATGAGCGAGCCATCGTCGAAGCGAAGAATCGCCGAACTGGTCTCGCCGACAGTCTCCAACGTGCCCGCAGGCAGCTTTTCACCAGGCTGAATCGCTGCGCCATGACTCCAGGCCACGCTGCCGGTGCTTTCGACGAGCGTGAGCACCGTGGACGATCGTCCGGATAGGAAGAGCCAGGCGCTCGTCGCGAGCACGGCGATGGAGGCCGCGAGTGCGAGCGTCGTGAACCAGACACTCTTGTCTGGTTTTGTTTTGGATGAACCGACAGGAGTGTCTGTTTCACAGCGGGCCAGATCCCCAAAGGCGACGGCTTGCTCCGCAATGTCTCGCAGATGCTCTCGCAGAGCTGCATCATCACGCAGGCGATGCTGGAGTCGAGCCAGCTCATCTTGCGTGAGCCTGCCATCGAGATAGCGCTGGATGAGAAGATCGTCGTTCATGGTGTTGGGAAAGTGGCTGCGGCTTTAGCCGCATCAGATGCAGGGAATGCGGCTGAAGCCGCAGCCACTTTGTTATCCACGCATTGCTTGAGCTGCCGATGCAACCGCGAGAGCCGCTGATACACCGCATCGACGCTCGCGCCGACCTGTCGGGCCACTTCATCACAGGCATGTCCGTCAAAGTAACGCAGGTGCAAAAGCTGGCGCGACTTCTCCGGCACGGAGGCCAGGCATTCGCGCAGCGCCTCCATGCGGCTGCCCTCGGGCTGCGGATGGGCGGACCACTCCTCGCTGATCAAATCGAGCACCTCCGGCTCCAGGCCCAGCGTTTCCGGCCTGCGCTTGCGCAGCCAATCAATGGCCTCGCGTTTGATGGAGACCATGGCCCAGGAAAGCAGCGCCCCTTCATGCTCGAAGGACACATTCTTCGTCACCGACTTCAGCGCCACGTTTTGAAACAGATCCTCCACTGCCTGCGCATCCCGCACGATCAGCCACGCCGCCGCACTGAGCCGCTGCCGGGCTTCAAAGAGGTGTTTGAGGGTCGTTTCGTGGTCGAGAGGCATTCGAAGCGGGAACGGCTGAGGCACTGGAGTCCTGACAGGTGAAACAGACACTCCTGTCTGTTCTGCTGAAAAGAAGCAGACAAGAGTGTCTGCATCACTTGGAGCCAGAAAGGAGTGTCTGGCTCACCATTTGCCACGTCTCCCACGCCACCGATTCAAGGTAGCGGGCCGTTTCCTTATCCAGCGTGGCGGTGGCATTCATGCTCATGTGCTTGAACATCCACTTCGCCATCTTCGCCTGATACGCATCCGGCTTGAAGGCGGCGAGCTTGGCTTCATCGGCCTCATACTTGCCGTGGGGCCAGACGTGGAAAGTGCGCGGCAGTTTGCCGACGGGTGATTCGCCGGTCAGTGCAGCGTAAAAGCAGGCGAGGTTCAAAAAGTGGCCCGCATCGCCGGGATGCGCGTTGTCCTGCGGATGCTGGAGGGCGAGATCGGGCTTCTCGGCATACACGCGTGCCCAGGCGGTGCTGCATGGGGCGAAGAGCTTGATCTGATTCTGCTTGGCCAGCGCCAAAATGCGCTTCCGGCCTTCGACGTGCTTGTCATCCTTTCCCCAGCCCATTTCATAAAACATCGGTTCGCCGCCCGCAGCTCGGATGGCCTTGCAGTAAGTCGTGACGGCGGTGGCATGGTCAGGCATGCCTTCCTTCGGCGCGTCATCGCCCATGATGAAACGGCACACGACCATCACCGCGACGATGTCCGGCTTCTCGGCGGCGATTTTGTCCAAAAACGTCTGCCCGGGCTTCACGCCGTATTCGTAGCGACTGAAGCCAGGTTCCAGATACACGCGGATGTCACTACCACTGCGGCCCACAGCCTCGGGAATGACCTGCTGGCCGATGCGTCCGGAGATTTTGCCATCCACGACCTTCGCGACCTCGCGGGGCATGTCGTTCCAATACATGCTGCTGCTGCCTGCGAAGAGGAAATGGACCGGTTCGGCGGCTTCGAGGAAACCGCAGAGGATGCAAAGAAGTGCAGAGAGGAGTTTCATGAGAGTTCAGAGAGGGTGCCGGTGCTGTCCGCGAATCGATCCTGTTTCACACCGGCTTGTTTCGACATGGTCAGCCAGAGATCAGCGAGGGGGCGTTTGCCTTCGTAGTGGAAGTGGCCGCGCCTCCAGCCGCCACCGGCGATGAGCACCTGGAGGTCTCCGTAATTGTGGCTGTCGCCATCGCTGATGCCGCTGCCCATGACGAGCGTGGTGCTGTCGAGCAGGCCCGTGGCTTTCAGACGATCGACGACGTGCGCGTAGAACTGCATGTGGAAGAGGTCGATCTTCGCGAGCTTGTCTTTGGCTTCGTCGCCCTTCGTGTGGGTGATGACGTGGTGGTTCTGCGGCTTGTCGAAGACGCCGTGATACATGCGGGGGCTGTCCCAACGCTCGGGATCGATGAGCAGCGTGGCGACGCGGGTGAGATCGTTTTGAAAGGCATGCACGATGAGGTCCGCCATGAGCCGGAGGTAGTCGCCGCGCTGCTCGGGAATGCCTGCTGGCTCCGGCAGCGGCGGCTTGCCGAGGCGCTGCACAGCGGCCTCGGCACGCTGAATGCGCTGCTCGGTGGCGTGGACGCTTTCGAGGTATTCGCCGAGCTTGGTGCGATCCTCGCCGCCGAGGCGCTTCTCGAAGTCCCTGGCGCTGGCGAGCACGGTGTCGAGCACGCTTTGCGTGGGGCCGCCGCGGCCCTGGCCGAAGAGGCGCTGAAAGACGGCGCGGGGATTTTTTTCGGTGTTCGCCGCGTAGCCGGGGGCATACCAGGAGATGCTCTCGAAGTAGCGTGTCTCTTTGTTGTCCGCGAAGTCGTTCGTGCTGAGTTCGAGCGAGGGCAGGGCGCACTCGCCGCCGATCTGCCTGGCGATGAACTGATCCAGCGTGGTGTTCGTGGGGAAACCGCCATCGAGTGTCTCTTGAGGTGCCGATGAGGTGAGCCAGCACGAGCCAGCCTGCGCATGCACACCGGTGCCGGGAACGAACTGGCGATCGAGGCCGGTGACGAAGGTGATGTCGTCTTTGACCTCGGCAAGAGGTTGAAGAGTCGGAGT
The DNA here is from genome assembly GCA_027489965.1 of Verrucomicrobiaceae bacterium. Classification (GTDB taxonomy): domain Bacteria; phylum Verrucomicrobiota; class Verrucomicrobiia; order Verrucomicrobiales; family Verrucomicrobiaceae; genus Prosthecobacter. Next base: position 34,007 of record JAIXZA010000095.1, read on the forward strand.
TAGAATCAGTTCCTGGTTCTTGGTTGCTGGTTCTTGGTTTTTTGTGAGCAGGTGCTCGGGCAGCAGCTTGGTCTGGAGGTAGCCATTCGGTGTGTAGATGAAGGCGTAGCGCCTGTTTGTGGCGGCAGGAGCGGCTTTGGCGAGACTTTCGAAGAAAGGAAGGCCGAGCGTGACGCCTGCGGAGCGGAGGAAGAGGCGGCGGTTCATGGGTTGCACGGAAAGTGGCGGGCGGTTATACATGGCGCATGAGCACAGCGATTGATCCGAAGCTTCTCAATGATCCTCTCTTCCGCGAACTGATGGCGGAGGGGCTGGCGATGCAGGATCGCTTTGCGGCGGAGCCTGTGTATGCGAAAACAGGGAAGGGCTTCTTGAAGAGCGCTGGCGTCGAGGAACTGAAAAAGATCAAAGAGGCTCAAAACCAAGCCGGGAGGAAGTGAGCCATGTCTGCGACCCGATCGTGGCTGGCAGACTTTGACTGGCCGATGGTGACTGCGCAGAACGCCGTGCTCTGCATGGCGAAAAACGCCCTTCACAAGCCGACCTCCGATGGCCACGAGGCGACCAAGACGCTGTGGGAGGCGAATCACAGGCTGGAGATGCGATTGGATGCGGCGGTGGATCTTTGTCGTCGCTGCCATCGCATGGCTCCGTTCTGCTTTTATAACGGCAACACCTTTGCCTCGATCATTGCACTGGTGATCCGAAAGCTCAATCTGCCTGCGGAGCAGGCGCACATCATCCGCAGTCTCGCAGGCCACATCGTGGCCGGTGTGGCCTCGGAGGAGGAGGTGCGGGCGTTTCGCGAGTTTTGTGACGGGATGTGACATGATGGGGTTCAAGACCTCACATGGGTGAAGGGATAGCTTTTCGCGATCTCGACGATGACGCGGCTGAACCTCCAGCCATCGGCTTTCGCGGCCTGCTCGATCTTTTCGACGACGGGCATGTCGTGCAGGTGCAGCTCGCGGCCGAGGGCGTAGCCGAGCAGGTGCTCGATGAAGCCGCGGGTGAACTCATGAGGCTTCGCGGTGATGAGCGCCTTGAAGCCGGCGGGGCCGTCGAAGGGCTGGCCGGACCATTCGCTCGCGGCATCGGCCCTGTCATTCCACTGACCGATGGGATCGAATCGCTCCAAAGCGAAGCCGGGCGGGTCGAGGCGGATGTGGCAGGAGTAGCAAGCGGCTTTGTTGCGATGCGCCTCGAAGCGCTGGCGCACGCTCATCTGTTGCGCGGCCTCCTTCGTGTCGTTCTCGATGGCAAAGGCCACCTTGGGCTCGGTGGGCGGGCGGTTGAAGAGGGTTTCGAGCATCCACGCGCCGCGTTTCACCGGGCTGGTGCGGAAGGGCAGCGAGGTGATGAGCATCGGCGCGGCCATGCCGGCAAAGCCGCCGCGATTCGCGTCGGTGAGCCTCACGCGATGCCACTGGCCGCCTTCGCTTTTGTTTTTCACCTCGCGTGTGGGGTCGCCGCCGGTGCTGGCGGGGATGACCCGTGACTCGTTGCTCAAAGGAATGCCGTAGAGCCTGGCGAGGCCGGCATTCAGCCAGGTGTAATCGGCGGCGATGAAGTCGAGGATGCTGCGGTCCTCCACCTGCACGGTTTCAAACAGCAGCAACGCCTCGGTGAGCATGGCGCCATGCAGCGTGCTCTTGCCCTGCGGGCCGGAGTAGAAGGACTTGAAGAGGTCCGGGTCCGGTTTCGCGGTGGAGAGCTGATCGAGCCGCAGCCACTGCACGGCAAAAGATTCGCTCAGCTCGCGGGAACGCGGGTCTTTGAGCATGCGGCGCGTTTGAGCGTCAAGCACGGCGGGATCGCGCAGCCTGCCGGATCGAGCGAGAGCGAGTAGTTCCTCATCGGGAATGGACGACCACAAAAACGCGGCTAGTCGCGTGGCGAATTCGTGATCCTCCAGCGGAGATACTTTGGCGTCTCCTGGCATGCCATTGGCCTCGATGTAAAGAAAGGCCGGCGAAGCCAGCACGGCGGCGGCCGTGGCTTTCATGGCCTCGACCTCGGTTTTGCCACGTTTTTGCTCCGCTTCAAAAAGGGCGATGAAGCGGCCAGCCTCGTCTTCCGACACGGGACGACGAAAAGCACGCTCCATGAAGGCGCTGAGACGTTCGCCGGGAGAAAGTAGTTTGGGCTTTAGCCCAATCGGCTGGTTATGAAGAGGTTTTTTTGGGCTAAAGCCCAAACTACTTTTCGCCTTGCCGCTGGTGATGAAGCCGAGGTCGTCGAGCACGAGATAATCACCGGTGAAGCGCGAGCCATCCACGAGCAGGGATTTCACACCTTCGCCCGGCACGGCGGCGAAGCTGAAGAAGGTCGTGCCCGCCGGGCCTTCGGCGATCATCGCGCTCACGCTGCTGTCGGTGTCGTCGGTGAACTTCGCCGTGAGCGTCACCTGGCCCGACTGGCTTTTGCGACCGAGCACAAAGACGCTCAGTCGCGTGACCGCCTCGTCCTCGTCGCCGTTTTCGATGCGGAAAGTCAGCTCGAAGCTCTTTTCGCCCTTGGTTTGATTCGTGAAGATGCGCGAGCCCGAGGTGGCCTTGACGGTGGCAAAGCCTGCGAGCCAAAGATCGGCGTTCGGATTGATCGTCAGCGCCTTCGCACCACCTGCGAAGCTCGTGCGCAGCAGGCCACCCTTGGCTGGAACGGTGGCGACCTTGCCCGCGCCATCGCCGGAGTCGAAGACACCTCCGATGCCGTCATCAAAAGCCTCCTGCACATCGGTGAAGAATGCCTGCGGGGCATTGTCCGCGATGCCTTCCGCTTTTTTCCACTGCTGCGCATCCCGCGCCAGCGTGCGAGCGGCCATGAAGTTCAGCGCACCCTTTGGCGAGGCATTTGCGACCGACTGTTTCTCGAACTTCATGCCGAACAAATGCGCCGCGATCTCGCTGCGCGTGACCAGCTCCGGAGCGTTCACGATCTCCGTGGCGGCGGCGAGGTATTTCTCCAGCAGCAGCGGAGAGAAATCCATCGCATCACCGCGATTGCGATAGCCGTGCTCCGCGCGGTTGTCCCCCGGCAGTCCGAGCTGGCGGCAGAGCACCGGATACTTTTGTCCATACTCACGCAGGGGCACTTTCACGGCGTCTGGAATCTTGCCGCTGGCAGGCTGGAAGTAGGATTTATCGCTCAGCGGCAGGCGCTCGGAAAACATGAACACATCCACATCCAGGCCGAAGAGGTCGCGCACGGCATTGTTATACTCCAGCCGCGTCAACCGCCGCAGCGCGGGCTTTCCTGGATCAGCAGCACCCAAAGCCGGATCAGGCCGTGCAGCGATGTCCATGATCCACGTCATCAATTCCAGCCGCTGCGCCTCGGTCGGCTGCGACTTCTGCTTCGGCGGCGGCATCTGGTGCGACTCGATTTTCTCATAAACCGCCCGCCACACTTCCCGATCCCTCATCACTGCCGCCTCATCCGTGAAGCGCGAGAGATCGAGGCCACCTTTCTTTGCATCGCTATCGTGGCAATCCAAGCATTGCATCTCCAAAAACCCACGAAAGTCCGCCGCCATTGCGGAACAAGTCAGCAGGATGATCGCAAGCGTCGGAAATCTCATGTCCTCGGGTAACGCGAGGTGAAGGTGAATCCTGACATCAGCCGCAGCGCCCAGTCTCCCTCTGCTACCTCAACTCAGCCACGCCATCCGTAATCAAGAGCACCAGCTTCTTGAACTGAAGCCGCTCACCGGCCTTCACGGCTTTCTGGTAAAGGCTCACGGCTTATAATTTCTCCAAGTCGAAGAGATGCAGTCAACGCTGAGTTTGTGCTTCATGGGTTCAAAGGACGGGCTCTTTGGAATACAGGTCAGCGAAGCGGAAGGTCTCCGAGTTTTAGCCGAAGTGTCGTGTCCTCACGGAGTGTGGCGTTGAGCCAAAAAACGCGTCCATCCCAGGCGTAGTCGGTGGCGGCGAGTTCGCGTCCGTTCAGTTCTACGCGTGCCAGTATCTTTGGCGCACCTTGTAGTTCGAAGACGGGATGAACGCAGGGTGTTGCGGGCTTGAGGGTGAGCGTGACCTCGGGCTTTTCGACGGTTAGGAGCGTGGCGCGGCGTTCGGTGTTGTAGGATGGGCTTTGCAAAAGTGCGCCTTCGGCCTGGATCTGCGGTGGCGAGGCGAAGCTGCGGGACCATTCGAGGAGGCGTGTGTCATCGGCGTCGCTGAGGCCGATGAGCCAGGCCCATTTTTCGACCTGCATCTTGCGGGTGACGCCGAGGGCGTCGGGCATGTCGGCGGTGCGGCTTTCCAAGGGCTGCGGACGACGGTGGCCCCAGGACATCATGGCGTTGTGCGCGGGGGTCATGGAAGCGAGGTCGTCGATGTTGATGCCGGTGGGTTTGCGTCGGGCGAGCGGGAGATGATTGCCCCAATAGAATGGCGTGACCATTTGACCCTGACTGTAGAACGGGCGGTAGGCGGTGGAGGGCAGTCGCTTCCAGCCGGGGTTGAAGTAGATCGCCGATAAGGGCTCGTGCGTGCCAAAGCGGATGCGGTAGAGTGGCGGGAGTTCGCCGGAGAGCAGCTTTTCGTAATCGCGCTCTTGGTCGAGAATGGGGAACTTCAACTCGTGCTTGGTGCCATCGCGGAAGAGCACGTCCACGAGGTTTTCCGGCAGCACGCGGAGCGGATAGGCGGCGGGCGGCGTGAGGATGAGCAGTTCCTCGATCTCGTATTCGGCCTTGGGTTCGCTTTGCAGCGTGACGGTGCGTGACCCGAAGCCGTCGGGGTAAAAATAAAAATCCTCGGTCGCGGTTTCGCCCCAGACTTTGTAGTTGAGGTCGCAGGGCTGCGCGGTCCAGCGGACGTGGACGCGGGCGGCGGTGGATTCGATGATCTCGACGCGGCTGCGGCGCAGTTCCTTGTCGGAGGCGGCGTCGATGCAGTCCAGGCCATCCGGTCTGCGGGGTGCTTCGGCGAACTCGAAGTTGAGTGCGGTGTTGTGCTTCCCGGCCCAGAAAGGTGTGTAGGCCGCGCCGCGCCAGAAGACGAAGCGCGAGCCGTTCGGCAACGCGACGACGACATCCTTCCGCTCCGGCGCCCAGGCTTTGTCATAAGGCATTTCGGTCACTTCATCCGGGCCGGAATAGGAGAGCAGCGGGTAGTCGTAGCGCAGCTTCGTCTCGATGGCCCCGAAGGCGGGCAGCTTCGGCGTATCCTGCACGAGCATGGTCGTGATGGTTTTGTGCCAGAGCTCTCGGCCCTGAGCATCACGGATCGTCACATGCAGCGTGTCGCGATGCTTCGTGAAAGCCGGAGGCGGCAAAGCGATCTTCCATTCGGTGCGGATGCCTTTTGGCAACTCGACTGCGGCTTTGGTTGGCCGATCCGGCGAAGACTCAAACCACGCGACCACCTCCGCGCCACGAACCTTCTCCTTGCTGGAAAACACGGCGAGGGTCACGCGAGCCTGCTGCTTCGGCCCAAGCACCAGCCAGTCAGCAGGCGGCAAAATCGCACCGAGATCGACGGGATTCATCACCGGATCAGCCGCGGCTTCCGCGTCCGCTTCAAAAGCCGGGCGCTCGACCTTCCAGCGGGCGCGCTCGATGGCCTTGCCGTCCTTATCTTTGGCGAGCAGCACCAGTTCCTCCGGCGCGGGCGAGGTGGTGAAGGTCACGCGTGCGGTGAAGGGGGAGTTACCGGAGAGATCGAGCGCTTTCCGCTCCACCTCCTTGCCCTCGCGATACGCCGCGAGCCAGTGCTCCGGGACTGGTCGAGTGTCGCTGGCGAACTGCACGATCACCGGAGTCAGGCCGACTCGCTCCACGCCGAAGGGCGGACGCCAGGGATGCCCCGGATCGAATTGAAAGCTCGTCGCGGAGGTCACGGCCTTGCCTTGCCGAGCCACGTTGCCGGGATGCTCAAAGAGATGGCGGATGTCTCCGGCTTTCAGGGCTTCGTCGTAGATTTGCAGTTCATCGAGGAGCCCACGCAAATGCGAGCGCACATAGCGCCATGTGTCGCCATCGGCGCGGCAGCCGATCCGCAGCACGCTGTCCGGCGCGTCGGGCTTCAGCATGAAATCGCCGCCCCGGAACGTGCCTTTGTCCGCCGGAGTCTTGCCTTGGCCGTCCACGTAGAGCGTAAAATGCGGAGCCTCCGCCGCGCGATAGGTCACCGCGATGTGATGCCATCCGCCATCGTTCGGCACGAGGCCGTTCGAGGCGCGGAAGTTCGTGATCCACTCGCCCTGGCCCTCGCCATGCACTTGCAGGCCCTCGATGCCGAAGACGCCGACGAACTTGTCGGGCGCGGCGGTCAGATCGGCGCGGCCTTTGAAGAGCACCGGCATCTCAGCGTAGTAGTTTCCCACGTTGACCCAGGTCGCGAGGGTGAAGTCGCGGCTGAAATCAATCGCCGAAGGGTTCGCCAGCTCGATGCCTGCGTTGACCTTTTCGATCACCACCGCGTTGCCGACGCGTCCGGGAGCAAAGGCAGGCGCAAGCTTCGGATCGACCGGACGGCCATCGTGTTGACCGGTGACGTCCTTCAAATCGCCGTCGAAGCGGAAATGCGCGACGAGGTCGGCGCGGGCAGCCATCGGCGCGAGGAGGAGCAGGGTGGTGAGGAGAGGGAGTGTGAAGCGCATGGATTCAGGTCATAGAGATACCCGCACACGCCGTCTAATCTTCGGAGGGGCATACGACTATCTTCACAATGCCCATTACCTTCAGGGCAATGACCACCGCCCGCTCAAGCAGGCGCTATCCACGACGGCAGCGATCTTTACCAAGCGGCCTCGCTGGCAATGAGATGCGGTTGTCTGAGGCCATAGGGCGTTTGGGGCTAGTGGTTGTGGCGAAACCCTCCCAAACGAACCCCGGCGTGAGGTCATCTCACGCCAACCCAGAGTCGTATGACATCGGTTGCGGCATGGGTCCAGAGTTTGCCGGAAATGCCCTCGCTTTGGCAAGGGCAAAAAATCACGCCGTGGCACTCCAAATCAAAAAGGGCAGAAAGCGATAGGTGCTGGCTTTGCCTCCCTCTAGCGGCTAACTCCAAACTCTGACCCACCTAACAACCATGAGTGCCCACTACGTTTACTACTCCAAGCCCTCGCAAGCCCAGTCGGATTTGTCGATTCATGACGCGGACGGCATTCCCCTAGATCACTGGTCGAGCGCACAGTTCAAGAAACTGCGGGAAGGCGATCACCTTTGGATCGTGACCATTTCAGAGGGTAGGCTGTTTCTGCTCGGCCATTTAGCTGTGGATCAAATGCTGAACTTCCAACAGGCGGTCAAATATCTTGGGCGGGAGGATCTTTACGATGCCACTTACCACGCCGTTTGTGAGCCTGAGCACGCGGAGCACATGGAGGTCTGGGATATTCATGAGCAGGCTCCCGCACTTCGATTCGAGAGTGCCAATGACAGGCTTGTCTTTGAAGACGATGGGCTGCTGGCCGCGCAGCAAATGCAGTCCATGCGCCGCCTGACAGAGGAGTCCGTATCCCTGCTCGAAGACATCTGGTATTCCGAAGTGGACGAAAGCGATGAGGAGGATGTAGAAACGGAAACAGACGCGGAAAGCGGCTATGTGATGGATTCAGAGCTGCGGCGGCAAATCGAGCAAGCAGCCGTGGCCCATGTGACCGCTGCCCTCACCCGCGAAGGTTGGGCGGTCGAGTCTGTCGAAGCCGAGCGATGCGGCTATGACCTGCATTGCACCCAAGGTGATCAAGAGCGGCATGTGGAAGTGAAAGGCACCCAGGCCGATCAACCTGCCTTCATCATCACTGCGCAGGAACTGCGCTGCGCGGATGAGGACGACGCTTTTGAGCTTTGGGTCGTCGTGTCAGCGCTGGCTGATGAACCGAAAGCCCACCGCTACACAGGAGAAGAACTGAGAAAGCGCTTCCGACTACAGGCTGTCCAATATCGCGCGGTGCTCATAGAAGCTGTGAACGATGATGAAACAGACAGCCAATAGACAAAGGCGCAGAGCCGCGTCTTAGCGCTTCCGTGCGGCCATGATCTCGCGCAACTCATCCACTCCCAAAGGCGGAGTTTTGGTGTGCAGCATGGCGTGACAGTTCGGGCAGACCGGAACTAAATCAATGGTTGGGCGGAGCTTGTATTCCGCCCGACGAAGTGCCAGCGGCTTGCGGTGGTGAACGTGGATAAATCCACGGCCAATCTCGCCGTAGAGTTCTTGGAAACTCATTTTGCAGACAGCACAGCGAACACCGTGCCTCGCAAGACACGCAGCGCGGGCCGCACGGTCTCGTTCATAAGCATTTACGGTGATGCTGCGCACAGCCCCCTCTGCGTATTCAACATCCGTCTGCACCTCCGCAGGATCGAGATCACGCTTGTCCACGTCGCGAGGTCTCGCGTATTCGGGGACTCGTTCCATCCGCTTCTGTGCCTCGGCCAGCTCTGCTTCAGTGAAGAGTCCCGAAAAACGCCTATCAAGAGCCGTGTATTCGATGGATAAATCAATACGCCCTGCATCCAGTAGTGACTGCCAGCCTTTGGCGATTTCGTCATCCTTTGCCGGTTCCAACATGTGTTTCAGCGTCGCCACACCGCCCTTTTTATTGAGTTCACGCCAATAGTAACGCCCCCAGTATCCTGTCTCGCGGCCAGCCCGCTGATAATTGCTTCGCAGCACTTGGTCTAAAAGTTCGGATGCGTTCATGAAGCAAGCAATGTCAGCGGAGGCTGGCGTGCAAGCGTTGCATTCACGGGCGAGAAAGATTCTTTCTCATACGGAATCAGTCAGCTAGGTGTTTGGAGGCACTGCGTCAGTTTAACGAGGGATCAGCTTCGGCCTCATCCTCGAAGCCCTCAGGATCCATCCAGTCGATGATCGTTCCACCGCTCTCGTAATAGAAGGGGCTGACGATGTAGTTCACGCCATTCTCTCGAACGAGCTTGTAGTCGCGCACATAGAACTTTTTGCCCGAATGAAGGTCAAACTTCTGCTCATCAAGGCGTGGCGGGTCTTCAAAGGGATAATGAGAGTCAAGGTAGGCCTGTTTTTCACCGGCAGGGATGATGAACTCCTCAGAAATCACGATACCATTCGAGTTCCGCCGTGGTTCGCTTGGGAAAGGCGGACGCTCCTCTTCTCCGAAAGGGTTTTCATCGTCAGGGGGAGAAGTGCGGTTCCACATAAAGTTCAGAGGTAGGTTTGAAGGCCAAACATTATGAAAAGGTGTTCTGGTGTGAGCAAGATGCGGTCGTTACTTTTTATCGGGCAGGGGCAGCCCCACCACCTTCAGCGCGGACTGCGTGTATTGAAGTCCGTCTGATGCCAGTCTCACCATCCAGGATGGACGTTGCTCAAAGCCGATGGCCTCCTGGAGTTCCTGCAAGCGTTCCACTTGTGAACGGAACCTATGATCACTCGCCTGCGAGGTGAACCGCCTTAGCAGCCAAGGCTGGGGCGATCCACATGCCGCGTTTCTCCAGAGCGGCGATGGCTGCACTCACGGATGGCAGCAGGCCCGATTGTTTGGCTTGAAGCAGGATTCCAAGCGTGCCTGTCACTTGGAGGCCGAGGGTTTGGGCGATCCGCCGAGCTTTGAGGTCGTCAAGGATGACAGCATCGTGCGCTTCATCCAACGCGGTCTGGATGACCGCAGCCTCGCCCATGTCGATCTGCGCTGAAAGCAGGGGATGGACGGCCACACGATGGGAGCGATGGTGGATACCTGGAAGGGATTGGATTTCCTGCCATGTCGCATCTTTGGCATGACCGGCGGCGAGTTCCTGGCCGACTTCCCAGGGGACGATGACTTCCCCAATCAATCCTGCCAGCGAACCCAGCCCTCCAGGCAAAACGGCGTGGAGATGAATGGCTGGGCTAGTGTTGATGACGGTCATGCAGGGTGCGGGCGACGTTCAGGTCACTCTCCAACTCGTCTTCACTCGTCTGCAAGGCGGAGACGCCCCAACGACCGAGTTCATAAAGGAAATGCACTCGGGGCATGTCGGCGAGATCGGCGGCTTGGCCGGAACTGAGCCTACCTGTGTCAAAGAGCTTCACCGCCATCGCCATGCGTGCTTCGCGCGCAAACTCGCCTTCGGAAACGTGTAGGGAACCGAGAAGCGATTCGGGGTATGGGATGCTCAGAGTCTTCATGGTTGGAGTGTATGGCACCCGAAAGGCGGAGGCAAGGTGGAGATTGGCACCTTTCATCTGTGGTGAGTCGTCCGGCGTCGCCCATGGCAAGATGAATGACGCAAGTGCCGACAAGTTTTCTACTGATGCCACGCTCGCGAGCCAGGGTGGACGTTGCTCACACCCATCGCTGCCCGGAGTGCCGGCTAGCGCCTCGGCAGACAGCCTGCCAAGCGGTTTTGAGAGGCGTGAAGCGCATGGATTGGCGGTGTCTTGGAGTCATGGGCGAGGCGGGAACTGGCGCAGGCTTCTCCGCCATCGTTTGTCGTGCATTGTGGCAAAGCCGCTCACGCCAGGATCTCCCGCACCACTTCGCCATAGACATCGGTGAGGCGGAAATGGGCGACGAGGTCGGCGCGGGCTGGGGAAAGGGAGCCGAGCAGCAGGGCGATGAGGATGAGTCGAGAGAAAACGTGGCAGGAGTTCATCGCGTGGGTTTCCGGGCGTTTGGTTTCTTGCTGGGGTGGTCTGGATTGGGTGTGGGCATGATGGCTTTCACTTCCTGACGCCAGGCGATGAGTTGCTGATGCAGGGCCTCGGTATGGGCGGGTTGTTTTTTCGCGAGGTTGGATTTTTCGCCGGGATCTTCGCGGAGGTTGAAGAGTTCGAGGCTGGGGCCTTCATACCATTCGATGAGTTTCCAATCGCCGCTGCGAATGGCTGCAAAGGGAGCGCCGTGTTGCGCACCGTAGTGCGGGTAATGCCAGTAGATGGGGCGGGCGGGCAGGCTCTCGCCACGCAGCAACGGCGCGAGGGAGATGCCATCGAGATGGAGCTGAGGCCTGAGCGGCTGATGCGTGAGATCGAGCAGGGTGGGAAACCAGTCCGTGGTGGTGATGGGGGCTTCCTGGATGCTGCCGGGCGATGCCACGCCGGGTGCGACGAGGATGCCGGGCACGCGCAGGCCGCCTTCGTAGGCCCAGCCTTTGCCGGCACGCAGCGGGAGATTGGCCGTGGGCCGGTCGCTGGAGAGGCTGAGTCCGCCGTTGTCGCTGGTGAAGACGATGATCGTTTTTTCTTCGAGCTGATTTTGCCTCAAGGCGGCCAGGATGCGGCCGATGGCGCTGTCCATCTGCTCGATCATGGCGGCGTAGGCCGCGTGATTTTGCACGAGCCGGACCTGATTGCCGCGTTCCTTGCCCCAGGAGTCGGGTGGAGCGGTCCGCGCCTTTTTCTCATACTTGGCCACGAGATCCGCCCGCGCCTTCACCGGGCGATGCGGCGCGAGAAAGGGCAAATAGGCGAAAAAGGGCTTCGGCGAGCGGCTTTGGAGAAAGCGCACGGCCTCATCCGCGATGCGGTCGCTGAACTTCGGATCGTCCTCCGTGGCGACGATGGGGGAGGCGGACTTGGGGAAGAAGAAGTTGGTCTGCTTTTTGCCATCCATGACCTGTGTGAGTTCAGCCGGAAAACCCTGCTCCGCAGGTGAGTGGCCGCGCTCGCCGAGATGCCACTTGCCGACAAAGAAGGTCTCGTAGCCTGCCTCACGAAAAGCCTCCGCCAGGGTGACTTCCTCCAGCGCGAGGTGCGGCGCATTGGGAGCGCGGATGAGTTTTCCATTCGGACTGCCGGGGATCAAATCGGTGACGCCGGTGCGCGGTGGATACCTGCCCGTCATGAGGCTGCCGCGTGTGGGTGAGCAGACGCAACCGGTGGCGTAGGCCTGGGTGAACCTCACGCCGCGACGGGCCAGCGAGTCGAGATGCGGTGTCTCATAAAACGTGCTGCCCTGGCAGCCGAGATCGCTCCAGCCGAGGTCATCGGCGAGGATGAGAAGCACGTTCGGCGATTCCGCAGCGATGGCATGGCCGCCAAACAGCGCGAGGATGGTAAAGAGGATGCGCGGCAGCTTCATTTCGTCTTTTTCGGTGGTGCGATGGGATAGCGGGGATCGGGAGTGGACGCGGTGGCGAGGATCTTTTCGATTTGAGCGAGGACTTCAGGATGCTTGGCGGCCACGTTTTGAGTTTCGCTGGCATCGTAGCGCACATCGTAGAGTTCGATGGGCTGGTCCGTGCCATTGCGCACGGCCTTCCAGTCACCGAGGCGCACGGCCTGTTTGTATTGGCCGCGAGTGTGTCCGTAGTCCCAGTAGAGATACTCATGCGGCGGTGCCTGGCCGCCTTTCAGCGCGGGCAGGATGGAGTGACCGTCGATGGCGTGCGTGATCTTTTGTCCGGTGATCTCCGCGAGCGTGGGCAGGAGGTCCCACTGCGGCCAGACTTCCTCACTGCCCCTGGCAGCGGGCACCTGGCCCGGCCAGCGCACGATCATGGGCACGCGGATGCCGCCTTCATACAGATCCCGCTTCGTGCCCCGGAAGGTGCCGGCGCTTTTGAAAAAAGCGGGCTTGTGCTTGGCCTCGGCAGAAGGGCCATTGTCACTGGTGAACAGCACGAGGGTGTCTTTGGCCATCCCTTTGGCCTCCAGCAGCTCCATGAGCCTGCCGACATCGCGGTCGATCATGCTGACCATCGCGGCGTAGTTTTTCTCCACCTGCGGCCAGTCGCGGTCGGTGTAAGGCGCATCGCTCGGAACGATCTGCGACTCGTCCGACTGCGCGGCGTAGTCTGACCAGTGAGGCAGCGTGTAGGCGAGGTAGAGGAAGAAGGGCTTGTCATCCTTCTGGTCGATGAACTTGACCGCCCTCTCCGTGAACAGGTCGTGGGTGTATTGTTGCTTCCGCTGGCCTCGATTGCCCGTGAGCAGCACGACCCGGTCACCATCCCAGAGATGATCCGGATAGTAAAAGTGCGCCTGATCCTGGTCCTGGTGACCATAAAACATGTCAAAGCCCTGCTTCAGCGGCGTGCCAGCCGTGGGATGCACGCCGAGGCTCCATTTGCCAATCGCTCCCGTGCGATAACCCGCCGCACGCAGCACTTCCGCGAGGGTGATGTCGTCGTCGCGGAGCTGAATGCCATGCGGCACGTTGTCGCGAATGCGCCCATGCCCATTGTGCCTGCCCGTCATCAGGCAGCAACGCGACGGCGCACACACCGAAGAGCCCGCGTAAACCTGCGTGAAACGCGTGCCCTCCGCCGCGAGGCGGTCGATGTTCGGCGTGAGGATCCGCTGCTGCCCATAACAACCCAGGTCCCCCAATCCCAAGTCATCGCAGAGAATGAGGAGGACATTCGGATTCCGAGCAGCGGCGGCTTGGAGGGAGGTTGCGGCGAGGACGAGGAGGGCGGTGAGGAGGTTTTTCATGGTGTCGAGAGCCGGTAGAAGCGTCGTGAAGGCAGCGTGCTGAGCGGCAGCGTCAGTGGACTGGTGGCGGCGGGTTGGGGAGTCCAGAGAGTGAGGTCGTCCGACTGCTCCAGAGTGCCGGGTGAGAAGAGAAGGCTGATGGTGGTCGCAGTGGCTTCAACGGTGATGGGCATCGTTTCGTGCAGCAGGAGGTAATCCCACACCGGCTTCAGCACAGGCGTCACGCCATCGGTTTGCCGCGGCACCGCAGCATCTACGATGGGACAGCCATGGTAGCTGGTGGATTGTGCTGGAGCGGGGTCAAGATTGGTCGAGAGGAAATGACGCCCGCTGAAGCTGGCGGAGGTGGAGGACTCGACCTGCACATGAGCTCCGTAGCGCGTGACATCGAGCGCGGCGGCGCTTGTCTGCATCTCGGTGAAGTCGAGGAACTGATCACGCTCATGAGCGAGGAAAAACCAACGATCCACCGGCGTCTGCGATGCGCTGGACATCCAGTTGTAGGGGCGATTCCCCGCGATCCACCAGTCCATGTCGGTAAACATCACGCAGCGGTCCGTGACGCGTGTCTTGGCCAGCATGGCCGCCATGCCTGCGCCCTGCGAGTGGCCGCAGACGATGAGTTTGCTCCAAAGCACGGTGCTGCCGCTGTAAAACTGGTTCCAACCGCGAGTGGGATAAGTGGCATGAAGGTATTGCAGCGCTTTGAGGAGGCGGCTTTGGATGCAGTTGATGCTGTCCACGCTGAGAAAGCTCACGCGGTCGGTGCCGTCGATCACCTCCAGCCGGGCATTGCCTGCGGCATTGGCATCGAGCGGTGCATTTTGGGCGCAGAGTGCGTTGATCGCGCTGCCGTTCGCATACATCAGCCCCAGCGCATGGAAGCCAAGACTGGCGGCATTTTGTGGAAACTCGCGATAATGAAACGGGATCGCTCCCGTGCCCGGCAGGAAAAGCACGAGTCTCCCGCGACTCGTCACCGCCGGGTCCACCACGGCGTAGTGGTTGTTGTTGAATTGGGTGATCGCAGGATCCGTGGCACTCGGCGCGAAGAACACACGCTGCTGCACGGCTGAAGCGGTGCTTTCGCCGAAAATGGCAAGCACGAGTGCGGTGAGGAGTGCGAGTGTGCGTTTCATGGCGGCTCTTTTCGGTTCAGCTTCTCGTCCCCGTGCTTCTTCACCCACTCACGCATCCACGGAGCGCTGGGAATGCCGATGTCGAGGTGAGAGTTACCGAGGATGACGAGGTCGCAGACGCGGCCTTCTTTGAGCCACTTTAGTCCAAGGCTGCACTGGTGCTCCATGAGGTCGAGCGGCACGGGCTTTCCCCAACGGTAAGTCGGATCGGCTTTCTTCGCTTCATCGACTCCGGTGTAATCCCAGAGGTAGATGCCCAGCGCGATGCGCGTGGTCTTCGGTTTCACCGCCTCGAGTTTGGCGAGGCTTTGCTCTAGGTCGCGCAGTTCGTCGCTTTGCCAAGTCCACAGGACGAGCACGTCGAATTCCTTCATGAACTCGGTGAGCGGCGGCTCGCAGTCGGTGAACTCCTTGTGCTGGCGGTCGAACTCGCGCGTATAGATGGTCGTCCAGATCTCCATCGGGCGTCCCACCTTAGCGAGCTGGCTGCGCATGGATTTGAGATCGGCGAGGCTCATCGCCGGCTTCCCGATCAGGGTTCCGTCCGCGCGCTTGGTGGGGTCGTTGATGAAGTCGTCAAGGTAGATGCCGGTGAAGTTGGGGTAAGCCTTCGCGAGGGTGACAATGTCGGGCACGGTCTTGAGCCCGCCGCCGCCACTGGAGCCCACGGCGGCCCAGTTCACGCGCTTCATCGACTCGAAGGAGATTGCCCACTGATCCATCGTGGTCTTCGCCTTCCACTTGCTCTCAAACCACATCGCCTTCGGGCGATTGTGGTTTTGCGTGATGAAGAGCAGGTTCGGCACGCCCAGCCAGTGTGCGCCTTCCACTGGCGTCATGCGTGAGCCACCGCGGTAGCCGGCATTCTCGAGGTATCCGGCGTCGCCGTCCGTTGGATACCCAAAGAGCCAAAGATGGTCGCGCACGGTGATTGTGGGTGAAACTGTTTGCTGAGCGTGTGCCGCAAGCGGTGCGAGCAGCAGCAGGTAGAAAGCGATGAATGACTTTGCTTTCATGAGTGTGTTCTCTGGGTTCATTTTTGGTTCGCGGGCACCTTTGCCTATTTGGTTTTCGGAACGACGGGCGTGGTCATTTTCACCCGCAACGGCGCGGAGAGTCCGACGTGGCCGTCGTTATCCACGGCAGTGGCGATGACCGTGTTGTCGCCCTCGATGAGGTTGCTGAGGGTGAAGACATGGTCGGCTTGCTGGGCGTCGAGCTTCGCCTCGGCGCGGAGGTAGCCCTTGGCGAAAAGCTGCACGGACTGGAGCTTGCCGTCTTTGTCTTCGGAATGGACCCGGAAAGTCGCGGGTTGGTTGGGAACGAGCGTGCTTGGATTGCCATCGAGGGTGAGCGTGACGTTGGGCGCGGTCTTGTCGCCGGGGTCTTCTTCATACCAGCGGATGTAGTCCACCACGAGTTGGTCGGGCAGTTTCGCGTCCTCCAGCCAGCCATAGAAGGGCAGCTTGCCGCCGTCCTTTTTGAGTTGGGGAGGTGTCCTGCCCACGCTGCCCACAAAGAGCTTCTGAGGGACAGTTGTGATGGGCGTGTCCTTGTAGGTGAGGCGCATCGTTTCCTGCCCATCGACGTAGAATACCTGCTCCAGCGGGCCCCAGCGCAGTCCGATGGTGTGCCAGCCGCCGTATTCCTTCAGGGGATGAACGGCCTGCCGGAGGATGCGGCCCGGCTTGGTCACCGCTAGCATGTCCTTCTTCCGCGTGTCGAAGGCACTGGCACCGCTGCCATCTCCTTGGTCTTGGAAACCGAGGCCGACCGTGGCGTGGTAGGCCTGGCAGATCACATTCTGATACCCCGCGGTGCGCGACGGCTCGATCTTGGGCTTGTAGAAGTCCTCGAAAATGTCGAACTCCTGCGGGTTCTCGAAGGTGTCGTCGCCGTAGTTGGGCAGCGTGTTGTTGCGGATGGTGCAGACGAAGGTCCACCAGCCAGGTTGCGTGCTGAACTGCACCCGTGTCTCGATGTAGCCGAACGCCTTCTGGAAATCGCGCGATATGAGGCCGCCGTTGAAGGCGATGGTGCCGTCCGCGTCACGGGTGAGCCGAACGACGAGGTTGCCCTGGCCGTCGAACGCGCAGTTCTCCTTCGCCAGCCTCGTCTTGAAACCCGGATGCTCCCATTTCGTGTGGTCCGAGGGTTTCCACTTCGTCTCGTCGATGGCCGTGCCGTCGAATTCATCGCTGAACACGAGCTTCCACTTCGTGCCCGACGGCGGTCCGGTTGGCGATGAGGTGGTGTCTTGTGCGTGCAATACGGCCAGCGGCGCGAGCAGCAGGGCGGCGAGGGTGAGGGTTGGTTTCATGGGTCTTTCAAGTGCGAGAGTTTTCATTTGTCGGATGTCGCAGGTTGGGGAGTCGGCGAGGGCCCGACATCTTCCCAGAGCGTGTGCAAAGGGACGAACGCATCGGCCTTGGATTGGCTGGCACCGGCCTCCTGACGCAACTCGACCTTGCTGAAGTCTCCTGCCTTCGTGGTGGAAAAGGGTGTGCGGGGGATCGTAAGGACCATTCGGGCAAAGGCCGGTGGGATGACCGCCACGGGCGCGTCCCGCCTTACCATGCCCTCGACATCAAACAGCCCCATGGAAGCCAGAACATACCAGGCACCCAATTGACCTAGATCCTCATCCTGACCAAGCCCGTAGCCATGCACTGGAGTGGTGCCGTAAAAGCGCTCGCAGATGGAGCGCACATACTGGCGGCTCAAGTCGGGCCGCCCGGCAAAATGAAACAACCACGCCGTGTGCAAGCCGGGCTGGTTGCCATGGTTGTAGGGCAGAGAAAGCCCCGCCGTATTCTTGACCTCGGCGGGGCCGAAGTCTGTCTTCTCGGCCTGCGCCATCGTCCGGGTCAACTCGCTCAAGAACACCTCGGGAGTGAACTGCCGCACCAGGGCCGGGATGTTGTGCGGCACGAACCAGCGGTATTGGAGTGCCGTTCCCTCGATGAAGGAGTAGCCGCCGTTCGGATCAAACGGAGTGTGAAAGCTGCCATCAAAACGCCGGGGACGAAAACAGCGCGTCTCTTCATCCCAGAGCTTCCGCCAGGCATCAGCACGCCGCGTTAGAAAGTCGGCCTCCGACTTCTTGCCAAACTGGGTGGCTAGTTGCGCGGCGCACCAGTCCTCGAAAGCATACTCCAGCGTGTAACCCGCCGCACCGGAGCCTGCGTCGTCACAAGGTGCATATCGGAGAAGCGAATAACCCGCCAACGCGTCCTGTCCGGTGTAGCGGGGCCGCCCGCGCCATTGCGTCTGATTTTTCCAGACCGCATTCCAAAGTTCCTCACGATCAAAGGCCGTGGGGTTTCTGGTGTAAGCAGCCGCCAGAAACAGCGTCGCCTGATTGGACAGCATCCCGGGTGCGCGCCGGTTCACCACAAAACCATCTGGCAGCCACCCGCTCTCCCGGTAGGAGGCGAGCAAATGTTTCGCGAACGCGGTCATCTGCTCCGGGTAGAGCAGTGACCACACTTGATTCAGATTCCAAAAGCTGCCCCACAAAGCATCCGAGTTGTATCTGGCATACTCAGGCTGACCGTTCACCAAGGGAATCTGACCGCGACGTCCCGTGGCGTCGGAGTAAGCGCCATCCGCGTCACTGTTCACCCCACGTCCCAGCAGGACGTGCCACAAGGCGGTGTAAAACTTGATCTTGGCTGGCTCAGCCTCCGGACGTTCATCCTCGATCCTCACACGTCCGAGCAAGCGGTTCCACTCCACGCGAGTGGCGGCGCGGATTTGGTCAAAGGTCTTGCCCTCGGTCTCGGCCGCCAGATTCTTCTTTGCTCCGTCAAAGCCCACATGGGAGATGCCCACGCGCGCCTCGACCACCGCCTCCTCGCGCGTGTCGAACTCCACATAGTAGCCCGCGCCGAACCCGGTAATCACCTCGCGCCCAGGAAACGTCTTGGCGTCCCGATACGCACCGTGAGTCTTGAACGGGCGGTTGAAGCGAATCTCCGCGTAGATCTCGAAAGAAGCCTCCGCATAAGAAGGTGCGATGGTGCAACTGGCCCGCACGGTGCGGTCGTCCACGCGCTCAATCATGGCGGCGCGCAAGCCGCCACTGAAGCGGTCATGCTGCTGAAAAACGCCCCCCTCGCCGAGCAGATGCCCGACATCCATCAGCACCCTCGCGGTCTCGGTTTTCGGAAAGGTGTAGCGATGGTAGCCGACACGCGTGCTCGCCGTGAGTTCGACGGAGACGTCATGCTTGTCGAGGTGGACCCGATAGTAGCCCGGTTCGGCGCGTTCACTGGACTTCGAGAAGCGGGAGCGCCACCCGCTTTTGTCCTGCCCATCAACGCCCGGCACCGTTACCAGCGGCCCGGTGGTTGGCATGAGCAGAATGCCTCCCAACTGGAAGTCATGGAGATGACTGAATCCCAAGATCGAAGTATCCGAGAAACGATAACCCGACGTGTGCCCACCACCCGCATAACCGCCGAAGCCCGTCGTGTCCGGCGCGAGCTTGACGAGACCAAACGGCGCGGCCGCCGGAGTGAAGAAAAACCAGCGCGCTGATTGCGTGCCGATGAACGGATCCACCCAATCCACGGGATCGTGCCCTCTTGTGGGCTTCCCTGGAGCAGCGGACGGCTTTGTGTCCTGTGCGAGCACGACCAACGGCACGAGCAGCAGGCCGGTGAGAGCCGAGCACAGCGAACCGAAGCGCAGAGGCGATGCTCGACGAAGCGGATTCCAAAAAGGTCGGTAAACAGCCTGCGAAGCTGATTTCAAAAGAACGCAGCAAACGGTGAGGAGGCGAGTCATGAGAAGCAATTGGCAGGTGGATCGTTCGCAGAGTGATGGTGCTCAGTTCCAGAGTTCGTTGAACAGGATCTGTTTGATTTGACCGTCGAGTTTGGAGCGGGAGACGGCGTTCCACATGGCGTTGATGTCGTATTTGGCCCACTTGAACGCGATTTGCGAAGCAAGCTGCGGTTGCTTTTCGGGAGGTGCCTGAAGGAGTTCATCAATGGCGGCGCATGGGCTTTGGAAGTGATTCTGCTCGTTCATGAAGGTGCGAGAAGACGGGCGGCTAGGATGCGCTCAATGCATCTCCACCGCGCAGCTTCCGAGACCGCCTCGGAAGTAGTTGAACTGCACGTTCGGATGGTCGGCGAGGAGGGACATGGGCACGGAGCTGTCGGCGAGGCGCTTGGAGATCATGAGCGCGGTGAGGCGCTGGCCGAGCGGGTTGTCGTGCATGCCGGCCTGCCAGATGCTGACCTTCTCGGCCTGCCACGTTTCCTTCGGGCCGACGGTGATGGCGGTCTTCGGCACCATGGTGATGTTGCCACCGCCGGAGGTGCGGGCGTTTTGACTGAGCGTGATGGGATGCAGCTCGACGATACGCGTGCCGAGCTTGCGATACTCGGCGGGCGGTGGCGGCTCGTTCTTCCACTTGCCAGCGCGGCGCAGCGGGTCGTTGAAGGCCCAATGTTTGATGTCGCCCTGACCGCCCTGCATCACGGCGCAACGGACACCAGAGTTCCACGTCTGCACATAGCTGGCGATGTCAGCCTTGGGGAAATGCAGTTGGGCTTCGGGGATGACGAGCTTCTTCTGGATGCGGTCAAAGCACAGCTCGCGGTCGGCTTTTTCAAACGAGAGCGGATGCGTGGACGGCACCTCCAGCTTCGTGGCTTCGTCATACCACTCATCCATGCCCCAGAAATGCGCGTGCTTGAGGCTGAGCCCGAGTTCATTGACCAATCGCGCCACGAGCGGAAGCTGCTCCGTGGGGCCGATGGGACCGCAGATGCCCACGGGATTGTCCGCAGTGGCTTGCCGCCAGGCGTGGATGTATTCGAGGGCTTCGGCCAAATAAAAATCCTCCAACGTGTCGTAGAAGACGACTTTGAAACCGGGGCGCGAGAGCTGGCGCAGGTCGCGCTCGGTGAGCCGTGCGGCGTCGTTGATGAGGTCGGAGTCGAGCGTGGTGTAGTCCCACCAGTCGGGGGCGATGTGGCTGAGTTTGCGTGGCATAGAATGAGGAGATCTGGGTGCTGTTGACTTGCTTGAGTTGGTTTCGAGTTACTTCAGTTCGCGGACAAACACGTTGCGGAACTGCACGACTGACGGCGGGCTGGTCCATTGGCCGTCTTTCTTGCTGCCGTGATGTTGGAGGGCGATGGGCCCGCGCTCGGGCAGGCCGGGAATAGTGACACCGGGCAGAACCGTCTTGCCATTGAGCAGGACGGTGACGGTGCTGCCGCGCACAGTGATGTCGAAGCGGTTCCACTTGCCCACGGGATTGTCAGCTTTCAGCAAGGGAGTGGCTCCAGCGCGGACTTCTGGCGGCATTTGTGGATCTCGCCGCACGCCATACATTTCGCCAGAGCCGACGGGCCAGGTCCAAATGTTAACCTGATATTTGCCCATGCCGCGCAGGTAGATGCCGGAGTCGCTATCGGGCTGCGGATAGGGCTTGGGTTTGCCGTCGGGGCCGAGTTCTTCGCTGCCATCAGGCAGGAGGTGATAGACGCGCGGATTGAGATAGGGCGTGGCAGTGATGCGCCAGTCGGCGATGAGCTGGAAGTCACCAAACTCGCGCTCGCTCCACAGGCTTTTGTCGGTGGTGGCGGATTCGCTTTCGGCGTCGTAGTCGATGAGTTCCTTCACGATTTTCCAGTGGCCGTTGTCACCCTCTGGCACTTTCCAACCACGCAGGTCCAGGCTATTGAGCAGCGGCACATAACCATCGGCTTCGAGCGCGATTTCTTCGGGCTTCGGATTCGTCGATGGCAGCTCTTTGATGCGCACATTGCGGAAATGCGCCTCGCTGCCTTCGGACTCCAGCATGAGGTAGCCTTTGCGGGGGGAAGCGGCTTTCGCGATGGTCACTTCCTTGCCATTCACGCTGAGGCTGATGTCGCCGTTGTTCGCCACGACGCGGTAGTGATTCCATTCCGGCGAGGGCTTCGTGCGCTCCTCCATCGGGAAGCTACGCTTGCCATTGGGCGAGATGCGACCCGCGACGGTGAGCGCCGCGCCATTCACCGCGAAAATGTCGCCGTGCGTGCTATACCACTCGTTCTTGCCCGGAGGGTTGAAGCCAAGATCGAGAATCTGAATCTCGATGCCGCGTGAGAAATGCGAGCCGGTGACGGGCAGTCCATCGGCCCAGATGAAAAGGCCCGAGTTACCGCCGGACTGCATGTGCCTCCAGTCAAACTCGATGATGAAGTTTTCATACATCTTCTCGGTGCGCAGGGTGCCGACGGGTTGCCCGCTGGTGATGACCAAGCCATCGCGGACCGTGAAAGTCTCCGGTGCGATACAGGTCGGCACCCAGCCGGTGAAGTCTTTGCCATTGAACATGGGGACGAAGCCTTCGTCATCTGCCGCGAGCAAAGCGCGGGCAGTGAGACAGGTAGAAAGGAGGAGAGTCTGGAGCTTCATGGTTTCGGTTTGGTTGTTCGTTATATGGAAAGCAGGGTCATTCAGCCGGCAGTGTCCGTGCGCTGGTCCTCTTTGAAGAAGAGCGCAAAAACCACGACCAGCACGGCAGCCATTGAAGCAGGGATGAGCCAGATGGCCTGCCAGTCATGGGTGCTGCCCTGCGTGTAGTGCTGGGCGACGATGCCCGAGAGCCATGAACCGACAAACATACCCGCCCCGAGCGTGATGATGGCGTGCAGTCCTTGCGCGGCACCGCGAATGTCTTCGCCCGCCCGCTTGTCCACATACATGCGGCCCATCACAAAGATGAAGTCGTAGCACATGCCATGCAGCAGGATGCCGGTGAAGAGCATCCACAGCGCGGAGGGGCTTTGATGGAAGAGAGCAAAGAGTCCGAAGCGCACGGCCCACGCACCGATGCCGAGCAGGAGGATGCCCTTAGCCCCGATGCGCAGCAGCAGAGAGGGAAGCAGCAGCAGGAAGACCACGTCCGAGACCTGGCCCAATGTCATCTTCGCCGCCGCGTTGGGAATGTTCATCTCATTCATGAAGACGTTCATCCAACTGAAGTAGAAACTCAGCGGCACGCAGATGAGGAAAGAGCAGACCATGAAGGTGGCAAAGGAACGGTCGCGCATGAGCTTCAGCGCATCGAATCCCAGCAGCGTGCCCAGCGAAGCTGGCGTGCCTGCACCCTTCGGCGGAGTATGGGGCAGCGTGAATGAGTAGAGGCCCATGAACAGCGCTGCGCCCGAGGCCAGCCGGAACATGCCCGCATTGTCCTCCAGCTTCAGCCAGCTCACCACAAGGCCAGCCACGATCCAGCCCACGCTGGCCATGACCATCACGACCGGGAACTCCTTCGCCGGATTCTTGGAATGATGCAGCGTCAGAGCATTCGTCAATCCATGTCCGGCCATGTAGGTGATGGTGTAAGCCAGCAGCACCGGATAGAAACTTCCGAAGTTCTCCAAGGTGGAAACCCAATAGAGCAGGCCCGCGCCGACGAGGTGGAGAAAACCAAGGATGCGCTGCGTGGCAAAGAAACGGTCAGCGATGATGCCGACAATGAACGGCGACACTAGCGCCCCGACCGCTGTGCTGCCATAGACGAGTCCCACCTGCCCCCCTGTAAAACCGAGCTTGGTCACGACATAGGTGCCCATGGTCACATACCAGGCCCCCCAGACGAAATAATGCAGGAAGACCATGAGCCAGAAGCGGACGAGGAGGAGCGGTTTCATAGGTGGGGTGTGATGGGATTTGATTCAAGCGGGCCGGCTCAGCCCGGCTTCGAAGATTTCATCGACGACAAAGGTATCGCCGAGCGCCTCGCGCAGCGTCGGCGAACCAGTCGGGGGTGATCTGGCTGAGTTTGCGTGGCATAGGATGAGGTGTTGTGCGGGGAATTGCGAGGTGGTAGGAAATTACGCGAGGATTCCTTTAACGATCTCGCCATGGATGTCCGTGAGGCGGTAATCGCGGCCTTGGAAGCGGTAGGTGAGGCGGGTGTGGTCGAGGCCGAGGAGGTGGAGCGCGGTGGCGTTAAGGTCGTGGATGTGGACGGGGTCTTTGACGATGTTGTAGCTGAAGTCGTCGGTCTCGCCGTGGACGTGGCCGCCTTTCACACCAGCTCCGGCCATCCAGACGCTGTAACAGCGCGGGTGGTGATCGCGGCCGTGATTGTCGCGGGTGAGCACGCCCTGCGAATAGACCGTGCGCCCAAACTCGCCGCCCCAGATGACGAGCGTGTCATCGAGCATGCCGCGTTCTTTGAGCTCGGCCAAAAGCGCGGCGGTGGGCTGGTCGGTGTCGTGGCACTGGCTCTTGATGCCGCTGGGCAGGTTGTTGTGCTGGTCCCAGCCACGATGGTAGAGCTGGATGAAGCGCACGCCGCGCTCGGCGAGTCGGCGGGCGAGGATGCAGTTCGCGGCATACGTTCCCGGCTTCTTCGATTCAGGACCGTAGCGCTCGTAGATGTCGGCGGGCTCTTTGGAGAGATCGGCGAGGTCAGGCACGGCAGACTGCATGCGGAAGGCCATCTCGTATTGATCGATCCGGGCCTGCGTTTCGGGATCGTGGTAGTCGGCAAGCTTGAGGCGATTCAGCGCAGCGACATCGTCGAGCATGGCGCGGCGTCGCTCGGTGGTGATGCCGGGCGGATTCGAAAGGAAGAGCACGGGGTCTTTACCAGAGCTCATGCGCACGCCCTGATACTTCGAGGGCAAAAAGCCGCTGCCCCACATGCGCTCGTGCAGCGGTTGCGCGTTCGTCGGTCCGCTGGGCCGTGAGATGAGCGCGACAAAGGCAGGCAGGTCCGAGTTGTCAGAGCCGAGGCCATACGACACCCATGCGCCAAACGCGGGTCGCCCGCCGATTTGGTGCCCGGTTTGCAGCAGCGTCATCGCCGGATCATGATTGATCGCCTCAGTGTGCAGCGAGCGGATGAGGCAGATTTCATCCGCGAACTTCGACGTGTGCGGCAGCAACTCGCTCAACCACATGCCGCTTTGGCCATGCTGCGCAAACTTGAACACCGACGGCGCGATGGGGAAGCGCTTCTGCCCCGCCGTCATGCCCGTCAGCCGTTGCTCGCCACGCACCGAGTTCGGCAAATCCTTGTCGAACTGCGACGCGAGCCCCGGCTTGTAATCAAACAGATCGAGCTGCGACGGCGCACCCGCCTGCGTGAGCCAGATGATGCGTTTCGCCCTCGGCGCGAAATGAGCCGCAGGCGAAGCAAAGAGCTTCGGATTCGCGAGTGACGCTAGGGCGACGCTTTTGAGCCAGTTACGACGCGAAAAGGGTGCGAGAGAGGATTCGGTGCTCATTAGCGGTGAAGAAAAGAGGAATTGAAAGGTGCAGCGATGTCGGTCATGATGTCGGACATGAAGACCGCATCCAAGAAAGCCGCCAAAAAAGCTCGTGTGCGCACCGCGAAACCCCTGCGACGTGAATTCACCGTGCGTGACATGAACCGCAGCGGAGCGGAGTTGCTGGAGGCAGCGCGGAAGCTGGGCCGTGTAACCGTCAAAAGCCGCAGTGGGGAGGTGTTTGAGATTTCAGTCGCCCGACCGACAACTGAGCTGGTGCTGCCGAGCATGGTCGAGAGAATGCGTGCGCACAGACAACGCATGACAGCGCTGGGCAACACCTGTGGCCCAGAGGTGGATGTCGAACGCCTGAACAAAGTCATCGCCGGTGAGCTATGAAGGTGTATGCCGACACGAATTTCTTTACCAACCTGCTGCTGAATCTGCCTTTCACGGCGGAGGCGGATCGGTTGCTGAATGAGTGGTCGAAGAGAAGCAACGAACCCCTTCCAGTCACGCGACTGCTTCACCATGAGTTGGTGAATGCCCTTCAGCGTTTGGTTTATGAATCGAACCACGGCAGTCCAGGCTACACCGTGACTGGCGGGACAGCCCGTGCTGCGGAGGCGAGCTTTGAGCTGGAAATTCAGCAGGGACGGCAGTTGTCCATCAGGGAGCCGGATACACGTCTTTTGGATGATCTGTATTATGACCTGGTTCATCGGCATACAGCGAAGCATGGATTTCGCACCAACGATGTGCTGCATGTTGCCTTCGCGCTCATTTTGGGCTGCGACACCTTCTGGAGCTTTGACGCGAAGGCGAAAAAGCTGGCGGAGCTGGAAGGGCTGAAGGTGAACTGAAGGCATCGCAATTACTCCTTCATGATGGTTTCGTCGAGGTTGATCAGCGTGCTGGCGACGGTGGTGAAGGCAGCAAGTTCAGCGGGGGGCAGTTTGTCGTCAGATTTGGCTTCGCCGAAGGCAAGGAGCTGTTTGGCAGCTTCTGCGTCTTTCGTGAAGTCTTGGATGGATTGCTCAATCGAGGCGGTGAGGACTTGGAGTTCCTGCGGACTCGGCTTTCGAGCGAGGAGAAGCCGGAAACCATGCGTGAGGCGTGACTCGATGGTCGTGCCACCTTCCTTGATCATGCGCTGAGCAAGAAAGCGCGCCGCTTCAACATAAGTCGGGTCGTTCATCAAATTGAGAGCCTGCAGCGGCGTGTTCGAGCGTGAGCGGCGCAGAGCACAGGTCTCGCGGAAAGGCGCATCGAAGAGCAACATGCCGGGATGAGGCACGCTACGCTTCCAGTAAGTGTAAAGGCTACGACGGCGCAGATCGTCGCCACTGCCCTGCTGGTAGGTGGCCTTGGGGTTGTCACGCTGGGCCACGACCTGCTCATAAAGGCCGGGCGGGTGATACGGCTTCACGCTCGGACCGCCGATTTTCGGGATGAGCAGGCCACTGGCGGCCAGAGCTTGATCACGAATGACTTCCGCGCTCAAACGATGCCGTGGCCCGCGTGAGAGCCATTGATTGGACGGATCGGTAGCATCGGACGGATAACGAGAACTCTGCTGATACGTCTCGCTGGTCACGATCATCTTCACGAGCTTCTTCACATCCCAGCCGCTCTCTTGAAACGTCAACGCAAGCCAGTCGAGCAACTCAGGATGACTTGGTTGTTCACCTTGAGAGCCAAAATCCTCGCTAGTGCGCACGAGACCCGTGCCGAAGAAATGCTGCCAGAAACGGTTCACGATCACGCGGGCAGCGAGCGGGTTCTCACGGCTGACGAGCCACTTCGCGAGTCCGAGTCGGTTGCGCGGCAGATCCGCAGCGAGCGCTGGCAAAACATCAGGCGTGGCCGCGGCCACCTTTTCGCCCGGCTTGTCATAAGCACCACGCATGAGGATGAAGGTGGGGCGCATCTCCTTCTGCTCCTCCATGACCAGCGTGGTGGGAATCTCCGCCTCCGCGGCAGCGATCTGCTTCTTCAAAGCGGCCGCCTCTTCACTCAGGCGACGATGCTCCGGCAGTTGCGCCATACGGAAGTCCGCGAGCTTCTTGCGCTCGGCTGCGGTTCGTTTCGCATGCACTTTCTCTGCGATGATCACAATGCTCGCGGGCGCGATGAACTCGGTCGGAGTCGTGGTGGCAAAGAGACGCCACTGTGAAGGTCCGCCAGCATTCTCGACACCGATCGTGATCTCCAACTCAGGGCCTTCGAGAGGCTTTTCGAGCTCAAAAAGGGCCTGCATCGGCTTATTCGGTGCCACCGAGAGCACAGATTTGGTTTTGCGATCATTGTCGAGCACGCTGGCGTGCGTGGCGTCGATGGGATGCAGCTTGGTTTTGCCCACTTTGAGCTCGCTCCATTGAAAACTGGCTGCAGGAGCCGTGGTGGAGCATTCGAGGCGTAGCGCGGTGATTTTGCCCGCTGGCAGCTTCACCTTGATGACGATGTTGTTCGCCCGCGTTTCCTGCGGACCGATCAAAACGGCTTTGTCGGCGATTTGAGGCGGATTGTCACCACCCGTGGCTTTTTGCGGCTCGAGCGACAGCCAGTCGATCTTCGCCGCGACGAGCTTTTTCGCCCAAGGCTCCAGATCACCCGCCGCGAGGCCTTTGAGCATGTCCTCGACGGGTTTGAGCTTCGCGTTCAGTGCAGCGATTTTTGCCTCCAGCTCCGGAGCGGGTAGTTTCACAAAAGGCGGCGCATTGGTGCGCACCGGATTGCTGTAAAGGCCCACGCCGCGTTCCGGCACATTGTGGAAGAAGGCCTTCATCGCATAGAAGTCCTTCGCGGTGAAGGGATCGAATTTGTGATCGTGGCAGCGGCAGCAGTTGAAGGTCTGTCCCATCCACACGGCAGCCGTCGTCTCCACGCGGTCGGCCGTGTATTCCGCGAGGAACTCTTCCGCGATGATGCCGCCCTCCTCATTGAGCATGTGATTGCGATGAAAGCCGGTGGCGATCTTTTGATCGAGCGTGGCATTCGGCAGCAAATCCCCCGCGAGCTGGTCGATGGTAAACTGATCGAAAGGCATGTTCGCGTTGAAGGCCTTGATCACCCAGTCCCGCCACGGCCACAGCTCGCGATCACGATCCACCTGGTAGCCATTCGTATCCGCAAACCGCGCCGCATCCAGCCAGCCGACCGCCATGTGCTCGCCGTAATGCGGTGAGTTCAGAAGCGAATCCACCTGCTCTTCGTAGGAAGACAATGAGACAATCAGATGGGGAGACAATGAGCCGGGCGCATTGCCCTTCTCCTTGTCTGATTGTCTCCTTGTCTGATTGTCCTGCATCAGCGGCAGCCCCGTGAGATCCAGAGCCAACCTTCTCATCAAAGTCTCCCGTGAAGCCCTCGGCGCAGGCTGAAGCCCGTGCTTCTTCAACTCAGCCCGGATGAAGTCGTCGATGCTTTTGCCGTTCTTCGGCTTCACTGGCGGCACAAAAGCCCAATGCGGCTCATACTTCGCTCCTTCGGCGATCCATTGCTTCAGCGTGTCCTTCTGCTTTGCCGAGAGTTTCTTGTGCGAATCCGCCGGCGGCATCAGATCATCCGCATCAGTCGTGGTGATGCGTTCGATCAGCGTCTGCGGCCCCAGCTTGATCAGCTCCTCGCGCACATCGAGCCGCAGATCGCCCTTGCGGTTGTTTTTGTCGGGTCCGTGGCAGTAAAAGCAGTTGTCACTGAGGATCGGGCGGATGTCGCGGTTGAACGACAGCTCGGCCGCGCCGGCCTCAGAACTTTTCAATGCGGATGCCAGCGCAAGCAATAAAGCGGAAAAATGGCGAATGGTCAGCATACTATTTGTTGGGGAAGAGGCGGCTCTGGATGTCCTAGCGCGTGGTGTAATCCCACTAGTCGGGGGCGATGTGGCTGAGTTTGCGTGGCATAAGTCGAGATTAGAAATGGGTGTGCTGTGTGCTAGTCAAGATGAACAACAGCTCCGCCCTTAGCCGCGCTTTGGTCGGCTGCGAAGACGACCTCGAACGTGCGCAGGGCGTCTTTGAAGCTCGTCTGCGGCATATCTTTGCCTTCATCTAGGGAATCGAAGAAGAGCTGAAACTGGGTTTGATACGGGTGATCGTGCACGTCGCCGGAATCGGCGAGTTGCACGGAGAGCTTGCTCCAGTGCGCTTTGTTGGTCTGCAGCTTCATGGAGTGAAATTTGTCATCCAGCAGACTGCCCTGGCTGCCGACGAGATGGGTGTGCAGGTAGTAGGGCTGGAGGCAGTCCACAATGGCCGCGCATTTGCCCACGGCTCCGTTTTTGAACCGCACCAGCGTCACCGAGGAGGTGTCGTATTCATAGGGCGCGAAGATGTCGCTCTTCGACTTCGTGCTGAAACTGCTGACGCTTTCTACCTCGCCAGGCATGCACATGAGCAGGCAATCGAGCGCATGACAGCCAGCGGTGAGCAGCGCACTGCCGCCGTCCTTCTTGCCAGTGTTCCAGCGGAACTGCCCATACCACGGGCCGATGCCGTGATAGTAATCCACCTCGCCATAGTGCAGATCACCGAGCAACCCTTCCGCCAGCATAGCCCGTGTGGTGATCATCTGCCCGGAGAAGCGAAGCTCAAAGCAGACGCAGCCTTTCACGCCATTCGCATCGGCGGCTGCGACGATGGCACGCACTTCTTCCAGCGAGTTGGCCATGGGTTTTTCGAGAATGATGTGCTTCCCTGCCCGTGCCGCCGCGATGGCCTGCGCACTGTGCTGGCTGGGGTAACTCGTGATATCCACAATGTGGATGTCCGGGTCCGCCAGCAGTGCTTCGACACTTTGATAAGCCTTGATGTTGCCGCCATGCTTCGCGCTGAGTTCAGCACTGTCGAGGGGCCGTGAGGAGTAGATGGCGGTGACTTGCGCCTGCTGGCTCGCATTGATGGCGTCGATGTGAGCGCTGGCCGCCCAGCCGTAGCCGATGATGCCGACGTTGTATTTTTTGGTGCTCATATTATGGGGCTTTTTCTGTGACCCGCCAATACTCCCCCGACCTGACGAAACTGTCTATTCCCAGACAGCCGCTTTTTCCGCCTTACTAGACTCCTTTTCCGGCGAAAAGAGCTTGAGCCGTCAATCAGGCTTTCTCACGGCCAGACGATAGACCAGCGGCGAGCGGTTCTGATGGCGGTGAAACTGGCGCTGGAAATGGGCGGGCGTCGGATAGCCGCAGGCATCGGCAATCTGGCTCACGGTCTGGTCCGTCTCCGCCAGCAGGCGGCAGGCACGTGAGATGCGCAGTTCATTCACATACTGCGGCACGGTCCGATTGGTGCAGCTCTTGAAAAGGCGGCTGAAGGCGCTCTCGCTGAGCCCTGACATGGCCGCAAGCACAGGGACATAAATGGGCTCTGTGAGATGCTCCTCAATGTGGGCAAGCACCGTGCCAAGGCGGTCCGAGGATGCGGTGCCGATGGCGGCATGAAAGCCTGGCGAGGCAATCTCGCGGAGCTCTTTGGAGCGGGCGAGGTCATCGAGCAACTCCAGCAGCAGCACCACCCGGCGCAGGCCCTTGGCTTTGGAGATTTGCATGACCTGCCGTGTCGCACGCCGCCGTGCCGCACCACGCACCTCCAGCCCGAGTTGGGCTCGCTGGAACAACTCCCGCACCGGTCGCATGGACGGGTGCTGGAGCCAGTTTGCACCGAGCAAATGCGGCATGAACTGCACAACGATGGCCTCCACTTTCTGCAACCGCCGCCCAGGGGCATAATCATTCCGAAAGTCGTGCGGCAAATCCGAGCCGAGCAGGATGAGATCTCCCGGCTTCAAGGGCGTTAGCTTGTCCCCCACCCAACGCTCCGTGCCACCGCGCTTCACCAGCGTGATTTCAAACTCGGGATGATGATGCCATACGCAGCCGAAATCCGCCCCGCGCACAGTCTCGCACGCCACGACTTCGGTGGCCGCGAGCGGCGAGGGTTTTTCGACGATGAGTTTCATGCGTGGATCACTGGCTATCCTTGGCGAGCAACTTCTGCAAGGCCTCGGCAAACCGGAGGCCAAGCCCTTCCTGTCCAGCGGTGTCGTAGTGGACCTGATCCTTGGCTTTCGTCAGGCCGTCGGTGCTGATGCAAATGGTGAGCGAGTCTTTGGCTGGAAAGGCACGCTGAGTGGCGCGGACTTCATCCACACAGGGAAAGGGCGAGACGGGGGTGACTTTGGCGGGATTGATCTCCGCAATGACGGCCTTCATTTGCGGCGCATCGAGATCGCGACGGAGCGAGGCGATGAGGTTCGTGAGGTGCTGCTCGTAGTCTTTTGCCAACTCAGGCACACGGGCATCGGACTCGCCCTGCATCCAAAGGAGGGCGGTGGGTTTGACGCCACCGTCGGGAAAAGCCTTTTTCCACGCCGCGATGAGCTGCGCGTAGGCATGGCCCACGCGTTGATCGTGGCTGAGCTTCAAGCGGTCGATGCGAGCCTGATCCAGCTCCGGCTGCCAAGCGAGCTGCGACGTGCCGCCATGCGCGGCTTTGAAAAGCACGATCTGTCGTCCAGGCATGGCCCGCGCCAGCGCATGAGCCAGCGTGACCTCCGGGCCGATGCTGCCCTTGGCGAGCGCTTGCGTGCGGCCCCAATGGATCAACGTAACGTTCGGGGGCGGCGTGCGCCATTCGGCGGCAAGTTCTGCGGCCTTGCCATAACCTGCCATGTTCGACTGACCGGAAAGGATGAACACGAGGGGCGGCTCGGCGGCGTGCAAAAGGGCGAGCGGCGCGAGGAGGAGGGCGGTGAGGAGCGGAAGGGTGCGGTTCATCTCTTCAGTGAATCATGGGGCTGTCTTTCCGAAGGCCTTCACTTCCTCATGCGTGGGCGGGGTCTTGCGGTCGGTGGTGGCGGCGCGGACGCGGGCGACGTCTTTGGCGGTGATGAAGGGGGCCGCGTTGCCGAAGCTGTTGCGGATGTAGCTGAGGACGCTGGCGATCCAGTGGTCGCTGTTCGTGGCCATGGGCACCATCTGGGTGACGTAGGTTTTGCCATCGACGGGACCGGTGAGGCCGTGGAGGAGGACGAGGATGGCAGGATCGGGTGCGCCGAGGACGATGGGTGATCCCGCCAGCGGCGGGGCGAGGGTGGCTCCGCCGGGCAGGCCTTCGGCGGGGGTGCCGCGGCCTTCATTTCCATGGCAGGCGAAGCACAGCGATTTGTAGCCGACTTCGCCGAGGCTGAGGAACTTGCGGTCGGCCTCGCTGAAGCGTGCGTCGGTAAGATAGGAGGCCGGTGGATGCAGGAGCTGCCGCCCGATTTCCTGCACGCCGCGCGAGCGGTGCTGCGAGACGAGGGACTCGATGCGCTCGCGATGCCCGGGCCAGGCGAGGCGGTGGGCGGTCATCATCACCTGGGTGACGACATTCGGGTCGGCATCGGTCGCGAGGGCGAGGATGGCAGTTTGGAGTTCCGCGCGGGCTTCCGGCGGGAGTGACTCGCAGGCGCGAATGCCTCCGATGCGCAGGGTGGCGTCGTCGTCCTTGAGCGCCTCGCGCACGAGGTCGGCGTCGAGGGCATTGAGCCCTTCCAGCGTCCAAAGCGCGTGCTGACGGGCGAGCGGGTTCTCGTGCGTTTCTGCCATGGTTTTCAACGCGGGGATCACGGACGCGTCGTTTCGCAACACGAGCAGCTTTTGCGCGGTGTCACGCCACCAGCCGTTTGGATGCGCGAGATGGGAAACGAGCTGCGCAGGCGTTTCCGCGAGCATCTCCGGCATGGCGGAGGGTTTTGCGCCTTCATGCACGAGACGCCAGATGCGCCCGCGGCCGATGTTCTTCTGCAGGCCGTGTTTTTCGACGACGCCGCGCAGGTAGCTGCCCGCTTTGATCGCCACGGCCTCCTGGACGACGCCGCGATACATGTCCACGATGTAGAGGGTGCCGTCGGGGGCGTTGGCCACGCTCACGGGACGGAAGTTGGGATCGGTGGAGCGGATGAACTCGGAGCGCTCGTGCGGATTGCGCAGATGGGTGACGCCGTCGCGGACCTCGACCTTGGCACGGCGGATGAGGCGGCCCACCGGTTCGCAGACGAGCAAGTCGCCGCGAAGCTCGGCGGGGAGGCGGTCGCCACGGATGATTTCGCTGCCGCAGGGTGAGGTGAAGTGGTTCAGCGTCTTGTCTTCGGCACGGAAGCGCATCGCTCCGCCCTCGACATCGGCGAGACCGACGAGCGGCCAGACCTCGGAGAAATCGTGCGGCGTCTGCCCGGTGATGTTGAAGCCGCCGTAGAGGATGGGTTGCTGGAAGTTCTGCGGCCCGCGTTCGGCACCGCCGGTGAACCAGAGCTTGCCGTGGTCATCCTGCGCCACACCCCACTGGCCGCCGTTCGGAGGCGTGGGCTCCTGGAGCGGCGGACGGCCCGGGCCGTTCCATCGCAAGCGGTAGGCGTTGTAGCTGGCGTAGATCCAGTTATCGAGGGCCCAGACGAGGCCGCTGGGCTGGTGCTCGAGATTGCCGCCGCGCGGCCCGCCGCTGAACCAGAGGTCTTTCTTGTCCGCCAAGCCGTCGTTGTCGGTGTCGCGGTAGAGATGCAGGTCGTTCGAGTCGGTCTCCGCCACGAGAAGGGCTCCGTCCAAGGGCAGGATCATGCGCGGCAGGACGAGGCCGTCGATGAAGACGCTGTGACGGTCGAAGACGCCATCGCCCTTGCTCGACCAATGCATCGAGACGCGGCCGTTTTTCTCCCGCTGGCCGGTGCCTTCGAGATCCTGCATGAAGGCCCGCATCTCTGCGACGAACATGCGCCCATTGCCGTCGAAGGCGATGGCGACGGGTTCCTTGATGTGCGGATCACCGACGACCAACTCCATCCGGTAGCCCGGCGGCAGTTGAAAGGTGGCGCGTTCTTCCTCGGCGGTGAGCATGGGCACGTCGGCGGAGAAAAGCAGCGGGCAACAGAACAGAGGCGGTAGAATGAGATGCCGTAGGGTCATGGTTCAAAGGGGGCTTCGGGCGGGAATGGAGAAGAGGATGGCAGCAGAATGGGGGCAGTAGAATGGGACGGAATTTTTGGTTTATTCTGCTGTCCTCATTCTACTGCCCTCTTCATTTCATCCGAAGTAAGAGCTGACCGGTGCCGCAGGATCATCGGCGATGTGGATCCAGAGATGCACATGCGGCGCTCCGCGGAAGAACCACACGAAGGCCGGCCCCTCCACGCGCCACACATCCCACTCGCCATCCGCGCCCATGTCGAACTGCTCGTAGAAGGCGATGCTGCAGGCCTCGATGCCGCCTTGCTTCTTCAGGCAACGCATCACCTGGCTGCGATACTCCTCGCGATACGGCTCCAGGAACCCGGCGAGCATTTGATCGATGGCGTCACGCTGCTCGCGGCCCATTTCCGCGATCGGCAGTCCCGGAAACGGACCCTTCGGGCCACGGAAGCGGATCTCCGCCTCGCGCCGGTCGTCGCGCTCGATGCCGGGGCGCACCGTGGTGCGGTCGAGCGTCTTGCGCAGCAGGGCATCGACGCGTGCGATCTCCTTCGGCGTCGGGTTCCGCAGTTGCCGGTCGAGATCCGCCATCACCGCCGGATCGGTCACGCCACACGGCACCTGATCCTTCACCCGGGCACGGCTGCGTTGCTTTTCATCCAGCAATGCATACACCGCATTGGCCAGCTTGGATTGATACCACCAGATGTTGTCGGGATGTCCGGTCTTTTCAAAAAAGCCCGAAGGCTGATGTCCATGCGCGATGCCGCCGCCGAAGGCCGAGGACGTGTCATGCCCGCTGCCCGCCCGCAGGGTGAGGTGAAAGCCGGTCACCAGACACTGGAAATGCTCCTCGTCCGGCGCTCCGAAAAAAGCGATGGCCTGATCCTCGCCCCAGTCGCCGCCATAGTCATCCGTGGCCTGTTGTTGCAGCTTTTCCGTCCACCCGGGAGCCAGCACCGTCTTCATCACCTCCAGCACCAGCGCCCGCTGCTGGTCAGAGTAAAAATCGCTCGCGAGCAACTGTGGCGTGATCTTCCACGCGTTCGCCATGTGCGAGCGCAGCGGCACGCCTTTCGGATCGGCGAAGAAGAGCGGCTTGCGGTTGTATTCGATGTCCACGCGGTAATCCCAATCAAAGCAGACCGCTTTTCGCTGCTCCGCGCTGAGGGTGTGAAAGAGCTCGCTCATCACCTCGTGCGAGCCAGAAGCCGGGCGCTTCGTCGATTGAGCCCGCACCAGCGGCGCGGCCACGCTGGAGCACAACGCGGCGGCAGAAGAACTGAGAAAGCGGCGACGGTTCAGGGCCGTGGGTAGGGTTGATATGGCGTTCATCATGTTGGGTTCTCGTGGAATTGTTTTTTGTCACAGATGCTGGCGAGGCTTCTCCGCCATCGTTTGTCGGGCGTCGTGGCTAGCTGCTCACGCAAGGATCTCCCGCACCACTTCGCCATAGACATCGGTGAGGCGGAAATCGCGGCCGAGGTGGCGCCAGGTGAGGCGCTCGTGATCGAGGCCGAGCAGGTGCAGGATGGTGGCGTGGAGGTCGTGAAGGTGGACCTTGCCGGAGACGGGGCGGAAGCCGAACTCATCCGTCTCGCCGTGCATGAGGCCGCCTTTCACACCGCCGCCAGCCATCCAGGCGCAGAAGCTCTCAGGCTGATGCTCGCGGCCATGTTTTTCGATGGGCGCGGTGCGGCTGAGGTCTTGACTCCAAGGTGTGCGGCCAAACTCGCCGCTCCAAACCACGAGCGTGTCCTCCAGCAGGCCGCGCGATTTCAAATCGCGGATCAAACCGGCGCACGGGAGGTCGCTGGCGGCGCAGCTCTTCGGCAGAGCGCCGCGGATGTCGCCGTGGTGGTCCCAGCCATCCATGGTGACCTGCACAAAGCGCACGCCGGCCTCGCTGAGACGACGGGCGAGCAGGCAGGCTCGGCCGTTTTTGTCGGTCGTCTTTTCGCCGATGCCGTAGAGCTTTTTCGTGGCCTCGGTTTCCTTCGAGAGATCGACCAGATCCGGCGTGGCGGTCTGCATGCGAAAGGCGGTCTCCAGGCTGTGGATCATGCCCTCCATGCGCGCATCCGTGTCATGTTGCGCCAGCATGCGGCGGTTCATGCGCTGGATGAAATCAAAGCGCCGCCGCTGCGAGGCGTCATCGGTCGCTGGATCGGTGAGGAAAGCGATGGCGGGATCGCTCACCTTCGCGGGCAACGTCACCGGCGTGCCCTGGTGCGCAGCGGGCAGGAAGGAGGCGCTGTAGTTCCGTGTGTCGATGCCCGGATGAATGGTGAGAAAGGCGGGCAGGTTTTGGTTTTCGGTGCCGAGGCCGTAGCTGACCCAGGAACCGAGCGAGGGCCGCGCCTCAGCGATGGCTCCGGTGTGCATCTGGAGCAACGCGGGGCCGTGCTGGTTGTTGTCCGCATGCACGGCACGCAGCAGGCAAAGCTCATCGGCGATGGCGGCGGTGTGCGGCAGCAAATCGGAAATCGTGAGTCCGGACTGACCGCGAGGCCGCACAGGGATGTCGGTGCCAAGTGCCAACAACCCTTCCGTGTTGTCGTGACGATGCTGCTCCGGCAGCGGGGCATTCACTGACTTGCCGTGCTTTTGCTGGATGAGCGGCTTTGGATCAAAGAGGTCCATCTGCGAGGGACCGCCTGACATGAATAGGAAGATGACACGCTTCGCCCGTGGCTGGAGCATCGGGGCGCGCACCGCGAGCGGATTGGACGCCGCATTCAG
>JAIXZA010000038.1 GCA_027489965.1 Verrucomicrobiaceae bacterium
GCGCCGAGAACACCTTGAAGCACACCGAAGGCGGCACCGCCGGCCCCACGCAAATGGCCGCACGTGGCAAGCTCATCGCCGTCACGCAAGCACCCGGTAAAGCCCCGCTCGGCAGCAGCGGCATCCAGATCCGATTTGAAACAGATCTTATCACCGAAGGCATGCGCCCCACGCGCATCGTCAAAGTGCGCCCTGCAAGCTGGCCGGATGTCCACCTGCCCCGAGAAGAGTATCTCGGCAACGGAGCCTCCAGCATCGACGAGCGCTTCCCCACTCCGGACATCTTTCCTAACTACTGATTATCTTATGAAATCGTTCCTTGTTCTTCGTTCCTTGTTCTTCGTTCCTAAAACCCTGGCCCTCACGTGCTCATTCGTCGTCCTGGCAAACGCCACGAGCGCAGAACCAAGCACCAAGAACCAAGCACCAGGAACCGGCGCAGCCGAACCCTTCCGCCCCGAAGCCGGAAAGTTCCCGCCTCTTGAAAAAGCCCTCTCCTATCGCGGCGAACTCATCTTCGTGGATCACGCGAACCGCCGTGGCAGCATCCGCGTGCAGGGATCAGGCATGTTCTTCCGCAACGACCCGCACCCCTTCGCCATGCTGCCGTATGGCGTCGTGCGTTATCACGACGCACCCGCCGATCTGCGTGACATCCCGCTCGGCACCGTGATGCATGTCCACGCTTTCCTCCCGCCGGACCCGAAGACCTCTTCTGTGCCGGTTTTGCCAATCGATAGCGGCAAACAGGACGCCAATCACAATCGAGGTGCAGGCATCTTCCCCGCGGAGAATCATGTGCTTCTCCTCGAAGACGAACCCAGCCACTGCCAGCGCCTCGGATTGACCTGGAAACTCAAGGAAGTGGAGATCAAAAACCACGCAGGCATGATCATCGCCACCCTCGAGCCAAAGAAAGGCGGCGACGCCAAAGCCACCGAAGAAAAACTGACCTTCGATGCCGCCACCCGCATCTGGCGCGGCCGTGAAAGCCTCAGCATCGGGGAACTCATCGCCGAAGGCGCATGGCCCGCCGATGGCAAAAAATCCCTCGGCAACCAACCCGTCCAACTCGGCATCACCTGGAAGCCCACACCCGATGGTATCTTCACCCGCTTTCACATCTCCGACATCTGGCTCGACGACGCCTCCATGCAACGCGCCGCGAAAAACCAAACCGAAACACACAAAGCCTTCATCCGCAGCCGCTGGATGGCAGCATGGATCGATGCCGTCGAGTATGGCAAGTTTGGCCGCGCCACCATCACTGCCACGCTCTTCGGCGGCATGGACCCATCTCTTTACGCCGACTTCACCAAAGGTGCTGCCGCGCTGATGAATCCAGTCGCCAACACCTTAAAGCACACCCACGGAGGCTACGGTCCCGCCCACATGGCCGCCAAAGGCCCTATCCAAGATGTCATTAAGTTTCCCGGCGAAGCCCCCCTTGGCAGCAGCGGCATCCAGATCCGCTTCGAGACCGACCTCATCATCGAAGGCATCCGTCCTACCCGCATCGTCCGCGTCCGTCCCGCAAGCTGGCCCCAAGCCCAGGTCCCCCGTGAAGAATACCTCAGCGACAACCTCGAAGAGCGCTTCCCGGGGCCATCCATTTTCCCAAAGTATTGAGGGAGAAGTGGAGTGCTGGAGTGTTGGAGAAATGAGTCCAGCGAATCAGCACACCACATCTCATTACTCCAAGCCTCCACCACCCCATGATCCGCGCCGTTTTTCTCACCCCCCTCCTTCTCGGCTCTCTCGCGGCGCTCCATGCTGCCGCGCCCGATCTCTCCAAGGTCACCTCGCGTGCCGACCTCAACAGCGTCATCACTGCCACGACGGATGCCGCTTTGAAACAAGCCCTCAGCGACCACGCCGATGCTATTCTCGCCGCTGCCGAGCGTCATCCGCACGTCGCGGCTTGCATCCGCACGATCGAGAGCGCACCAGGCTCGTTTACAAAGATCAACACCACGCCGGAGGCTTTGAAAAAAGCGACTGGCGGCGACATGGCGATCTTTGATACACTCACCCAGGTCAGCACCAACATCTCGGGAGGCAAAGCGCACGATCATCGCAAAGAAAAAGACGATCCCTACAACGCCGCGTTCATCGAGCACCTCGGGCACATTGCTTCGCTGGAGTCAGTGAAGCTGGAGGCTTCGGGCATCCAGGACGACTGGGTGGCTCCGCTGCTCAAGCTCAAGAAGTTGAAAAGCCTGAGCTTGAGCGGCTTTGGCAGACTGGGGGATGCCAGCCTGGCCCAGCTCCAGCAACTCACCGAGTGTCCGGATCTCACGAACCTCGAGCTCGCCTATTTCGGCAAGGCCACCGATGCGGGTTGGGAAAAGCTCGCGGGCCTGAAGAACCTGGAGTCCTTCACGCCACGAGGCGCTGGGTATCCAGGTCACTTCTTCGCGAAGTTCGATGGCTGGACCAAGCTAAAGCGCATCAACTTCCACAGCAACGGCCTGGATGACGAAGGTCTCGGCTACGTGTGCGAAAAGTTCCCGAATCTCGAATTCATCAAGCTCTGGCACTCCAAGCAACTCACCGATGCCGGTGCGGAGCACTTCAAGAAGCTCAAGCACCTCAAAGGTATCGAGATCAGCTGTGCCAAAGCCACCGCAAGACTCATCAAGCACCTGCGCGAGTTGCCGATGGAATACGTGGCCCTCGAGTATGGCGTGTGCAGTCCGGCTGCAGAAGCCATCGCCACCGTCAAAGCCATCCCAACGCTGCGCAAACTCTCGCTCGATGCCAAAGCCTTCACAGACGTCGATCTGATCGCCCTCGTGGGGGTGACGCAGGTCCGTGAACTCTCTGTCTCGAACTTTGAATTGCCAGATACCCGCCTGGAGCAGCTGAAAGCCTTTGCCCATTTCAAGACACTCACGCTTGTCCGCTACGGTAAAGGCTACCCCGAAGAAACCCAGGCCAAAGTGAAAGCTTTACTCCCCAAGGTGGACGTGAAGTTTGTGAAGTGATTATGTCCCGCGCTCGCGTGGCATGAAAGCCACTGTTTGCCGACGTATAGAACTCCATGCGCTTCCTTTGCCTCTTCACGCTCACCACAACCTCCGCCTTCGCGGTGGATTTTGTGCGTGAGGTGCGGCCCATCTTTGAAAAGCACTGCTATGAATGCCACGGAGCCGAAAAGCAGAAGAACGACTACCGGCTCGACATCAAAGCCATCGCATTGAAGGGAGGTGAAGATCACGCGCCGAATGTCATCGCGGGGAAAAGTGCGGAGAGTCCTCTTTTTCGCTTCATTAGTAACGCGGATGAAAAAATCTCGATGCCGCCAAAATCCAAACTCAGTAGCGCAGAGATCAATGTGCTAAAGCGTTGGATCGACGAAGGTGCTGTGTGGCCGGAGGGCGTGGACATCGCCAAAGTAGAAGACCGTCTGGACTGGTGGAGCTTTAAGCCATTGAAAGTGGCTTCGGCTTTAGCCGAAAAGCCCCAGCACCTTTCCATCGACACCTTCATCCGCGCCAAGCTTGTTGAGAAAGGCTTGTCACCCGCTTCCGCAGCTGATTCACGCACACTCATCCGCCGTCTCTATTTCGACCTCACCGGCCTCCCGCCCACGCCAGAGGAAATCGCCAAATACACTGCGCAGCCATATGAAAAGCTCGTGGACGACTTGCTCGCCTCACCACGCTACGGAGAGCGCTGGGCGCGTCACTGGCTGGATCTCGTGCATTACGGTGAAACGCACGGCTACGACAAAGACAAGCCTCGCATGAACGCATGGCCTTATCGCGACTACGTCATCCGCGCATTGAATAACGACAAGCCTTACGCCCGTTTCATTGAGGAACAGGTCGCCGGCGACGTACTCTACCCCGGCACCACCGATGGCATCACCGCACTAGGTTTCATCTCTGCCGGGCCATGGGATTATATCGGCCATGCTGAAGTTCCGGAGACCAAGCTTGATGGCAAGATCGCGCGTCATCTGGATCGCGATGACATGGTGCAAAACACCATCGGCACCTTTTGCAGCCTCACGGTACAGTGTGCGCAGTGTCACTACCACAAGTTCGATCCCATCTCGCAGGAGGACTACTACTCGCTCCAGGCCGTGTTTGCGGGCATCGACCGCACCGATGTCGATTACTACCCTGACGACGCATCCATGCAAAAGTTCGCCGCGCTTCAAAAGCAGAAGAAGAAGATCATGGAGACTATCGCGGCGTTGGAGGAGCCTTTGAAGAAAAAGGCAGGTGAAGCCTACATCGCACTCACCAAGCGCATCGACGGTGCAGTCGAGAAAGGTGCGAATCTGAACGCGAAACCCGACTTCGGCTATCACAGCGCGATTTCACCCACGCAAGATTCCGTGAAGTGGGTGCAGGTCGATCTCGGCAAAAGAGTGCAGGTCGAGCGCATCGTGCTGAAGCCCTGCTACGACGACTTTGGCAAGATTGGCGGCGGTTTCGGCTTTCCGGTGCGCTTCAAGATCGAGGTCAGTGACGATCCGGCTTTCAAAACTGGGGTCACACTGTTGTGGCGGAAGCATGACGCCACCTTCATGAACGATTTGGCCAATCCCGGCTTGAAGCCTTTCGAAAGCGGCACCGCAGGCGACGACGGCGTCACAGGCCGCTACGTGCGCGTCACCGCCGTGAAGCTCGCCAAACGGAGCAACGACTACATTTTCGCGCTCGCCGAACTGGAGGTTTATGAAAGCAAAACGGGCCCGAATCTTGCGGTCGGTCGACCTGTGACCTCGCTCGATAGCATTGAGGCTGCGCCACGCTGGCGCAGAGCCAATCTCACGGACGGTATCGCTCCCGAAAGCCGCATCGAGGAAGATAAGCTAAAGCTCATCCGCGAACGCGATGCCCTGATGCTCGGGCAAGCGGATGAGGTCATGAAAACAAAACTGCGCGAAGCACGAAAACAACGCGATGCCTTGCCGCAACTGCCCGCGCCGCAGAAAGTTTATGCTGGAGCCGTCCACTACGGCAGTGGCTCTTTCAAAGGCACGCACGGAGTGCCTCGCGTCATTCAGATGCTGAAGCGTGGAGACATGAAGCAACCCGGGCGAGAAGTCAGTGCTGGCACCGTGACGGCGCTGAGCAAACTTTTTCAAGTTCCTTTCAGTATCAATGGAAAGGAAGAATCCGCTCGTCGTGCCGCTTTAGCCAAATGGATCACCGACAAAAACAACGCACTGACCTGGCGCAGCATCGTGAACCGCGTCTGGCAGCATCACTTCGGCAAAGGTCTGGTCGATACCGCGAACGACTTCGGTCGCATGGGAGGTAAGCCGAGTCATCCAGAAATGCTCGACTGGCTAGCCATGACATTTCGTGATGATCTTGGTGGCAGTTTCAAGAAGCTCCACAAGCTCATCGTGATGAGTGAGACGTATCGGCAGCAAAGTGGTTTCGGCTTTAGCCGAATCGAATCTGGAGCCAAAACTCAAGCCGCGATGGACGCCAACAACCTTTTCCTCTCCCATCAAAACCGACGCAAGCTGGATGCTGAGTCCATCCGCGACAGCATCCTCGCCGTTAGCGGCAAGCTAGATCTCGTCATGGGCGGCCCGAGCTTCCAGGACTTCATCATCGAAAAGCCCCAGCACAGCCCACACTACGAATACACCCTGCACGACCCCGAAGACCCCAAGTCATGGCGCCGCAGCATCTACCGTTTTATCGTCCGCAGCCAGCAGCAGCCTTTCATGACCGTCATGGACTGTGCCGACCCGTCCATGCGAGTGGACAAGCGCAACGAATCCCTCAGCCCGTTGCAAGCCCTCGCCATGATGAACAACGGCCTCACCGTCGCCATGGCCAAGCATTTTGCGGAGCGAGTGACCAAAGAAGCTCAAGGTCTCGAAGTACAAATCAAATACGCCTTCAACGTTGCCCTCTCACGTGATCCAACGCCCGACGAACTGGCCCCCCTCATCGTCTACGCTAAACGCGAGGGTCTCGAAAACACCTGCCGCGTCATCTTGAACCTGAGTGAGTTCAGTTTTGTGGATTGAAGAAGATGACTGGTTGCAAATTTGGCATGTTGTGGACGCTTGAAAGTCATGACTTGGTCCCAAAACTACGATCCGCTGGGCAATCTGATTTCTTCTTCACTCGTGGCATCATTGCCGGTGGTTGTCTTGCTTGGGTTGTTGGCTTTTTGGCATGTGCGGGCACATTTCGCCGCGCTTGCGGGTCTAGCGGCAGCAGCACTGATTGCTATCTTTGTTTACCACATGCCGGCCCAGCTAACGGGCATGGCGGCGGTAAGTGGCGCAGTGTTTGGCCTTTTCCCCATCGGATGGATCGTGCTGAATGCGATGTTTGTTTACAACCTGAGCGTGGAGACGAATCAGTTCGCCGTACTGCAAAAACAGATTGCTGGCGTCTCAGGGGATCGACGCATTCAGGCGCTCATGATTGCATTTTGTTTCGGAGCTTTCATTGAGGGCGCGGCGGGGTTTGGAGCGCCCGTCGCCATTACTGGAGCACTGATGATTGGCCTTGGATTTAAGCCGCTCGAAGCAGCGAAATTGGCGCTCATTGGCAACACCGCCCCCGTGGCCTTTGGATCACTTGGCATTCCGCTCACTACGATGGCGGACATCACCGGACTCGATCTCATGAAACTGAGCGCGATGGTGGGTAGGCAGTTGCCCGTCTTCTCCTTGATTGTGCCCTTCTGGCTTGTGGCGGCGCAGGTGGGATGGCGCGGCATGGTGGCTATCTGGCCGGCGTGTTTGGTCACTGGGGCGAGCTTTGCGATCATGCAGTTCGTGATGAGCAATTTCCACGGCCCGTGGCTGGTCGATATCGTCAGCGCGGTAGTGGCGATGGCTGCACTAGTGCTCTTTATGAAGGTCTGGAAGCCGAAAGAGGATGCCGAAGTGATTTCGATATCCGAATCTG
The DNA here is from genome assembly GCA_027489965.1 of Verrucomicrobiaceae bacterium. Lineage (GTDB taxonomy): Bacteria > Verrucomicrobiota > Verrucomicrobiia > Verrucomicrobiales > Verrucomicrobiaceae > Prosthecobacter. Next base: position 6,903 of record JAIXZA010000038.1, read on the forward strand.
CCACTTCGCAGGCCTGGAAGGCTTGGATACCGTGGGTGTTTCTGACGTTGTTTGTTTTTGTGTGGGGCATCCCAGCGGTAAAGGCAGAATTGAATGCGATCTTCAATCTGGAGATCGAAGTGCCTTTGCTGCACAAGACCATTGAACGTGTACCGCCGGTGGTCATTCATCCCGAGTTGGAGAAGGCCGTTTTCAAACTGAACGCGCTGAGCACCGCCGGCACTGCAGCGCTGCTTTCGGGCATGTTGGCAGGTCTATGCCTGGGCGTGTCGCCGCAGCGTTTGCTTAGGGTCTATGGTCAGACGATCTGGAAGTTGCGCGTATCTTTGCTGACGATCTCGCTCATGCTCGCCATGGGTTACGTCACGCGCTACAGCGGCACGGACACGACGATGGGCCTCATGATGGCCTCGACAGGCGTGTTGTTTCCTTTCTTCTCACCGATCATCGGCTGGCTCGGTGTCGCACTCACGGGCAGTGATACATCCTCGAATGTGCTCTTTGGCAACCTTCAGCAAGTCACGGCGAACCAACTGAACCTCTCGTCAGTTCACATGGCGGCATCGAACAGCTCCGGCGGCGTCATGGGCAAGATGATCGACGCGCAGAGCATCGTCGTCGCCGCTGTGGCGACGGGTGGTCGTCCTGACAGTCCTGATGCGGGCACCGTGCTACGCAGCGTTTTCTGGCACAGCGTCGCGCTGGCCATGCTCATGGGCGTGCTGGTAATGGTGCAGGCCTACTGGCTGCCGTGGATGATTGTGAAATGAGTTAGACTCAAGCCTCAAACAACCGCTCAAAGGGCACGAGATAATCAAAGAAATCTTCGTCAGGGATGCTAGCATCCAGCTCGCCATGATACACCAGCACTGTCCGGCAAGGCGTACCCTTGGGTAATTTAAGACGACGGATTTTCTCCTGCACATCGGTAATGCAGGAGGCAGGGATCTTATCTCGTAGCTTTATCTCCACCACGTACAGCGACTTCTTGGTGCGTAGTAACATGTCGATCTGACAGGCTTCCGTGCGCAGCGTTTTGCCTTGAAAATAAGGACCTGCATTGAGGATGGGTGTGTTGGCTAAGTCGGTGTGGCGCAGCAGTGAGTCCCGATTGCTTAGTACGAGATTCTCAAACTGTAGGCCCATGATGCTGTCCCATTGCGGCAAGGTCTCGAGTGCTCGTTTGCGATACAATCCACTGTCGATCCGCTTCTTTTCAGGCTCCACGTAGCGCAGGTAAAACCGCACATAGTTATCACTGAGTCGATATTTGGCGATGCGTTTCTCGGTGCCACCAAGTGGTGAAAAGGGCAGATCCGTGGTGATGAAGCCGCCGCTCTCTAACTCTGTCAGTGCCTCAGTGATGATGCCGCCTCGCCCGATATCGAGTATCTTGGAAAGCTCGGTGACTGTCCGCGCCGGACCACTCAGCGCCTGACAAATGCTGCGATAGCGATCAGCGCGACGATTGAAGACGCTGCTAAAAAGATCATCAAACTCACGGAAAAGAAGCCCGCCTGCGTCAAAGCATAGGCGATGAATGTTTTGCTCCGCCGTCTGGGACGGGTCGATCTCCTCCAGATATCGAGGTACGCCGCCTGTGACGGCGAGGGTTTTGATTTTTTCCAGTACTGGAATGCGGGCCGCCTTGCCTCGCCAAAACGGAACGCACTCCGGTAGAGGCATCGGTGGCAGGGTGAAGACCCATGACGTGCGACCGACAAAGCCAGTGCTCTTCAGCAGGTTCTCTTCGATCCAAGACGACACCGAACCACAGATCACCACAACAAGATTTTTTCGGAGGCTGAATAGATTGTCCCAGGCAATCTTGAGATGTCCAGCAAAGTCACGATCACCCGCTGCCATCCAGGAAATCTCATCTAGCAACAGCACAACCTTGCCACTGTTAGGCAGGGCAGTTGCCATGATCTGGAAAGCCTGCGGCCAGCTTTCTAGGGTCATGCGTGGCAGTTTCGTTTGGGCAGCGAGCTGCTCAGCAAAAGCCGTGAGCTGCGCGGTAAGGCCTCCGCCCTCGCGTGGTCCAAGACCTTCAAACTTTAGAAAATGATCTGCATACTTCTCTCCGCAATGCGCCACAAAAGCACTTTTGCCAATGCGTCTTCTTCCTTGCACGACGACCAGCGAAGCCTTGTTTTTTCGAAACAAGCGCCCGAACTGATCCGCATAAAATGCGCGTCCATGAAAGGTGTTGAATGAAGGCATGCTAAGGATGATGTCGATTTCGTGCTCGATTTAATTATAGAAAAAAGAGCACCAAATCAACATAGTGTCAATTTTGTGCTCTAAATTATTTTAAATTTAGGAGCACGAAATCAACATGATGTCGATTCTGTGCTCGTAATTATCGGGATAAATCGAGCACTAAATCGACAATGCATGGGGCACAAAACAACCCATCGTCCCGCAAAGACGTGACTGGCACACACGTTATGAATAGTGGAAACTTGATGATGATTACCCGCCGCCAACTCCTTCAATCTGCTGGTCAAGGCTTTGGAGCCCTAGCGTTCACCTCCCTAGAGGCAGCAGAGCAGCGGCAACGCGCACTGTCCGTCCCTCCGAAGGCGAAGCGTGTGGTGCAGCTTTTCATGGGCGGTGCCGCCAGTCACATCGACCTCTTTGATTTCAAGCCAGCGCTTATCAAACATCATGGCAAGAATTCCGATTTCGGTGAAGCCGTGGAAGCTTTTCAAAACGGTCTCGGCCCCTGGAAGAAGCCCGTGTGGGATTTTAAACCTTACGGTCAGAGTGGCAAGATGCTCAGCGAAGTCGTCGCACCACTAGGCATTTGCGCAGATGACATGGCCTTCGTGCATAACATGGTGGGTAAAACGGGTGTGCATTCTCAAGGCACACTGTTGCAAGCGACAGGTTTTAACTTGCCGGGTTTCCCTGGCATGGGTTGCTGGGTCAGTTACGGCCTCGGCTCGCTTAGCGACAATCTGCCGACCTTTGTCGTGCTGCCGGATCATCGAGGCTTTGCTTCGAATGGCCCGAAAAATTGGGACAGCGCCTTTCTGCCATCGCAGCATGCAGGCACCATCATTTATCCCGGTGCGGAGACGCCCATCAGCGATTTGTTTCCGCATAAATCAGGACGTTACATCTCGGCAAGGTCGGACCGCGGAGGTTTTGAGCTTCTGGAGCAGTTAAACCGAAAACACATGCAGCATCGTGAGGAAGACTCGCGGCTCGATTCGCGAATCAAGAGCTACGAACTCGCGGCCAAAATGCAACTCGCCGCGCCGGAAGCTCTCGACATATCAAAGGAGTCCGATGCGATGAAAGCGATGTACGGCATCCAGGAGCATCGCAAAGTCTGGCCCACGGAAATCAATCCCGAGGAAGAAGCCGACTACATGGGCCGCAAGTGTCTCACTGCGCGCCGACTCTTAGAACGTGGTGTGCGTTTCGTGCAAATTTGGAGCGGTAACGACAACGGCTTTCCTCGTCGTAATTGGGACAGCCACGAAGACGTCGAGCGCGATCACGGCCCGCTCGCCTGGGGCATGGCGAAGGCCGTTAGCGCCCTGATTATGGATCTCAAACAGCGAGGCATGCTCGACGACACCATCATCCTCTGGACCACCGAGTTTGGCCGCATGCCCAGCACGCAGGGCGGCAAAGGTCGCGACCACAACCCCTATGTCTTCACCAACTGGCTCTGCGGCGGCGGTATCCAGGGCGGCGTGGTGGCCGGCGAAAGCGACCAATGGGGCTACAAGCCACTCGACCGCTCGAACCCGACGACCTGCTACGATATTCATGCGACCATGATGCACCTGCTCGGCATCGATCATGAGAAGCTCACCGTGAGGCATAACGGCATCGATCGCCGACTCACGGATGTCCACGGCCACGTGATCAAAGAGCTGATTGCATAGATCAAATGTCGAGACATCGCTGGCTGTTCCGTAACATCCCATGATGAAACGACTCTGCCTTATCCCTCTCCTTACCCTCTCCGCTCAAGCACTCGATTATCCATACGTCACCGCTGAGCCGCAAAAGACGGGCTGGCCGCTCACAGCAGAGGAACGGGCCTATGTCGTCGATAAACCGGAATACGAGCGGCGCCCTGGTCGTGAGTCGAACAAGCATCTGCCGCAGCTCTGGCCGGTCGTGCCGAGCGCGGGATTCTTCGGCGGTGACTCCTGGCTGAAGCTGCACGAGGCGCATGTGAAGACCGTGCAGGAGAACAAAGGACCCGTGGATGTGCTGCTTGTCGGCGATAGCATCACGATTCAGTGGGGCGACTCGTGGAAGAAGCAGTTTCCCGACCTCAAAGCCGTCAACATCGGCATCGGCGGCGACAAAACGCAGAACGTGCTTTGGCGTCTCGATCACGGCGGCGTGGAGGGGCTTCAGCCGAAGGCCATCGTGCTCATGATCGGCAACAACAACATGTTCTTCACGCCCGAGACCGGCGTCGAAGCTGCCGCGAAGGGCATTCAGATGTGCGTCAAGAACCTGCGCGAGAAGTTCTCGAACGCACCGCTCGTGCTGGCGAAGATTCTGCCCGCGCACGCGCCGGGCGTTCGCTTTTATGAAGACATCAAGCTGACCAATGCCGCGCTCGATGCACTAAAGTTCGAGAGCGACACGAAGGTGCGAGTGATCGATCTGTGGAGCGACTTCACGAATGCCGACGGATCGCAAAAGAAGGACCTTTTCACGCCGGATAACATCCACCTCTCGCCTGCGGGCTATGCGGTGTATGCGGCACGCTTGAAGCCGTTGTTCGAAGTAATGCTCGCCGGAAAGCCGCTGCCCGCGCAGCCAGCGAATAAGGAAGCCAGCGCCGCGTCCGCGCCTTCATCGCCGCCTGCGAAAGCTGCGCCGACCGTGAGCGCGCCGAAAGCCGCTGCTGGCATCGTTTTGAAATCGAAGCCTGTTCTCACTTACCCGTATGCGCCTTATAACGAAGGCAAGATGGACCCGCAGCTCACCGGCTGGCCGCTGAGCGCCGAGGAACTCGCGTGGGTGACGAAGGGCGAATACACACGCAAGCCCGGCCACGAGGCGCAGAAGCATCTGCCGGAAATGTGGCCGCTGGTCCCGACCGCTGCGCACTGGCAGGCGAAAGACGGTAGCGACGCGAATGCGTGGATCGAGAACCACGCGACGTGCATCGAGAAAGTGCAGGCGACGAAGGACGGCATCGACGTGGCCCTGATCGGCGACAGCATCACGCAATACCTCGGCGGCGGCTTTGATGGCGTGCCGTTCAATGCCGCGTGGCAAAAACATTTCGGCGCGATGAAGACCGCGAACCTCGGCATCGGTGGCGACCGGGTGGAGAACGTGCTCTGGCGACTCGACCACGGCGCGCTCGATGGGGTCTCGCCGCGTGTCGTCGTGTTGCTCATCGGCACGAACAACGGCCCGCTGATCAGCGCCAACGGCGTGCCAGTCGAAAGCGTCGCGAGAAGCATCCAGCTCTGCGTGCAGAACATCCGCGCGCGTTGTCCGGAGTCACAGGTCGTGCTCGTGAAGATCCTGCCCGCCTTCGCCCCCGGAAGCGCCGTGCATGAGGACACCAAGCGCATCAACACCACGCTCGACGCGCTGAAGCTCGACGCCGACTCCCACGTCCACCTGCTCGATCTCACGCGCGACTTCACCAACGACGACGGCTCGCTCAAACCCGCGCTCTATTCCGACGGCCACCTGCACCTCAGCCCCGAGGGCTACGAAGTTCTCGCGAGCAAGCTCCATCCGATTGTGACGGCTTTCGTGAAAGGCTGACCTGCGCCACTTCGAGCATGCTGCCGACATTATGACCGCTCGCCGCATTTTCCTCGCGCTACTCGCCTCGGCCAGCGTCGGGCGGGCTGCTGACCTCTCGCCTTTTCTTGAGCAGCACTGCTATGACTGCCATGATGCCGAAACAAAGAAGGGCGACCTCGATTTGACGGCGCTGACCTTGGACGCGCAGCATCTGGACCTGCTCGTCAAAGTGCATGATGCCCTGGAGCGCGGGGAGATGCCTCCGAAGAAGAAAAAGCAGCCTGCGGAGGCGGAAAGAGCGGCGTTTGTGAAGGAACTGGAGGCGAAACTGACGGCGATGACCGCTCCGGCATCGGGCGGGCGCATCCGGTTGCGGCGCATGACGCGGGTGGAGTTTCAAAACACGCTGCAGGACCTGCTGGCGCTGCCGAGGCTCGATGTGGTGGGCCTGTTGCCTGTGGATGGCCGGGTGGCGGGTTATGACAAGATTGCGGGCGCGCTCGACATCTCGCCCGCGCATCTCGCAGCGTATGAAGAAGCGGTCGAAAAGGCTCTGGATGCGGCGATCGCCACAAGCAGCACGCCACCGCGAGTTTACAAGAAGCGCATCTATCCGGCAGGGTTGTTCAAGTTTGGCGGGAACCTGCTTCAGGGGCAGTTCGTGCTGCTGAAGGACAAACAGCCTGATCCCGCGCTGCCGGTGCGCGGCGGTTTTGAGGACAAACAAGGTTACGTGGGCGATGAGGGGCCGGACCTGGCAGAGCGAAAGAAGATGATCGAAGGCGTGAAGAAATCAGAGAGCGCGGTCGGCTTGCTCAATCCGAATCTCGCGGGTTATGAGGCGGCGATGAATGTTTCGCCGATCTATGCGGGCATGTATCGCATGAAGCTGTCGCTGTGGGGCTTTCAGTGGAACGCGGGCAAACCAGAGCCGGGCGTGGATCAGGCTGCCGTGCTGCGGGCGCATGAGGAGGGCAAGCAACAGGAAGGCGGTCGATTGCTGCGGGCCTTCACCGCGCCATCAATGAAGTCGAATGAAGCGGAGATTACCGAGTGGCTCGATGCTCACGAGAGCATCGTTTTTGATCCAGTGTCGGTGCCGTGGACTGGATTGCGCGTCGGGCAGGTCGCAGGACGTGCGAAGAAGCATGTGGGACCCGGTGTGGCGATTGATTGGTTTGAGATCGAAGGCCCGATCAACGCCTCGTGGCCGCCCGAGAGTCACAAGCGACTGTTTGGCGATCTACCAATCAGCAAGTTTTCAGCTGGCGATGTCATTCCACCCCATCGTGATGAGGTGCGCAGCTTGGGTGGCTATGTGCCGAGCATGTATTTTGATCTCACGCCGCAGGAGCGGAAGCCTGCACTTGAAACGGTGCATTCCATGCAGCCCGAGGCGGATGCGCGGAATCTGCTGACCACGTTTTTGTCGAAGGCGTTTCGCCGCGATGTGATGACCGATGAAGTCGAGCCGTATGTGAAACTGCTGCATTCACGACTCGCCGCGAGGGATTGCTTCGAGGATGCCATGCGGCGTGTTTATGTCGCCGTGCTCACTTCGCCGGAGTTTCTGTTTCACTCGGTGGATGCACAGACCTTCACGCTTGCCTCTCGCCTATCGTATTGGCTTTGGAATGGTCTGCCAGATGATGTGCTGCTCTCTAAGGCCCGCGATGGCTCACTGAATCGTCCTGAAGTATTGCATAGTGAAGTGGATCGCTTGCTCGCGGATAAACGCAGTGAGCGCTTCATTGAGGATTTCACCAATCAGTGGCTCGAACTCAGTCGTCTCGAAGAAACCACGCCTGATCCGCAGCTCTATCCCGAGTATCGTTTTCTCCTGCATGAAGGAATGCTCGCGGAGACGCGCAGATTTTTGCGCGAACTGATTCAAAATGATCTACCCATCACCGCTCTTCTTGAGCCTGGATTTGCCATGCTTACGCAGCGCCTCGCCGAGCACTACGGTATCAGTGGAGTGACCGGCGTGGAGGTGCGTAAAGTATTGCTGCCAGCCGAAAGCACGCGTGGCGGCCTTCTCGGCCAAGCAGCCATCCATAAGCTCACCGCCAACGGCACGACCACATCACCAGTGAAGCGCGGCGTGTGGGTGATGGATCGTCTTTTGAATGATCCTGCTCCTCCACCGCCTCCCGGCATCTCCGCCGTGGATCCTGATACACGAGGGACCACCACGGTGCGTCAGCAACTGGACAAACATCGTGCTGATGCCAACTGCTCTGCTTGTCATGCCAAGATCGATCCTGCGGGCTTCGCCCTGGAAGCCTTTGATCCCATCGGCGGCCTGCGAGATCGCTACCGCTCTAATGGCAGAGGCGATGAACCACCTGAAAAAGGTAAAACTGCGTGGCGCATCACCTACAAGCTCGGTCCGAAGGTCGATCCGACTGGCGAACTCACGGATGGTCGCCAATTCAACGGCCCCAACGAACTATCAGCCCTTCTCAACGCCTCTCCTGACAAACTCGCGCGTGCCTTTGTCTCCCATCTCTCACGCTATGCAACTGGAGCTGAGGTTCGCTATGCAGATCGAGCCGAAATCCGCCAGATCGTGGAAAGCACCAAAAAGAATGGGCATGGATTAAGTTCATTGATTCATGCGCTGGCCCAAAGTGAGATCTTCCACACCCAGAAGCTGGTAAAAGATTAAGGATGAAAAATGAAATCCAGTTCTGAATCCTATACCAGCCTCATTTGAAACCAATGACCACACGTCGAAATTTTCTTCGCGCCGCCGGTGCTTCCCTTTTTTTGCCGGCCATCGGCCGTGCGTCTGAAAAGCTTCCCTCCAAGAGGCTCCTGGCGATTCATGTGCCATTGGGGATGATGCCAGCGTTTTTCTTTCCGAAGGCTGGCGAGACCTCGAGCCCCTATCTTGATCTCTTAGCGGCGCACAAAAATCATTTTAGCACTTTTGCAGGTGTCTCCCACCCAGGGGTGGATGGTAATCATCATGCTGGGCAGTGTTTCCTGACTGGTGCACCGCATCCAGGACAGCCGACTTTTCGCAACAGCCTCTCACTGGATCAACTTGTCGCAGAGAAGATTGGGCTTGATACACGATTCCCGTCACTCGCGGTTTCAGTGAGAAAAGGTGACCATTATGCGGACTCGATATCCGTATCGCGTTCCGGTGTCGTTTTGCCCGCTGAAACAAGTGCCGAGAGGCTTTATCGTCGGCTCTTTGTGGCTGGCACACCCGATGAAATAGCGGCGACCATGCGCCGCATTGAGGCGGGCGGCAGCGTGCTCGACTTGATCCTGGACAAAGCTAAACGAATCGAAAAATCCGCCGCGCCACAGGATCGCGAGCGGCTTGATCAATACTTCCAAAGTGTGCGCGAACTCGAAACCCGACTGCAACGCAACATCGAGTGGGAAAAGCGTCCAAAGCCGAAAGTGGACTATCCGCAACCCAAGGACATCGCTGATGCCAATGAGGTTATTGCGAGATCGAAGCTCATGTTTGATCTCATCCGCCTTGCTTTACAGACTGATAGCACACGCGTCGTCACGCTCACTCTTAGCACCTTCAGTGTCGTGCCTCATGTGCCGGGAGTGAAAAGTGAAACGCATGGACTCACGCATCACGGGAACGAGCCGGAAAAGATGGCTGAGTTGCGGAAGATCGAAGAAGCGCAGTTGAACGTCTTTGGCGACCTCCTGAAGGCTTTTCGCGGCGTCAACGAAACCGGTGGCTCATTGCTCGATCATACGCAAGTGCTCTACGGAAGTTGCCTCGGTAACGCCAACTCTCATAGCAATCAGAATCTCCCTCTCATTCTCGCTGGCGGCGGATTTAAACACGGAAAAAATCTTTCTTTTGATTCGCAGAACAACACTCCTATGGCCAACCTTTTTGTCTCTATGCTACAAGGGCTAGGCATCGAAGCTGGTAAATTTGCTAGCAGTACAGGATCAATGCCAGGTCTAGGTTTGATTTGAGAATGAAATGAGTCTTGGTTGAAGCAAGCTTCGTCGAAAGGGTCGATTGTGACCAACTCATAATTATGGATGCTTCCCTGATGTGAAGTTGCCGATCTACAAAGGCTTCGTCCCGCTCGCTGAGCCACTCGCGGCAAGAAAAGGATGATGTTAAAACATCTGAAACTCGCAAGAGTCCGTTTCATTGATTTACCGGCAAAGTAACAAAACCAAGTTTTTTGGCACTGCATGGTTTGGCTACGGGAAAGAAATGAAACCATTTTCGCTTCGTTATCATTCTATGATCGGAAAAGCAGTCCTTCTTACTCTCCTAGCCGCATCCTCACTTCAAGCCGAGGATGGGGAGGTGCTGTTCGTGCGTCGGGTGTGGCCGTTATTTCAAGAGAAGTGTCTGGCTTGCCATGGAAACGACGACAAGAAGATCAAGGGTGACTTCGACATGCGCACGCTGGAGAGCACGCTGAACGGTGGCGAGAGCGAAAAGGCATCGGTGGTGAAGGGGAAGCCGGAGGAAAGTCCTCTTTATCTTGCCTCGACACGACAACACGATGACTGGGAAGCAATGCCGCCGAAGGAAGCGGACAAGCTTTATGCGGAACAACTCGCCTGGATCAAAGAATGGATCGCCGCTGGTGCGCCATGGCCCGATGAAGCAAAGCGTGCTGTGATCTCTCAAATCAACGCTGAAAAATGGAGCGCTGAGGATGGCATCACTGTGAAGGTGACCGGGGCGCTTTCACCAGAGTGGGCGAGCCGTCGTTATAAACCAGAGGCACTGTGGGGATACCAGCCGGTGAAAAAACCAGTGTTTAGTGTTCAGTCTTTTGTGGATCCCGTGGATGCACTGTTGGTGGTGAAGGATCCTGCACCAGCAACGGATGCGCGCACTTTTATTCGCCGAGCAACCTATGATCTAACTGGTCTGCCGCCAACGCCGGAGGAGGTTGAGTTGTTCGTGATTGAGATGGAGAGGACGAATGGGTCTAATAAGACCTATTCAAGGCTCATCGACCGTTTGCTCGAATCACCGCATTACGGCGAGCGTATGGCACGCCATTGGCTGGATGTGGTGCGCTATGCAGACAGTAGCGGTTTTGCCAATGACTACGAGCGCGGTAATGCTTGGCGCTATCGTGATTACGTGGTTCGTAGCTTCAATGCGGACAAGCCTTATGATCAGTTCATCAAAGAGCAGATCGCTGGGGATGAAATGAAATTAAATGATGCGGAGGCGTTGATCGCGACGGGTTTCCTGCGGATGGGGCCGTGGGAACTGACCGGAATGGAGGTCGCCAAAATCGCTCGGCAGCGGTTTCTGGATGATGTCACGAACAGTGTCGGAGAGACTTTCCTAGCGCACTCGCTTCAATGCGCTCGCTGTCATGATCATAAGTTTGATCCGATTCCGACACATGATTATTACTCGATGCAGGCATGCTTTGGCACTACGCAGCTTGCTGAGCAGCCTGCAGCCTTTTTGAAGACAGAAAATACGGCTGGTTTTGAAGAGAAAAAGTATTTGGAACTTCGGCGCATTGAGCATATTGCCATGCTGGAGTCGCTCGATAAGAAACTGCTGACCAATGCGGAGGCCTGGTATGCGGAGAGAAAATTGGATCGCAAAGACTGGGATACGGCGGTGGCCGCGGCTCGTCTCTTTATCGCAAAAGGTGGTAGCACTAGAAAAGGGCGGAGCTTCACAGGTATCTTCGAGATAGCCCGCAATACGATTCAGAAAAAGAACCTGCCCGAAGATCAATACCCGCCCAAGCTCGTCGGCTTCCAGCCTGAGGATTACGGCAACGAGCGTGTGGCACGCAAAGGCCTGGAGCGTCTGAAATGGGAACTGGAGCGCTACGAGCCTTTTGCCTTCAGTGTCTATAACGGACGCACTCCGCAGATGGTCAGCGTTTATCAGCCAATCCGAGTGCCTCAGGACCGCATGACCAGTGGAGAGCTTGAGCAGACAGCCATTCTTGGTGGTGGCGATCCTTTTTCACCAACGAAACCTGTGAAGCCGGGTGTTTTGTCCGTGCTCGGCAGCACTACGATTCCTGATGGTATCGAAGGTCGTCGCACAGCACTGGCGAATTGGATCGCCAGTAAAGACAATCCACTCACTACTCGTGCCATGGTGAATCGGCTCTGGCTTTGGCATTTTGGCCAAGCTATCGCGGGGAATCCCAATAATTTCGGAGGCACCGGCAAGCGTCCGACACATCCTGAGTTACTCGACTGGCTGGCAGCGACGTTTGTTGAGAAGAATTGGAGCATCAAGGAAATGCATCGCGTGATCATGATGAGTGCGGCCTATCGGCGGAGTTCGCAGTTCTCGGTTCCTGGTTCTCTGTTGAGCCGTGAAGAAGCCGAAAAGAGCTATGCCGTTTTTAAACCGCGACGTCTGATGGCGGAAGAGCTGCGTGATACGATGCTGAGCATCACCGGAGAGTTGAATGCCACGCTAGGTGGCATTCCGAATCGGCCAGAGATCAATATCGAGGTAGCCATGCAGCCTCGGCAAGTCATGGGCACGTTTGCTGCGGCTTGGGTGCCCAATGCAAAGCCGGAGCAGCGACACAGACGCAGCTTATATGCGCTGAAGATTCGTGGGGCACGTGATCCGTTCATGGAGGTCTTCAATGAGCCTGGCCCAGATTTTTCCTGCGAAGCGCGTGAGGTCTCCACCGTTACACCGCAAGTCTTCAGCCTCTTCAATGGCCAGGCCAGCTATGATCGCGCGCTAGCTCTGGCGAATCGTGTTTTAAACGAAAAACCCGCTGACGTGATCACGCGTGTATTTCAACTCAGCTATGGCCGTGCGCCAAGTGCGGATGAAAAATCAGCCTGTGAAGCTCACTGGCAGCAGATGGAAAAAAAGCAGGCAAACGTCGTCATCGCCGAGACTAAGCCGCCACTGAGCGTGAAGCGAGATGCGGTGGAAGAGAATACGGGAGAGAAATTCAGCTTCCTGGAAAAGCTACCTGGTTACGCCGATTTCATTCCCGATCTTCAGCCCTCTGATGTCGATGCCCGAACGCGAGCACTGGCCGATGTGTGCCTTGTGCTAATGAACTCGAATGAATTTTCGTATCTCTACTGAGCCATGAACACCTCTTACTTTCCCTGTGCTGGATCACGTGCCTTTCACGCGCCGACGCGCCGAGACTTTGTTTTTGGAATGGGCGCATCCCTTGGTAGCGTGGCTTTGACGTCGCTGTTGGCGGCGGAGTCTAAGGGGCCTCTGGCTCCAAAGGCACAGCAGGTGCCGGCGAAGGCGAAGAATTGCATTTTTCTGATGATGGAGGGAGGTCCAAGTCACATCGATTGCTTCGATCCAAAGCCGATGCTGGAAAAGCTGCATCTGAAAGAGTTTACCAAAGAAGGCAAGATGAAGTCGGCGATGGAAAGCGGGAAGCGTTACTATGTGAAATCGCCGTTTAAATTTGCCCAGCATGGGCAGTCAGGGGCTTGGATGAGCGAGCCGTGGCAGCATCTGAGTGGAGTCGCGGATGATTTGTGCTTTTTCAGAGGCTGTCAGGTCGATTCGGTGAACCATCCAACGGCCATGTATCAGATGAACTGCGGAAATCGCTTCGGGGGAGATCCGGCGATTGGATCGTGGGTGACGTATGGGCTCGGATCGGTGAATCAGGATCTACCCGGGTTCATCGTATTGCCAGAAATTAGCTATCCACAAGGTGGCAGTGCAAACTGGGGGAATGGCTACCTGCCAGCGCAGTTCCAGGGCACGCCTCTGAGGCCGAAGGGATCGCCCATTTTAGATTTGCAGCCGCCAAAGGGCATCTCGCCTGATCATCAGCGGGCCAATTTAGATCTACTGGCCAAGTTGAATCAAAAGCACGCAGTGGACCATCCGTGGCATGATGAACTGAAGGCACGCATGAACAATTACGAACTGGCTTTTCGCATGCAGACACAGGTGCCCGAGACGCTGGATCTGAGTGCCGAAGATGAAAAAACGAAGGCTATGTATGGCATCGGCAATGATGCGCCAGATGCCTTTGGTCGGAAATGCTTGTTAGCTCGTAAGTTGGTGGAGAAAGGGGTGCGCTTTGTGCAGCTCTATGCAGGTACCTGGGACAGTCACGACTACATCAAGCGTGCTCATGGCAATCTCATCCGCCAGGTGGATCAGCCTATAGCTGCGCTGATCAAAGACCTCAAGCAGCGCGGCCTGCTGGATGACACGCTGATCGTCTGGTGCGGTGAATTTGGCCGAACGCCTGACAATGGCGTGCGCGGTGGCACGGCTTATGGGCGCGATCACAATCCTAAAGCGATGACGCTGTGGTTTGCTGGTGGCGGTGTCAAAGCCGGGCACACTATTGGTAGCACCGATGACCGTGGCATGGAGGCTATCGAAGAAGTTCATCATGTCCGTGACGTGCACGTCACACTTCTCCGGCTACTGGGCCTGGATGACAACAAACTCACGTTTTATCACGCGGGTCGTTTCAAGCAACTTTCGCAATTTGGCGGGCAGGTGATCGAGAAGCTGATTGCTTAGGGTGCCCAGTTGAGTCGGTAAAACTTAGCTCCTGCGGTGATGCTTTCCTGCCAAGTCGCGATGGTGGCTGGGGTGGTGTCGGCGGTGCGGATTGTTGCGGCTGACTGCCAACTAATCAGATCGTCTGATGACTCGATGGTGTAGGTTTTGAGCGGATCAATTTGAGAAAGGGCTAACACGTTTTGGGTTCCAGTGCGTGTCAGGGTCATTTGCGGGCCTGTTCCCAGCTGCACTTCCCAGGCGATGCCATAGGTCACGTTGTTTGTGCCTGCGCTGACCTCTAGAGCGTATTCGCCTGGAGGCAGATTGCGTAAAAAGAGATGCTCCACGTTGTCCACGCTGCTGTTGCTTTCGGTGATGGTGCTGCCGACGGTGAATTCTGCGGCATTTGCCAAACGCAGGTTGAGATTGGCTAAGGTGGAAGTCGAGTAGTTTAAGGAGAGGCTACGGTGCCAAGTGATCGTGGCGGACACGGTGGCTCCCCAACTTGCGGCGGGTAGAGTGAAGAAGTAACGCTTGGGGGCTGCTGTGCTGCTTGTGCCATTATCCCAACCTTGCAGGGATCGGCGGACGCTATTGCTGAAGGGTTGTCGTCCTGCTGCCAGGATGTGGTAGGCATTGAGTACGTTCAATTCGCCAGCTCCGAAGGTCTCATCATAAGGGCGGCTACTAGAGGTGCGTTTCCAGCCGAGGAGATTTTGTTTAGAGGCTGCGCTGAGTAGGATGGCCTTCACCACGCGCGGATCATCGGCGTCTGGGTAGGTTGGCCTGATCGCGTCTAGCAAAAGTGTCGCCACTGAGGCTACAGCAGGGCCTGCATAACTGGTCAGGGTTTCATTGACGACGAGGTCAGGTTTCATGCGACCCGTCACATCGAGATTGCTATGGGTCTGTGGATGATTGCCATTCCGCAGACCGGCGCTGATGCTGTGATAGGCATTGGCTAAGAGCTTTGACATGGAAGGCCCGTTATTCATGGGTGTGGAGATGATGGTTCCATCTCGATTGATGAGGGCGTCAAGCCGGCGTATAAAAGTCGTGTCAGTGCTGTCTGAGCCAAAGCTGCCGACCCAGCTGTGATTCTGCACGCTACCGCTGAATGTGGGCAGCGGATTAATGTTGTACAAGTTATTGGCAAAGTCACCGGCCAGCCAAGCATGAAGCTCAGTCACGCCAGGAGAAACGCTCAAACCTGTGCCGCAAAAGAAATTGGCCACGGCTGCTGCATGACCTGAGGTGCCGCTGGCTGCTGAGTAGGGTGTGATGGTTTTCCCAGCGAGCACGCCTGTGCCCGCGTAGGCTACCGTGCCTGTCGTGCCCTGAGCGTAGTGATTGCCACCTTGCGATGCCTCGGACATCATGACGGGGATTCCGTCACCTGTGGGTAAAGAGGCACCTAGTTCAGCCTGCAATTGCGGAAAACCCGCATCAGCACGCCAGTCGGCCCGTGCTGTGCTGAAGAGTAGCGCAGTCGTTGCTGAAATAAGACCGATAGGACAAAAGCGACCCATAGGACTGACTTTGCCACGAAGAGGTTTCGAATCCAAGCACAGATTCAAAGAGATCGGCTGGAGATGCTCTCTCAAAAGCACTCAAGAACGTTCGAAACAATGGCGCGGTGAGTTCATTCGATTCACTTGGTTTGTGAGAGAATCACTGCCCCTAGCCACTTGGCGGTTTCGTCGGCGATGACGTTATAGCCAGCGAGATTCGGATGGCGATCACCCGCCCAGCCGGGTAGGTGGCCAAAGATACCATCAAGTCGGTTGTCCATGACGATGACTTGTGGATCAGTGCCTGGGTTAATGTAAGGCGTTGCAAAGGCGCGTAGATTCTCTGGGATCTTGGATAGAGGGAATCGGCGGTAGTTGAGCATGTCGGAGCCTTTTTTGAGTTCCGCTAGATAGCGTGGGGCGATGTCAAAAAGCATGAGCTGTTCCTCTATCGCGATCTGCTTGATCAAGGCATTGATGTCTTCGTGTAAATTGTCCAAAGCGTACGGAATGACAGTCATGGGAATGAGCATGGCTTTGGGATGATCTTGGCGCAGGCGGGCGAGTAGTTCACGGAAGTCTTTCGGGAACTGAGTCTTCCAATCTTTGAGTCTTGCCATGTCATTGAGCCCATAGCGGATGAAAATGTAATCAGCCTGCGGTTTCCTCTTCACGGCTTTGTCATAGCGTGTGTCGAGCAGGCGGCGGATGTATTCACCACTTTGGCCTTCGTTGTAAACATCGCAGAAAGGAAGCGTGGGTTGAGCGGCGAGGAGGGTGCGCAGCGTATCTTCAAATTGTGGCTCATCGGGGGCGATCTTCTTCGGAATGCTGGCTTCAGTGGTGCTGTCACCGAGCAGGAGAATCTGAAGACGTTTTTTTCCAGCGGTCGCGTCACTAAAGGTGAAGGGTTTTCCGCCAATGAATTGATCTGAAGAGATGGTGGGACAGATGTGTTTTTCCACATGGTGGATAAAAAGCTCTGTTCCACGTGTGTGGCTGACAAAGGGCCAGCAGGCGGGATTGTACATCGTGTCGGTCATGTCACGCATAAGCACGACGTGCTTGCCGTTTTTGGCCATCTGGCGTAGGCCAAACGGGCGACCTGCCACGCACATGTTGGTGTGCACACCCATGAGGATGACGTTGTCGATGTTTCGTGATTCCAGAAGATTCCAGATTTCGACACCGCTATCACTGATGGCGTCTTTGGTTTGATCGATGGTTAGGACATCGATCTGCTTCAGCCATGGACCTTTGGGATTGCGGTTTTGGCTTTCCAGTTCTTTGACCCAGGCGGCATGTTTTTCAGGTTCGTCATCATTGCCGCCGTCGCTTTGATCCAAAGGGTAGATGGCTTTTTCTTCGCTAGGTATTTGTTTGCACCACTCGCCGATTTTGTCTGGTATGCGCGCAGCGGTGGGAGCCGTTTTGGCCCGCTCACGGGCTGGAGTTCCCTCATAAGCGGCCATGCAACTACTCGGCGCATGAATGATGAGAATGCCGTCCTGGCGTGCCTTGGTTAGCACTTGATTCATGCGGGGTGCCATCTCGCCTTCTCGGGTCACGGCGTTTTTGCAGGTGTGGGAATCCCACATGTCACAGACAATGATGGCCGTTCGGGCCAGTAACCAGGATTCTTTGACAAGTATGGTTTTGCCTGAGGGGGCACGCGATTGCACTTTCAGATCTGCGGAGAAAGCCGGTAAGCTGAGGATAAAGAAGAGGAACGCTAGGCGCATACGGATGAAACGTTGCGTCATCTCCGAATTCATCAGGCGGGATTCAAACGCCAGAGAGTGAAGTTTAAAAAGGAAGCAAAACTGACCCAAGCTAGGTAGGGTACGAAGAGCCAACCAGCGGCCGGATTAACACGACGGAAACTCAGCAGGGTGAGTAAAATCATGATCCACAGGAGAATGATCTCCACGAGTGCCCAGCCGAGCTGATGGGCACCGAAGAAGATGGGGGTCCAGGCGGCATTGAGAGCCAGTTGCACAAAGTAGAGTCCCAGAGGTCGTGAAAAGCCTACGCGCTTCCACACCAACCATGCAGCCACGGCCATGATGGTGTATAGCAGCGTCCAGGCTGGTCCAAAGATCCATGATGGCGGGTTCCAAGCAGGCTTAATGAGAGCCGCATACCATGCACCTGGCATGGAGCCGATGCTCATCAATGGGGCGCAAAAAGTGATGGCGATGAAACCAACAAGAACCAGTGCGTTGCGAAGTTTGGTGGAAGTTGAGCTCATGAACGAACTTAGCTAGTCGGTAGCGTACTTAATGTCTAGCCTGAACTATCCCTTCACTATCTTATGCAATCTTTGATCTCATTAGCTCTCACGTCTCTCATTCTCGCTTCGTGTGCATCCTCAAAATCTCCTGTTGTGCCTGGAGCTGCGCCCAAAGATCATGGCCTTATCGGGGCAGGGGAAGGTCCCGCCTGGAAGGATGGATCTCTCTATTTTACCGACGGTAAGCATATCAATCGTATGGACCCGAAAGGCCAGACAAGAGTGTTCCGCCACAATGCTTCAAATGGTCTGCTCTTTGATCGCGAAGGCCGCTTGGTCGCCTGTGAATCGGGGTTGCGTCGCGTAACTCGCACGGAGAAGGACGGGCGCATTATCGTGCTGGCAGACCGCTTTGAAGGGAAACGCTTTAACACGCCAAATGACCTGTGCATGGACTCGAAGGGGCGGATTTACTTTACCGATCCGCGCTACGGCCCACGTGAAAGCATGGAACTTGGCTTTGAAGGCGTCTATCGCATCAATTCCGCCGGCCATGTGACGCGTGTTTTTTGTGAGGGGGCCGAGCGGCCTAATGGCATTCTCATCTCGCCCGACGATCAGTATCTCTACATCGCCGATAACAATAACAACACTCACGCTGGCTCGCGGAAGTTGTTACGCTATGCGCTGGATGAGAATGGCGATGTGAAGCCGGGTAGTCGGAAGGTCATCTTCGATTGGAAAAACGGACGTGGTCCTGATGGCATGAAAATGGATGCCGCTGGGCGCATTTACGTCGCCGCTGGCACCAACAAAGTGACTGACTGGGAAACGAACCGCTTCAAAGCCGGTTGCTACATTCTTTCTCCCAGTGGTCGGCTCATTGACTTTATTCCCACCGCACCAGATGAGGCCTGCAACTGCGCTTTTGGTGGTCAGGATGGTAAAACCCTCTTCATCACTTCAGGCAATCATTTGTGGAGCGTGCCTCTACAATAAGGCTGTCTTCATACAACTCCTCACTTGCCCTCGTAAGGGCGCGCCCGTGGGATGTCATCTGACGGGATGCCGAAGCGGATGGTTTCTTCAAGGATCGTGGAGCGGCTAGCTTCGATGTGATTCGGGCTATCAAGCGAGTCGGTGGAATTGATAATGCGTGGCTGGATGAAGATGAGCAGCTCTTCACGCTTCGTGGCCCTGGTGGTTGTGCCGAAGAGATGCTTGATGACAGGCACTCGGCGCAGGAAGATGGCTCCGTTTTCACCATCGCTCGTGCGCTCGGTGACGAGGCCACCAAGCACGACGGTAGAGCCGTTTTTCACGGTGACAGTCGTCAGCAGCTCCTGGGTGCCGATGGTGGGTACGGTGTTTCCAGAGATGTTTTGTTGCCCGACGATGTTGTCATTGATCTGAGCAATGCGCAGGGTGACTTCGTTGTCGGAATTGATTAGGGGCACGACTTCAAGCTTCAGGACGACGTCACGATAATCAATGCTGGCACTGGTTGCTGCGATGTTGCCAACACCAGCATTGGAAAGGATGTTCACTGGCACGGCGATACGCTGACCACTAGAGATGACTGCCTTGCCATTGTTTGTGGTGTACATGCTCGGGCTGGAAAGGACTTTGAAATTGTTGTTTCCGTCCATGAGATTGATGTAGCGGCTCAGGGAGCCCAGTTGGCCATAAAGGCTCATGTTTGAGGCGGATAACCCTTCGCCATTGAATGGCAGATTGATGGCACCTGCCACGGCGGTCGCGGTCCCAGAACCCGTCCCCGAGGAGAGCGACTTATCACGCACGGTGAAATCATCCAGCATCTTCAGGAAGTCGAAGCCATACTTGTAGTCTCCTCCCAGGCTAAGCTGGCCGATGATGGTACTGATATAGACTTGCTGTGGACGTACGTCCATTTCTTGAATGAGCAGATCGATGATCTGAATGTGCTCTGGCGAGCCGCTAACCACAAGGCTGTTGGATTGAGGATCAGCAATGAGGAGTGTTTTACCCACGATGATGGATTCAGGTGCTGAGACGGCCTCAGGGTCATCGAGAAGACTGCGGTTGGCATTACTGTTCTGGGAGCCTGAGCCAAAACCGCCACCACCACCGAATCCATCCTGCTGCCCAGAGAAACCGCCATTCAATCCGCCACCGTTGTTGGAATTGCGATTTAAATTGGTGGATGGGGTATTGGAACTGCTGCTCGGGCGGCGGCGACTGCTGCTGCTGCTGCCTCCACCACCTTGGCCTGCGCCACCGCTTTCGTTCTGAATGTCGGTATCTTTAGCCAGCGCGTTGTAGGCCACGGCAAGGAAATCTCCGACATCGAGATAGTTCAGCTTTTTCTTCAGGAACGTGACGCTGTCAGACTGCATGTCCAGCTTCTCCACCAGCCCGCGAATGTAGGCGATATCAACAGGCCGTGCGATGACCAGCAAGCTATTGGTTCGGCGGTGTGGGATGACCTTCACCTTGGCGATGCTGGGATTGGTGTTGGCCGTATTGGCTGCGCCGGCTGGATTAGCGGCGACGGTGCGGACACCATTGGGAGCCGCTGGCGCGGCGGCAGGTTGAGCCGCTGGCTGGCTGGCAGACTCGGCCTTTTCCTGCTCCTCGTAAATTTCACTGATGATCTCGGCGATGCTCTCAGCATCACTGCGTTGAAGCTGGATCATCTCATTGGCTATCTCAGCTGGTGGCACGTCGATGACTTGTGCCATCTCATAGATGCTGCGGATGGTGACACTGTTCTCCGTGATGACGAGGGCTGCAGCATTTTTCATCGGCATGATGGCCCCATAGGTATGCAGCTTGATGACTTCCTGAAAGGCCTTGGCGGCCTCTTCGGGGGCAATGTGCTCCAGCGGCATGACGTAGTGGCAGAGTTCTTCCGTCTGCGGCAGATCTTTGATGGAATGATAAACCTTTAATCCTTCAGGAGTCGGACTTTTGCCACCACTGTGGTGAATGAGCTTCACGGTTTTGTCATCGACTGGAATGATGGCGTATCCATTGAGGATGAGAGTGGCTTCGATGAAAGCCACGGCCTCTGCGCGTGTCAGTGGATCAGGGGCAACGATGCGTAGTGGTTCACCGGCCAACGATGAGTCGAGGATGAATTTTTTTCCTGTAATCTGAGTGTAAAAGGGGATGATGGCCTGAACGGGCGTGTTCGGGAAGTTGACTTTGATCGTTGCTCCGTCGTCGAAGCCCGGCGCTTTAGGCTCATCCGCATGTAAAGCGACCGTGAGACTAGTCACGAGGACCCAGGCGCTGATTCTTGAAAGCGAACGGCCGAGGAGTCGAAAATTGGAAGGAAAGAGAGTCATAGGACACTCTCATTATAATTATCATATCAACAATGGCAAATAGAATATTTAGATCTATTAACATTTAACAAGGTAAGAAATTTGTCAGGCGGGCAAAGATGGGTAGTTGCGCGGCTGGAACTTAGGGCGGCTAGTCCCCAAGCCGCCGCCGCTCAGCCGATGATGACCGGAAATCCCTCACCAGCCGACCGGCTGAGTCCAGGCCTGCTGTTTTTGGCCTGGAGCATAGGGATTGGTCATGACCTGATCAGAAACGATGACCGCGCGGACATACAGCTCGTCTCCCGTCAGTTGATAGAAGGGTTCTAGGCTATCGCTGCTCGCCAAGAGAATGCCGATATCGTCACCATGTTGCAGCCGGATCGGCTGTGGATCTCCGGCAGGTGAGGGGATTTCTTTGACCGCTCGATCATAGTTTTTCCGCGTGCCACGGAACTCAGTGCGGTATTTCACCCCTGCCTTAGCCTGGATTTTGATTTGCAGACGACGGCTGGATGGATCGAAATGGATGTCGTCCAAACTGACACCTGTGGAAGAATAGAAAGCCCCCTTCTGCATAGCGGTGACTAGAGAGTCGGCGTCGAGTTTAGTCGCGTGAACCATGACCCAGCCACGCCCAGGTGTGACGGTTCCGCCGTGGTAATTGTGGCTGTCATCTGTGGCCAAGCCAAAGAGCGGTGGCTGCTTCAACTCGCTGATGCGGATGGTATTAGCGATGTCCCAAAGACGCTCATGGGTAGAGTCCACACGGTCAGGATGGCCTTCATTCAGCGTGCCAGGGTGGCCATTGAAGATTTCAAAGAAACGATCTTCGATCACATGAGCCAGATCATCTGCCGTCAGTGCCCATTTGAAGTTCGGATGATTGATGTGGGCCATGATGGGCTTGCCTGTTTTGCTCGCCTGCTCAGCCACAGCTTGGAGATTGGTGCGGATGGTTTCCCGAATAGAAACGAGATCTTTGATGGGTTGGATTGCCGTGCTGACATTGATGGCGTTGATGTGAATTGGTGCTTTGCCAAAACCCGCGCTGATTTCCTCTGCTTGCACGAGCAGGAATTTCCCAGGTTCTTCAAATCGAGGTCGGTATTCTTCCAGAGTTTTGAGTCGGACTTCGGTTTCGCCAGAGAGTTCACGGGTCTCGACCCACTCATTCCCAAAACGAGCCCTGTATTTATCTAGAACCTTCGGTCCCAGCGCGATTTTCTTTTTCTCGATCACGGATTCCTTCACCCAGCGTTCACCTACGGCCAGGGTATTGTGATCGGACAGCGCCAGGAAATGGTACCCCTGCTTTTTATACCAAGCCGAGATCATGTCTGGGAAGTCATTGCCATCGCTCCACAGCGAGTGCGCATGAGTGTTGCCCTTAAACCAACGCAAATCCTCCGCAGGCAAGAATGAAGGAAGTAAAAGGGCAGCAATTAGGATGAATCTCATGGCAGTTCTCCTTGAACGCCGCTTTACCTGTCGAACAATCACCTTCCATGCCAGATCGCCTTGAAATTGCCCTTCATCACACACGTTCTCATTTGCTGTCGCTAAGAAATGCGGACGGTTACTGGGCTGGGGAGCTTTCTAGCAGTGCGCTGAGTACGGCGACGGCGGTGGTGGCTCTGCATGAGGTGGATGCGCTGCGTCATGCGCCTTTAATCGAAGCTGGGACGCATTGGTTGATGGCGAATCAAAATACAGACGGCGGCTGGGGGGATACGACGATCAGTAAGAGCAATCTTTCCACAACGCTGCTGTGCTGGAGTGCGCTGCACAAGGAGCAGGGCCGCCCTCGGCCCGATTCATTGAATTCGGCCATCTCACAGGCAGAAGCCTGGATCATCTCTCAGGTCGGCTCGCTGGAGCCAGCCGACATCGCCCGGGCGGTGATTGGTCGCTATGGAAAGGACAAGACTTTCTCGGTGCCGATCCTCATGCTCTGCTGCATCGGCGGCACACTCGGGGAGAATGCTTGGCGGCGAGTTTTGCCACTGCCGTTTGAGCTGGCGGCTTTGCCACGAAGTTGGTTCGGTGCAGTGGGGATGCCTGTGGTGAGCTATGCTTTGCCAGCGTTGATTGCCATCGGTTACACACGCTTTAAAAACGCGCCGCCTGCGTGGTGGAATCCTCTGCGCTGGATTAGGGCACTGCTGTGGGCGCGCATTTCCCCCATGCTGAAAGAGTTGCAGCCTAGCAGTGGTGGTTATTTGGAAGCGACGCCACTCACCAGTTTCGTCACGATGGCTCTGGCCTCTGCGGGTGAAAAAGAGCATCCCTGCATTCCTGGAGCCGTGGCTTTTTTGACAGGCTCAATGCGTGCTGATGGCAGTTGGCCGATTGATACAAATTTAGCCACTTGGGGCACCACTTTGGCCGTGAAGGCTCTGGGAGAAATACAGCCTGAAACGCGCGACTGGTTGCTAGGGCAACAATACCAAAGCGTGCATGCCTTTACTAGCGCAGCCCCCGGTGGCTGGGCCTGGACCGATCTGCCTGGCGGCGTGCCTGATGCCGATGATACGGCAGGAGCGCTGATTGCCTTGAAGGCAGGGCGGGCTGTCCCTAGCCCGTCGGGATTTGCCCAGGCCGGAATCACTTGGCTGCTGGATCTTCAAAATCGGGATGGTGGGATGCCGACCTTTTGTCGTGGTTGGGGCACGTTGCCTTTTGATCGCAGCACGCCGGAGCTGACGGCTCATGCTCTGCTCGCCTGGTGGCTTTGGGAAAAGGAAATGCCCTCTGAATGTCAGGCTCGGATTCACCTAAGCTCGAAGGTGGCACTGACATACCTGCGGAAAACTCAGCGTGCAGACGGCTCGTGGATCCCCCTGTGGTTTGGCAATGAAAATGCTACAGGTGATGACAACCCTGTCTATGGTACGGCCATGGTCGTGGCCTATTTGAGTGGAGAGCCACGTTTGGCTGAGCAGGCAGCCTCATTGATTGGCTCTGGCGTGACCTATTTACTTTCTGCCCAGCAGACCAGTGGTGCTTGGGGCGGTGACTCAACTGCACCTGCGACGATTGAAGAAACCGCCGTGACTCTGCACGCCCTGTGCCAATCTGCTAAGTACGCGCCGACCTCGAAGGCTGTCATAAATCTCGGCACTGACTGGCTGCTGGAAGCTACCCAAGACGGCGGCCACTTCCCAGCTTCTCCCATTGGCCTCTACTTTGCCCGCTTGTGGTATCACGAGCAGCTTTACCCGATTATCTGGACGGCACAGGCTTTGAGGAGCGTTAGGCGGTTTTTGGTTCTTTGGATTGGGTTGCTTTCAGTTGCTGCGATTTAAGTCGTCAGGGTCTTTCGCTTCCGTGACTTGCGTTACTTAGCGGCGGGATCCCAAGTTTCCATGGCGAGGCTTCCGGCTCCGAGGGCACCGGCGTCATCGCCTAGGCTTGAGAGGACGATTTGGATGTTCGTGCCTAGTAGTTTGGGACTGAGATTTTCGACGGTGGCCTGGATGTCCTGGCAAAAGCTGTCTCCTAGGGCGGTCAGGGGGCCATGCAGGAAGAAGATCTCGGGATCGACGATGAGCTGGACGGTGCGGATGACCCGCGCGAAGTCGAGCACGGTGCGCTGCCATTCGGGTGATCCGGGTTGGGCGACAGCTTTTAGGGCAGCACCGAGGTCTGCGGGTAGGGGGGCTTCTAGTGGCAGGCCTGCCATGCGGCGGTAGATGGCGGTGGCTGACATGGTGTCGTGCAGGGCGCGCTCACCCTCCGGTTGGGGCCAGGACCAGAGCCCGACTTCACCAGCCACTTCATGAGCTCCGTGCATGAGCTGGCCGTTGTGCATGATGCTGAGGCCAAAACCGCTTCGGGGGCCAAGGATGACGTAGTCTTTTAAATCGCGTCCTGCACCGAACCAGCGCTCGGCTAAAGCGATGCCGCGCAGGTTGTTTTCAACCGTGATCGTCGTTCTAAAACGCTTTTTAAGTGTTTCTGCGATGGGGATTTCTTGCCAATCCTTGATGA
Source organism: Verrucomicrobiaceae bacterium (assembly GCA_027489965.1). Classification (GTDB taxonomy): domain Bacteria; phylum Verrucomicrobiota; class Verrucomicrobiia; order Verrucomicrobiales; family Verrucomicrobiaceae; genus Prosthecobacter. The sequence goes on from JAIXZA010000038.1 coordinate 32,178, forward strand.
ATGAGAAATAGCGGCCAACGCCACGTTTTCGGTCCACAAGGCCTGGGGCACCAACGCCGATACCAAGCAGGGGAGATTTCTGTTCGGTGACGAGTTTGTCTATTTCAGTGGTAATGAGCTGCATCACGTCTGAGGCGACGGAATCAGCTGCCAGTGGGCAGGCTTTGGTGGAGATCACTTTCCCTGCGAAATCGATGGCGACGAAATGAACACGCTGGGCATTGAGCTCGATACCAGCAAACCACCCCACCTCTGGGACGAGGCCTAACAGCCTTTGCGGGCGTCCGATGGTGGCTTTTTCGATGCCGGTTTCTTTGATGTAGCCTTCAGCGATGAGCTGGTCAGCATAAAGGCAGAGAGTGGAGGCGGATGCACCTAAGAGGCGGGCTAGAGACGAGCGTGAAACTGCGTGTCCGCTGCGCAGGTTAAGAATGGTCGCACCCAGCATGGCGCGATGATCTAATGGTTTTTTCCGCATAAAGGCGGAATCATCCTTGTCTGAAAAAGACTGGAATGCCAGTCTGTTTCTTAACGAATGGTGAAATTACTTGGCGGAGATGATCTGGACGGCATCCAGGTGGACATTTCCCTTCGCGCCTTCGGTGCGGAAGATGACTGCGGATTCTTCTCCTGCGTTGAATTTGAACGTTCCAAGTGACTGTGCACCATCTTTACCGGTAGCTTTTTGGCTCTGATTGACGGTGATGCTTTTTTCTCCTTCAGCGCTGAGGATGCTGATTGGGACGCTTTTCCCACGGTTTTCATGAGGCTGCCAGTAGGCGATCACTTCATAGGTGCCGCTTTGCTTTACGGCAAAGGCGAAGCGGGCGCTGGCTCCTTTGGCGCTGCTGAAGCTGTAGTGGCTGCCGACGAAGGGTTTTAAGCCTTCGCCTTTTCTCCAGTCGCCAACGAGTTCGGCGTCTTCGTCATCGATGACGATTCCAGCCATCTTTTTAGGGTCGAGTTCACCACTGGCGACTTCTGGGAGCTTTTTAGCATTGGCTGGTAGATAGAGTGCGGCCTCGACACTATCCCGGCGCATGGCACCAGGTTGGTTCATGAGGTCTTTGAGGATGTCCAGATATTGTTCATAGACGCCCCGTGGTGTGGTGTGGTGGCGGACGCAGATCCAGGCGGCTTTTCCGACGACTTCTCCCATCATGCCGCAGGTGCGCATGACTCGGGTGCTGCCTAGGGCTTGGCGCTCGACGCTGATGGTGCGGCCTGCCATGAAGAGATTTCCGATGTCCTTGGAATAGAAGCAGCGGTAGGGTACAGGATAACCGTTTTTACGATCAATATGGCCACCAAATTCAGCGCGGCTGATGAAGGGGTTGTTGGGGAATTTGACGGCGTATTGCTCTTTCGGATAATGCAGGTCCTGATCCCAAGTGGTGGGTACGCAGCCGTCTGGATGGATGATGTTTTTGTCCATGTCCGCACTGCTAAGGACGATGTCCCCAACGATGCGGCGGCTTTCACGGGGGCCGCCGATGTAGGCCAGCCACTGGAGATCGTAGTCGGTGTATTTGTCGCCACCTTTGGTCTTTAAGGCGCTGACGGCTCCATAGACGGCACGGAAATTGTGGTCGCGGATGAGTTCTAGGTCATTGAGTGGGTGTTTATCAAAGCCGCTTTCCCAGAACCATTCGCCATGAAGATACTCTTCCATCTTCGGCACGGGCGTGTAGCCGAGGTCGTAGCCGCTCATGTTGAGTTTGTTTTTGACTCCGACGGGCTCCATGGAACGCGGGGCAGGGAAGTCTGCCAGCTCTAAAGGCAGAGCCCACGGCGTGGCTGGCCAGGTGATGGCCTGCTCGTGTTTTTTCAGAACCCACATGTTGCTCATGCCCATGCGGCCTTTTTCTTCCATCATGAACTGGGCTCCTGCCAGGGCACCGACGCTGCCGTGGCCCGTGCAATCGACGAAGAACTGGCCTACGAATCGTGTTTCTTTGCCCGTCTTCGTGTCTAGGCCAGTGACGCTGCGGATGTTCTTGGCATCTTTGCCCATCTCGACGCCATAGACATGGGTATTTAAAAAGAGATCCATGCTCTTTTCCGCCTTCACAGCGTCTTCTTTGAGTTTGTCGTTATACTCGGCTGGATCAGCTGCTGGGCTATTGCTGGCGCGGTCGGCGAACTCTTCGATGATCTCTCCTAGATGAGGATACAATCCACGGCGGGTGCCGCCCATGGCCCATACTTGGACTTCGCTGCTGCCATTGCCGCCGAGCACAGGGCGGTTTTGAATAAAGGCAACGCTGAGTCCTTGGCGTGCGCCTGAGATGGCAGCTCCCATGCCGGAGTAGCCGCCACCGACGACGACTAAATCATAGTTTTTGGTTTCGGGCGCTTTTTCAGGCAGGCCAAGAAGCTGGCGGCGCAGTGTGTTGGTGGCTGCCACTTCATTGGGCGGCGTGAAGCTGGCGTCCCGACTGAGTAAAACAGCATCCACTCGGCCATCAAAGCCCGTTTGATCCAGGAGGGCGAGTTTGGCGCTGCCTTTGAGTTCGGCAGTGCCGGCTTTTTCCCAAAGCCAATCTTTCCCCTCAGTTCCCAGGACTTTTTCCAGAGGTTGACCATTCACACTGAGTTGAAATTTCCCCGGAGCACCTTCAGCATCGAAAGGGGCCACCCAGTTCTTCGTCCGCACCCAAAGCGTGTAGGTTCCTGGCTCGGTGATGGTGACCTCCGTTTCGGCATTTTTGACTGGCTTGCCCATGCCGTGTGCCATGAGGTAAGGGGAGCCCATGATATCAATGAATTGTGTATCAAGCACCCAGCCACCTGGATTAGTGAAGGATTCGGCTTCGACCCATACTTGCTGTGCGTGAGCTGAGAGAGCCGAGGCAAGGAGGGATGCGAGAAGGAGTCGTGTGGGCTTCATGGTTGGTTCGTTAAGGTGCTTATAAACGGTAATTGGTGAGCGCTGCAATCTTTTGTCTCCGGTTACGGTAACGGGAGCTTCTTTGAAAAAGGGATTTTTGGGAAGTGAAACTTTGCATTGACCATATTTGCCGGATCTGATCATGATATCGGTCCAACTATGAAACGTCGCCTTCTGCTTTCCCTTTTTGTCACGATCCCTCTCAGTGCTGTCTTGGCAGCGGATGATTTTTTGAGTTATGAGCCGAAAGGTGAGGCTAAAGGTAAGCATATCGTCTTGTTAGCTGGCGATGAGGAGTATCGCAGTGAAGAGGCGATGCCGATGCTGGCCAAGATTTTGAGTGAGCGTCATGGCTTTAAAACCACGGTGCTTTTTTCAGTGGATAAGGATGGCTTTATTGATGCCAATAATCAGGCCAGCCTCACGCACCCGGAAGCCCTGGATAGCGCCGATGCCATCATCATGCTGATTCGTTTCCGCCACTGGCCAGATGAGGTGATGAAGCATTTCCATGATGCGGTGCAACGCGGCGTGCCAATCGTTGGCCTACGCACAGCGACTCATGCCTTTAACATGGAGCCGAACAGCACTTACGGTGCTTGGGCCTGGAATAATGCTGAGGGCGGCTTTGGTCGGCTCATTTTAGGAGAGACCTGGGTGAGTCACTGGGGCAAACACCGTGCAGAGGCCACGAAAGGCTTTCTGGAGGCCTCGGCTAAAGAGCATCCGATCCTGCGCGGCGTGACGGAAATGTTTGGCACCACTGATGTCTATGAAGCCGCGCCACCCGCAGATGCCGTCATCTTGGCACGGGGCCAAGTGGTAGCCGGTATGGAAGTCGGCAGCCCACCAGCAGACTACCGGAAAAGCACCAAAGCCGGCAAGGAACAAGCCGTGAACGAGCCCATGATGCCGATCGCGTGGGCACGTGAAGTGAAAAATGAAGCCGGCAAGACCAACAAAATCCTCTGCACCACGATGGGTGCAGCGTCTGATTTGACCAATGAAAGTCTGCGTCGCCTAGTGATTAATGGCGTGCACTGGGGCCTGGACCTAGAAGTTCCTGCCTCTGCCGATGTGAACTATGTGGGTGAATTTAAACCTCTCATGTATGGAACCAAAGACAGCGCAGATCTGGCGGACCCTTATGGTTTCAGAGGTTTCAAGCGTGGGGTGAAACCTACAGATCTGAAATAGGGACATAGCCGCCTTTGCTGTTTGTGAAAGTCCGCAGTCTGGCCTAGCCTAACTTTCACATGGCAGACCTCGGCAGATACAATCAACTCAAGGTGCTCTACAGCACCCCGCATGGCATTTACCTGGACGGAGGCGACCACGGGGAAATCCTCCTGCCGACACGCTACATCCCGAGGGGAACGCAATTGGACGATTTACTGGAAGTCTTTGTCTATCGTGATTCTGAGGACCGTGTCATCGCCACGACGGACAAGCCATTTGCCCAAGCGGGTGAATTTGCCTCGCTGGAAGTCGTCGGCGTGCATCGGCAAGTGGGCGTCTTTTTAAACTGGGGCCTGCCCAAAGATCTGCTTTTGCCCTATCGTGAGCTAACGGAAAAGGTCGAGGTGGGCCAAAAAGTCGCTGTTTATGTCATTCTCGATGAGCGCTCCGACCGGATCATTGCCACCACGCGGTTGAATCGGCACCTGAGCCGCCAGCCAGCCCCTTATAAAAAAGGACAGGAGGTTGGCCTGCTAGTCACTAATCGTACTCCGTTGGGTTACAATGTTTTGGTCGAAAAGACTCATATTGCGCTACTGCATGCAGCCGCAGGCGCCGCTACCCTGCAAGCGGGGCAGGAGGTACGTGGTTTTATCAGTGCTGTACATCCTGACGGAAAGCTGGATGTTAGCTTGGATGCCTCCGGGTATCAGAGAGTGGCTCCCTTGACGGAGCGGATCCTTGAGGCGCTAAAAGCCAGCGGAGGCAGCCTGCCCTTTGATGATGATAGTCCCGCCGACCGAGTCCGAGAAAATTTTGGCAGCAGTAAAACTGCCTTCAAACAAGCCTTGGGTGCCCTTTTCCGGCAGCGAAAAATCCGCTTCACCCGCCCTGGAATCCAGTGGGTGGATGTCAATGAACCGACCAGCAGTGACTGGCGGCCGAGTTGATCAGTAATGCCAGTTATATAATTGGAAATCAAAGAAAGAGCTGTCTTTCAGTTATTTTTGACCCAGTGAATTTTGTGCTTGGAGTTTGACATGACTTTGTGATTACAATGTCACTGTGCCAAAAATCGCCAAAAATCCTTCCTCCAACCTTATTGCCCATCAGCTAGTCATGCTGTGAACGGGCCTGCTTACTGATGATTCAAGGTATTTGAATTCGTGTTTTAAGTTCTAAAAAATTAATTTTGAGATTCCAGCCGTTCTGGTTGTCTCACTCATAAGCTGAAAAGCCCCAACCGCCTGTCGCCATGAAAAGCTCAACCAAACACCGCGATCTTTCGCAGCAAGTCATGATTACCATGCGCACTCGTCTGCGTATGCCAGTGACACTAGTCATGCTGGTTTCCAGTCTGACTTTTCCTTTGCAGTCTCATGGGATTACCTTGATCCAAAGCAATTCGGTAACGAATTCATTTTTGGTCCCGGTAAATGGTCTGGTGAATACACCGAATTTTCAAAATGCGGTGCCAACGATCAATGACACTCTTCTATTTAACAATAATGTGACGGGTGCGGTCAACTACCGCGTTTCCAATGCATCGGGAGCTAATTTGATGCTGGGCGGTCTGCGAGTCGATAATCCTGGTGGGGCTATCACTCTTCAGAATGCAGATAACGTAAATCAGACGTTATCCATTGGCGCTCAAGGGATTGACATGCGCCGTGCGACACAAAATTTGACGATCAGCAACACCTCGGCAACCAACAGTGTGACTCTGAATTTACTGGGTGCAGGTTCGGGTGCCTGGGGTGTGAACGCAGGTAGGACACTGACAATTAATTCAGTCGTAACAGGAACAGGTGGCCTTGCGATTGGTCCTGGTTTGAGTAACAACGGGGGTACGGTCCTTCTGGGCGGGACGAATAGTGGCACCAACACTTTCACGGGAGCCACGAGCGTAACTGGATCGACGCTGCAACTCGACTATGCAACGGCAGGTAACCGCATCGATAGCGCGGCTAATCTGACTTTGAATCGGTCCACGCTCACTGTTCAGGGGGGAGCTACCTTTGCTCAGGTAGTCAATGGTCTGACTCTTGGCGCTGGTGCTAATCAGGTTACCTTTGGTGGAACCACCGCGAATCTTAATGTCGGAGCTATTACGAGGACTGGTTTTGATTCCCTGCTAAATGTTGGCACGGCAAGTCGTTTAACGACTACTAACACCAACGTGAACGGCATTCTCGGTGGTTGGGCGGTGCTCAATAAAACAGATTGGGCCGTTGGTGGCGGCGCTGTCACCGCTTTAGCCACTTACGTGGATCGAACAGGTCCTTGGACAAGCCCTGGGGCCACTTCAAATGCCCGCATTACTGGTACGGTTACGGCTGTCGGGAATGACACGATTCATTCGCTTAAATTCAATTCGGGTGCCTTCAACCTGACACAGAATGCGGCAACGAGATTGAACATTACGTCAGGTGGTATTTTGAAAAATGACAATAATGCCACGACCATATCAGGCGGCACGATCACTGCTGGTGGAGCCGCAGATACGGTCGCAGATACGCTCTATTTTTGGCAAAACCAAAATACCATGGTCGTCTCGTCGATCCTTGATAACAATGGAACAGATGTGGTGAATTTAGTGAAGGCAGGAGATGGCTCTTTGCGGTTTGATAATGCAGCGGCTCATACCATGACCGGCACACTTACGATTACAGGTGGCCGTGTATTGATTGGTAACGGTAACACGGTGGGTTCTGTGCCTGGAACTAACCTTGTTTTCGCGCAGACACCAGGATCGCTTAACGGCACCGCAACTAATGATGGTTTGTTGACCATAAACCGCACAGATGCGGTGACTTTAACTCAAAATATCTCAGGAGTTGGCGGTGATTCAATTGATCGAGTCGCCATTCGTAAATCTGCCGGGACAACCCTGACTCTAACACCTACCTCAGCCAATACTTTCTTTGGCATCACGCGCATTGAGGCTGGATCGCTCTTGGCAGGGAATGCCACAGCATTGTCTCCCAACTCAGTCATTCAGCTAGCTGATGTTGCTGGTGTTCTGCTCAATCTGCAAAATTTCAATAGTACAGCGCGCGGACTTACTACGGGTGGAGCGGTGGGCGGGAATGTGACCTTGGGTACAGCCAATCTTACCTTAGCTCCGGTAGAGTCAGACAGTCTGACCTACGCTGGTATCATCAGCGGTACTGGGGGCTTGGTGAAAAATGGGTTAGGCTCACAAACCTTCACTGCTGGCCAAACCTTTACGGGTCCCTTGACGGTAAATGCAGGATCTTTGCAGGCGACAACACTAACGCCTAGCTCCGTGACGGTGACCGACGGCTCTCTTCAAGCCACTACGGTAACCACGGCCGGAGCTTTGAATGTTACCAACGGTACATTCCGTGGCGCACTTGTGACAACCAACCCTAACGTTACCGTCAACGGCACTGGGCTGGTCGTTTTGGGCTCTGGTAGTTCACTAGCAGCTAATAGTTCCTTTGCCTTGAATAACGAGCGTTCTACGTTGCAATTGAATAATGGTTCCAGCACAAGTGTCGGCAGTTTTGTTTCTGCGGCAGGTAGTCAATTGGCACTAGGAAATGGCGCTAGCGCAACAAACCTTACATTCAATGACACCGGATCTCTGAATCTTAACGGTGTAATTACCATGGCTGGCATTACTGGAGCAGGCCTGGGTAACGTCGTAAAGGTTGGCAGCGCCAACTGGGTGTTATCCGGTGGGAATGGCTACACTGGCAGTACGACGATTAATGCGGGTGAAGTTCAGGTATCGTCAGGTGCCACGGTTGAAGTTCTGCCTGATCGCACAGATCTAACGTTAGCCAACGTCTCAAGCGTTAGGTTAGATCTCAATGGTAAAAACGAAACCATCGGCTCGTTAGCTGGTGGTGGCGTGAATGGCGGGAATGTTCTGCTCGGTTCAGGCACGCTTACGACAGGACTCAGTGGCGTCAATACAACCTATGCCGGTGCTATCAGTGGTAGTGGAAGCGTCAACAAGATTGGCCCTGGCACCTTGACTCTTACTGGAGCAAATACTTTTACAGGGGCGCTTAATATTTCAGGCGGTGCGGTTATTCTTAATGGTGGATTGTTAGGCGATGCAGCGAATGTCTCAGTTTCAAATGCAAGCCTGAACGTCAATACATCAGACACCATCAACAGACTCACAGCCTCACAAAATTCGATTATCACGATTGGTTCAGGTGCCGTCCTGACTTCGAATCATGTTACTGAAGCCGATGTCACTTCCACTGTCGCAGCGAGCAATGATTTCCCAATTATCAATGTGGCCGGCGGAACACAAAATTTGGCGGTGGGTATGAGCATCCGTGATGTGAATTCATCCAATGATATTCCCGGAGCCTACATCGTTCAGATTTTAAACGCGAATCAAGTGCTGATGAGTAATAGCACTGCGTCTAGTGGTGCGTCGCCAGCCAAAACCTTTGCCTTTGGATCCGTGAGCCAAGTGGCGGCATCCTTGAAAGGAAGTGGTGATTGGGTCAAAAATGGTAACGGTAATCTTTTGTTAGGCTCCAATGGCAGTGACATGACTGGAACAATGACATTTAATGGGGGGGCGATCATTGCTGGTGGATTTAACCTTGGGGGGCGTAATCAGATTCAGGATACGATTAGCAACAGCGCGCAATTGTCATTTGGTTCGGTAAACCCGGTGACTTTCAATTTGGCCGTGAGCCCAGTGAACTTAATGCCGTTTGAGCGTATCGGAAGCCTGAGTGGCGGTGGCAGTGGTACAGTCTTGAATCTTGTGGGTCTCAGTTCAAGCGGGGCTCTGGCTCTAGGTGGCAATAATCAATCAACGACATTCAATGGAGCGATTCGGGGTTCCATTTCCAATACTGCTTTCACTGGCTCACCAAACACGAACCTCGCCACCGTTGTCTCTGGAAACTTCCCATGGCTCATTAAAGAGGGAACAGGAACTCTGGACTGGACTAACGATGATACTAATGCGATTCGCGGCACCGTGAGAGTGGATCGTGGAATGTTGAAAGTAGGCGGGTCTGTAGGTTTGGATGCTGGTTCCAATGCAGTTCTTAGCAACGCGCCTGGGGCTAAATTGAGCCTTCAAACAAGTGACTCGGCAGGAGAAGAGTTGGGCTTTATTTCTGGTGGTGGACGTGGCGCTTCCCGTTCATTCAGCAATGGTGTTTCGGGAGCTTTATTGGGTAACTATTTGGTGGGAGGTACTTCTGAAATTCAGATTGGCACGGCCACTGGCACTGCTACAAATGCCAAGCTACTTCTATCCAATAATTTAGTGGGTCAGATTTATTCCTTTGCCGGCAATATTACAGGTGATGGTTCTCTCGAGAAGAATGGCAATAACACTTTGGAAGTCCTTGGTGCCAATACTTATGCTGGCGATACCATCATCAGAAATACCGCAACTGCAGGTGTCAGCACCAGCACTATAGCCATTGGTGCTTATAGTGGTAGTGCAGGTGTCGGTGCACTAGGCTCAGGTGGTTATGGTCAGCTGCCAAGCACTACGAGTTTATCTATGATTGCGGGTGCTAGTTTGGTTGCTGGGGTTCGTGCGAATGTCCAATTTGACCTTAATGGTGCCACACAAACGTTGAGTGCATTATCTGTTCAGAATACCGGTGGGAATCAGACTATCAATCTGGGCGGTGGCACCATCAATATCAACACACCTGCGACGGGTGTTTCCAATGGCTTTTTTGCAGGACTGTTTAACGGACGTGGCACCATTAATGTCAACTCAACTTCATTGGATGGTCCTCCTGACAATAGAGGTTGGTATATTGAGTCAAGTTCTGTTCCCAATACCTCTCCAGAGGTTTCCAGCAATACGTCTCACATTGGGAGTTTTAATGTGAATGGCGGCAGAGTTGTTTTGAATGGTCCCGACGGTAGTTTGGGGGATACGGTTCATGTCAGCGTAGGCAGTCAGGGAACGCTGGCTGTACAGCAGGCAGATACGACAGGCTCTCTGTTTGGAGCCGGCGCTCTTCAGTTTATCAATGTTCTCACTCCAACCTTGACGCTCACTTCGGCCCCTAAGGGACCAATTACCAGCAATGTTTGGTCAGGAACCACCACAGGGACCGGCAATTTGAGCCTGACGCAAACTGGCCGATTGAGTATTTCCAGCAACCAAGCTTTCATTGGCCGCACAACCGTGAGGGGAGCTTCGGAACTGATCCTCAATTATTCGACAGGGGCTAATGCTACAAACAACATCATCCCTGGAACTTTGACTTTGGCGGGTGGCCGAATCCAGATGAGGGGTGGAGACTCTACGGTTACGGACGAGGTTACAAGCACCCTGCTAGAATCAGGCGCAACGGTTATTTCTGGCTCATCTAGCGGCACACGTTTGGGCCTAGGCCAGGTGACAAGGCAGGCGGGCGGAATTCTTGAAGTGCGTGGTGCGTCAGTCGTGATGGATGCCCCTTCTGCTGGCCTTCTCGGTGGCTATGCGACCTTCGCGAGACCTGAGGCTGTGACGAATGTTCTCAATGTGACTACTTGGGCCACTCTCGATGATAATGGCTTGATGACGGACCTTCTGAATAGCGGTTATGAAACAAACCCAGCCAGCATGTCTGGTAGCACTTTTGATGTCACGGCTGCTTCAGACCCTAATGGCAATGTTAGTTTCAATTGGGAATCTTCTGATAACGTGAACTCATTACGGTTCAACACACCTAATGATCAGGCTTCAATCTCAGTTACCTTGTATGATACCGATAAAATTATTAATGACGGTGGCATTTTGGTGACCAAAAATATCGGACCACGTGATATTCGAATCCGCGATGAATTGGATTCTCCTTCGGGGCGCAGTCTCACAGGTGGCGGTGGGCTTATTGATGATGAGTTGATTGTTCATCAGCACAACACTTTGGGCAGTCTCAAGATTGAAGTGCCCATCGTGGATAATCCCAATTCATCTCCAAACGCACTCACCTTTTCGAAGACTGGGCAGGGCAAGGTCATTCTCACCGGTAACAATAGTTATACTGGCAGTACAAATATCTTTGCAGGCTCTCTTCAATTGGGAGAAGGCGGTGGTGGTGGCAGCCTCGGTAGCGGAGCGATAACGAATAATGGTTATCTGATTCTCAATCGCAGCACCGGAGGAACGATTGCTCCTGAAATCAATGGTACAGGTGGGGTCATTAAACGTGGTGCCGGGACGGAGACATTGGGAGGCACTTCGAGTAACTACACTGGCACAGTAAGCATTTTGAGTGGCACCCTTGTTGCTGGAGCTAGCACGCTGGATGCTGCTTTTGGTTCTCTTGGTTCTCCGAAGGGGTTAACTTCAGTTGCAGCAAACGCGGCTTTAGAAATTCAAAGTTCTTTTGTGACCAATGAAACCATTTTCCTGCGTGGCGGTAATTTGAATAGTGGCACTGTCGGCGGCACTCTTCGAGGTCCGGTTCTATTGGGAGAAAATGGAACCATTTTGTCCAAATCGGCCTCGGTGCTGTCTCTTGCAGGTCCGGTCATTAGCCGCCCAGGAACCACATTAGCCTTAACGGGACCTGGTGATATCGTGCTTGCCAATACTAGCAACCAAATGGGTGCCATCACGCTGGGCGGAGCCCCAGGGAATCCAAGTTTAACTCGATTGTTCATTGGTGCTGGATTCGGGCTGAATGGTACTCCAGGATCTGTGGGACGGACTGCGATCAATAATCGTGGTTCTGTCATCCTGAATGTCAATGATACCCATTTTGTTCTTGGTTCAACCCTATCAGGAACCGGCACAATGGTCATCAATCGAGGCAATATTTATCTCACTGGCGACAATTCCTATTCAGGTGCCACCCTAGTTGGGGGTAATGGGTCTTCTCTACCCACATTTGGTTTGACCATCAATAATAGTGCAGAGCTGCGAGTCGGTAATGATACCTATACCGGCAAGCTGGGTTCTGGCGCGCTGATCGTTCAATCAGCAACGACTGCAGAATCGGCTGTGCGCTTTCATACGCTAAGAAATCAATCTCTGAGTAACATCATCACGCTGAATCCCTCTCCCGCTGGAACAACGGCCCGTAATGCTCGTTTGCATCGTCAAGGGTTAGGTTCACTCACCTTGAATGGTTCTCTCATTGCGGGAAGTCATGGGGCTCCGGTGACTAACACTCAGCGTGCCACCGTCAATAATACGAGTGGCGGTAAGTTGACATTAGCTGGCCCGATTGTGACATCGAGCAATAATCGGCTAAACTTTGCACCATCCGGGAACTCCGTGACTGAAATTGCTGGATCTCTTGATCGAGTCATCTGGGGACGTTTCCTTAACAGCACAGATGATAACACAACCACAGTGACCGCATTTAACGTAGCTGGAACTACAACGTTAAAAGGCTTTAATAACTTTGGTAATCTTCCTGCGCCTGTAACCGCAGCTGGGGAAAATCCAGGCAATAACACAAACCGTTTTCAGAATATCTACATCCAACGTGGCGTTTTGGAAATCAATCATTCGATCGAGCCCGATCCTGAGAACCCCAATATCATCATTGATTCTGACGCTGCTGGTGTGACTGCCAATCCAACGAATACCATCAATGGGGTGGACGATGAGGCTGACTTCTATGTTCTGAGAGGAGCTGCCATCAGATTTGCACAAACAGAGACCGCTGGCTATTTCGCCACACAAAAAGGTTCAGCTATTGAGGTGGTTTCTGATAAAACTCTAACAATCAATGACAGCGGTGTTAACCATGTGATCAATGGTGGATTGACGGGCGGAGGCACTGTCAGGTTAAGTGCTCTCGGCGGTAATGCTTGGTTTGGTCTTTTTGGGCCCAGTTCAATCCAGAACAGTGTCATCATTGGCAGTTCTACCAATAGTCTTACGGGTGGTTCAACAGGCGCAAATATCTCGACTGTCCGCGTTAATGATTTGGGTGCAAATAGTGGCTTGGGTCAGTCACCAACGATCCGTCTGGGGGTGGCCGCTATTCCAGGTGCAAGTACTCAGGAGGCTCGTTTGGAGTATGTGAGCAGGAATGGTCCAGCTGCCCAGGTGACCAACAAAGACTTTGAATTATCGAACAGTGATGTGGTCGTGGTGAAAATGACGGCTCAGTTTTCTGGAGTAAACCCGTCACCATCCGTCACAACCACGGTTCTTACCTTAGAAGATGTGGGTTCAATCGTTAATGGTATGGCCGTCAATGGACCGGGTATTGCTCCAAACACCCGCGTCCAGTCCATTGCTGGCAATACAGTTACCATAGCTCCGAAAATCATGGCTGATATCGGGCCTGCTGTTTCCATCACTTTTGAAGATTTATCTTCGACAGGAGTCGTGCGTATTGCTGCTGGTGGGGTCGGGGCATTGGTGATTGGCTCAGATCCAGCTAGTGCAGCGACAAGCAATGGTAAAATCACTGCGACGAATGTCTCCCGTAAGCAGCTCATTTTACATGGGCAGAATGCGATGGGTAACACCATCAATGGCATGATTGATCAGGGAGGTTCCGTCGCGTTGGATTTGAGTGTCAATCCCGATGTAACAGACAATGATCAATATGGTGCTGGTCGTTGGATTCTGAAAAATGTGAATAATAATTTCAGTGGGAATATCTCAGTTGCAGTCGGCAGTCTCGAGTTTGCAGGTGATTTAGGTTCAGGCAATGGCACTTCCGGTCCGATGGGTAACCTAACCGCTGCACGAGTGATCAATCTTGGCACGAATGACTTTAATGGTCGTCGCTATGATATCTTTGGCGGTGGCGATAACCTTGGTGCGGCAGGTGGACTTTCAGCAACGGGCACAATCATCTTTAATGATGCGAATGCAGGTACATTGACGCTCGGATCGAACATTGGTTTTACCCAGAGCTTTAGCAGCACCACGAATCCAGGCAGTGGTGAAATCATCAACAATGGTAACAAAGTGGTAGTGATCAATGGGGCTTTCACTTCAGGCGCTTCGGGAAATCGAAATTGGATCTTGGATGGAACGAACACGGGTGATAACAGAATTACTGGTAGTATCAGTAACGGCAGTGGAAACTCTGTCGGGATTACCAAAGAAGGTGCTGGTAAATGGATTCTCGATAGCACCAATAACTCGATGAATGGAACCATCACCGTCAACCGTGGTGAATTAGAGGTGGCGGGAGTGAGTTCAATCGGAGACGATGCACTCGTTACTCTAACCAATGCTGGCTCTGATGGCTCTTCCGTTGGCGGTGCTGCGCTCAGACTTCGTTCCAGTGAAACCATTGGTGGACTTGCAGGGACAGTCGGAACCACAGTACAGTTGGACGCCGGTGTTTTGACACTGCGTAATGCCGTTCAAACGTTCTCTGGTAGCATTAGTGGTGCTGGAGGTATCACTAGAACGAACAATGACGGCACAGCTCGTGACGCGACGTTTGCCAACAAAAACACCTACACGGGGCCGACTAGAATCATCACCAATGGTACGAACTTCGTCGCTAACCGATTGAATGTGTATCATCTTAATAATGGTGCTAGTAGCATCGGTAACGCTACGGATGCTGCTGCTAATCTCGTGATTGACACAAATACTGGTGGTGGTGGTCTCCGTTATCTTGGATTCACCAATCAATCCACGTCGCGTCTCTTTACCATCGGTTCTGGGGCTAATGCTGCTCATATCTGGGCAGATGGCAGTGTCATCGGAACCACTGCTCCAAGCATCGAATTTAGCAATGCCGGTGCAATTGCCTTTGCTGGAGCTGCAGACAGCACGCAGACGCTGACTTTAAGAGGTGCTACCCTTTCTGATAACCGGTTTGCCCCACAGTTAACGAATAATGGCACTGGGGCGACATCCTTGGCAAAAGCTGATGCGGGCCTGTGGATCATTTCTAATGCGGCCAATAGCTTTACTGGTGGCACGACTATCACCGGCGGCACCTTAGCCATTACGAGCGGCACAGCTTTAGGTGCTGGAGCCATCACGATCAATGGTGGAGCGGGAGTCGGGCTGGAGATTCGTGGCGGCATGACATTGGCTAACGCTATCACAAATAGCACGGCCTCTGGCGGCTTAGTGGCACGTACTGGCAGTAGCAGCTTGACTGGGCTTTTGACCTTGACTGCAAATATAGCTATTGGCGTGGATCAAGGGGCCTCTCTTGCGATCAACAATGCCGCATCTGCCATTACGGGGGCGGGTCAGTTGCAGAAATTTGGAGCAGGAACTCTGACCCTCTCCGGCGTGAATGGCACTGGCTGGACTGGCGGAGCTTTAATTCGTGGAGGCACGCTCGTGCTAGATTACAGCACCAATAATGGAAGCAAATTGCCAGATGCTGGTGTGTTGACCTTAGGCGGAGCTGGGGGAGTAAACTTAGTTGGCGTCGATGATAACATTGGCGGGGCATCAAATATCTTTGGAACGACTGGCGGCACACTCAGTTTGGTCGGCAATAGTGCCTCGGCTGAGGTCATCGGCTCAACCACCCTTGCTCAGGGGGCCAATGCCATTACCCGCAGCAGTGGCAGCGCTGTAATCAACTTAGCCGCTGTGACTCGTGCAGTCGGAAGTGGTGCCACCCTTGATTTTAACATCGCAAGCATTGCAACCACCACTAACCTAAATGGAGCTGGTGGTATACTGACAACCACGGGTGGAGCTGCAGGCACAGCTACGGGTGCCTACGCCACTGTTGGGAAAGCTAACTGGGCTGTGACGGCGGCTTCTGGAACCAGCAATCCGATCACCGCCCTAGCCACTTATGGCGCTGACACGTATTCAAGTAACACGAATACAAATATCACTCAGGCTGCGGCAACGACAGCTGCGGCTACCACGAATACGCTGCGCTTTAATGCAGCCCAGGCGACAACGCTGACCTTGACAGGCACTTTGAGTTTGCAGTCAGCGGGTGTGCTGGTAACGCCAAACGTGGGTGCCTTCCCGACCATCATCACAGGGTCAGCCATCCAGAATGCAGCCGGTACTGCCAACTTGGAGGCGCTGATTATTCATCAGCATAATACCGCTGGTGCCTTGCAGATTAATTCGATCATTCAAAACAACACCAGTGCCCAGCAGATCACCAAATCCGGATTGGGTAAAGTCTTCCTGAATGCGCTAAACACGCAGACTGGTGCGCTCAATCTGAATGAAGGCGAACTCCAAGTTGGCGGTACAGCTGCGGCTCCCAACACCGCAACAGCCGCCACGCTTGGCGGTGCTAATGTGGCTATCAACATGAGTCAGGGATCTACTTTGACCTTCCTGTCGAATAATGTGGCCGTGCAGGATTTGAATACAATCCAAGGTGGCGGCACGATCACTCTGGCAACAGGAAATACGATGCCCGTCTTGATGGATACGGACAATGCCAACTTCTTTGGCGAGATCATTGTTGGTGGCGGCACTCTGCGTGCGGCGAACAACAATGCCTTGGGATCCAATCGCGGCACGACAGTGATCAACAATACCGGCACACTGCAAATCGATACGAGTGTCACGCTGCCCGAATTGATTACCTACAATCAAGGAGCCATCCTGACGACACTCCCTGCAGCGGCAGCGACGTTGAATGCTCGGCAGACTTTTAGTAACACGACGGCCAGTGGTTTGAATATCAATATTCCTGCTCCAGCCACCGTAGGGTCCGTGGGCTTAAACATCACTGGGATTATTTATGCGGCGAACGGGTTCACCAAGTCGGGTGACGGTATCCTGCAGCTCGGAGCTAACCAATTCACGAATGTGCTAGATGGCTACACGACGGCTAATGCAAGCGCTTCACTCGTTGGTCAGATCTTGGTGAATCAGGGTGAACTCCGTCTGGGAAATGCCCGTGCGCTAGGAGCAACTGGAGTCGGAAACGAAACGGTTGTGGCTGCTGGTGCCACCGTTGACTTGCGTGGTCAGGTTCTGAATTATGGTGATGATCCAGATCTATCACGGGAAATCTTCCGCGTAGCTGGCGCTGGCGTGAATGGTTTAGGTGCCATTCGTAACACCAGCGGCACGGGCCAATTTTCACATTTAGTCCTGACAGGAAACAGCACAATCAGTGGTGGTGGTTCATTCAACGGTTCACGTCTGGACCTTTCAGCTTATGACAGCAATGTGAGAAACGGTTCCTTGTTTGATGGCAATTTCACCCGTCGTGAAGCGACTCTTGAGGGGGGCAATTCTGAATTAACCATCGTAGGTGCTGGGGCCGTTGTCCTTCATCAGCCGACCTTTGGGTCAGCACTTAGCAAGATTAATGTCAGGGAAGGTATTCTACGCCTCGAAATGGACGTGCCAGTGAATAGCAGTGGTCTCTGGGCTGGTCTAAAAAGTGCCAATGTCACCAATGGCATTGAAATTGCCTATGCTGGTCCTAGTGCTGCAGATCAGACCAATGTGGCTCTTGGTAATGGCCCCAATGTCGGCGCCCGGTTGAACCTTTTCCGCAATTGGGATGCACGCCATACCGTAAATATCACTATGAATGGTGTCACGGCTAAGGGCGCTGCTTCGAATGCCTCTGGTGGCGGTTACAATTACATTGATACAGGTGCCGACACCATCCCAAGCCCGCGCACTTATCTGGACGGTAACATCACGGTTCTGGGGGATGCTAGCCGAAATATCTTCCACAACGATTCTTCCTCATCAAACAACAGTGTCGTTGAACAAGGAAACCTCACGGGCTCTCTTCAGACAAAGTTGATTGTGGGTGGTGTGATCAGTGGCTCAGGTGGGTTTACCAAGACGGGTACACGTGAAGTTCGCTTGACCAATAACAATACACTAACTGGTGAGGTGAATGTACTGCGCACAGGCACCGTCGCCCTCGGATGGCAGAGTAACACGGTCAATGTCAACGGTGTCAACTTTAACACCTTTGGTGACGGCGAAGGTTGGGCCGAGTATGGCCTCACTTTGGCAGGTAGCAATGCAAGCCTCTCCCGCACAAGCGCCATCACGCTTCAGCGTCAGGGCATGATCACGTTAGACAATACGACGCGTCTGGATGCTAGTTCAGGCGGTGTCACGGGTGGCAACAATGACGACCGCATCAATAACGCGGCCAGCATTAACTTTGATCACGGTTGGCTGCGCATTCATGGCAGTTCAACGACGGCCAACAATGAGGCTCTAGCGACAACCGGCGGTGCGATCAATGTCCGGTCAGGTACCAATCTGATCGACTTGTGGCCTGCCGACGGTTCCAGTCAGACGATGACCCTCACCATCGGTGCCATCTCACGTTCGGCAGGATCGGTTCTCCGCTTCCGTGATTTAGATGCTACTTCCACTTTTGGCAGTGCAACTCCAGAGTCAGGAAAAGACAGTGTGCGCGTTGCTCTAACCAATGCCTCTGGTTTGACTGCCGTAGGTTCTGGTACATCGGCAACCAATCGTTCCATTTATGTCGGACTTTTTGGCGGGATCATTCCTCATGGCTACTTGGAGGACGTGCGTGAGTTAGGTTACAATAACGCCAACGTTTCCGATCTCTTTAACCAAGGCCGCAATCAGCAGCTTTTGGCAGGCAGCCACTTCATGACCTTGGACAGTGGCTTCCTCCGCCCACTGGATGATTCCGAATACTTCACACCTACAGATGGTATCTTGAAGCCTCAAGCTGGCGGCGGTCAAAACGTGAATCTCACCGATGTTTTCACTATTGTAC
>JAIXZA010000068.1 GCA_027489965.1 Verrucomicrobiaceae bacterium
GAGAGGCACGTCTGGGAAAATCTCGCCCTACGTGCGGAGCGCGACAAGCTCTACCGACACCTCTACCAAGGCCCCGAGGTGCGCGTTCATTACTGGCAAGTCACCGGCCCCATGCGCGATGACAAACCGCATCCCGCCCGCACTCTGCTGTTCGCGAAGATCGCGCCAGATGAAAAACAGATCGAGCCCGAGCGCCTGCAAACCGAACTGCAAGCTCTCGCCAGCCGACTCTTCCGTCACGAGGTGACGGGTGAAGACATCGCCCCGTATGCAAGCGCCGTGCAAAAGCGTCTCGATGGCAAGACACGCTTTGCCGATGCCGCACGGCCTGTCTTTAAAGCGCTGCTTTGTTCCTCGGAGTTTTTGTTTCTCACCGAGTTCACTGAGGACAATCAGACAGGGGGACAATCAGACAAGGAGACCAACGACCAACCTGTCTCCTCATCTCCCCATCCCATTGTCTCACTGTCTCCTCATCAGGTCGCCACTCGCCTCTCCTACTTCCTCACGGCAGGACCGCCTGATGACAGACTGCATTCGCTTGCGACCAAAGGTCCGCTCGATGCCAAAGTCATCATCACCGAAACCGACCGCCTGCTCGATTCGACGCGCGGTGATCGTTTCCTGAGGCTCTTCACCGAGCAGTGGCTCGGCTTGAACAAGCTCGGCACCATGCCGCCTTCCAAGGAAACCTTTCCCGCCTATCACATCGACCGATTGGAGCCCGCGATGCGGGAAGAAACCTGGCGCTTCATCGCCGAACTCATCCGCACGAACAAACCCGTCACCGCGCTCGTCGATGCCGACTTCACCTATCTCAATGCCGGACTCGCGAGGCTCTATGGAATGGATCAGGCATTTGAGGAACAACTCGGGAAACGAGACGACAATGAGACAATCAGACAAGGAGACAATGAGACAACCAGCCCCAAAGATCTTGGCCCGAGCGATAGCAACCCTGTCTCCCCATCTCCCTCTCTCATTGTCTCATTGTCTCCCCATCCCACCGTCTCCCCGTCTGGCCTCTTGCGCGTCAGCCTGCCTGCCGATTCACCACGGCGCGGATTGCTCGGCCACGCTAGCATCCTCACCATCACCGCCAACGGCGTCGAGACCTCCCCCGTGAAGCGCGGCGTGTGGTTGCTGGAGAAACTCTTCGGCACACCGCCCAGTCCGCCACCGCCTGATGTGCCGCCCATCGAGCCCGACATCCGCGGAGCTACCACCATCCGCCAGCAGTTGGAGAAGCATCGCAGCGTGCAAGCCTGCGCTGATTGCCACGCCAAGATCGATCCGCTTGGCTTCGCCCTTGAAGCCTACGATCCCATCGGCCACTTCCGCAGCGCCTACCCGAACGGCGCTGCCATCGACACCAGCGGCGACTATCGCGGCCAACCCATTAACAGCCCCGCCGACATCCGCGCCTACCTCGTTAAGCACCCCGACCTCCTCGCCCAAAACCTCGCCCACCGCCTCCTCACCTACGCCCTCGGTCGCCCACTCGGCTTCACCGACCAGCCCGCCCTCCGCCGTCTGCAAGCAGACTGGAAAACGAAAGACCACACCCTCCGCGAACTCATTCATCTCATCACCACCAGTGAGCTGATGCGTCAGCCGTGATGCTTGCCTAGTTGCGCCGCACGAAGCATGAGGTCCTTGCCCGCCGCGCCGGACAACCACGATTACAGCCGAGTGACCTGACCACATGCGTTTGTTTGATGAAATCAATTCAGCCTTCTGCGAATGGTACCCGAAGGACCTGATGGCAAGTACGAGCTACCGTTCGCCAGATCAATACGGTGCTAAGCTCATGCCCTCTGCCGATGTTCGCCGGGTGTGGTGCCGGTGTATTTGCGGAAGACGTGGCAGAAGTATGGGGCGGAGGTGAAGCCACAGGCGGCGGCGATGTCTTCGAGCTTGCGGTTCGTGGTGCGGAGCAGTTCGGTGGCGGCTTTGATGCGGCGGCGTTGCAGCCAGTCGTTGGGGCTCATGCCGGTTTCACGTTTGAAGTTGGCAAAAAGTCGCGCACGACTGGTGCGGGCATGAGTCGCGAGGGCGTCCATGGAGATCGGCTCGGAAAGGTGACGCTCCATGTGGTCGATGAGATGGGCGGCCATGCTGACGTTTGCGACGGGCCTGGATTGCTCGTGATGGCGTGCGGTTTCAAGAATGATCGAGGCGACGGTCACGCGCAGTGCGGCGAGCAGGCCATCGGTGTTTTTGCCTGCTGCGTGCTGGCGAATGAGGGCATGCAGCGTCTTCGCCAAATGTCGCGTGCCCACGTTCATCGGCACGGGCTGAGGTGTGCGTTGCTCGAAATGGCTGGCGAGCCATTCGCACTCTCGTTTGGTAAAGAGGGCATGCCGTGGATGATGCGATGGATCAAAAACGATGGCGCAGAGCGTGGAAGGCAGGCGCACATCTTTTTGGCCACGATGCATCGTGCCGGAGGGGATGACCATGATCTCGCTGCCGCGTAACTGCAGCTTCCGCCCGCCGCGAAACTCGTAGCCAGTGGTGCCGCTGAGCAGCAGGAGGATTTCATGGCCGTCGTGTGAGTGCCAGCTCATGCGCCCTGCGCTGAAGCGATGATTCGCGGCGATGTAGTCCACCATCGGCAGGCCCAGTTCCTTGCCGGACACGAGCAGGTCTTTGACGGGTAGCGGATTGATGAAGGTGGTTTTCTCGGGCGTGCGACGGGGCATGACGTGATTCAGAAATAGTCTCGCTGAACTAATGCGGATACAAATCATGAAGACAAGCGGCATCGCGGCGCTCAAGATGACGGATATGCACCTGCCCGATCTACTTCTTCCAGATTCACTCCGCCGCATCTTCGTGGTGTTCGCCCTGCTGCTTGCGACGGCGGCTCAGGCGCAACTCGACCTGAGCACCTTCAAGCTCACTTTCAGCGATGAGTTCGATGGAGACAAACTCGACACAACGAAATGGCAAGCGCCGGAGATGCCACGGCAGGGGAGTTGTCGTTGGGTGGCGTCGCTGGCCAGCGTGAGGGATGGAGCGCTGCATCTGGGCATTCGTTTGAGTGATGATCCCGTGCTGCGCTACGACTGCGCGGCGGTGCGGACGCGAAAAGACTATGATCCGAAGCAGACGATGTTTGCGCAGCGTTACGGCTACTTCGAAGCACGAGCGAAGTTGCCGAAGAACATGAAGTCGGACTATTGGGCCGCGTTTTGGATGATGTGTGGCAACGTCAACAGCGCCGATACTCGCACAGGCATCGAGACCGACATCATGGAGAGCTTTCAGCAGGCGGGCGAGCCTCACTACGGCATGGCGTTTCATTGGAACGGCTATAGCAAAGAACATAACTCCACCGGGGTCAAACTCGCGCCGACACCGGAACTGGCGGATGGCGAGTTCCACCGCTTCGGCTTGTATTGGGACGAGCACGTCTATGTGGCCTTTTTTGATGGTCGGGAAGTGGGGCGCACCAATCTAATCGGACTCGGCAGCAAGGACAACGGCAAGACGCCATCGACAGGCCCCTGCCAAAAGCCCGGCTATCTGACGCTAAGCTGCGAGGCCGCTGCATGGGCGGGTGCCACCAATCAATGGGAAAAGGACCCGACGAAGGAAGATGAGTTCGTGGTCGATTATGTGCGTGCTTATGAAGGCAGCTTGCCGGCGCTCGTGGCGCAGACGATTCCGGGGCAGATGCACATCGAGGCCGCCAAGCCCACCGGCCCGCTGAGGCCTA
>JAIXZA010000113.1 GCA_027489965.1 Verrucomicrobiaceae bacterium
ACTTTTCCAAAATCGAGTCTGCAAAAATGGAAATCGAAGACGTGCCTGTCGAAATGGAGAAACTCATTGCCGAAGTGGCTGACGTCTTCTCCTATCGCGCTGCCGAAAAAGGAGTCGAACTTAACTTCCATGTCGATGCCGCCCTACCGCGCCTTTTCCGCGGTGACTTCCAGCGCGTGAAACAGGTTCTCGTGAACCTTGTTGGCAATGCCATCAAGTTTACTGAAAAGGGCGAGATCCTCATTCTTGCCCGTCAAGTCAGTCGCAAAAGTAAGGAAGGCGACATCGCACACCTGCATTTCTCGGTACGCGATACAGGCATTGGCATTGCACCTGATAAATTGAGCGGTCTTTTCCAAGCCTTTGTTCAGGCCGACACCAGCACCACTCGAAAGTATGGTGGCACTGGCCTTGGTCTAGCCATCAGCAAAAAACTCTGCCGACTCATGGGCGGTGAAATCAGCGTCGTCAGCGAAGAAGGTCGCGGCTCAGATTTCTTCTTTGAGCTACCACTCCGCATCTCCCCAGACGTTGAAGGGCGCGAAGAAGAACTCGCCTGGATTGATACCATCAAAGATCGCCGCATCGTTTATCATAGTCCTTATTCGACAACCCAACAAATCATCCAGCAGACGCTCCACCAATGGGGTGCTGCAGGGATCGCGCAGCCTAAAGTCAATCTACCTCTGGATGAACTAGCACGTGATCTTGAGGATGCCACGATCTTCATCTTTGATGCCAGCGATCATCTTCCAGAAGCGTCTCGGCAGATCACACAAGTAGCCTCGTCTAAAGGAGCCGCTGTCATCTTACTGTTACCTTACACTCTTTGGAAGTTGCGTGATCAATATGCACCGTCAGAAAACAATCGTTTTGTCAAATTAGCCAAACCCGCAAAACGTCGCGATCTTTTGCGCTCGCTCGCCGAGTTGATCCGTATGCCGCGCAACGTTCCGAACAACCAGACTTTAGGCCTACGACCTTCGACCAGTCCGATGTTGCAGCCGATGCTCCAACCCATGCTACAGCCGATGATGGCCGAAAGGCCAGCCTCCCACCCAATGACCAATCCTCAGGCTGTTGCAGTTGAACCACAATATACTGCCATTGAGGATAAAGCACAGTTTACGCAGAACCGTGCTGGAGCAGCAGGTCATGACGCCCACATTTCTCAATCCACCAATCGCGCGATTGCAGCAGCAGCCAACGCTAACGGGGATAGCTTTGCCAAGAGTCATCCAGCACGCATTCTCCTCGTCGAGGACCAACCGCTAAATCAAAAAATAGCCGTTATGCTACTTCAGCGCTTGGGTTATGCGGGCATTGATGTTGCCAATAATGGACAAGAAGCCGTCGAAATGATGATGACTGGTGGCTATGATCTGATCTTCATGGATCTTCAAATGCCAGTCATGGGAGGCATCGACGCTGCTAAAGGCATTCGTGGAAACTTTAATCTCAGAAACCAACCCGCCATTATCGCCATGACGGGACATGCGCTGACGGGTGTAAAGGAAGAGTGTAAAGAGGCTGGCATGAACGCCTTCTTAACCAAGCCAGTCAGCCTGGACGACTTCCGCCGCACCATTCCTGCCTGCCTGGAAAAAGGTGCCGCCATGCGACCCATGACTCTGTGAGTCTAGCAAGCAGTCGAAGATTCCCTCTGGATGTAGATGTGCATTCCCGATAGTGCTCGGTGCGTAAAAGCGCTTCACAAACGCCGTTGGTATCGCGTAACATCGACCACCAACCATGAAACGCCTCCTTCTCGCTGCGCTCTGTCTTTCCGCTCTCTGCTCTCCGCCCTCTGCCACTTCAGCAGAGCCGTTGCGGGTCTTCATTCGCGCTGGCAAAAAATCCCACGGCCCCGGTGCGCATGATTTCCCGCAGTTTTTGAAGGAATGGGTGCCGATGCTCAATGAACGCGGCGCGAAGTGCGAGGGTGGCATGGAATTCCCGACCAAGGAGCAACTCGACAAGACCGACGTGCTCATCCTGCACGCTCAAGAAGCGGGAAACATCAAGATCGGCGATGAGCGGAAGAATTTGATGGAGTTCCTCGCCCGAGGCGGCGGTATCGTGACGATTCACGCGGCGTCGGTGTCGAAGGACCACGATTGGTTCAAGACCATCATCGGCGGCTCGTGGCATTTCGGGCAGACGAAGTGGCTGGAGGCCCCGATGAGCCTCTATTTCACCGACCACGACAACGCGATCACGAAGGACATCAGCAACTTCGACATCGACGACGAAATCTACTACGACATGGATTTGCTGCCCGAGGCCAAGATCCTCGCCGCCGCCTACACGCCGAACACTCCGCAGCTCAAAGGCGGCAACAAAGAAGCCCAAGCCCGCGCCGCCGAGGCCGTGGCGAAAAAGAAGGCCGTGAACATCTACGACATCCAGCCGCAGGTGTGGACCTACGAGAAGGAGAAGTATCGCGCCTTCACCTGCATCCCCGGCCATTACCATCGCAATTTTAGCCACAACGGCATCCGCACCCTGATCCTGCGCGGCATCGCTTGGGCCGGGAAGCGGGAAAACATCGACGAACTCTGCAAACCGGCTGAGTTGGGCGATGCGTTGCGCTACGTCGAGGGCGGCTGCCCCAGCCCGCAGGAGCTGCCGAAGGCGCTCGAAGTGCATCCCGAGTTCAACTTGAGCCTCGTCGCCTCCGAGCCGCTGATCAACAAACCCATGAACATCGACTGGGATGAAAAAGGCCGCCTGTGGGTCGTCGAGACGCCGGAGTATCCGAACGGCCTCCGCCAATCAAATGTCGATGCGTGGAAGGACAGCGGCGCCAACCAACCCGGTTACTACGACCGCAAACCGCTCGATTGCGTCTCCATCCTCTCCGACACGAACGGCGATGGCGTCATGGACAAAAAAACTGTCTTCGCCGACGAGATCGAGCTCGCCACCAGCAGCGTGTTTTACAAAAACGGCATCATCGTCTGCGCCGCGCCCGATGTGTGGTTCTTCGAGGACACGAACGGCGATGACAAAGCCGACAAGCGCACCAAGCTCTACACCAACCTCGGCAACCGCGACACCCACGCCGTTATCAACAACATGCGCTGGGGTCTGGATGGGTGGATCTACGCCACGCACGGGTATTCGTCATCGGACAACGTCCTCAGCCTTGGCGACAAAGACAAGGAGACCATCGGACAAGGAGACAAGGAGAAGACAAAGGTCTCCCCATCTGATCGTCCCCCTGTCTCATTGTCTCCACCCGCCACCATCGGCAGCGGAGTGGTTCGCTTCAAACCTGACGGGTCGAAGATCGAACAGTATGCCTCCCGCGGCGGCAACACCTGGGGCCTCGACATCACCAGCGACGGTCAGGTTTTCTACACGCAGCCGACGAGCGGCAATCACTTTATCCACGTCGTGCTGCCGGAGTATGTGCTGGCCAAAGGCAAGCTGCCCGGCGTCAGCGGCACGAACGCTATGCTGCCGAAAGAGCCGACGTATCCCGCCATGCATTGGGAGCAGCAGGCCTATGTGCAG